>NZ_JBWKTR010000002.1:0-561300 GCF_059420425.1 Sphingomonas sp. GW821-FHT04B01 | reverse complement strand
CGTCAGATGTGTAGAAGAGACAAGTCCAGAGAAGCGGGACCCCGGATCAAGTCCGGGGTGACGGAGTGGGTTTGGAAAGTCGTCCGGATCAAACAGATGTCCGTATGCGATGGCCGTGCCCGGTAGGAGGAGTGACCGAACGTCGACCCCTGCACCGCGTATGATCGCCGCCCGTGACGGCTTTGTCATCGGCGCGTCTTGATAGCGGCACCCGGTCTGGCGCATGTGGGGCGGGGGGGAAGTGCCGTATCATGTCTCAATATCCCGTGTTCTATGACGCCAGCGGGCGGCGCAAGCGGCGCTTCACGCTCGGCGTCGTCGCGTTCGTCGCGCTGGTCATCCTCGCGGTCGCGGTGTTCGCGGTGTCGATCGGCGCCGTCCCTGCGGCGCCGCTGCTGCCGGTGGACGTCGAGCGCCCGGTGCTGCGCCGGCTCGCCCCCCCGCACGGCGTCATCCGTCGCGCCAAGCGCGGCCTCAATTATTACGCCGGCGAGCTGCTCGGCACCGGCCGGGGCAAGGATGCGGCCGCCAACCCCAACCTCGCCATCGCCTTCCACACCCCCTGGGACCCGTCGAGCGCCGCCAGCCTCGAACGCCATGTCGAACAGCTCGATTGGGTGATCCCCGGCTGGGTCTCGGTCACCGGCGCCGATCATCACCTCACCGTGTTCCGTGACACCGCCGGCCGCGCCATCCTCAACCGCGCGGTGCATCGCCCGGTCGTCATCCCGATGATCCAGAATGCCACCAACGGCACCTGGGACGGCGCCGGCACCGCCGCGCTGCTCGCCGACCCGAAAGCGCGCGCCGCCTTTCTCGACCGGCTGATCCCGTGGCTGGCGGCGAACGGCGCCGGCGGCGCCTTCTTCGATCTCGAGGACCTGCCGGCGAGCGCGCAGGCGAACTATCGCACCTTCCTCGGCGAGGCGCAGCGCCGCTTCGCACCGCGTGGCTGGAGCGTATCGATCGCCGCGCCGGTTGCCAATCCCGACTGGAACCTGCCCGCCTACGCCCGGGTCACCGACAAGATCTTCCTGATGGCCTATGACGAGCACGAGACGAGCGGCCCCGCCGGTCCGATCGCCTCGCAGCATTGGTTCGCCGAGACCGTCGCCAATGCGGCGCGCGGCATCCCCGCCGCCAAGCTCGTCGTCGCGATCGGCTCCTACGCCTATGACTGGCACGACGGCAGCGGCGACCCGCTCGGCGTCGAGGAGGCGTGGCAGGCGGCGCGCGATTCGGGGACGATGCCCGCCTTCGATCGCGCCAGCGGCAACAGCAGCTTCGCCTATAGCGAGGGCGGCACCCGCCACGTCGTCTGGCTGCTCGACGCCGCCTCCGCCTATAACCAGATCGAGATGCTGCACCGCGCCGGCGTCGGCAGCGTCGCTCTGTGGCGGCTGGGTTCGGAGGACCCGGGCCTGTGGTCGCTGTTCGGCCGCGATCACCGCACCTTGCCGCCGCCGTCGGCGATCGACGCCATCCCCGCCGGCACCAACGTCGACATCGAGGGCGCGGGCGAGATCCTCAAGATCGCCGCCACCCCCGTGCCCGGCGCGCGTCATGCGGTGGCGGGGCCGGGTGGGGCGATCACCGACGTGCGCTTCGATCGCCTGCCCAAGGCCTATGAGGTCGATCGCACCGGCTATCGCAAGACCCAGCTCGCGCTGACCTTCGACGACGGTCCCGATCGCACCTGGACGCCGCAGATCCTCGACGTGCTCAAGCAGAAGCACGTCGCCGCCACCTTCTTCATCGTCGGCGAGAATGCGCTGACCCAGCGTTCGCTGCTCCAGCGGATGGTCGCCGAGGGGCATGAGATCGGCAGCCACACCTATACCCATCCGAACCTCGCCACCGTCTCGCCGGGGCAGGTGTGGTTCGAGCTCAATGCGACGCAGCGCCTGTTCCAGGCGTTCACCGGCCATTCGCTGCGCTTTTTCCGCGCGCCCTATTTCGGCGACGCCGAACCCTCCACCGCCGACGAGATCGAGCCGGCCCTGCAGGCGCAGGAACGCGGTTACGTCTCGGTCGGCCTGCACGTCGATCCCGGCGACTGGAAGCGGCCGGGCGTCCAGCAGATCATCGACGCCACCATCGCCCGGGTGACCAGCGGCCCCGACCATTGCGACGAGGATTCGGATGCGGATTGCAGCCGCAACGTCATCCTGCTCCACGACGCCGGCGGCAATCGCGCCGAGACGGTCGCGGCGTTGCCGGTGATCATCGATCGGCTGCGCGCGCTCGGCTATCAGTTCGTGCCGGTGTCGACGCTCGCCGGCCTGTCGCGCCGTGCCGCGATGCCGCCGATCAGCGCCAGCGACCAGCTCGCCGCCAATGTCGATCTCGGCCTGTTCACCATGCTCGGCGCGATGGCGATCGGCCTGCGCTGGCTGTTCGCGATCGCGATCGCGATCGGCATCCTGCGCGCGCTGGCGCTCTCCGCGCTGGCGCTGATCCAGGCGCGGCGCGAGGGGCGCACCGTCTTCCCGCGCATCGACCCCGACCGCTTCGTCACCGTGCTCATCCCCGCCTATAACGAGGAGCGCGTCATTGAACGCGCGGTGCGCGGCGTGCTCGCCTCCACCGACGTGCGGATCGAGGTGATCGTGATCGACGACGGCTCGAAGGATGCGACCTCCGCGATCGTCGCCGCCACCTTCGCCGACGATCCCCGCGTGCGCCTGCTGACGCTGGAGAATGGCGGCAAGGCGCGCGCGCTCAACACCGGGCTGGAGCTGGCGAAGGGCGAGATCGTCATCGCGCTCGACGCCGACACCCAGTTCGAGCCGACGACGATCGCCCGCCTCGCGCGCTGGTTCGACGATCCGCAGCTCGGCGCGGTCGCCGGCAACGCCAAGGTCGGCAACCGGGTCAACCTCGTCACCAAATGGCAGGCGCTCGAATATATCACCGCGCAGAACCTCGAACGCCGCGCCTTCGCCCGCCTGAACGCGATCACCGTCGTGCCGGGTGCGGTCGGCGCGTGGCGGCTGGCGGCGATCCGTGCGGTGGGCGGCTATCCGCACGACACGCTGGCGGAGGATCAGGACCTCACCATCGCGATCCAGCGCGCCGGCTGGCGCGTGCAATACGACCAATATGCGATCGCCTGGACCGAGGCACCCGAGACGTTCCGCGCGCTCGCCAAGCAGCGGTTCCGCTGGGCGTTCGGCACGCTGCAATGCCTGTGGAAGCATCGCTCGGCGATCGGCCGCAGTGCCCCGCGCGGGCTCGGCTGGGTCGGCCTGCCGCAGGCGATCGTCTTCCAGATCCTGCTCGCCGCGATCAGCCCGATCATCGATCTGGCGCTGCTCGTCAGCTTCTTCGTCACCTATCTCGACATCCAGGCGCACGGCTGGGCGCAGACCAGCCACGACGTCTATACGATGCTCGGCTTCTGGCTGGTGTTCACCGCGATCGACCTGCTCGCCGCGACAATCGCCTTCGCGCTCGAACGCCGCGAGAAATGGCGCCTGCTCTGGCTGCTGATCCCGCAACGGATCGGCTATCGCCAGATCATGTATTACGTCGTGCTGAAGGCGATAGCCCAGGCGCTGCGCGGCCCGATGGTCGGCTGGGGCAAGCTCCAGCGCACCGGCCGGGTGAGCGCGACGTGATGCGGTTTGGAATCCCTGTCGGCGATATTCCCCTTCACCCCCGACTGGTTCCGGGCTGAGGATGGTTGCGGGTAGGGGGCGATACGAGAGGATTCGCTGCGGAGAGGCGCGCGCCGCGACCGCGCTGAAAACGCCGGTCGCGCCGGACGCAGCCCTTGTATACGGCGGTATATATTCGTTGGTTCGAGGTGCCGTGATGATCCGTTTCCTGCTGCTCCTGTCGCTCGCGATCGCCGCGCCCGCGGCGGCGCAGCGCAAGCCGCCGCTGGTGCTCGCCGCCGCCAGCCTTCAGGAATCGATGAACGCCGCCGCCGACGCCTGGGCGAGGCAGGGCCATCCGCGCCCCGTCGTGTCCTTCGCCGCCTCCTCGGCGCTGGCGCGGCAGGTCGAGGCGGGCGGTGCCGCCGATCTGTTCGTCTCCGCCGATCAGGAGTGGATGGACGCGCTCGCCGCCAAGCGGCTGATCGTCGCGAGCAGCCGCGTCACCTTCCTCGGCAACCGCCTGGTCGTCGTCGCGGCGAAGGGCAATCCGGTCCGCAGCATCCCCGTCCGCCCGCCGGCCGCGCTGGCACGGGTGCTCGCCGCCGGGCCGCTGGCGATGGCCGACGCGCCGGTCCCCGCCGGCCGCTACGCCGAGGCGGCGCTGCGCAGCCTCGGCGTGTGGAGCGCGGTCGCCGCCAAAATCGTGCGCGGCGACAGCGTCCGCGCCGCCCTGACGCTGGTCGAGCGCGGCGCCGCGCCGCTCGGCATCGTCTACGCCACCGACGCGAGGGCGTCGTCCAATGTGCGCATCGCCGGCGTCTTCCCGGCGCGCAGCCATCCGCCGATCACCTATCCCGTCGCTCGCCTCGCCGCCTCGCGCAATCCGGAAGGGGAGGGCTTCCGCCGCTTCCTGATCAGCCGCCCCGGCAAGGCGATCTTCGCCGGCTACGGATTCACCCCGCGCTGATGCTGTCGCCCGCCGAATGGACGATCGTCGCGCTGTCGCTCAAGGTCGGCGGCGTCGCGATGGCGGCGGTGCTGCCGCTCGCCTTCGCGCTGGCGTGGCTGCTCGCGCGCGGGCGGTTTCCCGGCAAATTGCTGGTCGACGCGCTCGTCCATCTGCCGCTCGTGGTGCCGCCGGTGGTCACCGGCTGGCTGCTGCTGCTCGCCTTCGGTCCCAACGGGCCGCTCGGCAGCCTGCTCGAACGCTGGTTCGGCGTGACCGTCCTGTTCCGCTGGACCGGCGCGGCGATCGCCGCGGCGATCATGGCGCTGCCGCTGATGGTCCGCGCGATGCGGCTGTCGATCGAGGCGGTCGACCGCCGCCTCGAGAGCGCCGCGCGCACCCTCGGCGCCGGGCCGTGGCGGGTGTTCTGGACGCTGACCCTGCCGCTCAGCCTGCCCGGCATCCTCGCCGGAGCGGTGCTCGGCTTCGCGCGCTCGATCGGCGAATTCGGCGCGACGATCACCTTCGTCTCCAACGTGCCGGGCGAGACGCAGACGCTGCCGCTCGCCATCTATTCGGCGCTCCAGCAGCCCGGTGCCGAGGCGACCGTCTGGCGCCTCTCCGCCATGTCGGTGGCGCTCAGCCTCGCCGCGCTGCTGATCTCCGAACTGCTCACCCGCCGCGTCCGCCGGGGCCTGCATGTCCTTTGAGATCCGCGTCGAGAAGCGGCTCGGCGAAGCCTCGGTCGCGCTAGACCTGCATGCGGGGGAGGGGCTCACCGTCCTCTTCGGCCCGTCGGGGATCGGCAAGACCAGCGTGCTCAACATGGTCGCCGGCCTGCTCCGCCCCGATGCCGGCCGCATCGTCGTCGCCGGCCGCACGCTGTTCGATTCGGCGCAAGCGGTCGACGTCGCCCCCGAGCACCGCCGCGCCGGCTACGTCTTCCAGGACCCGCGGCTGTTCCCGCATCGCCGCGTCCGCGCCAACCTCCTCTACGGCGCCGCGGACGACAGCGGCCTTGCCGCCACCGTCGCGATGCTCGGCATCGGCCATCTGCTCGACCGCTGGCCGCGCACCCTGTCGGGCGGCGAGGCACGCCGCGTCGCGATCGGCCGCGCGCTGCTCAGCGACCCCGCCTTCCTGCTGCTCGACGAGCCCTTGTCGTCGCTCGACCGGTCGCGCCGCGGCGAGATCATGGACGCGCTGCTCCGCGTCCGCGACGAGGCCGGCCTGCCGATCCTGATGGTCACCCACGATCCCGAGGAAGCCGAACGGCTCGGCACCCGCATCGTCACCGTATGATCCCTCTTTGCCGCAAAAGCGTAACATGCCATGCGTAGGCGGACGCTGCGGGACGGGATGACTTCATGCGCTTGAAACTCGACGCGCGCACGCGGCGCCTTTTGCGCCGCTTGCCCGTCGTGAACGTCTATTCGCTGGCCGAGCTGATCCTGATCGCAGGGCTGGCGACGCAGAGCGCGCGACTGGTGTGGACGCTCGTCACGCCGGTGTCGCCGCTCGGCGACTGGCGCCCGGCGGCGGTCACCGTGCCCGGCCGCCCCTATGACGTGCTCGCCGGCTTCGATCCCTTCTTCCGCCTCGGCGGCCCGCAACAGGGGCCGGCGACCGTCACCTCGCTCCAGTTGACGCTGTTCGGCATCCGCGTCGACGAGGCGTCGGGCCGCGGCTCGGCGATCCTCGCCGGTCCCGACAACGTCCAGAAGAGCGTCGCGGTGGGCGAGGAGATCCAGCCCGGCGTCCGGCTCAAGGCCGTCGCCTTCGACCATATCACCATCGATCGCGGCGGCACGGCCGAGGATCTGTTCCTCGTCCAGTCCGACGCGCCCGCCGGCGCCCAGCCCGCCGCGCTCGGCGCCCCCGGCACGCCGCCCGCGCCGCCGTCGCCCGGCACCGGCGCCCCCGCGGCGATCCGCGCCAACCAGATCCGCAACGAGATCGGCTTCATCCCGCGCATCGATTCGGGCCGCATCTCCGGCCTCGTCGTCCGTTCGCAGGGGTCGGGCGCGCTGTTCCGCAACGCCGGCCTGCGCGACGGCGACGTCGTCACCGCGATCGGCGGCCGACCGGTCAGCGGCCCGCAGGACCTTGACCGCGTCACCGCCGATTTCGCCGGCGGCGGCAACATCCCCATCACCGTCGAACGTGGGTCGCAGACGCTTGCGCTCGCCATCACGATCGCGCCCAATTGATGAAGACGGTTCCCATGAAGACGCTCGCTTCCGCCCTGCTGCTGTCCACCGCCGCGCTCGCGCTGCCGACGACGGTGCTGGCCCAGACCACGCTCAACGTCCGCGACGCCGACATCCGCGCCTTCATCGCCGACGCCGCCAAGGTGACGGGTCGCACCTTCATCATCGACGCGCGCGTCAACGGCAAGGTGACGGTGGTCACCGACCGGCCACTCAGCCGCTCCGAATATTTCGAGACCTTCCTGTCGACGCTGCGCGCCAACGGCCTCGTCGCGGTGCCGACCGGCAACGGCGCCTTCCGCATCCAGCCGATCGACAACGCCGCCTCGCAACCGAGCCGCATCGGGTCGGCCGGCGCCAACCGCAACAGCTTCGTCACCGAGATCGTCCGCCTCCGCTCGATCGACGCGACGCAGGCGATCGAGACGGTGCGCCCGCTGGTCAGCGCGCAAGGGTCGGTGAGCGCCAATCGCGGCTCGAACAGCCTCGTCGTGGTCGATTTCGGCGATAACATCCGCCGCATCCGCGAGGTGCTGCGCCGCGTCGACGCCGACAATGCCTCGACCCGCGTCGTCGCGCTGAAGAACGCCTCCGCCAAGGAGATCGCCGCCGCCTTGCAGGGCCTCGCCACCGGCGCGCCCGGCGGGCAGGGCGGCGGTGGTGCGCAGGGCGGCGTCGGCACCAGCGTCACCGCGGTCGACAGCAGCAATTCGGTCATCATCCGCGGCGACGCCAACAGCGTCGCGCGCCTCGTCCAGGTCGCGCAGGACCTCGACCAGAAGGCGAAGAACGGCACCGAGATCCGCGTCGTCTTCCTCGAAAATGCCGACGCCGCGCAATTGCTCCCCGTGCTCCAGCAGCTCGTCGGCCAGACCCCCGATGCGGTGCAGGAGACGCAGCTCTCGCGCACCCAGACCGGCTTCGGCAGCAGCACCGGCGGCAGCGGCGGCCAGAGCCAGCAGCGTCAGGTGACGCAGGCACCGGTCCAGCAGCCGGGCGGCGGCGGCAGCGCCAACGGCCCCAACCAGCCTGCGATCACCACCCAGGGCGGGCGTACCGCCGCGGTCGTCACCCGGTTCCAGGGCGCGAACGCGATCGTCATCGCCGCGCCCGCCGATATCCAGCGGCAACTCGCCGACGTCGTCCGCCAGCTCGACACCCGCCGCGAACAGGTGCTGATCGAGGGGATCGTCGCTGAAGTCTCCGATTCGACGGTCAACAAGCTCGGCGCGCAATTCGTCCTCGCCAACCCGTCGGGCGGCGCCTTCGCGGCCTCGACCTTCTCGAACAGCGCGCCCAACATCCTCCAGATCGCCGGCGCGATCGGCGCGCGCGAACTGTCGAACAACACCACGACGACGGTCGCGAACGGCGTTGTCACCACCGTGACCAACAATACCGCGTCCGATACGCTCACCCAGTCGGCGCTGAATTCGATCCTCAGCTCGACCGGCGGTTTCGGCGGTTTCGGCGGCAAGATCGGCGACGTCCTGTTCGGCGCGATCATCAACGCGGTGAAGAGCGATACGACGTCGAACCTGTTGCAGGTCCCGCATCTGGTGACGGTCGACAATCAGGAAGCGCACAGCCTCGTCGGCCAGGAGATTCCGATCACCACCGGCCAGGCGCTGTCGAACAATTTCGACAACACCTTCCGCACCACGCAGCGCGAGAATGTCGGCATCGAGCTGACCGCGCGGCCGCAGGTCAATTCGTCCGGCACGGTCAAGCTCAACCTGCGCCTCGAGGTCAGCTCGATCGCCGGCCCGGTGTCGAGCGACAACAGCGACCTCATCCTCAACAAGCGCGAGATCGAGACGACGCTGACCGTCGACGAGGGCCAGATCGCGGTGATGGGCGGCCTGCTCAGCGACGAGGAGCGCCGCACGATCGAGAAGATCCCGCTCCTCGGCGACATCCCGGTGCTCGGCAACCTGTTCAAGTCGAAGGCCAAGTCGCGCAACAAGACCAACCTCATGATCTTCATCCGCCCGACGATCCTGCGCAGCGCCGCCGACAGCCGCCGGGTCGCTGAGCAGCGCTACGGCTACATCCGCCTGCAACAGGGGCTGCAATCGCCCAACGAGGAGCCGTCGATCGACCAGCTGGTCCGCGACTATCTCGGCGCCGCACCGCCGATCCCCTCGGCACCGATCCCCGGCAACATCGAGGACCCGCGCATCGCGGTGCCGATCCAGCACAATACGACGAAGGTCATCCGCCCGAGGGACCGATGAGGAACACGCCCGCCGCGTATACCCCCCCATCGTCATCCCGGCGAAAGCCGGGACCCATGGACACGGCGCGGTCGGCGTCGGCACGCGCCTTCAGCGTCCCGCAGCCATGGGTTTCGGCCTCCGCCGGGATGACGAACGGGGAGGGCGCCCGCCTCACCCCCAACTCTGTCATCCCCGCGCAGGCGGGGATCCATACGCGCGGACCTCACGGCGCCATCGCAACACCTGCGCGTCTGGATCCCCGCCTCCGCGGGGATGACCAAGCCGGTGGGGCGTCCGTTACGATCCGTCGCACCGGAATGGGCCGATCACGTCTCACGCCCTCCGTCCGTCACGCCGCCCCCCCATCGTCATCCCGGCGAAAGCCGGGACCCATGGACGCGGCGCAACCGGCGTCGGCGCGCGCCATCAACGACCCGCACCCATGGGTCCCGGCCTCCGCCGGGATGACGAAGGGAGAGGGCACACCTCTCACCCCCAACACCGTCATCCCCGCGCAGGCGGGGATCCATACGCGCAGACCTCGCGGCGCCATCGCGACACCTGCGCGTCTGGATCCCCGCCTGCGCGGGGATGACGAAGGGGAGGCGGCGGCCGTCAGGGACATCGACTCCACCACGGAAATGACGAACCCGGTTAGGCACCAGCAATGATCATCCGCACCGGCGACGCCCTCGACGCGCCCGACACCGCCCCCGAGACCCTCGTCCTGCCCGAGCCCCCCGCCGCGGCCGAGCCGCTCCCGATGCTCGCCATCCCCTACGCCTTCGCCCGCAAGCACGGCGTCGTCGTCACCCATACCGACACCGACACGCATCTCACCGTCGCGCTGCGCGCCGGCGCCAATCCCAAGGCGCTGATCGAGATCCGCCGCTATCTCGCCCGCCCGTTCGACGTGTCGATCGTCGAGGCGCCGCAGTTCGACCGCCTGCTCTCCGACAATTACGCGATGGACGGTCAGGCCAATGCGCTCGCCGCGGTCGGCATGGGCGACGAGCTCGACAGCCTCGCCGAGGGGCTGCCGACCGCCGAGGACCTGCTCGACACCGCCGACGACGCCCCCGCGATCCGCCTGATCAACGGCATCATCGCCGACGCCGCGCGCAACGGCGTCTCCGACATCCATATCGAGCCCTATGAGACCGGCCTGATCGTCCGCATGCGCATCGACGGCGTGCTGCGCGAGACGCTGCGCATGCCGCCGCACGTCGCCCCCGTCGTCGTCAGCCGCATCAAGGTCATGGCCCGGCTCGACATCGCCGAGCGGCGCGTGCCGCAGGACGGCCGCATGGGGCTCACCCTCGGCGGCAAGCTGCTCGACGTCCGCGTCTCTACCTTGCCGAGCCGCGCCGGCGAGCGCGTCGTGCTGCGTATCCTCGACAAGGACAATGCCGGCATCGATCTCGAGGCGCTGGGCCTCGATCCGGCGATGTACGCGCTGCTGCGCGGCGCGCTCGCCGAGCCCAATGGCATCATCCTCGTCACCGGGCCGACCGGTTCGGGCAAGACGACGACGCTCTACGGCGCGCTGCGCCTGCTCAACGACGGCAGCCGCAACATCCTCACCGTCGAGGACCCGGTCGAATATGCCGTCGAGGGCGTCGGCCAGACGCAGGTCAATCCCAAGGTCGGGCTGACCTTCGCCGCGGGTCTGCGCGCGATCCTGCGCCAGGACCCCGATGTCGTCATGGTCGGCGAGATCCGCGATCGCGAGACCGCCGAGATCGCGGTGCAGGCGTCGCTGACCGGCCATCTCGTGCTCTCGACCGTCCATACCAACGACGCGATCGGCGCGATCACCCGCATGCGCGACATGAAGGTCGAGCCGTTCCTGCTCGCCTCGACCTTGCGCGCGGTGATCGCGCAGCGGCTGGTGCGCCGGCTCTGCCCGGTCTGCCGCCATGCGGTACCCGGATCGCATGGCGTCGCCGGCCTGCTCGGCATCGAGCCCGACGCGACCGTCTACGAATCGGTCGGCTGCCCCGAATGCAACCACACCGGCTTCAAGGGCCGGATCGGCGTGTTCGAGGCGGTGCGGGTGGACGACACGATCCGCCGCATGATCAACGACGGCACCGACGAGACCGCGATCGCCGCCCACGCCTTCGCCCGCACGCCGAGCCTCGCCCAGGCCGCCGAGGCGCTGGTCCGCCGCGGCCTGACCACGCCGGAAGAGGCGGTGCGCGTCTCGCGCAGGGACGCGACCGATGTCGTGGTGGTGGACGATGCGTAACTGCGCGACCATCGTTCCCGGCAGGGCATCGCCATTGGCTATGGCGGCGCCCGTGAGGCTCGATCGCTTCGTCCACAATATTCCGTCACCCCGGACTTGTTCCGGGGTCCACCCCGCGGCGAGGAGAACGGCTGGAGGAGCCTGCCGCACCCCTGCGGCCCGGTGGACCCCGGAACAAGTCCGGGGTGACGATGGAATTGAGGACATGTCCCGCGCAAACACGCGCCATAAGCCATCGCTCTCTCCTCGCAGGCGTAAATGGCATGGCTGACTTCGACTATCTCGCCATCGACACCCGCGGGCAGGAGCAGCGCGGCCACGTCGCCGCACCGTCGCTCGACGCCGCGCGCGCGCAGCTCGACCGCCGCAAGCTGTACGTCGTCCGCCTCGACCCCGGCGCGCCGCCCGCGGCGACCAGCCGCCCGCTGTTCGGCATCAAATTCGGGTCGAGGAAGATGAGCGTCAAGCAGCTCACCCTCTTCACCCGCCAGCTCGCGACGCTCAACCGCGTCTCGCCGCTCGAGGAATCGCTCCGCACCATCACCCGCCAGACCGAACAGGACAGCGTCCGCACCATCGTCGCCCACGTCCACGCCGGCGTCGTCGAGGGCCGCCGCCTCGCCGATTCGATGGCGCGCGAGGGCAAGAGCTTCCCGCCGCTCTATCGTGCGATGGTCTCGGCGGGCGAAAGCTCGGGCAGCCTGCCGACGATCCTCGACCGGCTCGCCGCCCTGCTCGAACGCCAGGCGGAGATCCGCGGCAAGCTCATTACCGCGCTCGCCTATCCGACCATCCTCGCGGTCGTCGCAATGGGTGTCGTCACCGCACTGATGATGTTCGTCGTCCCGCAAGTTGTCGAGCAATTCGATACCGTTGGACAGCAATTGCCGCTGCTCACCCGGATCGTCATCGGCCTGTCCGACTTCCTCGTCGGCTATTGGTGGCTGATCGCTCTATGCGTGGCGTTAGTGGCGTTAGGCAGCTGGTACGCGCTGCGCGACCCCGCGCTGCGCCTCGCCTTCGACACCGCTTTGCTGCGCCTGCCGCTGCTCGGCCGGCTGTTCCGCGACCTCCACGCCGCGCGCATGTCGCGCACCTTGAGCACGATGATCGCCAGCCGCCTGCCGCTGCTCGAAGGGCTCGCGCTCACCGCCTCGACGATCCACAACCGCCGCCTGCGCGCCGCCTCCGACGAGATCGTCGACGCCATCCGCGGCGGCGGCAGCCTGTCGGCGGCGATGCGCCGCGCCAACGTCTTCCCGCCGCTGCTGACCTATCTGGCGGCGTCGGGCGAGGCGGCGGGGCGGCTCGACGAGATGCTGGAACGCGCCGCCGACTATCTCGAACGCGAGTTCGACCGGTTCACCGCCACCGCCTTGTCGCTGCTCGAACCCGCGATCATCGTCGTGATGGGCGGCGTCGTCGCGACGATCGTGCTATCCATCCTGCTCCCCATCCTCCAGCTCAACACGCTGGCAGGACAATGAGGCAAGTCATGCGTACATCCAAGAAGAAGCCGCACCGTCGCGAAGAGGGTTTCACGCCCGTGAGGCGTTCCGCCGAACACGGCTTCACGCTCGTCGAGCTGATGGTGGTCATCGTCATCATCGGCCTGCTCGCCGCGATCGTGACGTTCAACGTCCTGCCCGCCGGCGACAAGGGCAAGATCACCAAGGCCAAATCGGACATCAGCACGATCGAGGGCGCGCTGGAAATGTACCGGCTCCAGATGAACAGCTACCCGACCACGTCGCAGGGCCTGCAGGCGCTGGTCACCGCCCCCGCGGGCGTCAACGCCGCCGAATATCAGCGCGGCGGCTATATCAAGAAGCTGCCGCCCGATCCCTGGGGCCGCCCGTATCTCTACGCCTCGCCCGGCCAGCACGGCGAGGCCGACGTCTGGAGTCTCGGCGCCGACGGCAAGGACGGCGGCGAGGGCGTCAACGCCGACATCACCAGCTGGCAATAGCCATGGCCCCGCGCCGCAACGGTTTTACGCTGGTGGAGCTGATGGTGGTGGTGACCATCATCGGCCTCGCGGCGGCCGTCGCGGTGTGGAACATGCCCGATCCGCGCGGCCGGGTGGCGGACGAGGCGGCGCGCTTCGCCCTGCGCGCCCGCGCCGCGCACGATGCCGCGATCGTCGATGCCCGGCCGGTCAGCATCTGGGTCACCGCGGGCGGCTATGGCTTCGACCGGCGCGGCGCCGGCCAGTGGGTGGCGATGGCGGAAAAGCCGCTGCGCGTCGAACGCTGGACCGAGGGCACCGTCGCCGCCACCGGCGAGGCGAGTGGCCGCCTGCGTATCGTCTTCGACCCCACCGGCCTCGCCGACCGCCCCGCGCAGATCACGCTGACGCGCAGCGGCGCGCGCGCGGTGATCGACCTCGCCGCCGACGGTTCGGTCCGGGTGGCGAGCTGATGCGGACGCGCGGCTTCACGCTCATCGAGATCATGGTCGCGCTCGCGGTGTTCAGCCTCGCGGTGCTCGCGCTGCTGCGGCTCGAGACGGCGACGATCCGTGGCGCCCGCACGCTCGACGAGAGCCTCGTCGCCGGCCTCGTCGCGCGCAACGTCGCCAACGATGCGGTTACCGAGGCGCAGCCGCCCGTCGCCGGCCGCACGACGGGCAGCGAGGTCAATGGCGGCCGGACGTGGACCTGGGTGCGGCAGGTGCGCGGCACCGGCAATGCCGCGATCGTCCGCATCGACGTCGCGGTGAGCAACCGCGCTGGCCAGATCGTCGGCCGCACCACTGCGATCCGCCCGCCGGACCAGCCGTCGTGACGTTGGCGTTCCGCTCACTCCACCCACGCCGTCACCCCGGACTTGTTCCGGGGTCCACTGTGCCGCCTATCCAGCGGCTTGACGGTGTGCGGGACCGTGGACCCCGGAACGAGTCCGGGGTGACGGGAGAGGCGGGGCAGGTGTCCCGACAATGCGCAACCGAGACCGGCTTCACCCTCGTCGAGGTGATGATCGCGCTGATGATCTTCGGCCTGATCGCCGCCGCCGGCGTCGCGATCCTCACCTTCAGCGTCCGCGCGCAGACCGCCACCGGCAAGCGCTTCGACGATATCGCCGCGCTCAACCGCACCGCGTCGCTGCTCGCCGGCGACCTCGGTCAGGCGATCGACCGGCCCGCACGCGACGAGGGCGGCACCATGCTCCCCGCCTTCACCGGCGAAAGCGACGGCCGCATCCGCTTCGTCCGTACCGGCTGGGCCAATGTCGACGCCGCGCCGCGGGCGAGCGCGCAGAAGGTCGCCTATCAGCTCGACGGCAACACCCTGCTGCGCGTCGCCTATCCGATGCTCGACGGCGCCGTGCCGCTGCCCGCGGTGACGTTGCTCGACAAGGTCGCCGGCATCGCCGCCCGCTATCGCTACCGGGGCGCATGGAGCGACCGTTGGGACGGCACGCAGGGCGCAGCGCTGCCGCAGGCGGCCGAGATCACCGTCCGTCGCACCGACGGCACCGCCTTCCGCCTGATGCTGCTCGTCGGCGCCGGCGGCAGCGCAAGCCCGGTCCCCGGCGCTTCGCCGACCCCCGGTGCTACCGGTACGCCCCCCGGACCACCCGATGTCCGCTGACCGCGAGCGCGGCGCCGCGCTGCTCACCGTGCTGCTGCTCGTCGCGATGATCGCGGTGCTCGCCGGCACTGCGCTCGAACGGCTGCGGCTGACGACGCGGCTCGCCGGCAACGCGCTCGCCGGTGAACAGGCGCGCGGCTATGCCCGCGCCGCCGAGGCGCTCGCCACCACCAAGGTCACCGATATGCTCGGCTCCAGCCGCGACCGGGTCACGCTGACGGGCGGCTGGAGCAATCGCCCGTTCGGTCTGCCACTGCCCGGCGGCGGCCTCGCGGTGGCGCGGGTGCGCGACGGCGGCAATTGCTTCAACCTCAACGGCCTCGTCACGAAGCTCGGCCCCGGTGTCTACACTTCGACACAGGCGATCGCGTCGCGCATCCAGTTCGTCCGGTTGATGCGCGCGATCAACGTCCCCACGCAATCCGCCGAACGGATTGCCGCCGCCACCGCCGACTGGATCGACAGCGATCAGGACCAGCAAGGCAACGGCGCCGAGGACCCGGTCTATCTCGCCCGCGCCACCCCGTATCGTACCGCCGGCACGCTGATGGCCGACCCCAGCGAGCTGCGCGCGGTCGACGGCGTCACGCCCGACATCTACGCGCAGCTTCGCCCGTGGATCTGCACCTTGCCCGATGCCAAGCCGGCGGCGATCAACATCAACACGCTCACCCCCGAACAGGCGCCACTGGTCGCGATGCTCTTCCCCGGCAATCTGTCGGCCGATGCGATCCGCGGCATGCTGCTCCGCCGCCCGCCGCAGGGGTTCAAGGACGCCAGCACCTTCCTCAACCTCGCCGGCAACGGTGCCACGCCCGACAGCGGCAGCGGCGGCCTCGCCGTCACCTCGACCTGGTTCGCGCTCGCGATCGACGTCAGTACCGGCGGCGTGCAATTGCAGGAAAGGGCGCTGATCGACGCAAGCCGGCTTCCCGCGCGGCTCGTTGCGCGGCAATGGGGCGACGAATCATGACGACGCTCCTGTTCCTCCCCGCCGGCGACCGCGGCTATCGCTGGCTCCGCTTTGCCGATGGCGCGACCCGCGAAAGCGACGGCGTGCCGCCGGCAAGCGACGATCCCGTCATCGCGATCGCGCCCGCCGAATCGGTCGCGTTGCACTGGGCCGAACTGCCCGTCCGTTCGCCCGCGCAGGCGGTCGCCGCCGCGCGCCTGCTCGTCGCCGAGGCGAGCGCCACCCCGCTCGCCGAACTCCATGTCGCGGTCGGCGACGAAGGCGAGGGCGAACGCCCGATCGCCGTCGTCGCGCTCGCGCAGATGGCGCAATGGCTTACCGACCTCACGGCGCACGGCATCGATCCGCTGGCGATCCTGCCCGCACCGCTGCTGCTGCCGCGTCCTGAGGAAGGCTATGTCCGTGCGACGATCGCCGGCGCGGCGCTGGTACGCAGCCGCACCACCGGCTTCGCCGACGAGGCGCCGCTCGCCGATCTGGTCATCGGTGACACGCCGCAACACACGCTGGACCGGGACGGGATCGATGCCGCGCTCGCCGCTGCGCTCGCCGCGCCGGTGCTCGACCTGCGTCAGGGGGCCTTCGCCCGCCGTCGTCGCCGCATCGGCATCGACTGGGCGCTGGTCCGCCGGCTGGCGGTGCTCGGCGCCGCCATCCTGCTGGTGACGCTCGCCATCGATCTCGTCCGGATCGCCAAATACAGCTTCGGCGCCGATGCGCTGGAAAGCCGCGCCGAGGCGCTCGGCCGCACCGGCCTCGCCCGCGGCGAAACGGTGACCGACGTCGACCGCCAACTCGCCGAACGCCTGTCGGCGGTGCGCGGCCCCGGCCTCGGTTTCACCACGACGGTCGCGGCGATCTACGACGCGGTGCGAGCGACACCCGGTACCGAGCTGACATCGCTCGATTTCCAGTCGAACGGCAGCGTCCGTATCGGCGTCGGCGCGGCGCGCGAATCGCTGCCGACCGATCTCAAGCGGACGCTCGAGGCGGCCGGCTTCACCGTCGAGGCGGGGACGTTCCAGTCCGCCAATGGAAGGGTGACGGGCGAGATGACGGTGAGCCGGCGATGAGGTCCTTGCGCAACTGGTTCGCGGGACGATCTTTGCGCGAACGGCGGATGATCCTCGTCATGCTCGCTTTGCTCATCGTGACGATCATCTGGGGCGGGATCATCCTGCCCGTCCGCGACGGCCTGTCGGGAGCCCGCGAACGCTATGCCGATGCGGTCGTCCGCTTCGCCGCGACGCAGGACGAGGTCGACCTGCTCCGTTCCGCCGGCCGGCGCGTGCCGCTCAACGGCTCGCTCGCCGACACGCTGCGGTTGCGCGCCGACGCCGCCGGCCTCGCGCTCGCCACCGTCGACGACACCGGCGGCGGCCGCGTCCATGCCACGATCCAGGCGGCCAAGCCCGCCGCGCTCGGCCGCTGGCTCGGCGGGCTCGAGGCGAACGGCATCCTCGTCGAATCGGCGACGTGGCGCGACAATCAGGACGGCAGCGTCGCCGCCGACCTCGTCGTCCGGGCGCGTGCGGCATGAGGCGCATCCGGCTCCGCACCGGCCCGGTCGCGCTGTTCGGCGCGCTGCTGCTGCTCGCGCTGCTCGTCTTCCTGCCGCTGCGGCTGGTGCTCGGCGCGGTCGGGCTCGGCGAACAGGGCTTTTCCGCGCGCACCGTCACCGGCAGCGTCTGGGACGGCCGGCTCAACGAGGCGCGGTTCGGCGATCTCGCACTCGGTTCGCTCGACGCCAGCCTCTCGCCCTTCGCCCTGCTGCTCGGTCGCGCTCGTGTCGCCGTCGACGGCGCCCCCGGTCTGATCCACGGTGCGATCACGCTCAGCCGTCACGGCCAGGGCATCGACGACATGACGGCGACGCTCCCCACCGGCGGCGCCTTCGCGCCCTTGCCGGTCAACCAATTGTCGCTGGAAGGCGTCACCGTCCATTTCACCGATACCGTCTGCGACAAGGCGGAGGGTCGCGTCCGCGCCCGGCTGATCGGCGAGGCGGCGGGCGTGCCGCTGCCGACCGAAGTGTCGGGCGTCGCGCGCTGCGACGCTGGCGCACTGCTGCTGCCGCTTGCCAGCCAGGCCGGCACCGAGAGTATCGAGCTGCGCATCACCGGCGCCGGCCGCTACACCGCGGCGCTGCGCATCGCGCCCGGCGACCCCGCTGCGGCACAGCGTCTCGCTGCCGCCGGATTCGTCGGCGGGCAGGGGGGATATCGACTTTCCGTCGAAGGAAGCTTCTGACGGCCTTGACGCGGGGCGTTCGCCCCCGCTAGGGGCGCATGCGTTCGCGGCGACCGTAGTTCAATTGGTTAGAGCGTCGGCTTGTGATGCCGGAAGTTGCGGGTTCAAGTCCCGTCGGTCGCCCCATTCTCCGCCCTGTCGGTATCTGGTCAAATCCTGACTAGCCAAGCGCGTCGAGAAATAATATTACGGCCTTCCGCAATTTTCTGGCGGGGCAATTTTCTGGCAGCGGAGTGAGCTATGACCTCGGTGTGGGACCTTCCCGATTTCGATTCGCATGAGGGCGTCCACGCCTTCACCGATCGGGAGTCCGGTCTTCGCGCCATTATCGCCGTCCACTCCACCCATCTCGGGCCGGCGGCCGGCGGCGCGCGCTTCTGGCATTATGCCTCGGGCGATCAGGCGGTCACCGACGCGCTGCGCCTGTCGCGCGGCATGAGTTTCAAGAACGCCATGGCCGGCCTCGCGCTCGGCGGCGGCAAGGGTGTCATCCTCGCCGATGCGCCGGGTGCGGTCATTAGTGAAGACCGGCTCAAGGCGTTCGGCCGTGCGGTCGAATCGCTCGGCGGCAAGTACGTCACCGCCGAAGACGTCGGCATGTCCGAGGCGCGGATGAAGGTCATCGCCGGCGAGACGAAGTTCGTCAGCGGTCTGCCGGTGGCAAGCGGCGCGGCGGGCGGCGACCCGGGCCCGTACACCGCGCATGGCGTCTATCTCGGCGTCAAGGCGGCGGCAAAGCGCGGCCTCGGCACCGACGACATGAAGGGCGTCCACGTCGCGATCCAGGGCGTCGGCTCGGTCGGCGGCGGGCTTGCCAAATTGCTTGCGAAGGACGGCGCACGCCTGACGCTCGCCGACGTCGATGCCGGGCGCGCCAAGGCGCTCGCCGCCGAACTGGGCGCCGACACGGTGGCGGCCGGGGCGATCCTCGGCGTCGAGGCGGACATCTTCAGCCCCAATGCTTTGGGTGCGATCCTCACCGAGGCGACGATCCCCACGCTGGTTGCCAAGGTCGTTGCCGGCGGCGCCAACAACCAGCTTGCGACGCGCGAGGATTACGATCGCCTCCACAATCGCGGCATCCTCTACGCGCCCGACTACGTCATCAACGCTGGCGGCATCATCAACGTCGGCCTCGAATATCTCGGTCAGGGCGACGAGGCCGAGGTAATGGCACGCATCGCCAAGATCCCCGCCCGCCTCGACGAGGTCTGGGACGAAAGCGAGCGCACCGGTCGTCCCGCCGCGGAAGTGGCGGACACGATTGCCCAGCGGCTGATCGGGCGGGGGTAAACCGCGGGGGGCAAAGGCGCGTTGGTGCGTATCCCCCCTTCCGTCACGGCTTCGCCGCGCCACTTCCCCCTGGCGTGGAGGGCAATTGCATATGGCCGCAGGGATGAGGATCGATCGCTTTCCTCATGAGGTTCGTCACCCCGGACTCGTTCCGGGGTCCACCGGGCCGCAAGGGAGCGGTGTCGAATCAAGCCTCTCCCCTCGCCGCAGGGTGGACCCCGGAACAAGTCCGGGGTGACGGGATGGGCGTGGAAGACGACAGGCTCGCATGAGCGTCCATATGCGATTGCCCTGCCCCGGCTGGGGAGCAATGAGATCAAGTCCTCCCTCGCGAAGCGGGGGAGGGGGACCGCTCGCCGTAGGCGAGTGGTGGAGGGGGCGTTTTAGCACGCGCCATGCTGCGATACGTCACGCCGCCATCGCCCCGCCTCTGTCCTACACCCCGCCACATCGCTATCACCGACATCACGCTCTTTCTCATCGTGACGATCGGTGCAATTTCGGAAACGATCAGGCTCGATCGTTTCCGTTAAGGTGTCCATGTTGTCCATGTCGTCCAACACCCGACGACAACGGGTGACGCCGCCCGCAAAGTTTCCTATGGCTCGCACAGCCGTGCCGACCCTCCATGCCCTTGCCAATCCTGCGCGTTTCGTCGCCCTCGCGCGTCCGGCGACGCCGGTGCTGCTGTGGGCGGGAATCGTGCTGCTGGCGATCGGCTGCTGGGCCGGGCTGACGCAGACGCCGCCCGACTATCTGCAAGGCGAAAGCGTCCGCATCCTCTACATCCACGTCCCTTCCGCCTGGCTCGGCATGGGCGGCTGGAGCGGGCTGGCGATCAGCAGCATCGCCTTCCTCGTCTGGCGTCATCCGCTCGCCAATGTCGCCGCGCGTGCGATTGCCATGCCCGGCGCGGTCTTCGCCGCGGTCTGCCTCGTCACCGGCTCGATCTGGGGCCGGCCGACCTGGGGGACGTGGTGGCAATGGGACGGCCGGTTGACCTCGATGTTGCTGCTGTTCTTCGTCTATTGCGGCTATATGGCGCTCGCCCGCGCCGATGCCGAGCGCGGCGGCGACGGCCGTATCCCGGCGCTCTACGGTATCGCCGGCACCGTGCTGCTGCCGATCATCCGCTATTCGGTGGTGTGGTGGAACACGCTCCATCAGGGGCCGTCGATCGGCCTCACCCGGTCGAGCATCGCCGGCAGCATCCTCTGGCCTTTGGGCTTCACCATGGCGGGCTTCACCTTGCTGTTCGCGGCGATCGTGCTGATGCGGATGCGCGCCACGCTCGCCCGGCTCAAGGCGGAAGCGCGGCTGCGGCGGATGGCCCGGCCGTGAACGCCTGGCCGTTCGTCTTCGCGGCCTATGCGGTCGCGCTTGGCGCCGCCGCCGCCCTCACGCTGGCGAGCTGGCTGGCGATGAAGCGCCTCGAGAAGTGAAGGCGAAGCATCAACGGCTGACGCTGGCGCTGCTGGCGCTCGCGGCGGTGGTCGCTGCGGCGCTGCTGGCGATGTCGGCGCTCAAGGATCAGGCGTCCTTCTTCTACGCGCCCTCCGACGTCGCGCGGCAGGGCTTGCCACTCGGCCGGGCGGTACGGCTCGGCGGGATGGTACAGGCAGGCTCGATCAAGCGCGCACCCGACGGCGTCACCGTCCATTTCGTGGTGGGCGACGGCATCGCCACCACGCCCGTCACCTTCGCCGGTATCACCCCGGACCTGTTCCGCGAACGCTCGGGTGTCGTCGCCGAGGGGCATTTCAATCCGGACGGCAGTTTCACCGCCACCAATTTGCTCGCAAAGCACGACGAAAAATACATGCCCCCCGAACTCGCCGGCAAGATGCACGAGACGCGGACGCTCAAGCCGTGATCGCCGAGGCCGGTCTCGCCGCTTTGTGGCTCGCCGCCGCGCTCGCCGCGCTGCAACTGGCAATGGCGGCGCTCGGGTTGACGCGCGGCCAGCCGGCATTGGTCGCCGCGGTACGGCCGATCGCGATCGTCCAGGGCGGGCTCGCTGCGATTGCCATGGCGGCGCTGATCGCGCTGTTCCTCGACTCGGACATGTCGGTGAAGCTGGTCGTCGAGAACAGCCATTCCGCCAAGCCGTGGCTCTACAAATTCGCCGGCGCCTGGGGCAATCACGAAGGGTCGATGCTGCTCTGGGTGACGATCCTCGGCCTCGCCGGCGGTGCGGTGGCGATCCTCGAACGGCGCCTGCCCGAACGTACGCTGATCGCGACGCTCGGCGCTCAGGCCGGAATCGCACTCGGCTTCTATGCCTTCCTGCTCTTCGCCTCCAACCCCTTCGCGCGGATCAGCCCGGCGGCGCGTGACGGCCTCGGTCTCAACCCCCTGTTGCAGGACCCGGGTTTGGCCTTCCACCCGCCGACGCTCTACATCGGCTACGTCGGCATCTCGGTCGCCTTCTCCTTCGCGGTCGGTGCGCTAATCACCCGCGACGTCGGCCCGGTCTTCGCCAAGGCGATGCGCCCTTGGGTGCTCGGCGCGTGGATCTTCCTGACGCTCGGCATCACCGCGGGCAGCTATTGGGCCTATTACGAGCTCGGCTGGGGCGGCTGGTGGTTCTGGGACCCGGTCGAGAATGCCTCGCTGATGCCGTGGCTTGCGGCGACCGCCTTGCTCCATTCGGTGACCGTCCTCGCCACCCGCGACGGCCTGCGCGCCTGGACCGTGATGCTCGCGGTCGTCGCCTTCTCGATGTCGATGATCGGCACCTTCCTCGTCCGCTCGGGTATCCTGACCAGCGTCCACGCCTTCGCGGTCGATCCCGAGCGCGGCGCCTTCATCCTCGTGCTGCTCGCGCTCTATATCGGCGGTGCGCTGGCGCTGTTCGCGGCGCGGATCGGCACCGTGCGCGCCGGCACGACCTTCGAGTTCGTCAGCCGCGAGGGCGGGCTGGTGATCAACAACCTGCTGCTGTCGGTGATCCTCGGCGTCGTGCTGATCGGCACGCTCTATCCGCTCGTCGCTGCGAGCTTCGGCGTCCAGCTCTCGGTCGGCCCGCCCTTCTTCAACGCGGCGGCGGGGCCGATCGCGCTTGCGCTGGTCGTGGCGATGGCGGTCGGCCCGCTGCTGCGCTGGCGCCGTGACGAGGCGGGCGCGCTGCTCGACCGACTGATCTGGCCGATCGCCGCGGCGGGCTTCACCGGCGCCGGACTGATCGCACTGGCGCCGCCCGGGGTGATGCCGCTGCTCGGCCTGTCGCTCGCCGCCGGGCTTGCGGTCGCGAGCGTGCTGCCGCTGATCGGCCGCAATCCGTGGCGCACGCCTTTGTTCACCTGGGGAATGGTCGTCGCGCATCTCGGCATCGCGGTCAGCCTCGCCGGCATGGCGTGCGACAGCGCCTATACCGCCGAGACGCTGATCGCCGCGCGCGTCGGCCAGCCGGTGCGCGTCGGGCCCTATGTGGTCCGGCTCGACGGCATCAAACCGGTGGTGGGCGAAAACTGGTCGGCGCTCGAAGCGCGGCTCAGCGCCACCCGCGACGGCGAACGGATCGTGCTGCGCCCGCAATCGCGCTTCTTCTCCGATCCGGTGACGACCACCAGCGAGAGTGCGATCGCCACCGAATGGGACGGCCAGCTCTACACCGTGCTCGGTCAGCCGGACGGGCAGGGGCGCTGGCAATTGCGCTTGTGGTGGAAGCCGTTCGTCACCCTGATCTGGTTCGGCGGTGCGCTGATCGCGCTGGGCGGCGCGCTGTCGCTGGTCGGTCGCTGGCGCCGCGAGCGCCGGGCGGCGGCGCGCGAGGCCTATGCATGAGGCGGTGGCTGCTCTGGCTACCCTTTGCGGTGTTCGCTGCGATCGTCGTGGTGGTGGCGAGCGGCCTGTTCGCTCCCGCCGATCGCGCCGTACGGTCCGCGCTGATCGGCAAGCCGCTGCCGGACTTCGCACTGCCGCCGATCGTCGCGGGCAAGCCCGGCCTGTCCACCGCGGACTTCCGACGGGGCCAGCCCCGTTTGCTCAACGTCTTCGCGAGCTGGTGCATCCCCTGCGCCGCCGAATCGCCGCAGCTGCTGCGGCTGGAGGCGATGGGGGTCCAAGTCGACGCGATCGCGATCCGCGATACCGCGCCGGCGTTGCGCGACTTCCTCGCCCGCTACGGCGATCCCTACGAGCGGATCGGCGCCGATGCCCAGAGCGCGGTGCAACTCGCGCTCGGCTCGTCAGGGGTGCCGGAGAGCTTCGTGATCGACGGCAAGGGGCGGATCGTCCTCCAGCATATCGGCGATATCCGCGCCGAGGACGTCGACGCGATCGCCGCCGCGGTCAGGAGCGCGCGATGAAGCATGCCCTGCTCCTGCTGGCGCTGATCGCGGCGCCGGTCGCGGCCGATCCGTCGACGCCGCCCGCAGCGCTCGCCAACACGCAATTGCGCGACCCCGCACAGGAGGCGAAGGCGCGCGACCTGATGGCGACGCTGCGCTGTCTCGTCTGCCAGGGCCAGTCGATCGCCGACAGCGACGCGAGCATGGCCGGCGACATGCGCGCGCTGGTGCGCAGCCGCATCGCCGCGGGCGAGACACCCGATTCGGTCCGCGCGTGGCTGATCGAACGCTACGGCGATTACGTCAGCTACGATCCGCCGCTCGGCGCGGCGACCTGGCCCTTGTGGCTCGCGCCGATCGCCTTGCTGGTGCTCGGTGCCGTGATCGCGCGGTCGAGCTTTCGGCGGCGGAGGCGCTGATGGGCTGGCTGATGCTTATTCTGATCGCGGCGGCGGCAATGGCCGCGCTCGTGCTGCTGCGGGTCGACAGGCTGTTGTGGTCGATGATCGGCGCGGCACTGATGCTCGGCGCGGCCGGCTACGCGTGGCAGGGCTCGCCGACGCTGCCGGCCAGTCCGGCACGGCCCGAGGCCTTGCGCGTCGCCGACGATCCGTCGCTGGTCGACCTGCGCGAGCGGATGCTCGGGCGGTTCACCGCCGATGCGGCCTATCTGATCGCGTCGGATGCGATGGCGCGGTCGGGAGACCGAAGGTCAGCGGTGCGGGCGATCCTCGGCGGGCTCAACCGCTATCCGCGCAGCCTGATGCTGTGGACCGGGCTTGGTACCGCGCTGGCGACGCATGACGGCAATATGCTATCGCCGCCGGCGCTGTTCGCCTTCCGTCAGGCGATCCGGATCGCACCCGAGCATCCGGCGCCGCTGTTCTTTCTGGGCCTCGCCTATGTCCGCGCCAACGACTATCCGGCGGCGCGGCAGGCGTGGGCAAAGGCGCTGGCCTTGTGTCCGGAGGGGGCATCCTATCGGCGCGACATCGCGGTCCGGCTCGACTTGCTCGACCGTTTGCTGGCGACGCAAGGCCCGCAGTAATTGCGGCGAAATCGTGGCAACATGGACAAGATGGACACCTGAACGGAAACGATCCGGCCTCATCGTTTCCAGTTGTGCACTGATCGACCACAATGAGAAAGAACGCCGAATGACGGCGATCCCTAGCATCTTGCGTGTGGCGTAGGACAGCGCGGCGTATTCGCGCTGCGGATGCAGTCGCTTGAGACACATGCGATCCTACCGGGTGCGCGTCCCGTCTGCGGCGCCGGGCAGGCTCATGGGAAACGGGCCCCGGCGTCAGGCGAACGTCCGTTCGTGCCTGAGCGCCGAAGCCCGTCTTCCGCCAGCGGCGTGATTATTTGCCGCGGCCGGTCTTGCCCTGCAATTCGTCGATGCGCTTCGATGCATCCGCCTTGGTCAGCGAATCGTCAAATTCCTCGCCGGCTTCCTCGGACAGCGTCTTGAGGTAGCTCGCCTGCGCGCCGGTCATCGTCTCGTCGCCGGTGGTCCAGTCGCTCGGATCCTTTTCGGCATTCGAGGTCGGGTGGGTCTTGGGGTTTTCGATCTCGGACATGGTTGAAGCCTCTCTTGGTATCGGAGGCTTCAACCACCCTGTTCCACGTTCGTTCCGCTTAGCCGTTCCATGCCGCGAACGGCAGGTCGAGCGCTTCGGCGACCGCCTGATGGCGGATCTTGCCGCCCGAGACGTTGAGGCCGTTGGCGAGATGCGGATCGGCCGCCATCGCCGCCTCGGCACCGAGATTGGCGAGCTTGAGCGCGAACGGTAGCGTCGCATTGTTGAGCGCGAAGGCCGAGGTGCGCGCGACCGCGCCTGGCATGTTGGCGACGCAATAATGGGTGACGCCGTCGACCTCGAACACCGGGTCCTCGTGCGTGGTCGCATGGCTGGTCTCGAAACAGCCGCCCTGGTCGATCGCGATATCGACCATCACCGCGCCGCGCTTCATCGTCTTGACCATCTCGCGCGTCACCAGCTTGGGCGCGGCCGCACCCGGCACCAGCACCGCGCCGATGACGAGATGCGCGCTCTTCACCGCCGCCGCGATCGCCGCCTTGCTGGCGTACGCGGTCTTGATCTGACTGGAGAAGAACATGTCGAGTTCGGCGAGGCGATCGTTCGAGATGTCGTAGATCGTCACGTCGGCGCGCATGCCGACCGCCATCTGCGCGGCGTTGACGCCCGAGACGCCGCCGCCGAGGATCGCGACCTTCGCCGGCGCCACGCCCGGCACGCCGCCGAGCAGCACGCCGCGGCCGCCCTGTTCCTTCTCGAGATAATGCGCGCCGACCTGCACCGACATGCGACCCGCGACTTCCGACATCGGCTTGAGCAGCGGCAGGCCGCCGCGCGCCGCGGTCACCGTCTCATAGGCGATGCAGGTCGCGCCCGACCTGATCAGCCCCTCGGCCTGCGGCTTGTCGGCGGCGAGGTGGAGATAGGTGAAGAGCAGGTGGCGCGGTTCGAGCAGCGCGATCTCGCTCGTCTGCGGCTCCTTGACCTTCACGATCATGTCGGCGGCGGCGAACACCGCAGCGGGATCGGGCAGGATGGTCGCGCCCGCGTCGATATAATCCTGATCCTCGAAATCGATGCCGGCGCCGGCCTTGGTCTCGACGACGACCTCATGGCCCGCGGCGACCAGCTCGGCGACCGACGGCGGGGTCAGGCCGACGCGATATTCGTGATTCTTGATTTCCTTGGGGACGCCGATGCGCATCTGTGTTCTCCTCTTCTGATCTACCCATAGCCGCGGCCGGGCGGGAGAAGGTCGCAATGTTTTGCGACAGCGACACGGCTGGCGGGATTTTCTTGCGCATAATGGCAGTGTAGCGGGAGATCCATGATCGACGCCCTCGACCGCAAAATCCTGTCCCATCTGCTCGCCAATTCCGACCTGACCAGCGCCGAGCTGGGCGAGGCGGTCGGCCTGTCGCCGAGCGCGGCGCATCGCCGGGTCGGATCGCTCAAGGAGCGCGGCTATATCGCCGGCTTCCGCGCGGTGCTCAGCAAGGCGGCACGCGGCAATCCCAGCGTCGTCCTCGTCAACGTCACGCTGCGTGACCAGCGCGAGGAGACGATGGCGGCGTTCGAGCGCGAGATCGGCGACGTTCCCGAAATCCGCGACTGTTTCCTGATGAGCGGCGAGGCCGACTATATGCTCCACGTCGAGGTGCGGCGCGACGACACGTTCGAGCGCATCCATCGCGAGACGCTGGCGCGGTTGCCCGGCGTCACCCGGCTCGCGTCGCATTTCGTGATTCGCGAGGTGTTTAGACGTCCCTGATCGATACGGCGCCGCCGCGACGCCGTTGCCCGCATCGTTCAGCCCATGCTAAGGCGCGCGCCTATGGAACAGGTTGGGAACAGCGCCGGTCGCCGCAGCGCGTCGGATCGGTCGTACCGCTCGTGAGTGGCCCCGTACCGGCCGCCGTCCCGAGTGCGCGGGACGATTCGGGCGATCATGGCCATCACGACGGCCTGCTCAAGCTGGCGGTCGGGGCGATCGGCATCGTCTTCGGCGATATCGGCACCAGCCCGCTCTACGCCTTTCGCGAGACCTTCGCCGGGCATCATCAACTGACGCTCGATCCGCTGCACATCATGGGCGTGCTCAGCCTGATGTTCTGGTCGATGATGATCGTCGTGACGATCAAATATGTCGCGATCATCATGCGCGCCGACAACAAGGGCGAGGGCGGCAGTCTCGCATTGCTCGCGCTCGTCTCGGGGCGGACCAAGAGCCGGCGCTGGTCGGCGGGGATCATCCTGCTCGGCGTCTTCGCGACGTCGCTGTTCTACGGCGATTCGATGATCACCCCGGCGGTGACCGTGCTCGGCGCGGTGGAAGGTCTGGCGATCGCCGCACCGGCCTTCGCCGGGCTGGTGCTGCCGATCGTCATCGCGATCCTGATCGCGCTGTTCTGGGTGCAGAAGAGCGGCACGGCGCGGATCGGCCTCGTCTTCGGGCCGATCATGCTCGTCTATTTCGCGGTGATCGCGGTGCTCGGCATCATCAGCGTCGTCCAGACGCCCGAGGTGCTCTGGGCCTTCTCGCCGCATCATGCGGTGCATTTCTTCATCGCCGATCCGGTGCGCGCCTTTCTTGCGCTCGGCTCGGTGGTGCTGGCGGTGACGGGCGCCGAGGCGCTTTATGCCGACATGGGGCATTTCGGGCGCAAGCCGATCGGCCTGTCGTGGCTGGTGTTCGTGCTGCCCGCGCTGATGTGCAATTATCTGGGGCAGGGCGCGCTGCTGTTCCGCGACGGGCAGGAGGCGCTGAAAAGCCCCTTCTACATGCTGGCGCCGGATAGCCTCCAGCTGCCGCTGGTGCTGCTCGCGACGATGGCGGCGATCATCGCCAGCCAGGCGGTGATTTCGGGCGCCTTCTCGGTCACGCAACAGGCGATCCAGCTCGGCTTCATGCCGCGGCTGCGCATCGAACATACCAGCGCGGCGACCGCCGGCCAGATCTACATCCCGATCGTCAACTGGATGCTGATGGTGATGGTGATCCTGCTGGTGCTGTTCTTCCGCACCTCGTCCAACCTCACCTCGGCCTATGGCATCGCGGTGACGGGGGCGATGTTCATCGACACCTGCCTGCTCGGCGTCGCGCTGACCCGACTGTGGAACTGGCCGATCTATGCCGCCGCGCCGCTGCTCGCGGTCTTCTTCCTCGTCGACGGCGCCTATTTCTCGGCGAACCTCACCAAGGTGCCCGATGGCGGCTGGTTCCCGCTGATGGTCGGCTTCATCGTCTTCACCTTCCTGACCACCTGGTCGAAGGGGCGGCAGCTGATGATGGACCGGCTGCGCGAGGCGGCGATGCCGATCAAGGTGTTCATCACCTCCGCCGCCAGCTCGGCGAGCCGGGTGCCGGGGACGGCGGTGTTCATGACCTCGTCGTCGGACGGCGTGCCGCATGCGCTGCTGCATAATCTCAAGCACAACAAGGTGCTGCACGAGCGCGTCATCCTGCTCACCGTCAAGATCGTCCAGCAGCCCTATTGGCCCGAGGCGGAGCGCGCGAGCAACGAGGAGATGGGCGACGGCTTCTTCCGCCTGATCTTGCGCTACGGCTTCATGGAAGAGGTCGACGTGCCGGCGGCGCTCAAGCGCGTCCATAGCTGCGGTACCGACTTCAAGATGATGGACACCAGCTTCTTCCTGTCGCGCCAGACGTTGCTGCCCTCCGAGCGGCCCGGCATGATGCTGTGGCGCGAGAAACTGTTCTCGTGGATGCTGCGCAACGCCGAAAGCGCGATGGAATTCTTCCGCCTGCCGACGAACCGCGTCGTCGAGCTCGGCAGTCAGGTGGAGATTTGACCGCGCCGATCATCGTGACCGCGCTCTTCGGTCGGCAGGATCAGGGCTGGTTCGACGCGCAGCGCGCCGCGCATTTTCCGCCCGAGCGCAACCAGCTCTCCGCCCATCTCACCATGTTCCATCATCTGCCGCCGTCGGCGGAGGCCGAGCTGAAACATCGGCTCACGGGCATGACGCGCGGCGTGACGGCGCCGGTGGCGCGGGTCGGCGGGTTGATCTCGCTGGGGCGCGGCGTCGCCTATCGCATCGAATCGCCCGAGCTGGTCGCGATCCGTGCCGAACTCGCCGACGCCTTCGTCGGGCTGCTGACGCCGCAGGACGCGGGCGGCTGGCGACCGCACGTCACCATCCAGAACAAGGTGCAGCCCAATATCGCCAAGCTGCTGCTGACCGCGCTCAGCCGCGATTTCCGGCCGCGCGAGGTCGAGATCGCGGGACTTGCGACCTGGTGGTATCGCGGCGGACCATGGGAAGTGCTTTCCCGGCATATGTTCGCTTGACGGCTGCTGCATCGCACACTTATAGGCGCCACCTCACACGGCGGGGCGGAGTAGCTCAGCTGGTTAGAGCACGGGAATCATAATCCTGGGGTCGGGGGTTCAAGTCCCTCCTCCGCTACCATTTCTTCGGTAGCGCCCGCCGGTGTGAGCGATACGGACAGCGATAACGCTTTGTAAACGTTCGGTGTGCGACCCCGGACGGTGCTGCGCAGCGAGACCGGTCATGCCCTATCACCATCCCCCCGAACGACGCCGTAGCGAGCGGCGCGCCGCGCCGGTCGCGCGCCCGGCGCTGCCCGAGCGACGGCTGGCCGACCGCCGCGCGAGCGAGGTGAAGCTGGTCCGCAAGCCCGAGCCGATGCACCGCGGCGTCTTGTGGGCCGCGGTGGTGATGGTGATGATCGTCGCCGATGGGGCATTTCTGGACGGCGCCTACCGGCACATGGTGATCGACTGGTTCGCGGAGATCGCGGCCGGCGTGCGCGACTGGTCGGCGCACGTCTGGGATTGGGGTCACTGAGCGAATAGCGACCAGGGATCGCTCAGCACCAGCATCGCATCGGACCGGGCCAGCGCCACCAACGTCAGGCCATGGGCGCGCGCGTGGTCGATACCGAGGCTGGTCGGGGCGGAAATGCCGACGAGCAGCGGCGTGCCGGCGACCAGCGCCTTGTCGACCATCTCGAAGCTGATCCGCGAGGTGACCAGCGTGAACGCGCCCGGCATCCCGCGGCCGATTAGCTTGTCGAGTGCATTGTGACGGCCGACGTCCTCGCACAGCGCGAGGATCGCGCCGTCGGCGGCGCAGGCGGCGGCGGCGTGGACCGCGCCGGTTTCGCGATTGAGCTGCTGGTGGTCGCGGACGGCGGCCAGCGCGGCGAAGATCGCGGCGGGCGATGCCGTCGGTCGGTCGGGGCGGCGCGCCACCGGGCGGGCGAGCTGTTCGAGGCTGGCGATGCCGCATAGGCCGCAGCTCGTGTCGCTGGTGCGGTGGCGGACGCGGTCATGGATGCGGCCGCGGCAGCGGTCGGCGAGCGCGATGCGGACGATCCAGCCCGCCTCGGCGTGATAGGCGTCGATGTCGAGGATGTCGGCCGGGGTGTCGGCGAGCCGCTCGGTGAGCATGAAGCCGGTCGCGAACGCCTCCAGATCCTGCGGCGTCATCATCATCACCGCATAGCCGAGTCCGTCGACCTCGATCGCGACGGGCGTCTCGACCGCGATCGCGCGCGTTCCGGGGGTAACCGAGCCGTCGGGGCGCAGGATCAACGTCGCTTCCGCCCGCGCGGCACTCACAGCGCGGCGAGGTCGGCAGGGGTGTTAACGTTGGCGAGCGGCGCTGGGCTGGCGATGGGCAGCGCGCCGATCGCCCGCGCCCAGCCGGTCACCGAGCGACGCTCCGATATGGCGAGATGCGCGAGCAGCTCGGGCGCCAGCTTGGCAGGCCAATGGCCGATCACTGGCGCCTCGCTGCAATAGCTCGGCGCGCGTCGCAGCAGCGCGTCGAGCAGCGCCTCGGGCAGCCGCGGCATGTCGCAGGGGAGCGTCAACACCGTCTCGAAGCCATGCGCGGCGGAATGCGCGAGCGCGCCGGCGATGCCGCCGAGCGGGCCGAGATCGGGGCCGGGCAGATCGGGCACGCCGCCGTCGCGCCCGACGACGACCACCGCATCGGCGCGATCCGCGCCGAGGTCGCGCATATGGTCGAGCAGCGGCCGCCCGGCGAACAGGGCGGCCGCCTTGTCCCGTCCGAACCGGCTGGAGCGGCCGCCGGCGAGGATCGCGGCGAGGATCAGGCGGTGCGCTCCACCCGGACGGGCACGGATTTGCCGGCCGGAACATGGCTTTGCTCGGCCTTGTGGGTCACCGGCATCAGGATGTTGCACTCCGGATAATAGGCGCCGAGGCACCCCTGTGGAATGTCATAGGGCACGACGAGCAATTTGTTGACCCGCCGGTCGCCGTTGCTGCCCGTGTCGCCGACGAGATCGACGAGGTCGTGCTCCGCCAGCCCCATCGTCGCCATGTCGGCGCGGTTCATGAAGACGATGTCGCGCGTGCCTTTGATGCCGCGGAACCGGTCGTGATAGCCGTAGACGGTGGTGTTGAACTGGTCGTTCGAGCGCAGCGTCATCAAGCGGAAGCGGCCGGGCGCCTCCTCGAAGCCGGTGGCGTTGAGCGTCGTCGGCACGTTGAATTCCGCGCGGCCACTCTCGGTCAGCCACTGGCGATGCGCCGCCTCGACGCCCTTCCAGAAGCCGCCCGGTACCCACATCCGCTCGTTGAAGCGGGTGAATTTGTCCGGATAGGTCGCTTCGATCGCGTCGCGGACGAGGGCATAGTCGCCGACCCACGCGTCCCAGTCGAGCTTCGGATTGGCATCGAGCGTCGCCTTGGCGATGGCGGCGACGATCGCGGGCTCCGACAGCAAGGTCTCCGCCGCGGGCGTCGCCTTGCCGCGCGAGCCGTAGATGCGGCTGAAACTGTCCTCCATCGTCACCGCCTGCGGGCCGCTCGCCTGATCGTCGGTCTCGATGCGGCCGAGGCAGGGGAGCAGATAGCAGGTCTTGCCGGGCAGCAGGTGCGTGCGGTTGAGCTTGGTGGCGATGCTGACGGTCAGGTCCATGCCCTGCCACGCCGGCTCGATCTCGGCGGTGGCGGGGACGGCGCGGGCGAGGTTGCCGCCGAGGCCGATGAACGCCTGCGCGGTGCCGGCGATGATATGCTCGCACGCCTCGACCGTGTCCCAGCCCTTTTCGCGCGGCGGCTCGAAATCGTAGAGCTCCTTCAGCCGGTCGAGCGGCGCCAGTTCGGGCTTTTCGGTGATGCCGACGGTGCGCTGGCCCTGGACGTTGCTGTGGCCGCGGACCGGGCCGAAGCCGGCGCCGGGCTTGCCGACGTTACCGCGCAGCAGCATGAGGTTCACCAGCGTGTGCAGATTGTCGATGCCGTGGACATGCTGGGTCAGGCCCATGCCGTAGACGCAGATCACGCGCTTCGACTTGGCGTAGATGGCGCCGACGCCTTCCAGCTCGGCGCGGGTGAGGCCGCTCTCATGCTCGATCCGCTCCCAGTCGGTCGCGCGGACCATCTCGGTGAACGCCTCGAAGCCCTTGGTATGCTCGGCGATGAAGGCGTGATCGAGGATCGCGGGCGCGCCGATCCGCCGGCACTGGTCGTCCGCCTCGATGACATATTTGCAGATGCCCATCATCGCGGCGATGTCGCCGCCGGTCTTGACCTGATGATATTGGCTGGCGATCGGCGTCGACTTGCCGGTGACCATCTCGATCGGGTTCTGCGGGTCGGTGAAGCGTTCGAGGCCACGCTCCTTGAGCGGGTTGAACACGATGATTTCGACGCCGCGCTTGGCGCAGGCGCGCAGGGGGTGCAGCGCGCGCGGGCTGTTCACGCCCGGGTTCTGGCCGAAATAGAGGATCATATCGCAACTGTCGTAATCCGACAGATGGATCGTGCCGACCGGCGAGCCGATCGCCGACTTGAGCCCGACCGACGTCGTCTCGTGGCACATGTTCGATGAATCGGGCAGGTTCTGGCTACCGTACATCCGCGCCATCAAGGCCCACATATAGCTCGTCTCGAGGCTCGCGCGGCCCGAGGCGTAGAAGACGACCTTGGTCGGGTCGTAGGTCTTGAGGTGGGCGCCGATGTCCTGGAACGCCTCGTCCCAGCTCACCGCGACATAGCGGTCGCTGGCGGCGTCGTATTTCATCGGATGGGTGAGGCGGCCGGCCTGCTCGAGGTCGAAGTCCTTCCAGCCGCGCAATTCGGTGACGGTGTGCTTGGTGAAGAATTCAGGCGTGGTGCGATAGGTGGTCAGTTCCCACGCCGTCGCCTTGGCGCCATTCTCGCAGAATTCGGCGATATGCGGATGCGCGGGTTTGCCCCAGGCGCACGAGACGCACATCACGCCTTCGGGCTTGTTCTGCCGCGCGAGCTCGCGGACCGTCTCGGGATTGACCTTCTCGCGCAGATTGATCCGGGCGACCGATTTCATCGACCCCCAGCCGCCGGACGGACCGGTATAGGGTTCGGTACTGATCTTGTCTTCGGCCACTTCGGTCATCCCTCTCGCTTCGCGAACTGGAACGCGCGGGGCGTGGGTTGGATGCAGGGGAAACCGTCAGATATCCGTACCATGCCAGCGCTCCTGCCGCCGCCCGTGGTCGGTGATCCGATCGTAGGCGCGCGTGGCGGCATTGAGCTGCTCGCCGAGCGCCGCGGCGACGGGATCGGCGGGCGTACAGGTCGAGTGGCGCAGCGCCTGCGTCACGCGTCGGACGTAAGCGAGATCGAGCCTGACATGCCCCGCCTCGTGCACGCGCAAATGCATGACCCGACGATCCCAGCACCGTCGCAACAGGGGCGACACCGCGTCGCGATCGTGCAGGCGGGGCAGCGTCACCGTGATCCGGTAGGTCACCTGCGGATGTCGCACATCGCATCGGCCGTCGCGGCCGATCGGCCAGCGCCAGCGGATGCGCAGGCGGGTGAACGCGTCGTAACGCTGGCCGTCCGCAGGATCGACCGGACCCCGCCGCCGCTGATCGTCATCGATCTCCCGATAGCGCGTTCCGTGAACGTCGTAATAGACGATGCGGACGGCGGGCAGGCGCTCCAGTGCCGCCGGATCGACCGGCATCGTCGCCGCAAACAGGATCAAGCGCCATGTCATCGTCGTCCGCTCCGGCCAGCAGGCTCATGATAGACGTTTCGCGATATCGACGTGGCCGGACGGCGGCGATTTGCCGACGGCATTCAAATTCGCGTTGCGATCCCCTAGATCAGCATCCGAATCTTCCACTTCCCCGACAGGCGTTGTTTCCATGACCACTCATTCCACGCGTATGCTGATCCTCGGCTCCGGCCCGGCGGGGCTGTCGGCGGCGATCTACGGCGCGCGGGCCGGGATGGCGCCGATCGTGGTGCAGGGCATCCAGCCCGGCGGGCAGCTCACCACCACCACCGACGTGGAGAATTATCCCGGTTTCGCCGACGTCATCCAGGGGCCGTGGCTGATGGAGCAAATGCAGAAGCAGGCCGAACATGTCGGCACCCGGCTGATGTGGGACACGATCACGCAAGTCGACCTGTCGCAGCGGCCGTTCCGGCTGATCGGCGACGGCGGCGACGTCTATGAGGGCGAGGTGCTGGTGATCGCCACCGGCGCTCAGGCCAAGTGGCTCGGGCTCGAGTCCGAGGAGGCGATGAAGGGCAAGGGCGTGTCCGCCTGCGCGACCTGCGATGGCTTCTTCTATCGCGGCAAGAAGGTGGCGGTGATCGGCGGCGGCAATACCGCGGTCGAGGAGGCGCTGTACCTGACCAACCACAGCGACGACGTGACGCTGATCCATCGCCGCGACTCCTTGCGCGCGGAGCGGATTTTGCAGGAGCGGCTCCACGCGCATCCCAACGTCACGGTTCTGTGGAACAAGGAAGTGCGCGAGTTCGTCGACGGCGGCGGCAATGCCGGGCTGGTGGCGCTGACGCTGGAGGATACGGTGACCGGCGAACAGTCGCGGCTCGACGTCGAGGGCGGGTTCGTGGCGATCGGCCATCATCCGGCGACCGAGCTGTTCCGCGGGCATCTCGCGCTCGACGACGACGGCTATATCGCGGTGGAGACGGGCTCGACGCGGACCAGCGTGCCGGGCGTATTCGCCTGCGGCGACGTGGCGGACAAGGTCTATCGGCAGGCGGTGACCGCGGCGGGGACCGGGTGCATGGCGGCGCTGGACGCCGAGCGGTTCCTCGCGACGGCGGAGTTCGAGGAAATGGCCGAGGCAGCGGAATAGGATTTTCGCGCGAAGACGCGAAGATGGTTCGTGTGGGGTGGCCGCCTGCGCGGATATAGTCGGAGGCGGCCGGCCTACCTTTTCATCATTCCGACGAAAGTCGGAACCCATGGACACGCAGTCGCTTGGGGTCGCGCACGCCATCTGGATCATCGTTACCATGGGCCCCGGCTTTCGCCGGGGTGACGATTGGGGGGCGGAGAGCGGAGCGACGTGACGGCGCGCAGAGCATTCCTGAACGCAACATCTCTGCGTCTTCGCGTCTCTGCGCAAATCATCTTCGCGCCTTCGCGTCTTCGCGTGAACTAAACTTCGGCACCCGCCAGCGCCGCCAGCACGGCGTCGCGGAGCTGGCGCTGATCCTCCTCGCGGGCGAAGCTGTGCGAGGCGGTCTCGATCGATTGCGCGGGAAGGTGGCGGGCGGCGGCGCGATAGGCTTGTGCGGTGGCGTCGCCGGTGGCGAGGATGACCGTCGCCGCGTCGCCCCATTCCTCGATGGCGGTGACCATCTGCGTTGCCAGCGGTTGCGGCGCGGTGCGAGAAGCCTTCCGCAAACCATTGATTGCTTTGGCAAAATTTATCTTGCCGCTGAGCAATCTGGCCCATCCCGCGCGACTGGTCAGGCGCTGGCGATAGGTCGCGCGGATCGCGGCGGCGGGGGGCAGGTCGTCCGTGTCCTCGAGCGTCCACGGATTGGCGAGCAGGAGGCGGTCAATGCCCGCGGCGCGGCCGTGGAGCGCGAGCGTGCTCGCCGCGTCGCAATTGCCGTAAGCGAGGATCGTCGTGAGCTGAGGCGCCTGTCTTCGGAAGGCGGTGGCGGCCGCGACGAGATCGTCGGCGCTCGAAAGGTAGCCATTGTTCTTACCGGTCGAATCGCCGATGCCGCGGCGGTCGTAGCGGAAAGCGGGATATCCCGCTGCGGCGACATGGGCGGCGAGCAACGCCATGCCGCGGTGCGCGCCGCAGCGGATCTCGTTGCCGCCGGAGACGATCAGCAGGCCGGTCCGGCCGGGGGCGGCATCGAGCGTGCCGACCAACGTCTCGCCCGCACAGGGGAAGGCGATCAGGCTGCGCATCGGGTTAGCCACGCCGCGATGTCATCGGCCAGTATCTCGACCAGCGCGAGATCGTTTCCCGGCTCGCTGCGCCGCCAGAGCGGCGCGGCGTCGATCTTGCGATCGGCCTCGGCGGGGTCGGTGATCAGGCGGACGACACGATCGGCCGGTGCCGGCTGCGCCGCGCCGAACGATGCCAGCAGCGCCTGCGGGATCGGATTGCCGGCGATCTCGATCGGGTCGGGCTGCGGCACGCTGTTCCCCGCCGCCCGCCATGTGCGGAGCAGAAGGCGGGCGAGCTCGTCGCCGGACTGCGGCGCGAAATGCCAGCGCGCAATGCGGGGCGCGGCGGTGTCGAGGAGCGCGCCGCTGCGGATACCGATTGCATAGGTGGGGCGACCCTCCGGCGGGATCGCGGCGAGCGCTTCGGCCATGTGCGGCAGCGTCGCGAGCGGTGCGAGGCTCTCGCCCTGGCCCGGCACGTCGGGCAGCACGCTGGCGATGCCGCGCGCGGCCAGGGCGCGCAGCAGCGTGACGGTGAAGGTGCGCGTGCGATTCGCTTCCTCGAACAGCGGCAGCGCGGCGACGAGCAGGGGGCCGGTATCGGGGCCGAAGCGCAGCATCGCCTCGCGGCCGCCGGCCCAGTCGTAATGATCGATGCGCGGCGCCATGCCGCGCGACGCTAGACGAGCGCCTTGTTCGCCGCAAATTCGACGAGCGCGCCGAACGTCTCGAGCATCTCGCCGTCGACCTCGTCGTCCTCGATCAGGATGCCGAGCCGGTCCTCGATCTCGGTCAGGACGCCGGCGACGGCCATCGAATCGAGTTCGGGCAGCGCGCCGAACAGCGGCGTCGTCGCGGTGAAGCCCGCGACGCGGTCCGCGGAGAGGCCGAGCACGTCGCGCAGCACGGCGCGGACGGTGGTTTCGACGGTATCATAGCCTTCAGGAAGCAAAGCGGCGCCCTTACCGGTTGCGGATCGACGCCCGTTAGAGGCTGGGGCTGCATTCGGCAACGGGGTGACGCTATGAGGGGCCATGCTGTCGCCCGATCCCACGCCGTTTCCGATCGACCATCTGCTGCGCGGCGCGCCGCACTCGCCGGCGCTGATCGAGCGCGAGCGGTCATGGACGTTCGCGGAACTGGAGGCGGCGGTGGCGAGCGCGGCGGGTTGGCTCGGCGGGCTCGGGCTGGCGGCGGGGGAGCGGGTGGCGACGTGGCTGCCCAAGACGGCGCTCGCCTGCGTCATGCCGCTGGCGGCGGCGCGGGCGGGGCTGGTGCACGTGCCGGTCAATCCGGCGCTGCGGCGCGCGCAGGTCGCGCATATCCTTGCCGACAGCGGCGCGGCGCTGCTGGTGACGCAGGCGGCGCGGGCGGCGACGCTGGAGGCGGGCGACGTGCCGGCGGGATGCCGGGTGGTCGAGGATGTGCCGCTGGATCGCGACGGGCCAGGCCGGTCGGCCGCGGGCCCGCAGGCGTTAGCGGCGATCCTCTATACCTCGGGGTCGACCGGGCGGCCGAAGGGGGTGATGCTCAGTCATGCCAATCTGTGGCTCGGCGCGGTGTCGGTCGCGCATTATCTGCGCCTCGCGCCGGACGATCGGGTGCTCGGCGTGCTGCCGCTGTCGTTCGATTACGGGCAGAACCAGCTTTTTTCGAGCTGGTATGCGGGGGCGGCGGTGGCGCCGCTCGACTATCTGACCGCGCGCGACGTGGTGAAGGCGGTCGAGCGGGTCGGGGCGACGACGCTGGCCGGGGTGCCGCCGCTCTGGGTGCAATTGCTCGATGTAGACTGGCCGGCGGCGACCGCGGCGCGGTTGCGCCGGCTGACCAACTCGGGCGGTGCGCTGACCGAGCGATTGGTGCGGGGGCTGCGGTCGCGATTCCCGCGGGCGGAGCTGGTGGCGATGTACGGGCTGACCGAGGCGTTCCGCTCGACCTGGCTCGATCCGGCGCTGATCGATGCGCATCCCGATGCGATGGGGCGGGCGATCCCGTTCGCCGAGGTGATGGCGGTGGGCGCGGATGGCGCGCGCGCAATCGGCGAGCCGGGTGAGCTGGTCCATGCCGGGCCGCTGGTCGCGCAGGGCTATTGGCGCGATCCCGAGCGGAGCGCGCAGCGGTTCCGGCCGGCGCCGGACTGGTCGGCGAGCGGCGGGCTGGCGGTCTGGTCGGGCGATACCGTGATCGAGGGGGCGGACGGGCTGTTCCGCTTCGTCGGGCGTGACGACGAGATGATCAAGAGCGCGGGCAATCGCATCAGCCCGCTCGAGATCGAGGAGGCGGTGCTCGCCGGCGGCGAGGCGCGCGAGGCGGTGGCGATCGGCGTGCCGGACGCGCGGCTGGGGCAGGGGATCGTCGTGATGCTCGCCGGCGATGCCGCGCAGGAGGAGGCGTTGCGGACGCGGTTGCGCGCGTTGCTGCCGAGCTTCATGCAGCCGGCGCGTTACGTGTGGCGGGACGAATTGCCGCGCAACGCCAATGGCAAACTGGATCGCGCCGCGATCCGCAGCGAGGTGACGGCATGAAGCCGATGGGACCCCTGCCGGCGGAATTCGCCGCGCAATCCGGCATGCTGACGATCGCCGGGACGTCGGCTGCCGACTGGGCGGTGGAGACGCCGGCGTTCGTCTATGACGTCGGGATCGTGACGGCGCGGGTGGAGCGGTTCCGCGCGGCGTTTCCCGGAATCGACCTGCATTATGCGATCAAGGCCAATCCGTTGCCGGCGCTGCTCGACCGCGTGGCGCCGCTGGTCGACGGGCTCGACGTCGCCTCGGGGGGCGAGCTGGAGATGGCGCTGGCGGTCAAGCCGGCGGCGGCGATCAGTTTCGCCGGGCCGGGCAAGCGCGATGCCGAGCTGATCGGCGCGATCCGCAGCGGCGCGACGCTCAATGTCGAATCCGAGGGCGAGGCGGAACGCGCGCTGCGGCTCGGTGACGAGCTGGGCGTGACGCCGCGGCTCGCGGTGCGGGTCAATCCGGATATCGAGCTGCGCGGATCGGGGATGAAGATGGGCGGGCGGCCGTCGCCGTTCGGCGTCGATGCGGCGCGCGCCGCGGCGCTGGTGCGGCGGATCGTCGCCGCCGGCGCGGACTGGCGCGGCTTCCATATCTACGCGGGCAGCCAGGCGCTCGACGCGGGCGCGATCATCGAGACGCAGGCAGCGACGCTGGCGCTCGCTGCGCGGCTGGGCGAGGAGGCGGGGGCGGCGCCGCCTCTGGTCAATCTCGGCGGCGGGTTCGGCGTCCCCTATTTCGCGGGCGACGTGCCGCTCGACGTCGAGCGGGTCGGGGCGGCTTTGGCAGAAGTGCTCGACCGGCGCGCCGAGGTGCTGCGCAGCGCGCGGTTCGCGATCGAACTGGGGCGGTGGCTTGTCGCCGAGGCGGGCGTCTATCTGACGCGGATCATCGATCGCAAGGAGAGCCAGAGCGAAACCTTCCTCGTCACCGACGGCGGGCTCAACCATCAGCTCGCGGCGAGCGGCAATTTCGGAACGGTGGTGCGGCGCAATTATCCGCTGGCGCTGGCGTCGGAGATCGGCGGCGCGGCGGCGGAAAAGGTTTCGGTGGTCGGGCCGCTCTGCACGCCGCTCGACCGGCTTGGGGATCGTGTCGGCCTGCCGCATGCCGAACCGGGGGACGTGATCGCGGTGTTCCTCGCCGGCGCTTATGGCGCGTCGGCGAGCCCGGCGGGGTTCCTCGGCCATCCGCCGGCGGTGGAGATCGTCGCGGGCTGACCGGCCGCGGCGGCTATCGCAGCACGATCTCCGCGCCCAGCGTCCGGGCGGGAAGCGCGGCGGACGTGTCCTGTACCCCGATCCGTGTACCGGACGGCAGCGGACCCAGATGATAGGTGATCTCGATGCCGGTGGCGGGGTCGCCGGGGTGGCAGGCGCCGGCGGTCACCGCGGCGCCGCAGAGCGGGCGCTGGGTCGCTTCCGCCGCCGCGACCTCGCCGTCGATGCGGAGCAGGCGGGCGCGGCCGATGCCCCTCTCCGTCACGACCACGCTGACCGGGCCGCTGTGGCGGCGGACGGTCTGCTGCTGGCCGGGGACGATCCGTTCCGACTGGGTGGCGGAACTGACCGCGGTGATCTGGAGATCGGTCAGCGGCTGCAGTGACTGTGCCGAAACGGGATCGGCGAAGGTGAACGATGCGGTCACCAAAAGAAGAGCACGGATCATCGGTTCATGATAACGAAGGCCGGCGGCCTTGGGGAGGGCGTCGGCATGTCGGCGAAATCGTTGACCTAGCGTTCCTAACGCTATCTTCACCTCTCCCGCCCCATGACGTGCCGCACGCGCCCCGCATCGCAATGCGGTCCTGCGTCTGGGGGTCAGGAGAAGATTATGCGTTCCGGTGTTCCCGTCCGTGTCCTGCTCGCCGTCGGTGCCGCGGCGTCGGTGCTCGGCGGCTGTGCGAGCAGCGCCAGCGGACCCGTGCTGCCGCCGGCGACCTATGTCGCGAGCAAGGAGCAGCCGGGCGAGGAATATGTCATCGGCCCGCTCGACCAGCTCAACGTCTTCGTGTGGCGCAATCCGGAATTGTCGGCGAAGGTGCAGGTGCGCCCCGACGGCCGCATCACCACACCGCTGATCAACGACATGCCCGCGGTCGGCAAGACGCCGTCGGTGCTCGCCGCCGACATGAAGCAGGCGCTGGGCCAATATGTGAAGGACCCGATCGTCTCGGTGATCGTCGAGAATTTCTCGGGCACCTACAGCCAGCAGGTGCGGGTGATCGGCGCGACCGAGAAGCCCGCGTCCATTCCGTACCGCGCCAACATGACGCTGCTCGATGCGATGATCGCGGTGGGCGGGCTGAACCAATATGCCGCGGGCAACAAGGCGAAGCTGGTGCGCCACGATCGCAAGACCGGGGAGCAGCAGGAATATAAGCTGCAGATCGCCGATCTGCTCAAGAAGGGCGATTCGAGCGCCAACGTCAGCCTGCAACCGGGCGACGTCATCATCATCCCCGAATCGATGTTCTGAGCGTGGGCGTGGGTGTCCTGAACCGGTCCGGCGGGATCGGCGCGCGATGAACGGCCTCTACGACGAGGTGCGGCTGGCGCTGCATGCGATCTGGACGCGGCGCTGGCTCGCGCTGGCGGTGGCGTGGGGGGTGTGCGTCGCCGGCTGGTTCGTGGTCAGCCAGATGCCGAGCCGCTACGAATCGCGCGCGCGCGTCTTCGTGCAGATGCAGTCGATCCTGCCCGCGTCGATGGACGCGCCGGCGCAGACCCAGCAGAAGGACGTCGACACGATCCGCCAGACGCTGATCAGCGCGGTCAACCTCGAGAAGGTGGTGCGCGGCACCGATCTGGCGCAGACGGTGTCGAGCGATCGGGACGTCGCCGATCGCGTCGCCGGCCTCGCCAGCGCGATCAAGGTCGAGAGCCAGCAGGACAATCTGTTCCAGATCACGACGACCGCCTCCAGCCCCAAGCTGGCGCGGGCGATCACGCAGAAATTGATCGACATCTTCGTCGAGCAGAACCTCGGCCGCGATCGCAGCCAGACGACGCAGAGCCTCGATTTCCTCAACAAGCAGCTCGACCAGTTGCAGAAGCAGCTCGCCGACGCGGACGCCAAGCGCGCCGACTTCCAGACGCGCTACCTCGGCTCCCTGCCGGGCACCGGATCGGTCGGCGACCGCATCGGTGCGTCGCGCAGCCAGATGGCGCAGGTCGACGGCGATCTCGCCGCGGCGCAGTCGAGCCTCGCGGCGGTGCAGGGGCAGATGGCGGGGACGCCGGCGTCGATCCCGGGTGCGGGCGGCGTCGCCGCCGGGCCGGCGCGGGCGGCGCTCAACGCGATCCAGGGCCAACTCGCCGATGCGCGGGCGCGTGGCTATACCGACCAGCATCCCGATGTGGTGGCGCTCAAGCGGCAGCTCGCCGCGGCGCAGGCGGCGGCGCGCGGCGAGCCGGTCGGCGCGGGTAGCGGCGGCACGCCCAACCCCTTGTACCTCTCGCTGCAGTCGATGATGGCGGACAAACAGTCGGCGGTGGCGGCGCTCAAGATGCGCAAGGCGCAGTTGCAGGGCGACCTCGACCAGCTCAACGCCAAATTGTCGGGCGATCCCGAAGTGGCGGCGGAGCAGGGCCAGATCGACCGCGACTATCAGGTGCTCAAGGATCAATACGACCAGTTGCTGACCCAGCGCCAGCAGATCGCATTGCGCGGCCAGGCGCAGACGCAGACCGACAACGTCAAATTCTCGGTGATCGACCCGCCGACGATGCCGCGCGCGCCGACCGCGCCCAACCGGATGCTGCTGCTGACCGGCGTGTTGATCGCCGGGCTCGCCGCCGGGATCGGTGCGGCGTTCGCGCTCGGCCAGTTGCGCGCGACCTTTGCGACCGGGCCGCGGCTGGAGAAGGCGACCGGCATGCCGGTGATCGGCTCGATCGGCGAGGTGGTGACGCGGATGCAGGCGGACCAACGGACCAAACGGCTCAAGCTGTTCCTCGGCGGCACCGCTGGACTGGTCGCGGCCTATGTGCTGCTGCTCGGCGTCGAAGTGCTGCAACGGGGGATGGCGGCATGAACGGCTTGCGACGGGACGACGAGATGACGCCGACGCCGGATCGTGCCGAATCGCTGCTCGAGCGCGCCGCGCGCGTCTATGATTTCGGCACGCACCTGCGTCGCCGGGCGCCGGCGCTCGACCTGCCGGTGCTGGAGGCGGTCGCCGCACCGCCGCCGCCACCGCCGCCGGTCGATGCGTGGACCGCCGCCGATCCCGGCGCGGACCCGACCTTCCTCGCGATTCCGGCGGAATTGCGCGCGCCGGTCGGCCACGAGCTGCCCGACGCCTTCTACGAAACGCCCGAGCTGACCGATATCGCCGGGATTGACCGCGGCATGCTCGCCGAGGCGGGGATGATCGTCCCGGGCGCGCCGGTCGGCCCGCTCGCCGAGGAATTCCGGCTCATCAAGCGGCAGTTGCTCATCACCCGCGAACGCGTCGCGCGGGCCGGGCGCGACGATCCCGCGGCGCGCGACCGGGCGCGTACCGCGCTCGTCTGTTCGGCGCGGCCGGGGGACGGCAAGACCTTCTGCGCGGTCAATCTGGCGCTGTCGATGGCGGCGGAGCGCGACACCGAGGTGTTGCTGGTCGATGCCGATTTCGCCAAGCCCGACGTGCTCGCCCGGCTCGGCCTCGCCGAACAGCCGGGGCTGCTCGACGCGCTCGCCGACAGCCGGATCGACGTCGAGAGCCTGGTGATCCGCACCGATGTCGGCGGGCTGGCGATCCTGCCGGCGGGGACCAAGACCGCGACCGACACCGAACTGCTCGCCTCGGCACGGACGCGCGAGGTGCTCGCGCGGCTGCTCGAAGCCAATCCGCGGCGCATCGTGATCTTCGATTCGCCGCCGGCGCTGGCGGCGTCGCCCGCGGCGGTGCTGGCGATGCTGGTCGGGCAGGTGGTGCTGGTGGTGCGGGCCGACCGCACGCCGGAGAACGAGCTACGCGAGGCGGTGCAGCGACTCGACGGCTGCGACGAGATCGCGCTGGTGCTCAACGCCGTGTCCTTCGTCCCCGGCGGCCATCGCTACGGCACCTATTACGGGCAGGAGCCCGGCAAGTGATCCGGATGCTGTCGGTAGGGGGGGCGCTGGCCGCGCTGGCGGTCGCCGGTCAGGCCGAGGCGCAGAGCCGGCGGCTGAATGCCGTGCCCTATATCGAGCTGGGTCAGGTGCTCGACGCCGATCTGAATTCCGGCGACGTGCTGACCTATTCGACGATCGCCGCGGGGATCGACGTCGCGGCGAGCAGCGCGCGGCTCACGGGACAATTGTCCTATCGCTACGAACGGCGGATCGCCTGGGACGATCGGATCGGCGACGACGACATCCATACCGGGCTCGCCCGCGTGTCGGCGCAGGTCGCGCGCGGGCTGACGCTGGAGGCGGGCGGCATCGCGACGCGCAGCCGCTCCGACATCCGCGGCGCGGCACCGGGCGTGCTGGTCGGCAATGTCGACAACATCAGCCAAGTCTATGCGATCTATGGCGGTCCAAGCTATGCGACGCAGGCCGGTCCGGTGGCGATCGCGGCAAGCTATCAGGCGGGCTATACCAAGGTCGAGAGCCCGAGCTTCACCGCGGTGCCGGCGGGACAGCCGCGGCTCGATTATTACGACGATTCGTTCGGCCAGGCTGCGGGGGTCAGCGCCAGCGTACGGCCGGGGCAGGTGCTGCCGGTCGGTCTGACCGCGAGCGGCGGCTGGGAGCGCGAGGATGCCGGGCAGCTCGACGGCCGCTACCAGAGCTGGCGGGTACGCGGCGACGCACTGCTGCCGGTCTCGCCCTATGTCGCGCTGACCGGCGGGGTCGGATACGAACTGGTCGAGACGAGCAACCGCGCGGCGCTGACCGATGCGGCGGGGGCGCCGGTGGTCGATCGCGACGGACGGTTCGTCACCGATCCAGCGGCACCGCGCCAGATCGCCTATCGTACCAACGGCGTCTATTATGATGCCGGCGTGGTGTGGCGGCCCAACCGGCGGCTGTCGGCGGAGGCGCATGTCGGCAAGCGTTACGGCTCGCTGAGCTATACCGGGCTGCTGACCTATCAGGCGTCGGAGCATGTCGGCTTCGCCGCCGACGTCTACGACAGCGTCACCACCTTCGGCCGGCAGTTGCGCACCGGGCTCGCCAATCTGCCGACCAGCTTCCTGTCGGCGCGCGACGCCTTCACTCAGCAATATAACGGCTGCATCTTCTCGACCAGCGGTTCGACGCCGGGCGGTTGCCTCAACGACGTGTTCCAGTCGATCTCGACCGCGAGCTATCGGGCACGCGGCGTCGATGCGGTGCTGTCGATCACGCGCGGGCGGTCGACCTATGGCGGTGGCGTCGGCTATGCCAACCGCAAGCTGTTCAACCGCGACGACGTACCCGGCGTGACGCTGTACGGGATCGAGGACCAGAGCGCCTATGCGCAGCTGTTCTTCAATCGCACGCTGACCGCGCTGTCGACGTTCGACGCCAACCTGTTCGTCAATTACTACGAATCGGGGATCGCCCGCAGCGCCGGGCTCTGGTCCTATGGCGGTACGGCGAGTTATGGTCACAGTTTCGGGCGGATCACCACCACGGCGAGCGCGGGCGTTTACGCGTTCGATACCGGTGACGTGGATACCGCTTGGTCGGCGCAGGCACTGCTTGCCGCGCGCTACTCGTTCTAAGGGCATCGGCTTATGTACGACGCGCATTTCGGATTATCGGGGCGGCCGTTCCAGCTGACGCCCGACGCGCGCTTCTGGTACGAGACGGCGACGCATCGCAAGGCGATGGCCTATCTCGGTTACGGCCTGGCGCAGGGCGAAGGCTTCGTCGTCGTCACCGGCGACATCGGCGCGGGCAAGACGACGCTCGTCGGCCATCTCACCGCGCAGATCGATCCCGAGGCGCTCAACGTCATCACCATCGTGTCGACCGCGATCCCCGCCGACGACCTGCTGCGCATCGTCGCGACCGGGCTGGGCGTCGATCCGCAGGGTCTCGCCAAGGCGCAATTGCTCACCGCGATCGAGCGCGGGCTGCATGCGGTGGCACGCTCCGGACGGCGGACGCTGCTGATCGTCGACGAGGCGCAGGCGCTGCCGATCGATTCGCTCGAAGAACTGCGCATGCTGTCCAACTTCCAGGCGGGCGGGCATGCGCTGCTGCAGATCCTGCTGCTCGGTCAGCCGGAGTTCCGCGAGCGGCTGCACGGCTCGGAGCGGCTGGAGCAATTGCGCCAGCGGGTGATCGCCATCCACCATCTCGACCCGATGGAAGCGCATGAGGTCGCCGATTACGTCGCGCACCGGCTGTCGGTGGTCGGCTGGCAGGGGCGGCCGGATTTCGCCGCGGATGCCTTCGCCGCGCTGTACGAGGGGTCGGGCGGCGTGCCGCGGCGGCTCAACCTGCTCGCGGGACGGGTGATGCTGCACGCTGCGGTCGAGGGGGCGGAGATCATCGACGGTGCGGTCGTCCGGCAGGTGCTCGGCGACCTCCACGGCGATCTGCCGATGCCGGCGAGCGAACCGTCGGCGGCCGCTGCGCCGCCACCGGCGCCGGTCGAGCAGGAAAGTTCGGTGAGGCGCTTCGTGCCGCGCGCCGCGCCTTCGGAGCCGGTCGCGGAGCCGGTGCCGGATCGTGCCGCCGCGGACGAGGGACTGTCTGCCGCCGCGGAGGCGCGGATCGCGGCATTGGAGGCGCGGATCAACCAGCAGGAGGGCGCGCTCCGGCGCGTGCTGACGCTGCTGGTCGACTGGGTCGAAGCCGATCGTCACGAGGCGGCGGCAGCCTCCGCGGCGATGGCCGCTGGCGCGTCCGACATCCGCGACGATCACGTCCCGATCCGTCCTCCGGCGGCGTGGGACCATGCCGCGTAGCGCGGTGCGCAACGGCCTGTCGGTCGACGTCGAGGAATGGTTTCAGGTCGGCGCGTTCGAGCGGGTCATCGACAAGAGCGACTGGACGACGATCGCCAGCCGCGTCGAGGCGAACACCGGCGCGGTGCTCGACCTGTTCGCGGAGAGCGGGGTCAAGGCGACCTTCTTCACGCTCGGCTGGGTGGCGGCGCGGCAGCCGCGGCTGATCCGGCGGATCGTCGAGGCGGGGCATGAGATCGCCAGCCACGGCTGGGATCACCAGCGCGTGTTCACGATGGATGCGGCGGCGTTCCGCGCCGATCTCGCGCGGGCGCGGACGGCGCTGGAGAATGCCGGCGGGCAGGCGGTGACGGGCTATCGCGCGCCGAGCTTCTCGATCGACACGCGCAACCTGTGGGCGTTCACTGAGCTGGCGGAGGCGGGCTATGTCTATTCGTCGAGCGTCGCACCGGTGGCGCACGACCATTATGGCTGGCGCGATGCACCGCGCTATGCGTTCCGGCCGATCAAGGACTCGCCTTTGATCGAACTGCCGGTGACGGTGGCGCGGATCGGCGGGCGGCATCTGGCGACGGGGGGCGGGTTCTTCCGGCTGCTGCCGTCGGCGCTGACCGATTTCGCGGTGCGGCAGGTCAATCGCGAAGGCCATGCCGGCATCTTCTATTTCCACCCCTGGGAGGTCGATGCCGACCAGCCGCGGGTGCGGCAGGCGCCGCTGCGATCGAAGGTGCGGCATTATTCGCGGCTGGGGGCGATGGCGGGCAAGCTGCGCGGGCTGATCGAACGGCACGATTGGGGCCGGGTCGATACGGTCGTGGCGCGCGAGGCGGCGCTGCTGTCGTGACCGCGATCGGCGTGCGCGAGGCCGATCTGCGCGATACCGGGGAGAGCGCGACGGTGGACGACTTCGTCCGTCGTAGCGCAGGCGCGACGCCGTTCCATCTCACCGCTTGGAGCCGCGCTGTCGAACGCGGCTGCGGCCAGCGCGCGCGCTATCTCGTCGCCGCGCGGGGCGGGGCGATCGTCGGCGCGCTGCCGCTGACCGCGATGCGGTCGCCGCTGTTCGGCAAGGCGCTGGTATCGACCGGCTTCGGAGTGGATGGCGGGGTGCTCGGCGAGGGCGTCGATGCGCTGGGTGAGGCGGCCTGGGCGCTGGCGCGCCGGATCGGCTGTCCGGGCGTCGAGTTGCGTGGCGGACCCGCGCCGGCGGGATGGGAGACGGACGACACCTCCTATCTCGGCTTCGTGCGCGATCTGGCGGCGGACGACGATGCCGAATTGCTCGCCGTGCCGCGCAAGCAGCGCGCCGAGGTGCGGCGGGCGCTCGGGTTCGATCTGACGGTGGAGACGGGAGGGGCGGCGCTGCTCGGCGATCACTATCGCGTCTATGCCGAATCGGTGCGCAATCTCGGCACGCCGGTGTTTCCGGCTAAACTGTTCCGCTGCGTCGCCGAGGCGATGGACGCCGACGTGCTGACCGTGCGCCATGAGGGGCGGGTGGTGGCGAGCGTGCTCAGCCTGTATTTCCAGGGCGCGGTGTTTCCCTATTGGGGCGGCGGCACCGCGGCGGCGCGGGGCCTGCGCGCCAACGACCGGATGTATTTCGCGCTGATGGGCCATGCGCGGGCGCGTGGCTGTACGCGGTTCGATTTCGGGCGATCGAAGACCGGGACGGGTGCGGCGGCGTTCAAGAAGAATTGGGGCTTCGCCGACGTGCCGCGGCTCTATGCCAAGCGCAGCGAGGGGGGGAGCCGAGAGGTCAACCCGCTCAACCCGAAATATGCGCTGATGGTACGGACGTGGCAGCGGTTGCCGTTGCCGGTCGCCAATGCGCTGGGGCCGTGGATTTCGCGCGGGCTGGGGTGATGGAGCTCCTCTTCCTCGCCCATCGCGCGCCCTTCCCGCCCGATCGGGGCGACAAGATCCGCAGCTATCACGTGTTGCGCTATCTGATGGCGCGGGCGCGGGTGCATCTGATCGCGTTCGGGGAGAGCGAGGCGGATTTCGCTGTGCCGGCCGCGCTCGACGGGCTGGCGGGCGTGACGATCGTGCGGCGGCGCAAGCCGCAGGCGGTGGCGGCGGTGGAGGCGCTGGCGCGTGGCTTGCCGGTGTCGTTGACCGCCTTCGAATCGGGAGACATGCGGCGTGCGGTTGCGGCGGTAAGGGCCGATGCGGTCTACTGCTTCTCGGGACAGATGGCGCAATATCTGCCCGCCGACGTGCCGGCGGTGATGGACTTCGTCGATATGGATTCAGCCAAATTCGCTGGCTTCGCCGAGGCGGGATCGGCGCCGATGCGGTGGATGATGCGGCGCGAGGCGCGGATGCTGGGCGCGTTCGAACGGCGGGTTGCCGCGGAGGTTTCGGCGAGCCTGTTCGTCAGCGAGGCGGAAGCGGCGTTGTTTCGCTCCGGCGGCGCGGCCGGGCGGATCGTGGCGGTGGAGAACGGGATCGACGCCGCGGCGTTCGACCCGGGCGTGGTGGCACGGAAAGCCGGCCCTACCCACGCCGTCACTCCGGACGTGTTCCAGGGTCCACCCGTCTCCGGGAGAACGGTCGCGGCTCATGCGCCGCTCTCCGCGCCGCAGAGTGGACCCCGGAACGAGTCCGGGGTGACGGGGGGATTGGGGGGCGGGTCCGCGCCTCACGGGCCGCTGATCGTCTTCACCGGGCAGATGGATTACCGGCCCAATATCGACGCCGTCATCTGGTTCGCTTGCGACGTCCTGCCGGACCTGCGGGCGCGCTATTCCGGCGTCCGCTTCGCGATCGTCGGGCGGGCGCCGACCGCGGCGGTGCAGGCGCTCGCGTCCGACGCCGTGATCGTCACCGGCGCGGTGGACGACGTGCGGCCGTGGCTCGCGGCGGCGGACGTGTGCGTCGCGCCGCTACGGCTCGCGCGCGGTATCCAGAACAAGGTGCTCGAGGCGATGGCGATGGCGCGGCCGGTCGTCGCCTCCCTCGCTGCGGCCGAGGGGATCGATCACGGCGGCACGCTGCGTGTCGCCGACGACGCTGCGACGCATGTCGCGGCGATCTCGGCGCTGCTCGATGAGCCGCGCGCAGCGGCGGCGCTTGGTGCCGCGGCACGGGCGCGGGTGGTCGTACGGTACGACTGGGCGGCGCGGCTCGCGCCGCTTGATGCTCTGCTGGGGCTGGCGTGACCGGCGCACAGTGGCGGCGGCATGGCATCGGGCTGGCGCTGGCGGCGGCGGCGATCCTGCTGCTGGTTCCCGACGATGTCGCGCGGTTGGTGTCGATCTGGTGGACGAGCACGACCTTTGGCCATTGCCTCTTCATCGGCCCGGTGATCGGCTGGCTGGTGTGGCAGCGGCGGCGCGAGCTGGCGGCGCTGACGCCGATGGCGTGGTGGCCGGGGCTGGCGCTGGTCGCGGTCGGCGGGGCAGGGTGGCTGATGGGCGACGCCGGCTCGGTCAGCTTCGCGCGGCAATTGGGGCTGGTCGTCATGCTGCAAGGCGCGGTGGTGACGCTGCTCGGGCCGCAGGTGGCGCGCGGGCTCGCCTTTCCGCTCGGCTATGCGCTGTTCCTCGTGCCGTTCGGCGAGGAGATGGAGCCGCTGCTGCAAGCCGTGACGGTGCGGATGGTGATGCCGCTGCTGCATCTGGCCGGGGTTCCGGCGAGTTCGAACGGCGTGCTGATCCATGCGGGCCGCTATTGGTTCGAGGTCGCGGAGGCATGTTCGGGCGCCAAGTTCGTCATCGCGATGCTCGCCTTCGGCGTGCTGGTCGCCGACGTCTGTTTCGTGTCGTGGCGGCGGCGGGCGTGGTTCCTGCTCGCCGCGCTGGTCGTGCCGGTGCTCGCCAACGGGCTGCGCGCGTTCGGGACGATCTATGCCGCGCATCTGACCAGCGTCGAGGCGGCGACGGGCTTCGATCATATCGTCTACGGCTGGCTGTTCTTCGGGCTGGTGATGGCGGCGGTGCTGGCGATCGGCTGGCGCTGGTTCGATCGCGCGCCCGATGCGCCGGCGTTCGATCCCGCCGCGCTGCCGCCGGTCGCCGGCGGGCGCATGGGGCTGCCGATCGGCGTGCTGCTCACCGTGGCGGTGGCGAGCGTCTGGCCGATGTGGAGCGTAGGAATCGCGCATCGCGCGACACCGCTGCCCGCGCGGATCGCGCTGCCGCAGGTGGCGGGGTGGACGCGCGCGCCGCTCAGCCGGCGGGCGCCGTGGATGCCGTATTATCCGGGTGCCGACCATATGCTGTTCGGTCGCTATGCGCGTGGCGGCGCGGCGGTCGATCTGGGAATCGCGGTCTTCGGGTCGCAGGGCGAGGGGCATAAAATTGGCGCCTTCGGCACCGGCGCGATCCGCGAAGAGGACCGGTGGGTGCGCGTCGCTGACGAAGCGCCGATCGCGGGCGGCAAGGCGATGCGGATCACCGCCGCCGGGCCGGTGGAGCGGGTCGTCGCGACATGGTACGTCGTCGGCGATAATGTAACGTCGGACGAGCGCGTGGTGAAGATCGAGACGATGAAGGCGAGATTGTTCGGCGGCACGCAGCGCGCGGTGGCGGTCCATTTGTCCGCGGAGGTGCTGCCCGGGCGCGATGCGCGCGCCGATATCGCTGCGCTGGCGGCGGCGCTCGGCCCGGTCGACGGCGTGAGCGATGCCGTCGTGGCGCCGCGCTGATGTGCGGCATCGCCGGTATCTTCCATCCCGAGACGCCCAAGCCGGTCGATCCGTCGCGGATCGGCGCGATGATCGCGGCGCAGGCGCATCGCGGGCCGGATGGCGAGGGGATCTGGACCGCACCCGGCGTCGGGCTCGGCCATCGCCGGCTGTCGATCATCGATCTCGACGGATCGCCGCAGCCGATGCAGGCAGGCGCGCTGACGATCACCTATAACGGCGAGATCTACAATTTCGCCGAACTGCGCACCGAGTTGGAGCGCAAGGGCGCGCGCTTCGTCACCGAGGGCGATACCGAGGTGCTGCTGCACGGCTGGCGGGCGTGGGGGCCGGCGCTGCTCGACCGGCTCAACGGCATGTTCGCCTTCGCGCTGCACGATGCCGACCAGGGGACGCTGTTCCTCGCGCGCGACCGGATGGGGGTGAAGCCGCTCCATTACGTCGAATTGTCCGACGGCAGCCTCGCCTTCGCCTCGGAACTGAAGGGCTTGCTCGCGCATCCCTTGCTGCGGCGGGTGCCGGACGTGACCGCGGTCGAGGATTTCCTCGCTTATGGCTATGTGCCGGACGATGCCTGCCTCGTCGCGGGCGTCCGCAAGCTGCCCGCCGGCCATTTCCTCCACGTCCAGCGCTGGCAGGGCGTGCCGCGGCCGCGGCGCTGGTGGTCGCTGAGCTTCGCCGATCGCGCGGGCGGATCGGCCAAGGCGCTCGGCGAGGAATTGCTGGCGCGGATGCGCGACGGGGTGCGCAGCCGGATGGTCGCCGACGTGCCGCTCGGCGCCTTCCTGTCGGGCGGGGTCGACAGTTCGGCGGTGGTCGCGCTGATGGCGGAGGCGAGCAAGGCGGCGGTCAAGACCTGCACGATCGGCTTCGACGAGGCGGGACACGACGAGCGTGCGCATGCCGCGCTGGTGGCGCAGCGTTTCGCCACCGATCATCACGCGCAGGTGGTCCGGCCCGACGATTTCGCGCTGATCGACACGCTGGTCCACCATTTCGACGAACCCTTCGCCGACGGCAGCGCGCTGGCGACCTATCAGGTCGCGGCGCTGGCGCGGAAGAGCGTGACGGTGGCGCTGTCGGGCGACGGCGCCGACGAGATGCTGGCGGGCTATCGCCGCTACAGATTCCAGGCGGCGGAGGAACGGGTGCGCGGGATGCTGCCCGATCGGTGGCGGCGCGCGGCGTTCGGCACGCTCGGGCGCTATTACCCCAAAGCCGACTGGGCACCGCGACCGTTGCGCGCCAAGGCGACGCTGCTTGCGCTCGGGACGGACGGCGACGAAGCCTATGCGCGCGCCGTGGGCGTGACCTCGCCCGAGCTGCGCGCGCAATTGCTGAGCACGGAGGCGCGGCGGGTGCTCGGCGGACATCGCGCCGAGGATCGCTACGTCGCGGCGATGCGGGCGGCGCCGGCGCGCGATGCGCTCGACCGCGCGCAATATGCCGACATGATGATCTGGCTGCCCGGCGACATCCTCACCAAGGTCGATCGCACCAGCATGGCGGTGGGACTTGAGGCGCGCGAGCCGTTGCTCGACCACCGGCTGGTCGAATTCTGCGCGACGCTGCCGGCCGGCATGCGGCTGCACGGCGGCGAGGGCAAATGGCTGATGAAGCGCAGCCTCGAACGCTATCTCCCCAAGGAGATCCTCTATCGGCCGAAAATGGGGTTCGTGACGCCGATCAGCGCATGGTTCCGCGGCGCGCTGGCGTCGGAAGCGGACGGGCTGGCGCGGTCGCGGACGCTGGTAGAGAGCGGCTGGCTCGACATGGCGCAGGTCGCGAAACTCGCCGATGCGCACCGCAGCGGCCGCGCCGATCACGGCCGCACCCTTTGGCAATTGCTGATGCTGGAGCGCAGCGCAAAACGGTTGTTCGGCTAGCTGCATTCCAAATCCGCCCCGTCACCCCGGACTTGTTCCGGGGTCCACTCTGCGGCGAGGAGACAGGCTTGATCCGACACCATTCTCTTGCGGCCCGGTGGACCCCGGAACGAGTCCGGGGTGACGAATCTGATGAGGAAGCCGATTAAAACTCATCACGATAGCCCTGCCCGCAAGGGGAGGAGAAAAAATCGAATGTCGATCCCGTCTAGCGTAGCTTGGCGATCGACAGATTGTCTTCCTTGGCGCGATCCTTGGTCGATTCCTCGCTGCGCTTGAGCGCCTTGGCGATCGCCTTGAGCGCCATGCCCTTCTTGGCGAACTGGTGGAGCTTCTGGATCTCGTCCTGCGTCCACGGCTGGCGGTGGCGTTCGAACACCTCACCCTTGGCCATCAGAACACCGCCATGACGGCGTGGAGGGTGAGCGCGGCGAGCGCGAGGCTGGAGGCGATGAAGAGCATGAAGCGAGGCCCTACCTTGTTCGTGGTCGCCTGTACCAGCGAATGTATGACGCGCAGGCCGACATAGGCCCATGCGATCGCGGCGTTGACGCCGTTGCCGGTGCCGCTGAGCGCGATCACCGTGCAGATCGCGTAGAACAGCGTCGGCTGTTCGTGGAGATGATTGTAATTGTGGGCCTTCCACTGCGCCTGGGGTGGCAGGCCGCGGTCGGCATCGGACGGCTTGGTGCCGACGAGCATGCCGAGGCGGAGGCCGGCGGCTTTCATCGCCGGCAGTCGGGTGGCGAGCATCCAGACCAGCATGACGAGCGTCCAGGCGACGAGCGCCGCCATCGGGCGCAGGATTTCGGCGTGCATCGGTGGCTCCCTTTCGTATGAAAGTGCCGGATCGGAAGGGCGGGCGCAATATCCACCATCCCTCCCCCGCAAGGGGGAGGGGAATCGTTCGGCGTCAGCCGACTGGTGGAGGGGGAGGACAGGGTGGCAGCTCCATAACGAAGCTTCGCCCTGTCCTCCCCCTCCGTCACGGCTTCGCCGTGCCACCTCCCCCTGGCGGGGGAGGACTTAGGTATGACTTACTTGTCGAAGATTGCACCCCAGCGGTGGACCGGGCGGTCCTTCCACAGGCCGCGGTGATAGGCGTCCGACGCCAGCAGCGGCACCACCGAGCCGGCCTCGGCGAACACCATCTGCTCGATACCGGTGTTGACCTTGCCCCAGCTCGCCGCTTCCTGCAGCGTCGAGGACGAGCAGGCGCCGTCGCGGACGTCGGCGACGGTGATCTGCACCGCATATTTGTGGACCTGGACGTCGTCGTGGCCGAGGATCTCGGCGCAGACGACGGTGTCCTGGATGAAGTTCTTCGGCACGCCGCCGCCGATCATCAGCAGGCCGGTGGTGCCCGCCTGGATCTTGATCTCGGTCAGCTCGCGGAAGTCCGCCACCGCGTCGATCATCAGATACGGACGGCCCGCCTTGGCGGCGTCGACCTGATGCTTGACGAGGCCGAAGCCCGCCGACGAATCGACGAACGCCGGGCAGAAGATCGGCACGTCATGCTCATAGGCGAGCTTGACGAGGCTGTTGTCCTTCTTGCCGTGCTCGACGAGATACTTGCCCATCTCGCGGATGAAGGCGCGGCTCGAATAGGCGCGCGGCTCGAGACTCTCGGCGATCTCGAAGATCGTGTGGTCGACGTTCTGGAGCGCTTCCTCGTCGATATAGGTATCGTAGATACGGTCGATGTAGAGCGAGCGCAGCGTATCGTCGTCGGGGATCTCGAGTGCCTGATAGTGCTTGTGGCCGAGCCCTTCGAAGAAATCCATGTCGACGATGGTCGCGCCGGTCGCGACGATGCCGTCGACCATGTTGTTGCGCACCAGCTCGGCATAGAGGTCCATGCAGCCGCCGGCCGAGGTCGAACCGGCGATGACGAGGAAGATCGAGCAATCCTTGTCGGCCAGCATCTGGTTGTAGATGTTGGTCGCGCGGCCGAGGTCGCGGCTGGTGAAGCTCATGTCGGCCATCGCGTCGACGATCGGGCGCGCGTCGAAGCTCTTGATGTCGATGTGCTTGACCTGCTTCGAGAGCAGTTCGGCCTTGCGGTTGTCGTTGATCGGCGCGTTGGCGCCTGCGGTCTTGTTCAGCGTGTCGGTCATGGTTCGCCTTTGGCTATCCAGCCGTCGTCGTTCAACATTGGGGACGCGGAAACCCAGGGGCCGCCCCTCCCGCCGAAGCGGGAGGAGGGAAGACAATCGGTTATAGCGTTGGCGTTACAGCTTTACGACGTTGTTCGTGCGCACGTCGGCGATCTCGTCGTCGAGATAGACCGAGAGCATCGGCTCGTCGGACGCGACGACCGTGTCGCCGGTGCCGAAGCCGTTGAACGCGGTCCGCATCGCCGAGCCATATGCCCCGAGCATGCCGATCTCGAAATAATCACCGGCGACCGTGTCCGCGGGCAGCGGGAACGGGCCCTGCATGTAATCGAGATCGTCGCAGGTAGGACCCCAGAAGGCGAAGTCCATGTCGCGCGCGTCCGAATCCGGCTCGCGGAGCAGCTGCACCGGATATTTCCAGCCGATGTGCGCCGCATCGAACAACGTGCCATAGGCGCCGTCGTTGATGTACAGCTCGGTGCCGCGGCGACGCTCGACGCGCACCACGACCGAGGCATATTCGGCGCTCAGCGACCGGCCCGGCTCGGCCCACAATTCGGCCGAATAGCTGATCGGCAGGCTCTCGAACGCGCGGTGGATCGTCTCGAAGAACCGCTCCAGCGGCGGCGGGGTCATGCCGGGATAGGCCGAGGGGAAGCCGCCGCCGACGTCGATGACGTCCACGGTCACCGCCGCCTCGACGATCGCCGCGCGGGCGCGCTCCATCGCATTGGTATAGGCGTCCGGCGACATCGTCTGGCTGCCGACGTGGAAGCAGATGCCGAGCGCGTCCGCGACCTGGCGGGTGGCGATCAGCAATTCCTTGCTCTCGCCGGGACCGACGCCGAACTTCGAGCCCAGGCTGAGCTTGGCATATTCGGACGAGACGCGCAGCCGCACGCAGAGCGTGAGGTCGGTGGCGCCGTCGGTCGCACGGACGATCTTCGCCAGCTCTTCCATGCTGTCGAGCGAGAACGTCTTCACGTCGTGGACGAAATACGCCTCGGCGATCGCCTCTTCCGACTTGACCGGATGCATGAAGCAGCAGGTCGCCTCCGGCAGCGTCGCCTTGACCAGGCGCACTTCCGCGATCGATGCCGTATCGTAATGCGTGATGCCATTGTCCCAGAGGACCTTGAGCAGGTCCGGGCTGGGGTTCGCCTTCACGGCATACATCGAGCGGCCCGGAAACTTCTCGACGAAGAAGCGGGCGGCGCGCGCAGCGGCGTGCGGGCGAACGAGCGTGACCGGATCGACCGGTCGGCTCTTGGCGATGTCGATGCCCGTACGGCTAACGGCGGAACGGGCGGTCGAGAGGGGCGCTAACCCCAGCGCGCTATGGTGCTTGGCCAATTCAAGGGACCTCCAATTGCCTTTCGGCATACGGTGACAAAAGCTGCCTTGCGGTTGGAAGTCCCATGGGGCAGCGGAGGCGCGATCTATGGTCGTCCGACCCCCATGTAAAGTGGGTTAGCGTAGGAAAGGACGAAAAGTGACGTTTTTGCGACAACCGACGCGCGCCGGGGTGCGCGACGCGGCCGAAAAGATCGCCAGAATCCTGCCGCCGACGCCACTTTATGTGCGCCAAATCAACGGCTTGGAGGTGGCGTTCAAGGCGGAGTCGCTGCAGCCGATCGGGGCGTTCAAGATTCGCGGCGCCTGGCATCGGCTCACCGCATTGGACGAGGATGCGCGGCGGCGGGGGGTGGTCGCCTTCTCCTCGGGGAATCACGCGCAGGGGATCGCCTGGGCGGCGCGGCGGCTGGGCATCGCCGCGACGATCGTGATGCCCGCGGATGCGCCGCACGCCAAGCTGGCGGCGACGCTGGCTCTCGGCGCCGAAGTGGTGCGCTACGATCGCGCCACCGAGAGCCGCGAAGGCATCGCTGCCCGACTCGCCGAAGCGCGCGGCGCGACGCTGGTGCCGAGCTTCGACGATCCGTGGATCATCGAGGGGCAGGGCAGCGCGGGGATCGAGGCGGCGGCGCAGATGACGGCGCTGGGGCTGGGCGTTCCGGCTCGCGTCGTCGTACCCTGCGGCGGCGGCGGGCTGGCGGCCGGGCTCGCGCTGGCGCTCAAGGACAGCGCGGTGACGGTCGTCGAGCCCGAGGGCTGGGACGACATGCGCCGCTCGCTGGAGGCGTCGTGGATCGAGCCGGTCGGCCCCAATCCGCCGCCAACTGCGTGCGATGCCTTGCAGACGCAGCGCGTGTCGCCGCTGACCTTCGACGTGCTGTCGCGGCGCGATGCGACCGGCGTGGCGGTGAGCGAGGCGGAGACCGCTGCGGCGCAGCGCTGGGCGGCGGAGAATTTGCGGCTGGTGATCGAGCCGGGCGGCGCGGTGGCGCTGGCGGCAGTACTCGCGGGCAAGGTGGCGGCGGAGCCGGGGCTGCTGGTGATCCTTTCGGGCGGCAACGTCGACATCGACGCTTATGCGCGGGCGGTCGGGTAGCGCGCTATACGGTCTTGCGCGCGCATTGCCTCGACATTGCAGGCGGTGAGAGGCAGATTATCGTAATGCAAGCGCTTCTCGGATCGATCGCCAACGCCGCCCCGGCCATCGCCATGCTCGGCTGCTTCGCCTGCCTGATCGGCGGTGGCGCGCTGCTCGCTCGCGGCGGGGATCGGCGGAAGGCGATCCTGTTGCTGGTGATGGCGGCGGTATTGCTCGGCAACGTGGCGATCTGGCAATTGTAACGGCCGAGTCGCCGGTCACGCGCATCGACCGTCGACGATAAGAGCAAAGATAGAATCTTCGGATATCAACCACGTCGGCGATCTGGTGCCAGCGTGCCGTAATACGCATTTGCTTTGTTGGAAAATGTTGCTGATATGTTCCTGCCGTAACCGGAAGGGGCGGCGGGATGCAACTATCGACGAGTGAGAAACGGCAGGCATTTTCATGGTGGCTGAGGACGGGCCGCCTGCCGACCGTCAGGTCGGCGGCGGGGCTGGAGCTCAAGTTCAACCCCTATCACGATCCGAAAGACGGCCGATTCACCTTCGGTCCCGGAGGGGCTGGGTCCGTCGCCGCTTATGGCGAAGGGCAAGGGCCACGAATGGGGCGCGGCGGCAACAGCCGGGCGTTCGAAGACCCTATGACGGTGGAGCAGGCGTTTCCCGAGATCAACGATCCTGCGCTGAAAACATTCGCTGCAATCACCGGGCCATTATTAGACATCGTCGGGCCAGCCGCTGAAGCGCAAATACAAGTACTCGATCGGCACTCGAAGGAGGTGCTTAGCGATATAAAGAGATTAGACCCGAATTTCGTTCATCAGTACATGAACTCGGGTCACCCCAGCGTCGAAGGGAGCGCCAACAGGCTTGACGATCTGTTAATGTGGCAAGCCGCGACGCATGCGAGGGTTTTAGGCGACTATGCTCCGCTGCGGGCACAGATGATCCGTCGGGTGCAGCGAGAGGTGGATAAAACTTATAAAGAAGGATTGGAGCGGCTCAATAAGGGAACGCTAAAAAATCGTGGTGTGAACAACGGCATGAAATTAGGAAATTTTATAGATACTCACGTGAGAAGAACTATTCGCGAAAGATTAAACCAATATGGCGTTAAGGTCTCGAGCAATGGAAACGTCAGGGTCAATCGGCGGGAGTATGTGACGCCGAAAGGCTCGTACGGCCTTCCCGACATTCGGGTTGCTGATACTTATATCGAAGTCAGCTTGACCCGAAAGACCATGGCCGATGAACAACTGCGGCGTTTTTCGGAAACTGGTTCAAAGCCACGCTATATCGTCGTTGTGACCCCCAGCGGTACGCATCCTGACCATACGTATGTCATGAAACAGTGAGGCAATATGGAACCGCAGCGCAAGGAAGGTGGGCGCTTGTACGTCCCCGAACAGTTGAGCGAAATCCAGGATTTCCTCATGTGCATGATGGCGGCGGCGCCGCGCTTCGACGAGGTGACGTCTTACGGCTATCATCGGTCGGTCGACAACGAGTTTCGAAGTATTCAGCTTGGGCTAGCCGCCGTCGCGGACAAGGTCGGCGAAGAGCGCTACCGGACGGTTCTCGCTGATGCGGATGAAGCCAAATCACTGTTTTTGGCCGATCCCGACGACACGAATGGCAAGACGGCCGAGGGATGCGACAAGCTCATGGCGATCTATGACATCCTCGAAGAGGTGCGGGGCGAACGATATCACGCCGGCATCCTCGATTTCGAGGGTCTGCTGACCGGCGACTGATCGAGACCAGTGACCGCCAGCGTGGCCGGGACCGCATCAGCGTGCGGTCCCGGCGTCGATGTCACCGGATCGGCGAATTCGGGTCGAGCCGCATGTCGAGGTACTTGTCGACCGAGCGCATCAGCTCCGGCGTCTCGTTCTCGAAGAAGTGGTTCGCCTTCGGGATCGTGTCGTGATGGATGGTGATGTGCTTCTGGGTGCGCAGCTTGTCGACGAGCTTCTGCGTCGCGCCCGGGGTGGCGACCTCGTCGGCCTCGCCCTGGATGATGATGCCCGACGACGGGCAGGGTGCCAGGAACGAGAAGTCGAACATGTTCGCGGGCGGCGCGATCGAGATGAAGCCGCGGATCTCGGGACGGCGCATCAGCAGCTGCATGCCGATCCACGCGCCGAAGCTGACCCCGGCGATCCAGGTGGTCGACGCCTCCGGATGGAAGCTCTGCACCCAGTCGAGTGCGCTCGCCGCGTCGGACAGTTCGCCGATGCCGTTGTCGAACGTCCCCTGGCTCTTGCCGACGCCGCGGAAGTTGAAGCGCAGCGTCGCGAAACCGCGGCGCTGAAAGGTCTTGTAGAGCTCCTGCACGATGCGGCTGTTCATCGTGCCGCCGGCGGCGGGGTGCGGATGCAGGATCATCGCCACCGGTGCGCGCGGACGGGGAGCGGGCGCGAAACGGCCTTCGAGACGGCCTTCGGGGCCGGGAAAAATGACTTCGGGCATGGGTCTCGCCACGTAAGAAGGGGCGCGCTGTGCAGCGCAGAACGTTGCGCGCTATATAGGCGTCGGGCTCCGACACGCAATTGGAACGAATCCTGTCCCAACGTCTCTATCTGGATCACGCCGCCACCACGCCGATGACCGATGCCGCACGCGCGGCCGTCGTCGACGGATTGGTGCGCTGGGCGAACCCGTCGTCGCCGCACGCCGAGGGGCGCGCGGCGCGGGCGGCGCTGGAGGCGGCGCGACGCGCCATCGCCGCGGCGTACGGCTGGCGGGGCGAGACGCTGCTGACCAGCGGCGCGAGCGAATCGCTTTCGGTCGCCCTGGGGCGGACGACGCTGCCGCGGCGGATCGTCACCGCGGTGGAACATGATGCGGTACTGCGCGCCGGCGGCGATGCCGCCGTGGCGCCGGTGGGTGCGGACGGGATCGTCGATCTGGCGGCGCTCGCGGCGCTGCTCGCGGCGGGGCCGGCGCTGGTCTGCGTGCAATGGGCGAACAGCGAGACGGGGGTGCGGCAGCCGCTGGCACCTATCGCTGCGCTGGTGCGCGACGCCGGCAGCCGATTGCTGGTCGATGCCGCGCAGATGCCGGCGTCCGTCGAGCTGGCCGAGGTTGCGGATATGGTGGCGCTGTCGGCGCACAAGCGCGGCGGCCCGCCGGGGATCGGCGCGCTGCTGGTGCGCGATCTCGCGCTGCTGCATCCCAGCGGCGGGCAGGAACGCGGCTACCGACCGGGGACGGAGAACCTGCCCGGCGCGCTCGGCTATGCCGCGGTGCTCGGCGAGGCGGAGCCGGACCATGGCGTGCTGCGCGCGCGGCTCGACGATGCGATCCTGCGGTCGGGGGGCGAGATCGTCGCCGCCGACAGTCCGCGCCATCCGGCGATCGGATCGTATCGTCTGCGCGGCGTTGCGGCGGCGGCGCAGCTCATCCTGCTCGACAGCGCCGGCTTCGCGGTCTCGGCGGGCAGCGCCTGTTCGAGCGGCAGCATGAAGCCGAGCCATGTGCTCGGTGCGATGGGCTGGGACGCGGCCGCCGGTCGCGAGGTGATCCGGGTGAGCTTCGGGCGCACCACAAGCGAGGCGGACGTCGACGCCTTCGTCGCGGCGTGGCGGCAGATGGCGAAGACGACGCGCCGCGCGGCATGATCTATCTCGATTATCAGGCGACCACGCCGCTCGCGCCCGAAGCCTTGGCGGCGATGCTGCCATGGCTCGAATCGCAACATGCCAATCCGCATTCGCCACATCGGCCGGGCCGCGCCGCCAAGGCGACGGTCGAGGTGGCGCGCGATGCGGTGGCGGCACTTGCGCCGGCGGGGGGCGCGCTCAGCTTCACCAGCGGCGCGACCGAGGCGCTCAACTGGGCGATCAAGGGGACCAGCGGCGCGATCGTCACGCTGGCGACCGAACATGCCGCGGTGCTCGACACCGTTGCGGCGGAGGCGGCCCATGGACGGCAGGTGACGGTGCTGCCGGTCGGCGACGACGGGCTGGTCGACCTCGATCGGGCCGCGGCGGCGATCGGGCCGGGGGTGGGACTGGTCGCGGCGATGCTGGTCAATAACGAGATCGGCGTGATCCAACCGATCGCGGCGCTCGCCGAACTGGCGCATGCGGCCGGCGCGCTGATGCTGTGCGATGCGGTGCAGGGCTATGGGCGTATGCCGGTGCCGGCGGGATGCGATCTGATCGCGGTGTCGGCGCACAAGCTGCATGGGCCGAAGGGGATCGGAGGCTTGTGGATTCGCGACGGCGTGACGCTGGCGCCGCTGATCCACGGCGGCGGACAGGAGGCGGCGGGACGCTCGGGAACGCTATCGCCGGCGCTGTGCGCGGGTTTCGGTGCCGCGGCGCGGCTGATGACGGAGCGGGCTGCGGCCGATGCGGCGCATGTCGATCGGCTCTGGGCGATCGCGACCGCGGCGCTGGCGGGATGGGATGTCAACGGGTCGGTGACGCGGCGGTATCGCGGTAATCTCAACGTGCGACGCGACGGGCTCGACGTGGCACGGCTGATGAGCGACTGTCGCGATCTCGCCTTTTCGGCGGGATCGGCGTGTGCGAGCGGCTCGGGCCGGTCGAGCCACGTGCTGCGCGCGCTCGGCCTGACCGAGGCGCAGGCGCGGTCGAGTATCAGGCTCGGTTTCGGGCGCTATACCGGCGAGGACGCGCTGCGGGACGGACTGGCGGCCATCGTCGCGGCAGCGGCGCGGCAGGGGGGGATGGCATGATTCGCGTGGTGTTCGTCGATCCGGATGGCCGCAGCCGACAGGCGGAAGGCGCCGAGGGCACCCGATTGCTCGATCTCGCGCAGGCGGATGGCCATCCGCTCGAAGGGACGTGCAACGGCGACATGGCCTGCGCGACCTGCCACGTCGTTATCGCCGCGGAGGATTTCGCCCGCATGCCGGCGGCGCGCGAGGAGGAGGAGGATTTGCTCGATCTGGTCCCCGCCGCGTCGCGGACGAGTCGCCTCGCCTGCCAGGTGCGGCTGACCGCGGCGCTCGACGGGTTGACGGTGCGCCTGCCCTGACGGGGTGGCGGGGCAGCGATCCTGACATTTTCACAACCGCGGGTTCAGATCGCATGCATGGCGCCCGCGCCATGGTGCGGACATGCCCGATGTCGGGCGTGTGAGGAGTAACCCCATGAAGCTCATTGCTTTGTTCAGCGCCGCGGCGCTCGCTGCCGGCACCTTGATGACCGCCGCGCCCGCCGAGGCGCAGCGCTACGGCTACGATCGCAGCTATCACCGCGGGTACGATCACCGCGGCTACGACCGGCGCGACGACCGCCGCTGGCGTGATGGTCCGCGTTTCCACGGGCGCGGCTACGATCGTGGTCGCGGTTATGGTTATGGCGGCGGTTACGGGCGGGGCTATGGCCGCGGTTATGGTCGCGGCCGCGTCGTCTGCCGGGTGCATCGCGGCTATTACGGACCGCAGCGGCGCTGTTTCACCGTCTATCGCTAAAGCGGACGGCGGCTGGCGGGGCGATCCGCCGGCCGTGAAACATCGTTAACGGCAAAGCGTTCTTGCTGCGACGCAACACGAACGTTTATGGTGCCGCCGATGACCCAGACCGAAGCCGCGACTGCCGCACCGACGGGACCGGTGCCGACGATGTTCGAAGCGATCGTGCGCCTGCTGACCGTGACCGCCACCTACAACAAGGGGACGGTGACGATCGCGCCGCATATTCTCTACACCCGCCATGGCGAGATCTACGTCGACGCGGTGACGGTGGAGCGTGACGGCAAGCCGCCGCGCGAGGAGAAGGTCGGCACGTTCAAGATGGACGGGCTCGGCGAGCCGACGCTGACCGACAAGGCGTTCGCGCCGAGCAGCCTGTTCGAGCCCGAAGCCGAGAAATATGCGGGCGTGACGCTGATGGCGGTCGAACGGGCCTGACCGTCCGACCGCCGCTCGCTCAGCGGCAGCGCACCTGCGCCTGATTCTGGTCGATCGCCTTGCCGGCGAGCGCGCCGACTGCGCCGCCCAGCAACGTGCCGACGATCCGGCTGTGGCCGCCGTCGATGACGTTGCCGAGGATGCCGCCCGCCGCACCGCCGGCGATGAGGCCGGTCGTGCCGTCGCTGCGCTTGCAATAATAGCGGCCGTCATTGCCCGCATAGACGCGGTCGTTGGGGCTCAGCACGCGCTCCTGCGCGCCCGGACGATAGTAGCGTGCGGGATCGTAGCCGTTTTCGTACCGGTCGTCGTCGCGATCGTCGTAGCGCTGCTCGTCATAGCCGCCCGGCACCGGCGCCTGGCGATAGCCGCCCGGGCCCGGCGTGCCGCGCAGCGCGCGATAGCGGTCGAATTCGGAACGGTAGCGCGCCATCTCGGCATCGAACCGCTGTTGCGCAGCGGCGAAGCGGGCATCGTCGGCGGCGGACTGGGCGATCGCCGGGGCGGTCGCGGCGAGGCTCGCGCAGACCGCGGCGGACAGCAGAAGGGACCTGAACATCGGGATGATCCTCTAAGGGACCCGTGGAGTCGGGTCCGCAACGAGCATAATCCGATCCGACCTTGGCGGTTCCTGAACGACCCTCACCCGATCGTGACGAAACTGTCCATCACGCGCTTGCGGCCCGCCGCCTCGAAGTCGATCTCGAGCTTGTTGCCCTCGATCTCGGCGATCGCGCCATAGCCGAACTTCTGGTGGAAGACGCGCAGGCCGACCGACAGGTCGCTGCGCCCCTTGTTGCCGATGCTGACCGCGCTCGACCGGCTTTCGACGACGCGCGTCGGCGCGGTCGAGAAGCCCGAGCCGCTGCCCGCCGCGCGCTGCCAGCCGGGACCGCGGCCGGTGCCGCGGCCGACGTCGGCGAAGGGGTCGGCGCGTTCGCTCCAGTTCGCGCGCCACAGGCTCTCGCCGCCCGACATCGTCGTCTCGGCGTCGGTATGTTCGGGGGGCAGTTCGCCGACGAAGCGGCTCGGGATGCTCGACGTCCACTGGCCGTAGATGCGGCGGTTGGCGGCGTGGAGGATCGTCGCGCGCCGCCGCGCGCGGGTGATCGCCACATAGGCGAGGCGGCGTTCCTCCTCGAGGCTCTTGGTGCCGCCCTCGTCGAGCGAGCGCTGCGACGGGAACAGCCCCTCCTCCCAGCCGACGAGGAAGACGGTGTCATATTCGAGGCCCTTGGCGGCGTGGATCGTCATGATCGTCACCTGCGGGTCCTGGACGCCGCCCTCCTTGTCCATGACGAGGCTGACGTGTTCGAGGAAGGCGCCGAGCGATTCATATTCCTCCATCGCGCGGACGAGTTCGGACAGGTTCTCGAGCCGGCCGGCGGCGTCGACCGATTTCTCGGCCTGCCACATTGCCGTATAGCCGCTCTCGTCGAGCAACTGGCGGGCGAGCTCGGCATGTGGCAGGTCGCGCGCCATGTCGCGCCAGCGGGCGATGTCGCCGACGAGGTTGCCGAGCGCGCGGCGCGCCTGCGGGGTCAGTTCGTCGGTGTCGAGGATGCGCGCCGCGGCGATGGTCAGCGGTATGCCCTCGATCCGAGCGAGCTGGTGGATCTTGGCAAGCGCCTTGTCGCCGAGCCCGCGCTTGGGGACGTTGACGATCCGTTCGAAGGCGAGGTCGTCGGCGGGCTGGTTGACGATGCGCAGATAAGCGAGCGCGTCGCGGATCTCGGCGCGTTCGTAGAAGCGGAATCCGCCGATGATGCGATAGGGCATGCCGATCGCGATGAAGCGATCCTCGAATTCGCGAGTCTGATGCTGCGCGCGGACGAGGATGGCCACCTCGTCGAGGCTCTTGCCGCTGCGCTGCGCCGCCTCGATCTCCTCGCCGACGCGGCGCGCCTCCTCGGGGCCGTCCCAGACGCCGAGCACGCGCACCTTCTCGCCCGCGTCGAGCTCGGTCCACAAAGTCTTGCCGAGCCGCCCACCGTTGTTGGCGATGACGCCCGAGGCGGCGCCGAGGATATGCGGCGTCGAGCGGTAATTCTGTTCGAGCCGGATCACCTTCGCGCCCGGAAAGTCCTTCTCGAACTTGAGGATGTTCTCGACCTGCGCGCCGCGCCACGAATAGATCGACTGGTCGTCGTCGCCGACGCAGGCGATGTTCTTGCGCGCCTGCGCGAGCAGGCGCAGCCAGAGATACTGGACGACGTTGGTGTCCTGATATTCGTCGACCATGATGTACTTGAACCGCTCCTGGTACATTTTCAGCACCTCGGGATAGGTCTTCAGCACGGTCAGCATGTGCAGCAGCAAATCGCCGAAATCGCAGGCGTTGAGGGCCTTCAACCGCTCCTGATATTGCGCGTAGAGTTCGCCGCCGCGGCCGTTGGCATAGCGTTCGCTTTCGCCGGCATCGATATCGGCGGGAACCAGCCCCTTGTTCTTCCAGTCGTCGATCAGCCCGGCGAGACTGCGCGCGGGGAAGCGCTTCTCGTCGAGATCGGCGGCGAGGATGAGCTGTTTTAGCAGCCGAAGCTGGTCGTCGGTGTCGAGGATGCTGAAATTGCTCTGCAACCCGACCAGCTCGGCGTGGCGGCGCAGCATCTTGGCGCCGATCGCGTGGAAGGTGCCGAGCCATGGCATGCCCTCGACCGCGTCGCCGACGAGCCGGCCGACGCGCTCGCGCATCTCGCGCGCCGCCTTGTTGGTGAAGGTGACGCTGAGGATCTCGGACGGCCACGCCTTGCGCGTCCACAGCAGATGCGCGAGCCGGGCGGTGAGCGCGGCGGTCTTGCCGGTGCCGGCGCCGGCGAGCATCAGCACCGGGCCTTCGGTGGTCAGGACCGCATCGCGCTGCGGCGGGTTGAGCCCCTTGAGATAGGGCGGGTCCTGCAAGGCGTTGGCGGGGGCGCTGAGATCGGTCACCGGCGAACAGGTAGGGAACGGCGCGCGAGCGGGCAAGTCCGATCGGCCACCGGTCGTCATCAAGGCGACACCGGCATGTAACGCATGCGTAACGACCGACTGCTAGGGCGACCCCGCCGGCGGAATGGTCGGCTTCGTCCAGCCGGCGCCCGGGAGGCGCGCGGGGATCGAGCCGGCCCGCCGCGGCGAGTCCGATTTGCAGGAGTGTCATCATGAAGACGTCGCATCACGCCGCCATCGCGGCGGTCGCCTTGTCGTGCCTGTTCGCCGCGGTTCCGGGCGCCGCCATCGCCGCGGAGCGCGAGCCGGTGCAGGTCAAGGTGTCGGCCAAGGGGCTCGACCTGCACAGTGAATCGGGCCGGCGGTCGCTGCAAGGCCGCATCGTCCGCGCGGCGCGCGCGGCATGCATCCCCAATGGTGCGACGCTGGAGATGCGACTCGACGCGCTGCGCTGCGTCAGGGAGATTTGCGACGACGGCACGCGCCAGCTCGCGGCACGGGCGGGCGACGTGCGACTCGCCGGTCTGCATGACGCCGATCGCGCGGAATAAGGCTTTTCGCTCGGCGGCGCGGCGATCGCCGTCGCGTCGCGACGAGCGGTCAAGTCCATGAAAAATCGGGGCAGCCGCAAAGCGACCGCCCCGTAGTTCAGGGAGGGTCGGCCGACAGGGGAGGCGACCGACACGTCGCTACCCACAGGGGGAGAGGAGCAGCGACGTTCTCTCTCTAGGCGTGGATTGTTGCGAACGGATTTCACAACTGTTGCCCGCAACGATTTTTTCGCGATTAGAGTGACCGCATGCCTTCGCCGTCCGCCACGCCGCCCGCGCCCGCCTCCGCCCGACGCATCCTGACCGCCAGCCTGGTCGGCACTGCGGTCGAGTTCTACGATTTTTACATCTACGCCACCGCCGCCGCTTTGGTGTTCGGCGAATTGTTCTTCCCTGCCGAGAGCAAGACCGCGCAGCAGATGCTGAGCTTCGCCAGCTTCGGCCTCGCGTTCATCGCGCGGCCGGTGGGCGCGATCGTGTTCGGTCATTTCGGCGACCGCGTCGGCCGCAAGTCGACGCTCGTCGCCAGCCTGATGCTGATGGGCGGGTCGACCGTCGCGATCGCCTTCCTGCCGACCTACGATCAGGTCGGCTGGGTCGCGCCGTTGCTGCTGTGCCTGCTGCGGCTGGGGCAGGGGTTCGGGCTCGGCGGCGAATGGGGCGGGGCGGCGCTGCTCGCGGTCGAGAACGCGCCGCCGCACCGCCGCAATACCTGGGGCATGTTCCCGCCGCTGGGTGCGCCGGTCGGCTTCCTGATGGCGAACGGATTGTTCCTCATCCTCGGGCTGGCGCTCGACGAGGCGCAGTTCCGGGCGTGGGGCTGGCGGCTGCCGTTCCTGGTCAGCGCGGTGCTGGTCGTGCTCGGGCTATGGGTGCGGCTGAAGCTCACCGAGACGCCCGCGTTCGTCGAGGCGGAGCAGGCGGAAGCGCTGCCCAAGGTGCCGATCGCGACGCTGATGCTGGACCATGGCCGCGCGGTGCTGGCGGGGACGGGCGGGGTGATCGCCTGTTTCGCGCTCTTCTATCTCGCGACCGCCTTCACGCTCGGCTACGGGACCAAGATGCTGGGATACGGACGCGAGGCGATGCTGGCGGTCGAACTCGTCGCGATCCTGTTCCTCGCCGCCGGGGTGATCGTCGCCAGCGTCACCGCCGACCGCACCGGCGCGCGACGGATGCTGGTGATCGGGTTTCTCGGCTGCATGGCCGCGGGCCTTGCGATGGGGCCGATGCTCGGCGCAGGCTCGCTCTTCGTCGTCTTCCTGTGGCTCGCCTTCGCCCTGTTCGTGATGGGCTTCGCCTACGGGCCGCTCGGCGGGTGGCTGCCGAGCCTGTTTCCGGCGGGGGTGCGCTATACCGGCGTGTCGATGACCTTCAACCTCGGCGGCATCCTCGGCGGTGCGGTCGCACCGATCGCCGCGGAGGCGCTGGCCCATCGCGGTCTGGGGTGGATCGGCCTGTATCTGGTCGGCGCGGGGCTGCTCAGCCTGGGCGGGCTGGCACTGCTGCGGTCACGGCCTGCGGGCTAACGGCGCTACGCCTGCCGCAGCAGCGTCAGCCGTGCCTTGCCATGGACGCGGGTCGCATCGACGGTGAAGCCGGGCGGGGCGATTTCTTCCGCCTTGGCGGTCTCGATGCTGACCCAGGTCGCCGGCGAGACCCAGCCGAGCCGCGCCAGCTTGTCGAGCGCGACGAGGCCGGCGCCGGTGCCGTAAGGCGGGTCCATCATGATAAGGTCGAGCGCCGCCGGTGCGGGACCGAGCCCCATCACCGAGCCTGCACGCACGTCGGCGCGGGTGCCGAGCTTGGCGAGATTGCCCTTGAGCGCGTCGAGCGCCGCACCGTCCTGTTCGACGAACAGGCACGAGGCGGCACCGCGCGACAGCGCCTCGATGCCGAGCGCGCCCGAGCCGGCGAAGAGGTCGGCGACGGCGAGCCCCTCGAAACTGCCGAGCCGGCTGGTCAGCATCGAAAACAGCGCCTCGCGCGTCCGGTCGGCGGTGGGGCGGGTGGCGTCGCCCTTGGGCGCGACGAGCGGGCGGCCACGCCATTGGCCGGCGATCACCCTCATCGACGGCCGCCTTTCGGCGCGCCACGCGGCGTGCCGCCGGGGGTTTTGGGACGCGGCGAGCCGCGACCGCCGGCGGGACCTCCGCTGCGGGGCGCATCGCCGCGCGGCGGGCGGGCGCCCGCGCGCGCAGGACGACCGCCGGCGGTGGACGAGCGCTGGCCGTCATTCGATCGGGTGCGACCGCCGTTGCGATCGTCGCCCTGCTCCCACGGCTTGACCGCCGAACCACCGGTCGGGACTTTCGGCCGGTCGTCGTCGCGAGGCGGGCGGGTGTTCGACCGGGGCGGACGCGCGCCAGCGGGTTTGGCGTCGCCGGCACGGACCGCGCGGCGGGCATCGCCGAACCGACCGCGGCCCGCCTCACGCTCGTCGCCGCGATCCGCCCGCGGCACGAAGCGGCGGCCTTCCTGACGGGGAGCGTCGCGCTCGCCGCCGCGATCGGCGCGCGGAGTGAAGCGACGGCCTTCCTCCGAACCGGTGCGTTCGGCGCGGGGGGCGACGCGACGGGTGTCCTGACGACCGCCTGCCGACGACGCCGGCGTCGCGCCGGGACGAGCGGGACGCGTGGCGACGCCGGCCGGTGCCGCATCGCTGCGGCGGGGCGCGCGGCGACCTTCGCCGGTAGCGGGCGTGCGCGCCTGGGCCGGCCGTTCCTGCACGTCGCGCGGTGCCGGCACGTCTACGGGGCGCGGCCGGGCACGCGCCGGCCGGTTGGCGGTCGGTGCGGTGCGGAAGCCGTCGCGTGGCGCCTCGATCATCGGTTCGTCGGGCGCGCCGCCCTTCAGCGTGCGGCGGAAGGCGACGACCTCATGCTGCTTGACCTCGCCGACGCCGCCGACCGGCAGGTCGCCGAGGATGAACGGGCCGTAGCGGGTGCGGATCAGCCGGCTGACCTGCAATTCGAGATGTTCGAGCACGCGCCGCACCTCGCGGTTCTTGCCTTCGGTGATCGTGATCTCGATCCAGACGTTGGCGCCGGTGCGGCGCTCGATATTGGCGTCGATCGGGCCGTAGCGGATGCCGTCGATCTCGATGCCCTCGGCCAGCTCCTCGAGCTGCTGCTGCGTGACATTGCCGTAAGCGCGCGCGCGATAGCTGCGCTCGACCCCGGTCGCCGGCAGTTCGAGCTGGCGCTTGAAGCCGCCGTCGGTGGTCAGCAGCAGCAGCCCCTCGGTATTGAGGTCGAGCCGGCCGACCGGCACCAGCCGCGGCAGGTCGTCGGGCAATCGGTCGTAGATCGTCGGCCGCCCCGCCGGGTCATGCTCGGTGACGAGCAGGCCGGTCGGCTTGTGGTACAGGAACAGGCGCGTCGGTTCGGGCGGCGCGACCGGCTCGCCGTCCACGGTGACGCCGGCGAGCGAGCGCAGCACCGTCGCGGGCGTGTCGAGCAGCTTGCCGTCGAGCGCGACGCGTCCGTCGGCGATCATCCGTTCGATTTCGCGGCGGCTCGCGACGCCGGCGCGGGCGAGCAGTTTCGCGATCCGGTCGCCGGTGCGGGGTTCGGGGGTTTGGGCCATGGTCCGCCCATAACGCGCATTCGTCCAAGCTGCGAAAATATTTGCGTCCGAAGCTGCGTGCGTGCGTTATGTCGCGGAGGCGTAACGAATACCCTGACGCCACGCGGAGCGCATCGATGCTGTTCGGGAGGAAGAAGCGCCAGATCGTGCGCCTGCTGGTCGTCGAGGACGAACCGCTGATCGCCTTCGACGTCGAGCATCTGCTGACCGATGCGAGCTATCAGATCGTCGCGACGGTGGACCGTGTCGCCGATGCGGTTCGTGTGCTGCGTTCGGATGCGGAGGTCGATCTGGTGCTGGTCGACGTGCATCTCGCCGACGGATCGGGGCTCGACGTCGCGCGCGCCGCGGGCGAGGGCGGCGTGCCGGTGCTGTTCGTCACCGGCAATTTCCCCGCCGAGGCGATGTCGCTGGCGGCAGGCTGCCTCGCCAAGCCCTACCAGCAGCGCGACCTGATCGGTGCGATCGAGGCGATCGAAGCCAAACGCGCCGGCCGCAAGACCAAGCGCCTCCCGTCGGGGTTCCAATTGTTCGAGGCGCCGGCGGGATAAGACGGGCTGGCATACATCCCGACGCCGTTCGTGCTGAGCTTGTCGAAGCACGGTGGGTCCTGCCGCCCTTCGACAGGCTCCGGGTGAACGGTATGGGATCGGGTGATCGACTTCGGCCCTCGCCCCATTCGCAAAGCCGCTAGGCGCACGCGAAATTGGCGTTAGTGTCGCGCCGATGACCGGCAATAACCTGTATTTCCTGATCGTCGTCGCGCTCGTGCTTGTGCTGATCGTCGCGATGCGGCGCTCCGCGGCGCTGCGGGCGCGGCTCGCGCCGCTGGCACCTTATGCCGAGCGCGGCCCGATCGCCGTGTTCTTCATGGGGATATCCTCGGGCCTCGCCTTCACGATGATCGGCGCGACGCTGACCACGCGGCTGAAGCAGGACGGGCTCGACAAGAGCACGATCACCGCCTTCACGCTCGGCTTCCTCGTCTACAATCTCAAACCGTTATGGGCGTGGATGGTCGATGGCGTGCGGCTGCCGCTGATCGGTCGGCTGGGCCAGCGGGTGTCGTGGGTGTTGCTATCGGGCGTGCTGGTGATCCTTGCGGTTGCCAACCTCGCCTTCGTCGATCCCGCCGCCAGTCTGCAGGCGACGATCATCGCGACGGTGCTGGTCGGCTTTGCCGGCGCGACCTACGACATCGTCATCGACGCCTATCGCATCGAGACGCTGGAACCCGAGCAGATGGGCATCGGCTCGGGCATGACGCAATATGGCTGGCGGATCGGTTCGGTACTCGCCGGCGCGCTGGCGTTGGTGATCGCCGCTCGCTCGAACTGGCATGTCGCCTATCTCGCCTGCGTGCTGTTCGCCTTCCCGGCGATGATCGTCGCGCTGGTCCGCGGCGAGCCGCATCGGCGCCGCGAGCCGATCAAGCGGCATGGCGCACGCGACATCGCTGCATCGATCGTCAGCCCGTTCCTCGAATTCTTCCGCCGCCACGGTGCCTTCATCATCCTCGCCTTCATCCTGCTGCACAAGATCGGCGACACTTTGGGGCAGCAGGCGCTGCGGCTGTTGCTCGACGACCTGCACTTCAGCAACGACGAGATCGCGCTGTACGATGTCGTCATCGGCTTCTGGGCGTTCTGGATCGGTATCGCGGTCGGCGGCGTGCTCTACGCGCGCATGGGGCTGAAGCGCTCGGTGATGCTCAGCCTCGTGCTGATGATGGTCTCCAACGCCGCCTTTGCGCTGCTCGCCGGAGCGGGGCACAGCAACCTCGGTCTGGCCGGGGCGATGGCATTCGAAAATCTCGCCAGCGGCATCGGCGGCGTAACCGTCGTCGCCTATTTCTCGGCATTGTGCGACCTGCGCTTCACCGCCGCGCAATATGCGCTGATCTCGGCGGCGGCGAGCATCGTCGGCCGCGTGCTGACCGCGACGACGACCGGGCGGCTGGTGGACAGTTTCGGCTATGTCGCTTTCTATTGGGGGACGACGGTCGCGGCGCTGCCCGGCGTGCTGCTGTTCTGGTGGATGTGCCGGTCGGGCCTGATCGACCGGTCGATCGGCAGCGCCGGCGTGGCGGGCGAGGGCGACGTGCGCGACACGCCCCAGGCCTAAACGCAGATCGGGCGGCCGTCGTCGGCGAAGGCGGTCGCCACCGCCGCGACGCTCGCCAGCACCGCGTCGACGCGGCGGACGCCGAGCAGGTCGCCGAGCAGCAGCCGTGCGGTATCGGGCGCGGTCTCGACGCGGGCGAGGATGGTGAGCATCGTCCGCTCCGCCGCGGTCATCCGCGCGCAGCAGCAGGGCGCGATCGCGATCGTCCCCGCCGCGGTGCCGGCAAGGTCCGCCATCAGCGCGCGCATCAGCACCAGCGGCCGGCGGAATTCCTGCCCGAAGGCGGTGAACAGCGCGTGGCTGGCGCGCGCATCGTGCAACCCCTGCGCGCCCATCCGGCGCAGCGCGAACAACGCGATCCGCGCATTCGGGCAGGCGGGAAGCGCATAGGGCAGGGCTGCGATCGTGGTGGTGAGGTCGGACATCGGGGGCAACTCCTGTGGTCGTCCCGAACACTCGACAATCCGCTATTGCAAGTCAATCGCAATCAACGCGTCATTGTGGATACTCATCGTTCAGGCGGAGCGCTTCACCGGCAAGATAGAGCGAACCGGCGATCAGCACGACCGGCGCAGCGGTTTCTCCCGCCAGATCGAGCGCTTGCGGCAGATCGTCGGCGACTCCGGCGGCGACGCCGAACTCCTCGGCCAGCGCGGCGAGCGTGGCGGGGGCGTGACAGGCGTGACCGGGGACCGGCACCGCGATCATCCGCGACACCGCGGGGGCGAGCAGGCGCAGCACTCCGCGCGCATCCTTGTTGGCGAGCATGCCAAGGACGAGCACCACCGGCCGTTCGCCGGCGAGCGTGCGCAGCGCGCGTGCCACCGGCTGCGCGGCGGAGGGATTGTGCGCGCCGTCGAGCCACAGGTCGCTGCCGGCCGGCAGGCGATCGTGGAGCGGTCCGGCGCCGAGTCGCTGCATCCGTGCGGGCCATTGCGCCCAATCGGCGGCGGCGCGCATCGCCGCCTCCGGAATTGCCAGCGCGCCCTGATGGCGCAGCATCGCGATGGCGAGTGCCAGATTGCGCGACTGATGCGGGCCGACGAGCCGGGGCCGATCGGTCACGACGGCAAAGCCGCCGTCGCGATAGCGCATCGTCTGGCGCGCGGTTTCGCTCCACCAGTCGACGTTGCGCGCGACCACGGGAGCGCCGGCGACGGCGGCGACCGCCGCGACGCGGGCGCGGCAGGGGGCGGGATAGTTCATCGTCACCAGCGGCACGCCCGGCTTGGCGATCCCCGCTTTCTCGCCGGCGATGTCGACGATGCGGCTGCCGAGAAAGGCTTCGTGGTCCATGCCGAGCGCGGCGACGCCGGTGACCGCGGGTCGGGGGATGACGTTGGTCGCATCGAGCCGCCCGCCGAGACCGACCTCGACGATCGTCGCGGCGGCGGGGGTACGTGCGAAGGCGAGGAAGGCGGCGGCGGTGGTGACCTCGAAGAAGCTCGCGCCGATGCCGTCGGCATGGTCGAGCACCTCGGATAGCAGGGCAGCGAGCGCGGCGTCGTCGATCAGCCGCCCGGCGATGCGGATGCGCTCGTTGAAGCGGACGAGATGCGGGCTGGAGAAGACGTGGACGTCATGCTCCGCCGCCTCGATCGCCGCGCGCAGAAAGGCGCAGGTCGAGCCCTTGCCGTTGGTGCCGGCGACGTGGAACACCGGCGGCAACGCCAGATGCGGGTCGCCGAGCCGCGCGAGCAGCGTCGTGATACGGTCGAGGCCGAGGATGTCGGCGCCGGGGGACAGCGACCACAGGCGGTCGAGCTGCTGCTGGACCGCGGGATCGGTGGAGGTGGCGTGGTCTGGCATCTGTTGGGGTTCGCTGCGCCTGTGTCCGGATGACGCGTGCTGGGGCACGTCCCCCCGGTTACGCCGCCTGCGCCACCGACAGATAGCCGATCACCGTCGCCAGCCGCTCGCGCAGTTCCTTGCGGTGGACGACCATGTCGAGCATGCCGTGGTCGAGCAGATATTCGGCGCGCTGGAAGCCTTCAGGCAGTTTCTCGCGGATCGTGCTCTCGATTACGCGCTGGCCGGCGAAACCGATCAGCGCATTGGGTTCGGAGATCTGCACGTCGCCGAGCATCGCATAGCTCGCGGTGACGCCGCCGGTGGTCGGATCGGTCAGCACGACGACATAGGGCAGGCCGGCGTCGTGCAGCATCTGGATCGCGACGGTGCTGCGCGGCATCTGCATCAGGCTGAGAATGCCCTCCTGCATGCGCGCGCCGCCCGCGGCGGTGAAGATCACATAGGGCGCCTTCTCGCGGATCGCTTCCTCGACGCCGCGGACGAACGCCTCGCCCACCGCGAGCCCCATCGAGCCGCCCATGAAGGCGAAATCCTGCACCCCCATCACGACGCGATGGCCGAGGATCGTGCCGCGCGCGTTGATCAGCGCGTCCTGTTCGTGCGCCGAGGTCCGCGCCGCCTTGAGCCGGTCGGTATAGCGCTTGGAATCGCGGAACTTGAGCGGATCCTCGGGTACCTTGGGCACGGGCAGTTCGGCGCAGCTGCCCTCGTCGAGAATCTGCGCGAAGCGCAGCTTCGGGCCGATGCGCTCGTGATGATCGCATTTCGGGCAGACGTAGAGGTTCTCCTCCAGCTCCTTGGTGAAGACCATCTGCCCGCAGCCCTTGCACTTGTGCCAGAGGTTCTCGTCGGACGATTCACGCTTGGCGACGAAGGGCAAAGCGTTGCGGACGTTGGTGATCCAGCTCATCGGATGACCTTTCGCGACGAGGCCAGCGCCTCGCTGAGGGAGTGGACATAGGTGCGCACCGCATCGGGCGCGGCGGCGCCATGGGTGGCAACCAGCTCGACGATCGCCGAGCCGACGACGACGCCGTCGGCAACCGCGCCGATCGCGGCGGCCTGTTCGGGGGTGCGGACGCCGAAGCCGACCGCGACGGGCAGGTCGGTGGTCGCCTTGAGCCGCGCGACCGCCTGGTCGATCGACCCCTGCGCCGCCTGCTGCAGGCCGGTGATGCCGGCGACCGAGACGTAATAGAGGAAACCGCTCGCGCCATCGAGCACGCGCGGCAGGCGCGCGGCATCGGTGGTCGGCGTGGCGAGGCGGATCGGATCGATGCCGCGCGCGCGCAGTTCCGGCCCCAGGGCATCGTCTTCCTCGGGCGGGATGTCGACGCAGATCACGCCATCGACACCCGCCGCCGATGCCGCCCCGGCGAACCAGTCGGGGCCGCGGCGCAGCATCGGATTGGCATAGCCCATCAGCACCAGCGGCACGTCGGGATGCCGGGCGCGAAAGGCGGTGGCGATGGCGAGGATGTCGGCGGTCCGCGTGCCGGCGGCGAGGCTGCGCAGGTTCGCCGCCTGGATCGCCGGGCCGTCCGCCATCGGATCGGTGAACGGCATGCCGAGTTCGATCACGTCCGCGCCGCCCGCGACGAGCGCGTCGAGGATCGCGCCGGTCGCGTCAGGCGTCGGATCGCCGGCGGTGACGAAGGTCACCAGCGCCGGGCGGCCCTTGGCGAAGGCGTTGGCGAGCCGCTGGCTCATATCGCCACCCCCAGGGCCTCGGCGACGGTGAAGATATCCTTGTCGCCGCGACCGCAGAGGTTGGCGAGGATGATCTGGTCGTCGCGCATCGTCCGCGCGCGCACCGCCACCGCGGCGATCGCATGCGCCGGCTCGAGCGCGGGGATGATCCCTTCGGTGCGGCAGAGCAACTGGAAGGCGTCGAGCGCGTCCTTGTCGGTCGCGCTGGTATATTCGACGCGGCCGATATCGCGCAGCCAGGCGTGTTCGGGGCCGATGCCGGGATAGTCGAGTCCCGCCGAGATCGAATGACCCTCGGCGATCTGGCCGTCCTCGTCCTGCAACAGATAGGTCTTGTTGCCGTGAAGCACGCCCGGGAAACCGCCCGCCAGACTGGCGGCATGTTCGCTGCCGTCGAGGCCATGGCCCGCCGCCTCGACCCCGAGCATCCCGACCGCGGGATCGTCGAGGAACGGATGGAACAGGCCGATCGCATTCGACCCGCCGCCGATCGCCGCGCAGAGCAGATCGGGCAGCCGGCCGGTGCGCGCGAGCATCTGCGCGCGCGCCTCGCGACCGATGATGCTCTGGAAGTCGCGCACCAGCTCGGGATAGGGGTGCGGGCCGGCGGCGGTGCCGATGATGTAGAAGGTGTCGTGGACGTTGGCGACCCAGTCGCGCAGCCCCTCGTTCATCGCGTCGGACAGCGTCGCCGCGCCGCTGGTGACGGGACGGACCTCGACGCCGAGCAGCTTCATGCGGAAGACGTTGGGCTGCTGCCGTGCGACGTCCTTCGCCCCCATGTAGATGACGCAGGGTAGGCCGAAGCGCGCGCAGACCGCGGCGGTGGCGACGCCGTGCTGGCCGGCGCCCGTCTCGGCGATGATCCGCGTCTTGCCCATCCGGATTGCGAGCAGGATCTGGCCGATGCAATTGTTGATCTTGTGCGCGCCGGTATGGTTGAGCTCGTCGCGCTTGAACCAGATCTGGGCGCCCATGCCGGGCTCCGCGCCCTCGCGCACCGCTTCGCTCAGCCGCTCGGCGTGATAGAGCGGGCTGGGGCGGCCGACATAATGTTCCATGAGGTCGTCGAACTGCGCGGCGAAGGCGGGGTCGGCCTTGGCGGCGCGATATTCGCGATCGAGGTCGAGGACCAAGGGCATCAGCGTCTCGGCGACATAGCGGCCGCCGAACTGGCCGAAGTGACCGCGCTCGTCGGGCTGCGCGCGATAGGTGTTGGGGGCGTTCATGACTGCGTCGCTTTAAGGAAGGCGCCGATCTTGTCCATATCCTTGACCCCCGGCGCGGACTCGACGCCGGACGATACGTCGACCAGCGTAGCGCCGGTCCGAGCGATCGCCTCGCCGACATTGGCGGGGTCGAGTCCACCCGACAGCGCCCACGGCAAAGGGTGGCGGAAGCCGTCGAGCAGCGCCCAGTCGAAGCGCAACCCCATGCCGCCGGGCAGCTTCGCGTCGTCCGGGGTCTTGGCGTCGTAGAGGATGCGGTCGGCGGCGCCGACAAAGCTGCGCGCTGCATCGAGATCGGCGCGGGTCTTCACCGCCACCGCGGCCCAGCTTTCGAGGTCGGTGCGGGCACGGATCGCGGCGACGCGGGGCGCAGCGGTCTTGTGGAGCTGCACCGCGTCGATCGTGCCGCTGGCGACCGCCTGTTCGATCAGCGCATCGTCGGGATCGACGAACACGCCGACGCGGCGGACGTGCGACGGCACGCGCGCGGCGAGCTGGGTCGCGCGCGCGAAATCGAGATGGCGCGGCGACGGTGGAAAGAAGACGAAACCGACATGGCTCGCGCCGTGCCGCAACGCGGCATCGAGCGTCTCGGGCGTGGAGAGGCCGCAGATCTTGGTGTGGACGGGCATGATTGCGCGTGTCGGCGTTCGGCGGGGGAAGTGCAAGGGTTCGGCGGCGGCTGCAGACCGATCGCATTCAGCCGTCACCCTCACCCGTCGCCGCCTTCGGCGGCTTTTCCCTCTCCCGGTGGGAGAGGGAAGGGGCCCGCCACCGTAGGCGGTGGGAAGGGTGAGGGTCGATCGGGTCCTACAGCGTCCCGCCGATCGCCCGCGCGGCGGCGTCGGGGTCCTCTGCCTGCGTGATCGGGCGGCCGATGACGAGGATCGAGGCGCCCGCATCGAGCGCGGCGCGGGGGGTGACGACGCGCTTCTGATCGCCGGCCGCGCCATCGGCGGGGCGGACGCCGGGGACGACGAAGAAGCCCTTGGGCCACGCCTTCTTCGCCGCGACGACTTCGGCGCCCGAGCAGACGATGCCGTCGATCCCCGCCTCATGTGCCAGTTCGGTGAGGCGCAGGACCTGGTCGTGCGCGCTGCCGCCGATGCCGGTGGCGGCGAGATCGCTCGCGTCGAGGCTGGTCAGCATCGTCACCGCGACGACCTTGGTGTTGAGCGGTGCCGCCGCCTTGGCGTCCTCGAGCATCGCGCGGCCGCCGCTGGCGTGGACGGTCAGGATCGCGGGCTCGATCGGGCTCAACGCCTGCACCGCCTTGGCGACGGTGTTGGGGATGTCGTGCAGCTTGAGATCGAGAAAGATCGGCAGGCCGAGCTCCGCCATCTCGCGCACGCCATGCTGGCCATGCGCGCAGAAGAATTCGAGGCCGAGCTTGATGCCGCCGATATGCGCGCGGGTCCGGGTGGCGATCGCCTTGGCGCGGGCGAGATCGGGCGTGTCGATCGCGACGTAGATCGGGCTCATGCCGGGGGTCCGTCGAGCGTCGGGTCGGCCGGCACGACCGGCTCGGCCGCAACGGGTGCGGGCATCGCCGGTGCGGCACGCTGGTCGACCAGCAGCCGCTCGCACGCCGCGAGACGCTGGCGCAGCCGCCAGCGCACCGTGCCGAGGTACAGATAGGTCGGCAGGAAGCCGAGCAGGAAAGTAACGAGCAGCAGCAGCGGCAGGTTCACGTCGGCGATCAGGCCGCTCCACAGATTGATCTGGACGCCGGTCCAATTGCCATAGGTGAACAGCGCCGCGACGAACGCGAGCAGGAACCAGAACAGGATCTTGAGGAACTGCATGTAACACTCCTGAGGAGTAGCAAGGGTAGCCGGGGCGCGCGCCGATGGCCAGAGTGGGCGGTCCTCTCCCGGAAGGGCAGGGCTATCGCCTGTGAGCGTCCGTCTGCTCTGGCCGACCTTGCAATCCCACTCCGTCACCCCGGACTTGTGCCGGGGTCCCGCTTTTTCGGAGGGTACGAAGAAGCGGGATGCCGGATCAGGTCCGGCATGACGGGAGGATACGTAACATCGCAACGCCCCTATAATAGCCTGCCCTTGCATCGGGGGAATGGCGTCACCCCACCTCCACCCGCAGGCTTGCGATCAGCGCCGGGATCGCCGTCAGCCGCGGTTCCTCCTCGTCGAGGATCGCGCGGAACGCGGCGCGCTTGATCGCGGCGACGCGGCCGGGCTTCATCCGCACCTGCGCGGGCAGCGTCGAGACGCAGATGTCGATCATCCGCTCGGCGCCGTGCAGCCGGCCCCACAGATAGTCGTTCTCGCGATAGGCGCGGCTGAAGAAGGCGCCGAAGCTGTTGAACTGAATGCCCTTCAGCGTCGCCTCCGCACCGCCCGCCCGGATCGCGGTGGCGTCGTCGGGGGCGATGCGATCGACCTTGATCGGATCGAATTCGTCCAGCCCCTCGCCCTGCAACAAGGGCAAGGTCGCGGTGTCGAAATAGGGGAAGCCGAGATAGGCGAGCAGCAACGCGCGCCGCATCGGCCGGTCGAGCGTCGCGAAGGCGTGCGCCAGCCGCCGGTCGGTATCGCCGTCCAACGTCGTGAGGTCCAGCGCGGCGCCGAGCGCGTCGAGCAGCGGCGCGGCATCGCCGCTGCGCAGGCGGCGGACGTGATGGCCGAGCTCGGGATGCTGGTCGGCGCGCTGGCGGTCGAGATAGGCGGCGAGCGAGGCATAGATCGCCTCGCGCATCGCGCTCGCCTCGCCCGCGGCACCGTCATGCTGCGCCTCGATCTCCTCCAGCCGCCGCGCCATCAGCCGCAGCCGGCGGATGCGGAAGCCGAGATCGAAGGTGCGCAGGAAGTCGATCGTCGCCGCGCTCTCCTTGCCCGAGAAGCTCGGCGCGAGCCCGCCGAAGCCGCGTTCGGCGATCGCCGCCTCGATACTCGCGCGGATGCGGCGCCAGCGTTGCTGGCCGGGCTCGCCGCCGACCTGGTAGAGCAGGCCAGTGATCGTCTCGACCACGCCGCTGAGCTTGAGATGGCCGTATGCGGCGTAGCTGTAGCCGGCGCGCGTCGCCGCCGCGGTCTGCGCGCGGCGTCGCCAGGCGACCAGCCGCGCCGGCGTCGGCCGGTTGAGGAACAAGGTGTGGCCGAAGAGCTGCTCGATCTCCTCCTCCACCGCGGGGCGCAGCGCGGTGACGATGCCGCGCATCCGGTCGATCCGGCCGGAGCGCTCGGCGAGCGCATCGAGATTGTCGCGGATCGGCTGCTGGCGCGGCAGGTCGCTGAGGGCGCCGAGGATCGTCTGGAAGAAGCCGGGCTTCTCGCCGCCCGAACCGAGCCGGATCTTGATACCCGGCGAGGGGTCGATGTAGACGAAGCGGCGATCGATCTCGCGCCGCGCCGGCCGTTCCTTGAGCGCGTCGATCGCCGGCCGGAACGGCGCGTTGGCGAGCACCGATCCGTCGATCAGCACCGCTTTGTCGACCTGGTTGGCGGCGAACTGCCGTGGCAGCGCACGCTTGAGGAAGGAGGCGCGGCCCGGCCAGTCGATGCCGCGCGCCGCGAGCACGTCGTCGAGCTCGCCGACGGTGAACGGCGGGAAGGCCCCCGGAAAGCTCGACGTCGCGCGCGCGGCGAAGGCGAGATCGGGCATCGCGCCGATCACGCCGCCGCTGGCATGATCGGAGAAGCCGAGCACGACGCGATGCTCGGTCTCCATCACCTCGGGTGGCGAGTTGAGGCGCAGCCGTTCGGGATGGCCGGTGAAATCGGTGCAGGTGACGAACAGGTCGAGCGGCTGGCCGTCGGGCAGCAACCGCGGTCCCGCCGTCGATCGCGCCATCGCCGCGAAGGCGTCGAGCAGCAGGCCGGTGAAGGTCGCGCCGCCGAACGGCGGCTCGAACCAGCGCGAGCGGACGAAATGCGACAATTTGGTCCGCACCTCGTCCTGCGTCGCCTCGTCGAGCGCCTCGACCTTGTCCTTGCTGCGCCCCGCCGCGACCCAGGCGAGCGGCAGCGCCCACAGTTTCGAAAAGCGGCTGGCGGGTGCGGCATCGGGATCGATCAGCGCCTCGACATCGGCGGAGGTCAGCCACAGATCGGTGAGCGGTTCGAGGCTCTGCCCGGTGGCGATCGCCTGCGCGAGGAAGATGCCGTTGATCCCGCCCGCCGACGCGCCGGCGATGATGTCGGCGAGCACGCGCAGCCGGATGCCGGCGAGTGCCTCGATCTCCTCGATCAGCGCGGCATAGACCGCTTCGCTGCCGCCCTCGCGCGCATCGCCGGCATGGTAGGCGCAGCTCGCGCGGACCAGATGCCATACCTCCTTGGTGATGCCGTGCATATAGACCGCGAGGCTGATCCCGCCGTAGCAGACCAGGGCGAGGCGCAGTTCCTTCTCGCGCATCAGGCGGGCGCCAGCGTCGCCCAGATCGGCAGGTGATCCGAGGTCTTGCGCGCCGCGGCGCTGGCATGGACGCCGCACTCGGCGACGGTCAGCTCGGGCGACACCATGATCCGGTCGAGCCGCCCGACCGGCCGGCGCGCGTGGAAGCTCGGCCCGGTCGCCGCCATGCGATAGTCGCGGCAGAAGTCGCGCAGGCACCCCGCCGCGGCGGTCCATTCGTTGAGGTCGCCCATCAGCACGGTCGGATGGCGCAGCGTCGCCGTCTCGACATGCGCCATGATCGCCGCCGCCTGCCGCCGCCGCCACAGGCCGGACAGGTCGAGGTGCATGCCGACGACTCGCAGCATGCCGGCATGCGTGTCGATATCCGCCATCACCGCGCCGCGCGGTTCGAGCGAGGGCAAATGGATCGGCGCGCGCTCGACGACCCGTGCCGACTTGCGGACGAGGATGACGTTGCCGTGCCAGCCCATCGACAGCGCGCGCATGCCGAATTCGACCGGCTTCCAGTCGCTGTGCTCGTCGAGCAGATGCGTCGGCAGCACCGATTCGCGCGTGCCGAAGCGGCGGTCCGCCTCCTGCAAGGCGATGACGTCGGCGTCGATCTCACGCAGCACCTCCAGCACCCGTTCCGGGTTGCGGCGACGGTCGAGACCGACGCCCTTGTGGATATTGTAGCTGGCGACTTTCAGGTGGCGGGAAACCATTGCGCGATCGTAACGCCCGTGCGCCGGTTTGGTGCCGACCCCATAATCGGGCGCGTCACGTCTGCGAATGGCAACGCCATCAATATATTAGACGGGCTACCCATGTGTTGTAGCTCGACGGTGAAGCAATAGGCAGAGACTAGGGCCAAAGCCGCAGTTCTAAATCTCGACTCGATGTGATATGTGGAGTTGCGAGTCGGATAGCAATCCGATGGCCGGGGGCGGTAACTTGCAGATTGTTCGGATCATTATGGTGGTCTGGTTGCTGGTCGGGGCGTCGTCGGCGTCGGCGCAGGAGAAGTCCGGCGTCAAACCGGGTTTCACGCTGACGCCGGGATCGGCGCATATCGTGCTGATCCGGCCATCGATCCAGGTCGGTGCGCAATCGACCGCGGGGATGTTCGAACCCAATGCCGACTGGACCGCGCAGGCGCGCGACGCACTCGGCGCCGCGCTGCGCACGGCGGAGCGGCGGCTCGGCAACGACGTGACCGATTATGTCGAGCCCGTCGGCGCGGACGCCGCGCGGCTTGCCGAATATCAGGCGCTGTTCGATACGGTCGCGGCGTCGGTGATCGAATATCAGTTCTTCGTCGGCAACCGGCTGCCGACCAAGAAGCGCAAGGACCAGTTCGCCTGTAGCCTCGGGCCGGACGTGGCGACGTTGCCCGGCCTCGCCGGCGCCGATTACGCGCTGTTCGTCTCGACCGAGGATCATTTCGGTTCGACCGGACGCAAGGTGTTGCAGATCTTCGCCGCGCTCGCGCGGGTACCGGTCACCGCCGGGGTGCACCGGGGGTTCGCCGGGCTGGTCGATCTGCGCACCGGCGATCTGGTGTGGCTCAACGCCGATTGGCAGATGGGCGGGGACGTCCGCGATGTCGCCGGCGCCGAGAAGCGCGTGCGGCAGTTGCTCGCCGGCTTCCCCGGCAAGCCCGCAGCAGCGCCTTGAGATGCGCCGCCTGATCGCCGCCGCGCTGATCGTCTCGACCGCGACTGCGGCGTCCGATCCGGTGCTGCCGCCCTATGTTCCCGCCTATCAGCCCACCGATGTCGACGAGCGCGGTGCGTGGATGATCGCCGACGAAGAGGAGCGTCGGCTGCGCGATGCGCCGGAGGTGATCCGCGATCCCGCACTCAACGCCTTCGTCCGCGACGTCCTGTGCCGCACCGTCGGTGCCGATCGCTGCGCCGCGATCCGGCTCTACATCGTGCGCATCCCGGCGTTCAACGCGACCACCTATCCGAACGGGATGATGACGGTGTGGACGGGTGCGCTGCTGCGGCTGCACAGCGAGGCGGAGCTCGGCGCGATGCTCGGCCACGAATTCGGCCATTTCGAGCTGCGTCATACCGTGGCGAGCTTCCGCCACCGGCGCAGCGGCAACGCTTTGCTCGCCTGGGCCTCGATCCTCGGCGGCGGCTTCGCCTTGCAGGTGGCGACGATCGGCGGCTTCTACCGCTTCGATCGCGCGCAGGAGAAAGCGGCGGACCTGCTCGGCCTGCGCTACCTCGCGGCCTCGTCCTATCCGGCATCGGCGGCGGCGGACATCTGGGTGCGCGCCATGGCGGAGACGGACGCGAGCGCGATCGGCCGCTATCGCAAGCCCGACCAACGCTACACCGCCGGTTTCTTCGCCACGCATCCGACCGATCTCACCCGCGCCACCTATCTGCGTGCCGCGGCGGCGGCGATCGGCGTTCACGGCGCGGACGAGGCGGCGCGGTATCGCGCGGCGCTCGCGCCATGGCTGCCGCGCCTGCTCGCCGACCAGATCAAGCGCAACGATTTCGGCGGCAGCGAATATCTGCTCGCGCAACTGGCGGCGGACGGCTGGACGACGCCGCTCCTGTTCGCGCGCGGCGAATTGTATCGCGAACGCGGCAATCCGCGCGATCTGGTGAGCGCCGCCGGTTTCTATCGCGACGCGATCGGCCGTGGCGACGCGCCGCCCGAAGCCTATCGCGGGCTCGGTCTCGCGCTGCTGCGCGGCAACCAAGCCGAGGCCGGCAGAGCGGCGCTGCGCGACTATCTCCGCCGCAAGCCCGATGCGGGCGATGCGCCGCTGATCTCCACCCTGATCGCTTCATGAGGCTTGCCGATGACGTTGCGCCACTTCCCCTCCATCGCGCTCGCCGCCGCGGCGCTCGCCCTCGCGGTGCCGGTCCGCGCCGGCAACACGCTCATCCCGGCGGGGCAGCGCGTCGCCGTCGCCGGATCGGTGCTGACCGTACAGCCCGACGCCGAATGGAACAGGCTCGGCGTTCGCCCCGGACGCTATGCGGAACGCTGGACGCGCGACGGCGACCAGCTCGACGCGCTGACCTTCTATGGCGGGATTGCCGACGGCAAGACGCTGTTTCGAGAGGTCAACCGTAAGGAGCGTCCGCTGCCGCGCGTGGCGGCGACGATGCTGGTCACTGACATCCCGATTCTGCTGGAGAACAGCTATCGCGTCGCGCGCGGCATCGCGGCGATGACGATCGAGCGGGTCGAGCCGGCACGCTTCGCCGGCAGCGACGGCGTCCATTTCACCTACAGCTATATCCGTCTCGACGAATCGCTGCACCGGCGCGGCGAGGCGTTCGGCGCGATCATCCGCGGCCGCCTGTATCTGATCACCTATGAGGCGCCAGCGCTCCATTATTACGAGCGGGGCGCACCGGCGGCGCGGCGCGTCGTCGACAGCGCGCGGGTGTGACGGGCGCGGCAGGACAGGGGCCCCGCGGGTAGACTGACCCACCCACCAGATACTGGGCGGGCAGGTCAGTCCGGCAATCCCTTCCATGGTCTTTCCGACGAAGTCTGCGTGTAGCTGGAGAAGGTTAACGTCGCGTTCCGTATGTTCGCGGCCATCGGATTGCCATGCGATCGACCGTGACGCCGATCGGACAGAATCATTTGACTGATGACAAAATGGGTCTGTAGCTTTAGGACAACATTCGTGCCCGAGTTCCGTCGAAAACGACGATGACCGTAGTGTGCCGGGAGACAGCCGATGACCCAGATTCGTTGGAAACGAACGAAGCTGCGCGCCCTGATCCTGCGCATCCAGGGCTCGGTGTTCATCTCCGACGGCTTGCGGCGGCGCCTCCTCAATTTCGCGGGTGCGCGGATCCACCCGACCGCCACCATCCGTCATTCCTGCTGGCTCGACAGCGCCGACATCGTGATGGGACCGGATGCGATGCTCAACTGCTTTGCCCGCTACGACGGTGCCGCGCCGCTGATCTTCGAGGCGGGCGCGCGTGTCTCGTCGGGCGTCACCTTCACCACCAGCACGCATCATCACACCGGCAATCCGAAGCGGCGCTCGTCGCAGGAGACGATCGACTCCCCAATCACGATCAAGGCGGGCAGCTGGGTCATGACCGACGTGACGATCAATCCCGGCGTCACGATTGGCGCGGGCTGCGAGATCGGCGCCAAGGCGCTGGTCGTCGAGGACACCGAACCCAACGGTCTGTACGTCAACATGGCCGGTCCCTCCGGCGCCATTCGCGCCCGACGGATCAAGGACCTGCCCGTGCCCGGCGTCGCCGCGACGCCGGTGGTGCTGGCGACGAAGCGCGCCTGATGCCCGCTGCCGGCGGTGCTTAGTGGCGATGCGCCGGGCGGAGCGAAGCCGTGCGGCGTGAGTTGATTTGTTTCGGAACGGGATTCCGGCGCAAGACCCTATAGCGATTGCGGTTGCTCGCCGGCGTCCCGACCGGCATGTCTGTACCACGCTCTGCCGGCGGGCTCGTCAACTCCCGGGCCGGCAGGGCGCCCGATGGGGCGCTTGAGAATGTATTGGGAACATCTTTCCGCAAGCGATGCCCTGATCCTCGCCGGAATCGCGGTGCTGATCGCCAGCCTGTATTTCGCGTTGCGCTACGACCGGCGCGTGCAGCAGCGCCGCGCCGCCGAGTGGCACGACGCCTATTATCGGCGCGGCGGACTGGTGCGCGCGCTGATGGGCCGATGGGGCCGCGGCCCGGCGCGCCTGACCGACCAGCGCGACGACGTGTCCCGGCCGCCGACACAACAAAGGGGGCCGTAGCCCCCTTTGCGAGCGCCCGTGGCGCTGCCGTGACCGGCGGCCGCGCCCGCAGGCGAGGACCGCGGAAAACGGATCTTAGTTGCTGTCGGCCTTGTCGTCGTCCGAAGCGACGGCGACGATGCCGGCTGCCACGGCAGCGACCGCCAGCACGGCGATGATGACGCCGCCACCGGCGAGCTCGTTCTTCCTGGCCGAGGTGGAACCGGTGCGCACCGACTTGGCGACCGACAGGCTCGCAGCGGGGTTGGCCGGTGCCGCAGCGACCGGTGCAGCGACGAGGGCCGTAGCGGCAACGGCGGTGAGGTACTTACGAATCACGCTAATCTCCTATTGTAGGGTTACCCCTCGGCCATCCCTGGCACGAGGAGGCTACCATTGGGTTAATGCAGGCGATTTTGCAATCTCGGGCAACGACGTATGGCAGCGTCGCAATCGCCGTGGTCGGCATCCGAAACGATCGGTCCGGCGGCATCGAATTTCGGATAAAGCGCGCGTCCTCAACTGCTTACCAGTGGAACTCCGGACGTGATTCAAGAGGCCGCACTCGCGTGCGCTGATGCAAATCGAACCATGCCACTGACGTCAAACATCCGTCCGCAATCCGAGCGGACATGCTCACTCAAGTCGTTGCGAACGCATGTAAAATCAAAGTCGGCTTCACCCCGTCGCCTGCCATACGGAGACGGCCGAAGACCTTATCATCGTATAATATATTTGACGGACTAAAGGCGAAATGATGGAATGGCGATCCGATCAACCGCCGGAAGGACGCCCTTTGAGCCACCCGCACCGCCGCGCGCTCCTGAAGACCGGCGGCGCCTCCGCCGTCGCGGCGCTGTTGCCCACCGCGCCGCTCGCTGCGGCGGCTCCGGCCGCTTCGCCGAACCCGCGCATCGTCGAGCCGCTCGACACCGACTGGCGCTTTCACCTCGGCCACGCCAGCGACCCGGCCAGGGACTTCGGCTTCGGCCGCAGCCACGATACCTATGCCAAATCGGGCGACGCCGGCACCCCGGCCGCCGAAGCCAAGTTCGACGCCAAGGATTGGGCGACGGTGTCGCTGCCGCACGACTGGGCGGTCGACCTGCCGTTCGAGCGGTTCGGCGCGCCGGGCAGCGACGCGGACAAAACCGGCGCTTATCAGGGTTTCAAGCCGCTCGGCCGGATGTGGCCGGCGACCAGCGTCGGCTGGTACCGGCGCGTCATCCGCCTGACGCCGGCGGATGCGACGCGCCGGCTGCTGCTCCAGTTCGACGGCGTGTCCCGCGACTGCCTCGTCATCCTCAACAGCTTCGTCGTCGGGTCGAACGAGAGCGGCTATACGCCGTTCGAGATCGACGTCACCGACTTCGCCAAGCCGGGCGAGGACAATGTGCTGCTCGTCCGCTGCGACGTCAGTCTCGGCGAGGCATGGTCGTACGAGGGCGCCGGCCTCTATCGCCACGCGCGGCTGGTCAAGACCGCGCCGGTGCACGTCCGGCAATGGGGTGCGACCGTACGCACCACCGTCGCCGCGGCGAGCGCGCAGGTGGCGATCACGACCGAGATCGTCAACGACGGCCCCGCCACGCGCGTCCGGCTGCGCTCGACGATCGCCGCGCCGGACGGGCGGGTGGTGGCGCGGCTGACCTCCGATCCGCTCGCGCTGCCCGCCTGGGGCGAGACGATCGCGGCGCAGCAGACGCTGCTCGCCAGTCCGGCGCTCTGGTCGCTGGAGACGCCGCACCTCTATACGCTGACCAGCGAGATCCTGATCGACGATGCCCCGGTCGACCGCGACGAGACGCGCTTCGGCATCCGCACGATCCGCTTCGATCCCGACCGCGGTTTCTTCCTCAACGACCGTCCGGTGAAGATCAAGGGCACCTGCAACCATCAGGATCATGCCGGCGTCGGTTTCGCGGTGCCCGACAGCCTGCACGTCTGGCGGCTCGAACAGCTCAAGGCGATGGGCGCCAACGCCTATCGCTCGACCCACCATGCCCCCGCGCCGGCGATCCTCGACGCCTGCGACCGGCTCGGCATCCTCGTGATGAGCGAGACGCGGCAGATGTCGAGCAATGCCGAAGGCCTGTCACAGCTCGACCGCGTCGTGCGACAGGGCCGCAACCACCCCAGCGTCTTCATCTGGAGCATCGGCAACGAGGAAATCCACCGCGGCACCGAAAACGGCGCCCGCATCGCCGAGACGATGAAGCGCCGCGTCCATGCGCTCGACGGCACCCGTCCGGTGACCGAGGCATTCAACGGCAAGCTCGGGCAGGGCGCCTCGCGCGTGCTCGATGTCATGGGCTGCAATTATTATCTCGGCGAGATCGACGGCTATCACGCCAAGCACCCGACCGTGCCGATGATCGGCACCGAGACGGGCAGCACGGTGATGACGCGCGGCGAATATGCCCGCAACGACAAGGAGGGGCTCGTCCCCGCCTATGATCAGGACTATCCGGTCTGGGCGACGACCGCGGAGACATGGTGGTCCTTCTACGACGCGCGGCCGTTCCTCGCCGGCGGGTTCGTCTGGACCGGCTTCGACTATCGCGGCGAGCCTACGCCGTTCGAACGCTGGCCGGAAAACGTCTCGCACTTCGGCCAGATGGACCTGTGCGGCTTCCCCAAGGATAATTTCCATTACTACCGCGCCTGGTGGGGTTCGGAGCCGGTGCTCCACCTCTTCCCGCACTGGAACTGGCCGGGTCGCGAGGGGCAGACGGTCGCGGTCTGGGTGCACAGCAATTGCGAGGCGGTCGAATTGTTCCTCAACGGCCGCAGCCTCGGGCGGCAGACGGTGGCGCGCAACACGCATCTCGCCTGGCAGGTGCCGTACGCACCGGGCCGGATCACCGCGCGGGGTTTCCGCGATGGTCGCCCTATCCTGACCGCCGAACGACAGACGACCGGCGCACCCGCAGGGATCGGCCTGTCGAGCGATCGACGCCAGCTCGCACCGGGCGAGGTCGCGGTGGTCCGCGCCGCGATCCTCGACGGACAGCGCCGCGAGGTGCCGACCGCGAACAACCGCATCACCTTCGCGCTGAGCGGCGACGCGGTGTTGCTCGGTGTCGGCAACGGTGATCCGCGCAGTCTGGAGCCCGATCACGCCACGACGCGATCCGCGTTCAACGGCCTGGCGATGGCGCTGATCCAGGCAGGGGAGAAGGGTGGTCCGATCCGGCTCGAAGCACGCGGCGACGGCCTCGCCGCGACGATGCTGGCCCTGATCGGAAGCGCGAAGCGCGCCTGAACGCTCAGCCGGTTAGTCGCTTGGCCAGACCGCGGATCGCCTGCCCGGCGAACACCGCGACCGGCTCGCCGTCGACGTCGACCGCGCGTTCGGGGCGCAGCACCGCGTCATTCTGCAAGCCGTTGTCGAGCGCCAGCCACGCCCGCACCGCATCGGCGAGATTGGTCACCTCGGGAACCTCGTTGCCGCCGCGGTCGACGTTGGCGAGGACGGCGCTCATCTGCCATTCGATATCGCTCACGCCGCATCCTTCCGGCCGTAGAGGAAGGCGCCGGCGCCCGCCGCGGCGATCGCGACCAGCGCCGTGGTCAGCCCCGAATGTTTCGCCGCGGCGGTATACAGGCTGGTCTGCCGCGCCGCCGGATGCTCGCCCGAATGGACGCGGCCGGTATCGGTGGTGGTGAACAGATTGCTCGGCGCTGGCTGGTCCTTCTTGGGATCGACGAACATCGTCGCCGCCAGCGGCGCGAGCCGGTCGAACAGCTTGGGGAAATGCGCGGCGAACAGCGCCTGCGCGCGGCCCGCCCCGCCGACGGTGATGTCGCGCTTGGCATGCGTCGCGCAGAACAGGATCGCGTCCGCGACCAGCTCGGGCGCATAGACCGGCGGCGGGATCTGCGCCTCGCCGGGCTCGTGATTGGCGGCATGCTGGGCGATCGGCGTGTCGATCCCCGACGGTTTGACCAACGTCACCTGGATCGGCACCCCGTCGCTGGCCAGCTCCATGCGCAGCGCGTCGATGTAGGCCCTGGTCGCGTGCTTGCTCGCGGCATAGGCGCCCATGATCGGGCTCGGCATGTCGGACGCCACCGACCCGACCGTGATCAACGTGCCGCGCGACGCGGTCAGATACGGGATGGCGGCGAGGCAGCCGTGGACGGTGCCGAAATAATTGGTCCGGAACAGCTGGCGATGTTCGTCGTCGGGCAGTTCGACCAGCTTACCGTAGATGGCGGTGCCGGCATCGTTGACCCAGGTGTCGATCCGTCCGAACCGCTGGTTGGCATGCGCGGCTGCGGCGCGCATCGTATCCGCGTCGCCGATGTCGGCGGCATAGGCGTCCGCCGTCCCGCCCGCCGCGACGATGCCCTGTACCGCCTCGCGCAGCGCCGCTTCGTCGCGGGCGATCAGCAACACCTTGGCGCCGCGCCCCGCCGCCATCCGCGCGGTGACGAGGCCGATACCGGAGCTTGCTCCGGTGATCACGATCACCTGCTCGGCGAGAGGCTTTAGCGCTGGCTTCATGAGATCATCTTTCGCTGGGGTGCGCCACAAGCGCGCCACCACGGCGGCGGGTTCCGCCGAGGTCGGGAACCTCGGCGGGCCACGGGGGTTCGCCGCGACATGACCGATAGCGCCCGCCAAAACGTCGCCAGCAAATACCCCCTGCTGGCCTTCCCGCACATCCAGCTCCACGGCACCGTGGACGACATGATGTACGCCCGCTTCAAGACGCAGCTCGCCGAAGCGCCGCAGGACGGCCCGCTCGTCGTGTCGATCACGACGCTTGGCGGCGACCCCGAGATGGGCCGCGCGATGGGCGACGATATCCAGCTGCTGCGCGACTATACCGGCCGCGAGACGCTGTTCCTCGGCAAGGTCGCGGTCTATTCCGCCGGTGCGACCTTCATGGCGGCCTTCCCGGTCGAGAAGCGGTTCCTCACCCGCGGCACCCGGCTGATGCTGCACGAGCGGTTGATGACCAGCACGGTGCAGCTCTCCGGTCCGCTCACCACCTTGCCCGCGGTGCTCAAGGCCAAGCTCCACGAGATCGAGGAGTCGATCAAGATCCAGGAAGAGGGCTTCCGCGAGATCGTCCGCGGCTCGTCGGTGACGCTGGACGAGCTGCGCAGCAAGGCGCCGTCCAACTGGTATATCGAGGCCGAGGAGGCGCGCCAGCGCGGCCTTGTTCTTGATGTGATCTGATCGCCGCCTATCTCTCGGGGGTTGCACTCGCCCGACGAAAGGCATAGCCGCAACGCAGCATATAGAGGAGCGTTGCGGCGATGGCCGAGTTCACCCTGCCCAAGAACAGCAAGGTCAAGGCGAAGGGCAAGGTTCATAAAGCGACTGGTGACGCGCAGCGCATCAAGACCTTCAAGGTCTATCGCTACGATCCCGATACCGCCGAGAACCCACGCTACGATACGTTCGAGATCAACCTCGACGAATGCGGCCCGATGGTGCTCGACGCGCTCATCAAGATGAAGGCCGAGCAGGATTCGTCGCTCACCTTCCGCCGGTCGTGCCGCGAGGGCATTTGCGGGTCCTGCTCGATGAACATCGACGGCCGCAACGGCCTCGCCTGCACCACCGCGATCGAGGACGTGAAGGGCGAGGTGAAGATCACGCCGCTGCCGGCGATGGACGTCATCAAGGATCTCGTTCCCGACTTCACGCATTTCTACGCGCAGTACAGCTCGATCAAGCCGTGGATGCAGACGGTCAGCCCGCCGCCCTCGGGCAAGGAGCGGCTGCAGTCGCCTGAGGATCGCGCCAAGCTCGACGGTCTCTACGAGTGCATCCTGTGCGCCTGCTGCTCGACCTCGTGCCCAAGCTATTGGTGGAACGCCGACAAGTTCCTCGGGCCGGCGATCCTGCTCCAGGCCTATCGCTGGCTCGCCGACAGCCGCGACGAGATGACCGGCGAGCGGCTCGACCAGCTCGAGGACCCGTTCCGCCTCTATCGCTGCCATACGATCATGAATTGCGCGAACACCTGCCCCAAGGGTCTCAACCCGGCCAAGGCGATCGCCGAGATCAAGAAGATGGAAGCCGAGCGCATCCTGTAAGGCACGTGGCGTGACGGAGTCGCCGGCCTTCGTCTACGACGACGATCCGGAGCTGCCCGGCTGGAAACGCTGGCAGTTCCGGGACGTGTCGCGCTTCAACACATTCATCGAACCGCTGCACGTCCGCGTCGAGGACGGCATCGCCCGCGTCCGCATGCAGCCGCGGCGCGACCATTCCAATATGCGCGACAACGTCCACGGCGGGGCGTTGCTCGGTTTCATGGACGTCGCGCTGTTCGCCGCGTCGCGCGGCTTCGGCGTTCTCGGCGCAGGGGGCGCGGTGACGGTCGATCTGTCGGCGCAGTTCATCGATGGCGGCGCGATCGGGGTGCCGCTGGAAGCGCGCATCGAACTGTTGCGTGAAACCGGCCGCATGCTGTTCCTGCGCGGGCTGATCGTGCAGGAGGCGCGGACGATCGCCAGCTTCACCGGCACGCTGCGCAAGGCGACGGCCTGAGGCGAACGCTTTGGCCGATCGCGCCTGCCCTCACCCAGCGCCGCCTGCGACCGAAGGGTAAGGGCGAGGCGAAACGCCTATAATGACCATGAGCGCCCCGGCGTTCGCAGGAGCTCCCCATGACCAAAGTCCTCAACGCCTATGACGCGCTCGTCGCCGCGGGCGAGTTGCGCCCCGACGCCGAACAGCGCGCCGCTGCCACCCGCCTCGACGAACTCGCCGCCGCACTCGAGGCGCCACGCAAGAAGGGCCTGCTGAGCCGCCTCACCGGGCGCGGCGGCGGCGGCCCGCGCGGCGTCTACATGTTCGGCGACGTCGGCCGCGGCAAGTCGATGATGATGGACCTGTTCTTCGCCAATGTCGCGGTGGACAGGAAGCGCCGCGTCCATTTCTCCGAATTCATGCTGGAGGTGCACGGCCGCATCGCGATCGAGCGCCGCCGGGAAGCGGGCGACCCGATCGCCCCCGTCGCCGCGGCGCTTGCCGCCGAGACGCGGCTGCTCGCCTTCGACGAGATGATGGTCACCAACTCGCCCGATGCGATGATCCTCAGCCGCCTGTTCACCGCCTTGCTCGAAGCCGGCGTGACGATGGTCACCACCTCAAACCGCGCACCCGCCGACCTCTACAAGAACGGCCTCAACCGCGAGCATTTCCTGCCCTTCATCGCGCTGATCGAAAGCCGGCTCGACGTGGTGACGCTGAACGGGCCGATCGACTATCGCCGCGACCGGCTCGGCCAGCAGAACACCTGGCTCGTGCCCAACGGCGCCGAGGCGACGCGCAACCTGTCCGCCGCCTTCTTCCGCCTGACCGATCACGAGGTGACCGAGCCGATCCCGTCGGAGGATATCGAGGTGCAGGGGCGCACCTTGCACGTCCCCAAGACGCTGAAGGGCGTCGCGGTCTTCTCCTTCAAAAAGCTGTGCGGCGAGGCGCGCGGCGCGGCCGACTATCTGGCCGTCGCACGCCGCTATCATACGGTGATCCTCGTCGGCATTCCGAAGCTCGGGCCCGAGAACCGCAATGAGGCGGCACGGTTCGTCGCGCTGATCGACGCGCTCTACGAGCATAAGGTCAAGCTGCTCGCGGCGGCCGATGCCGAGCCCGACGCGCTCTATCCCGAGGGCGATGGCCGGTTCGAATTCCAGCGCACGGTCAGCCGGCTCGAGGAAATCCGCTCCGAAGACTATCTGGCGCAAGGCCATGGCACAGTCTAATGCACTTGCGAACCATTATCAGATAAACTCTTAACCCATGCCGTTTAACGGTTGCCGGGCGCGCAAAACGGGCGTAACCGGCGTGGCCAATCACGCCCTGCCTGTAACGGAGATGGATTGGATGGCTCGCAAGAAGATCGCGCTGATCGGCGCCGGTAACATCGGCGGCACGCTCGCGCACCTCGCGGCATTGAAGGGCCTTGGCGACATCGTCCTGTTCGACGTCGTCGAAGGCGTGCCGCAGGGCAAGGCGCTCGACCTGTCGCAGTGCGGCCCGGTCGAAGGTTTCGATGCTAAGATCACCGGCTCGAACGATTATGCCGATATCGCCGGCGCCGACGTCATCATCGTCACCGCCGGTGTCGCGCGCAAGCCCGGCATGAGCCGCGACGATCTGCTCGGGATCAACCTCAAGGTGATGAAGGCGGTCGGCGAGGGCATCAAGGCCAACGCCCCCGACGCGTTCGTGATCTGCATCACCAACCCGCTCGACGCGATGGTCTGGGCGCTGCGTGAATTCTCGGGTCTGCCGCACAACAAGGTCGTCGGCATGGCCGGCGTGCTCGATTCGGCGCGCTTCAGCCACTTCCTCGCCGACGAGTTCCAGGTTTCGGTCAAGGACGTCACCAGCTTCGTGCTCGGCGGCCACGGCGACACGATGGTCCCGGTCATCTCCTATTCGACCGTCTCGGGCATCCCGGTTCCCGACCTCATCAAGATGGGCCGCTCGACGCAGGACAAGATCGACGCGATCGTCAAGCGCACCCGCGGCGGCGGCGGCGAGATCGTCGGCCTGCTCAAGACCGGCTCGGCCTATTACGCCCCGGCGACCAGCGGCATCGCGATGGCCGAGGCCTATCTCTACGACCAGAAGCGCGTCCTGCCCGCCGCGGCCTATGTCGATGGTCAGTACGGCGTGAACGACCTCTATGTCGGCGTGCCGGTGGTGATCGGTGCCGGCGGCGTCGAGCAGATCGTCGAGATCGCGCTCGACGACGAGGCCAAGGCGAACCTCACCGTCTCCGTCGATGCGGTCAAGGAACTGCTTGAGGCGTGCAAGGGCATCGACGGCTCGCTGAACTAATCATTTCGGTGCGGGGCGGCGACCGGCCGCCCCGCACGTCTTATGGCGCCCCCGCATCGACGGGGGCTGCGTCACATCCAGGGAGCCTCCATGAGCATCCTCGTCAACAAGAACACCAAGGTCATTACCCAGGGCATGACCGGCGAAACCGGCAGCTTCCACACCAAGGCGGCGCTGGACTATGGCACGCAGATGGTCGGCGGCGTGACGCCGGGCAAGGGCGGGACCGAGCATCTCGGCCTGCCGGTGTTCAACACCGTCGCCGAAGCCAAGTCGAAGACCGGCGCCGATGCGTCGGTGATCTACGTGCCGCCCCCCTTCGCCGCCGATTCGATCCTCGAGGCGATCGACGCCGAGATCCCGCTGATCGTCGCGATCACCGAAGGCATCCCGGTGCTCGACATGGTCCGCGTCAAGCGCGCGCTGTCGGGCTCCAAGTCGCGGCTGATCGGCCCGAACTGCCCGGGCGTGCTGACGCCGGGCGAGTGCAAGATCGGCATCATGCCCGGCAGCATCTTCAAGCAGGGCTCGGTCGGCGTCGTGTCGCGCTCGGGTACGCTGACCTATGAGGCGGTGTTCCAGACCTCGAACGCCGGCCTCGGCCAGACCACCGCGGTCGGCATCGGCGGCGATCCGGTCAACGGCACCAACTTCATCGACGTGCTCGAACTGTTCCTCGCCGACGAGGCGACCCAGTCGATCATCATGATCGGCGAGATCGGCGGCGACGCCGAGGAGCAGGCCGCACAATTCCTGATCGACGAGGCCAAGCGTGGCCGCAAGAAGCCGATGGCCGGCTTCATCGCAGGCCGCACCGCGCCTCCGGGCCGTCGCATGGGCCATGCCGGCGCGATCGTGTCGGGCGGCAAGGGCGACGCCGAGAGCAAGATAGCGGCGATGGAAGCCGCCGGCATCAAGGTCGCGGCGAGCCCGTCGGAACTGGGTTCGACGCTGCTGGAAGTGCTGAACGGCTGATCTGACCCTTCTCCCCTCGTGGGAGAAGGATACGGAGACTTGGCGGCGCAGCCGCCTAGTCGAAGTTGGATGAGGGGGATGCCGAGCGACACCCTTTCCCCTCACCCTCCCACCGCCTGACGGCGGCGGGCCCCTCCCTCTCCCACAAGGGGAGAGGGGTTGAAGGAAGAAGACCATGGGCTACGAAGGTCAGGATTTCGGCGACATCGCATCCGGCGTGTCGCCTGCGTTCATCGAAGCGCTCTACGCCAAATATCAGGCCGACCAGTCGTCGGTCGATCTCGGCTGGCGTGGCTTCTTCGAGGGTCTCGAAGCCGGCACCGGCGGTCCGAGCTGGACCAACAAGCGCTGGCCTTTGTCGACCACCGACGACCTGACCGCGGGCCTCGACCCCACCCAGATGGAGCCGGCGCCCAAGCCGGCCAAGGGCGGCAAGCCCGCCGCGGCGCCGACCGCGGCGCCGTCCAAGGACGACATCATCAAGGCGGCGGGCGACGCGATCCGCGCGCAGATGCTGATCCGCACCTATCGCGTCCGCGGCCATCTCGCCGCCAACCTCGATCCGCTCGGCCTGTCGCACCGCGACATGCCCGAGGATCTGCGCACCGAATATCACGGCTTCACCGACGCCGATATCGACCGGCCGATCTACCTCGGCGGCACGCTCGGCTTCGAATGGGCGACCGTACGCGAGCTCGTCGACACGCTGCGCCGCAATTACTGCGGCAACGTCGGCCTCGAATATATGCATATCGTCGACGTCGAGGAGCGCCGCTTCCTGCAGGACCGCATGGAGGGCAAGGACAAGGCGATCGAGTTCAGCAGCGACGGCAAGCGCGCGATCCTGAGCAAGGTCATCGAGGCCGAGCAATGGGAGAAGTTCCTCGGCAAGAAGTATGTCGGGACCAAGCGCTTCGGCCTCGACGGCGGTGAGAGCATGATCCCGGCGCTCGAAAGCGTCATCAAATACGGCGGCCAGGCCGGCGTGCGCGAGATCGTCTACGGCATGGCGCATCGCGGCCGCCTCAACGTGCTCGCCAACGTGATGGCCAAGCCGCTGCGCGTGATCTTCCACGAATTCGCCGGCGGTTCGGCCAACCCCGACGAGATCGGCGGTTCGGGCGACGTCAAATATCACCTCGGCACCTCGACCGACCGCGAGTTCGACGGTCACAAGGTCCATATGTCGCTGGTCGCCAATCCGTCGCACCTCGAGGCGGCCGATCCGGTCGTGCTCGGCAAGACGCGCGCGATCCAGACGCTCGCCAACGACCTCGTCGAGCACACCGGCTCGCTGCCGGTGCTGATCCACGGCGACGCGGCGTTCGCGGGGCAGGGGATCGTCTGGGAATGCCTCGGCTTCTCGGGCATCCGCGGCTATAACACCGGCGGCTGCGTCCATTTCATCATCAACAACCAGGTCGGCTTCACGACCTCGCCGCAGTTCGCGCGCTCGTCGCCCTATCCGTCCGACGTGGCGAAGGGCGTGCAGGCGCCGGTCTTCCACGTCAACGGCGACGATCCCGAGGCGGTGACCTTCGCCACCAAGATGGCGATCGAATTCCGGCAGAAGTTCCATCGCGACATCGTGATCGACATGTGGTGCTATCGCCGCTTCGGTCACAACGAGGGCGACGAGCCGGGCTTCACCCAGCCGCTGATGTACAACGTCATCCGCCAGCATCCCGGCGTCAGCGAGATCTATGCCAAGCGCCTGATGTCGGAGGGCGTGATCGATCAGGCATGGCTGGACGACAAGGTCCACCAGTTCACCACCCTGCTCGAAGGCGAGTTCGAGGCGGGCGCGAGCTACAAGCCCAACAAGGCGGACTGGTTCGCCGGTCGCTGGTCGGGCCTGTCTGCGCCGACCGACGGCGGCAGCGAGCGCCGCAACGTTGAGACCGGCATCGAACTCAAGCTGTTCGACGCACTCGGCCGCACGCTGACGACGGTGCCCGAGGGCATCCAGATCCACAAGACGCTGTCGCGGGTGATCGACGCCAAGCGCCAGATGTTCAAGACCGGCGAGAATTTCGACTGGGCGACCGGCGAGGCGCTGGCCTTCGGCTCGCTGCTGTCGGAGGGCTATGGCGTCCGCCTGTCGGGTCAGGATTCGGGCCGCGGCACCTTCTCGCAGCGCCACGCGGTCTGGGTCGACCAGACCGACGAGCACAAGTACGTGCCGCTGACCACGGTCGAGCACGGCCGGTTCGAGGTGCTCGACAGTCCGCTCTCCGAATATGGCGTGCTCGGGTTCGAGTACGGCTATGCGCTCGCCGATCCGAAGACTTTGGTGATGTGGGAGGCGCAGTTCGGCGATTTCGTCAACGGCGCGCAGATCATGATCGACCAGTTCATCACCAGCGGCGAGTCCAAGTGGCTGCGCGCCAACGGCCTCGTGATGCTGCTGCCGCACGGCTACGAAGGGCAGGGGCCGGAGCATAGCTCGGCACGTCCCGAGCGCTTCCTCCAGTCGTGCGCGCAGGATAATATCCAGGTCGCCAATTGCACCACGCCGGCGAACTACTTCCACCTGCTGCGCCGGCAGATGCACCGCAACTTCCGCAAACCCCTGATCGTGATGACGCCTAAGTCGCTGCTCCGCCACAAATTGGCGGTGTCGGCTGCGGCGGACTTCCAGGGCGACAGTCACTTCAAGCGCATCCTCTCCGACACCAACGGTGCGGCGGATGCCGAGACGAAGCGGCTGGTGCTGTGCACCGGCAAGGTCGCCTACGACCTGATCGAGGCGCGCAACGCCGCGGGCGATACCGGCACGCAGATCGTGCGGATCGAGCAGCTCTATCCGTTCCCCGGCGATGCGCTCGCCCGCCGGATCGCGCGGATGCCGCAGCTCGAGGATGTCGTCTGGGCGCAGGAAGAGCCGAAGAACAACGGTTACTGGTTCTTCGTCGAGCCGCTGATCGAGGAATCGCTCAAGGCCGCCGATTGCGCAGTCAAGCGGCCGCGCTATGCGGGCCGTCAGTCCGCCGCCTCGCCGGCGACGGGCCTGATGAAGCGCCACACCGCCGAACAGGGCGCGCTGGTCGCCGATGCGCTCGGCCACAACGTCCGCGAGGAAATCCGCCGCACCCGCAGCGAGGCGTCCACCACCACCGCCCGGCCCACCCAGGCCCCCAGCAGCTAACAACGTTCCCCGATTGAGACCCCTCCCCGGGGAGAAGGATGCAAGAGATGGCAACCGAAGTTACCGTGCCCGTTCTGGGTGAATCGATCACCGAAGCCACCGTCGGCGAATGGCTCAAGCAGCCCGGCGACCCGGTGAAGGTCGACGAGCCGATCGCCAGCCTCGAGACCGACAAGGTCTCGGTCGAGGTGCCGTCGCCGGTCGCCGGCGTGATGGGCCAGCATGCGGTCAAGGTCGGCGACACGGTCGAGGTCGGCGCGATGCTCGCGACGATCGAGGCGGGTGACGGCGCGGCCGCCGCTCCGGCGTCGGCGCCCGCGCCCGCCGCCGCTCCGGCCCCCGCCGCCGCGCCGGCAGCGGCTGCCGCTCCGGCACCGGCCGCGCAGCCGGAAGCGTCGAGCGATTCGCCCGCGGCGCTGTCGCCGTCGGTGCGCCGTGCCGTGCTCGAATATGGTCTCGATCCGTCGTCGATCACCGGCACCGGCAAGGACGGCCGGATCACCAAGGAAGACGTCGCCGCCGCCGCCGCGTCGAAGCCCGCGACGCAGGCCCCCGTCGCCGCGCCCGCGCCCGCCGCTGCCCCCACGGGCGGCCGCAAGGAAGAGCGCGTCAAGATGACGCGCCTGCGCCAGACGATCGCCAAGCGTCTCAAGGAAGCGCAGAACACCGCCGCGATGCTGACGACGTTCAACGACGTCGACATGACCGCGGTGATCGAGGCGCGCGCCAAGTACAAGGATCTGTTCGAGAAGAAGCACGGCGTCCGCCTCGGCTTCATGGGCTTCTTCGTGAAGGCCGCGACGATGGCGCTGAAGGACATTCCGTCGGTCAACGCCTCGATCGAGGGCGACGAGATCGTCTATCACGATTATGCGGATATCTCGGTCGCGGTCAGCGCGCCGAACGGCCTCGTCGTGCCGGTGATCCGCGATGCGCAGGACCTCACCGTCGCGGGCATCGAGAAGACGATCGGCGACTTCGGCCGCCGCGCCAAGGACGGCACGCTCAAGATGGACGAAATGAAGGGCGGTACCTTCACCATCTCCAACGGCGGCGTGTTCGGCTCGCTGATGTCGACCCCGATCATCAACCCCCCGCAGGCGGCGGTGCTCGGCCTGCATCGCATCGAGGAGCGCCCGGTGGTGGTCGGCGGTCAGGTCGTCGTGCGCCCGATGATGTATCTCGCTCTGTCCTACGATCACCGCCTGATCGACGGCCGCGAGGCGGTGACCTTCCTCGTCGCGCTCAAGAATGCGATCGAAGACCCGACCCGCATCCTGATCGACCTGTAAGTGCTTGTGCTCCTGCGAACGCAGGAGCCTAGGGTCACGGGCGGTATCCCCGCCTGGCTCTGGGTTCCGGCGTTCGCAGGAACACGGTAGGAGTCCGGCATGCGCCCCGGTTACGTCTACCTCATGGCAAGCGGACGCAACGGCACGCTCTATCTCGGCGTGACCAGCGATCTGATCCGCCGGGCATACGAACATCGTAACCGGCTCGTCGATGGCTTCACCAAAGAACATGGTTGCATCCTGCTTGTCTGGTACGACGCGAGCGACGACATACAGGCGGCACGGCAGCGTGAGCTGCAAATGAAGAAGTGGAAGCGGGCCTGGAAGGTCGATTTGATCGAAAAGGGCAACCCGCAGTGGAAGGATTTGTACGAGACGCTGTTCTGACGCGTGCTCCTGCGAACGCAGGAGTCCAGAGCCAAGAATGGCATCGCCCGTAACCCTGGGCTCCTGCGTTCGCAGGAGCACGATGGAGCTGAGCAATGGCTGACGAACAGCAATACGACTATGACGTCCTCGTGATCGGTGCCGGCCCCGGCGGCTATGTCGCGGCGATCCGCGCCGCGCAGCTCGGGCTGAAGACCGCCTGCGCCGAAAGCCGCGAGACGCTGGGCGGCACCTGCCTCAACGTCGGCTGCATTCCGTCGAAGGCGATGCTGCACGCGTCGGAGTTCTTCGATGCCGCCTCGAACGGCACGATGGCCAAGATGGGCATCAAGGTCACCGCCGAACTCGATCTCGACACGATGCACGGCCAGCGCCGCGACGCGGTCAACCAGCTCACCGGCGGCATCGAATATCTGTTCAAGAAGAACAAGGTCGAATGGCTCAAGGGCCGCGCCAGCTTCACCGGCAAGGACAGCGTCGAGATCGACGGCAAGGCCGTTCGTGCGAGAAACATCGTCATCGCGACGGGCTCGTCGGTCACGCCGCTGCCCGGCGTCACCGTCGACCAGAAGGTCATCGTCGACAGCACCGGCGCGCTCGAACTCGCCAAGGTGCCGCAGCATCTCGTCGTGATCGGTGGCGGCGTCATCGGCCTCGAGCTCGGCAGCGTCTGGCGCCGGCTTGGCGCCAAGGTCACGGTCGTCGAATATCTCGACCAGATCCTGCCCGGCTTCGACGGCGACGTCCGCAAGGAAGCGCAGAAGATCTTCAAGAAGCAGGGTTTCGAGTTCAAGCTGTCGACCAAGGTCACCGGCGTGGCGGTGAATGGCGATGCGGCGACGCTGACCGTCGAGCCCGCCGCCGGCGGCGAGGCGCAGACGATCGACGCGGACGTCGTGCTGCTCGCGATCGGCCGCAAGCCGAACACCGACGGCCTCAACCTCGACGCCGCCGGCCTCTCGGTCAACGCGCGCGGCCAGGTCGAGATCGACCATGACTTTGCCACCAGCGTGCCCGGCATCTGGGCGATCGGCGACGTCGCCCCCGGCCTGATGCTCGCGCACAAGGCCGAGGACGAGGGCATTGCGGTCGCGGAGAACATCGCCGGCCTCACCGGCATCGTGAACCACGACATCATCCCGAGCGTCGTCTACACGCTGCCCGAATTCGCCGGCGTCGGTCTGACCGAAGAGGCCGCCAAGGCGAAGGGCGAGATCAAGGTCGGCAAGTTCCCGATGATGGCGAACAGCCGCGCCAAGACCAATCACGAACCGGACGGCTTCGTGAAGATCATCGCGGATGCCAAGACCGACCGCGTCGTCGGCGTCTGGGCGATCGCCAGCGTCGCCGGCACGATGATTGCGCAGGCGGCGCAGGCGATGGAGTTCGGCGCGACGTCGGAGGATATCGCCTATACCTGTCACGCCCATCCGACGCATTCCGAAGCGATCAAGGAAGCGGCGATGGCGGTGACCGGCAAGCCGATTCACATCTGATCGTGGCGGGCGCGGACACCCGCCGCGCCGCGCTGGAGGCCGCATGGCTGACGCTGACCCGCGAGACCCTGCCCGGTCTCGCGGGTCTTCGTATGTGGCCGGTACGCGCGGATCATTGCTTCCAGCGCATCCTGCTCGACGCGGCGGTGGGCGGCGTCTGGTATGACGTGGTCGAGGGGCGGCCGGCGTATCGGTTCATCGCGGTGGATCTGCTGGAGCGGGCGGTGTCGCTCGGGCAGGGGGCCGCCGACGGGACGGTCGATCTCGCCGCGCTCAACCGCCAGTCGCTGGCGTGGCGGCGCGAGAGGAAGGCTGCGGCTCCCCCCGATGCTCTGATATCTGGTGTAGGGCCACCGTATCGATGATCCACTCGAACGGGTGCGCGACCAGCAATAGTTCGTCACCCGACGAAACCACCCGCATCCCCATCCGTTTGCCCGATGAAGGAGAACCGTCACGACGGCTCCGCAAAGGGATTCGATGATCTGCTCGCCGTCGACCGCATGTTGAAACCGCTCGCTGTTGCCGCGACCGTACTCGGGCTGGGCGGTTGCGCGCCCGCGTTGCTCGATCCCGCCGGACCGGTTGCCGCGGGCGAGAAGACGCTGCTGATCAATTCGCTCGCGGTGATGCTCGGCATCGTCGTGCCGGTGATCGTCGCGACCATCGCCTTCGCCTGGTGGTTCCGCGCCGGCAATGCCCGCGCCAGGCGCCGCCCGGACTTCGCCTATTCGGGCAAGCTCGAACTGCTCGTCTGGTCGGTGCCGCTGCTCGTCATCATCTTCCTCGGCGGGATGGGCTGGATCGCCGCGCACGATCTCGACCCGCGCCGGCCGCTGGCGTCCAGGCAGAAGCCGATCGTCGTCCAGGTCGTCGCGCTCGACTGGAAATGGCTGTTCGTCTATCCCGAACAGGGGATCGCGACGGTCAACCGCGTCATCGTCCCCGCCGGCACGCCGATCGATTTCCGCATCACCTCGGCGACGGTGATGAACAGCTTCTTCGTGCCGCGGCTCGGCAGCCAGATCTACGCGATGTCCGGCATGGAGGCGAAGCTCAACCTGATGGCGGACAAGCCCGGCCGATATCCCGGCCTGTCGGCGCATTACAGCGGCGAAGGCTTTTCGGACATGGACTTCGTCGTCGACGCCGTACCGCCGCAGCAATTCGCGGCCTGGGCGGCGGGCACCAAGGGGCGGGGGCCGGCGCTAAACGCCGACAGCTATCACGCGCTCGCGCGCCAGCGGGGCAATCTGAAGCCCTTCGCCTACGGCAGCGTGCCGACCGGCTTCTTCGCCGCCGCGGTGCGCGAGGCCGGCGCGCCGGTGCACGAGGTCGATAACGGCGGACGGGAGAATTGAGCATGTTCGGCAAGCTCAATTGGCATTCGGTCCCCTGGGACCAGCCGATCCCGTTGATCGCCGCCGCCATCGTCGGCAGCGGCATCCTCGCGGTGCTCGTCTGGACGTGGCGCGCCGGCCATGTCCCCTATATCTGGAACGAGTGGATCACCTCGGTCGATCACAAGCGGATCGGCATCATGTATTGCATCTTCGCGCTGCTGATGCTGATGCGCGGCTTCGTCGATGCGGCGATGATGCGCAGCCAGCAGGCGATCGCCTACGGCAATCCCGGCTATCTGCCGCCGGAGCATTACGACCAGATCTTCTCCGCACATGGCACGATCATGATCTTCTTCGTGGCGATGCCGTTCGTCATCGGGCTGATGAACTTCGTCGTGCCGTTGCAGCTCGGCGTGCGCGACGTCGCCTTCCCGACGCTCAACAACGTCAGCTTCTGGCTCACCGCGAGCGGCGCGCTGCTGATCAATCTCAGCCTCGTCATCGGCGAATTCGCCAAGACCGGCTGGCTCGCCTATCCGCCGCTGTCGGAGCTGCGCTTCTCGCCCGGCGTCGGCGTCGATTATTATCTGTGGGCGCTGCAGATTTCCGGCGTCGGCACGTTGCTGTCGGGGGTCAATCTCGTCACCACGATCCTCAAGATGCGCGCCCCCGGCATGGGCTATACCCGCATGCCGATGTTCTGCTGGACCAGCCTCGCGTCCAACCTGCTGATCGTCGCCGCCTTCCCGATCCTCACCGCGACCCTCGCGATGCTGCTGCTCGATCGCTACCTCGGCTTCCACTTCTTTACCAACGATGCCGGCGGCAACCAGATGATGTTCGTCAACCTCATCTGGGCGTGGGGCCATCCCGAGGTCTATATCCTGATCCTGCCCGCGTTCGGCGTGTTCAGCGAGGTGGTCTCGACCTTTTCGAGCAAGCCTCTGTTCGGCTATCGTTCGATGGTCGTCGCGACGATGGTGATCTGCATCCTGTCGTTCATCGTCTGGCTGCACCATTTCTTCACGATGGGCGCGGGCGCCGACGTCAACGGCTTCTTCGGCGTGACGACGATGATCATCGCGGTGCCGACCGGGGTGAAGGTCTTCAACTGGCTGTTCACCATGTATGGCGGCCGCATCCGCTTCCACGTGCCGATGATGTGGGCGGTGGCGTTCATGATTACTTTCGTGATCGGCGGCATGACCGGCGTGCTGCTCGCCGTGCCGCCCGCCGATTTCGTGCTGCACAATTCGCTGTTCCTCGTCGCGCATTTCCACAACGTCATCATCGGCGGCGTGCTGTTCGGTGCCTTCGCCGGCTACAATTACTGGTTCCCCAAGGCGTTCGGCTTCACCCTCGACGAACGCTGGGGCAAGCGCGCCTTCTGGTTGTGGGTGGTGGGCTTCTACGTCGCGTTCATGCCGCTCTACGTGCTCGGACTGATGGGCATGACGCGGCGGATGCAGCATTACGACGTGCCGGGCTGGCAGCCGTGGCTGATCGCCGCCGCTTTCGGCGCGCTGATGATCGCCGGCGGCATGGCGTGTCAGGTGATCCAGCTCTACGTCTCGATCCGCAACCGCAAGGACCTCGCTGACACCAGCGGCGATCCGTGGGACGGCCGCAGCCTCGAATGGATCACCACTTCGCCGCCGCCGCCGTTCAACTTCGCGGCGCTGCCCGACGTGAAGGGCGAGGAAGCCTATTGGGACATCAAGTCGACCGCGCGGGAAAATCGCGAACTCTCCGAACGCCCCAAATACGAGGCGTTCCACATGCCGCGCAATTCGCCGACCGGCGTCGTCACCGCTTTTTTCACCACCGCGCTGGGCTTCGCCGCGGTGTGGCATATCTGGTGGCTGTTCGGGCTGGGCTTCCTCGGCGCCTGGGCGACCTTCGTCGTCTTCGCCTGGCGCGACGAGAATGAGACCGAGATCAGCGCCGAGGAGGCGGAGCGGCTCGACCGCGAACGGCGTACCGCCAAGGCGCAATTGCTCGATATCCCTGCGGACCAGCCGGCATGAGCGGCGATCCGCACAAGCTCGGCCGCGGCGAGACGGCACCCAGCGAACGCGGCCCCGCGCCCAAGCGGATCGTCGTGGCCTATGGCTTCTGGATCTTCCTGCTCACCGACTTCATCATGTTCGCCGGCTTCTTCGCCGCTTATGCGGTGCTGGCCCAGGCGACCGCAGGCGGGCCGGCGGCGCGCGACATCGTCGAACTGCCGCTGGTCGGCGCGGAGACGGCGCTGCTGCTCGCGTCCAGCTTCGCCTGCGGCATGGCGGGGATCGCGACCGCGGCAAAGAACCGCTTCTGGTTCCAGATCGCGATGGCGGCGACCGCACTGCTCGGTGCCGGCTTCCTCGGCCTCGAAGCCTATGAATTCCTGCACCTCATCCACGAGGGCAACGGGCCGCAGCGCAGTGCCTTCCTCTCCGCCTTCTTCGCACTCGTCGGCTGCCACGGCCTGCACGTCACGCTCGGGCTGATCTGGCTGACGACGATGATGGCGCAGGTGCAGGCCAAGGGCTTTCGTGACGAGATCGTCCGCCGCATCGCCTGTTTCAGCCTGTTCTGGCACGCGCTCGACATCATCTGGGTGGCGCTGTTCACCACCGTCTATCTGCTGGGAGTGGCGCGATGAGCGACCGGAGCGACCTGGACGACGATCGCGCCCCCGGCGAGGGCAGCAGCGACGCCGGCGACATCCGCGCCAAGGTGCTGACCTATGTCGCCGGATTCGTGCTGGCGGCGGTGCTCAGCATCGCCTCGTTCGCGGCGGTGCATAGCGGGATGATCTACGGTCCCGGCATCCCGGTGGCGCTGATCGCGCTGGCGATCGCGCAGATGGGCGTCCACCTCGTCTTCTTCCTCCACGTCACCAGCGGGCCGGACAATACCAACAACGTCCTCGCGCTGGCGTTCGGCGTGCTGATCGTGGGGCTGGTGCTGATCGGCTCGATCTGGATCATGGCGCACCTCGACCACAATCTGATGCCGGCGAGCATGCCGGCGATGTAGCGCCTATCGCGGCGGCGCGTAGCCCGCCGCGAGCAGCGCGCGCGTCACGCCGTTGGTCCAGCCGAAGCCGTCCTGCAGCGGATATTCGCCGCCGCCACCGGGCAGCCGCTCGACGACATTGTATTTTTCGAGCAGCTTGCCGCTCGCCGTATATTCGCGGTCCACCGTTGCCAGCCAGTTGGTCGCGATCCGCTTGGCGAGCGCATCCTCGCGATAGCGGCGCAGTCCCTCGATCGCGACCCATTGCAGCGGCGCCCAGCCGTTGGGTTCGTCCCATTGCTGCCCGGTCCTCACCGCGGTCGTCCCGAGCCCGCCCTCGCCGACCAGCGGCGTCAGCGCCTGCGCGGTCGCCTTCGCACGCTCCGGCGAGGCGAGGCCGACGAACAGGGGGAAAGCCATCGCCGCGGTCCGCCCGTCGGCGACCCGGCGCGCGTCGAGATCGTAATCGGCATAATAGCCCGCGCCGTTCCACAGATGCGCCGCGATCGCCTTCGCGCGCGCATCCGCGGCCGCAGCGTAGGTGGTGACGCAGGCGGCATCCTTCAAAATGCGGCAATTGTCGGCGATGCTGCGCTCCATCCCGTACATCAGGCTGTTGAGATCGACCGGCACGATCCGCGTCGTCCGGATCGTCGCCAGCGTCTTGCCGTCGCCGAGCCAGCGCGAGCTGAAGTCCCAGCCGCTTTCCGCCCCGGCGCGCAGGTCGCGGTACATCGCCTTGGCATCGCGTCCCGGCGTCGCCGCGACCAGCGCCGCATCCTCGCGATAGCTTTCGTCGCGCGGATCGTCGCGATCGTCCCAATAGCGGTTGAGCAGCGACCCGTCCGCCAGCCGCACCACGCGGGCGCGCGCGCCGCCGGGACGCAATCCGGCGGCGCCCGCCATCCAGAAATCATGCTCGGCGCGCATCCATGTCGTGCGCTGCGTCAGCGTCGCGGCATTCTTCGACAGGCCGGCGATCAGATAGAAGAACGGCGGCTGCGAGCGGCTGAGATAATAGCTGCGCGTGCCATTGGGGATGCGGCCGTAGCGATCGATCAGGCTGCCGAAGTCTGTCACCATGTCCTCGACCAGATCCTGCCGGCCCGACACCTGCAGCCCGAGCATCGTGAACCAGCTGTCCCAATAATACATCTCGCGGAACCGGCCGCCCGGCACCACGAAGCGCTTCGGCAGCGGCAGCGCCGACGATCCTGTCGGCACGGTCGGCAGCGTCCGGGTAAGCTGCGGCCACAGCGCGTCGATATGCTCGGCCAGCCCCAGCTTGCGCGACGGCGGCGGCGCGGCCGGTGCCACCGGCACGTTGAAGTTGGCGAGCACGAACGCCTTCAGCGCGGCATCGTCCTTGCAATCGCAACGACGGTAGGCGGCGAGGATCGCGGCATCGCCGCGACGCGGTTCGGCATCCGCGAAGGTCTTCGAATCGGGAAAGATCTGCCGCATCTGCACGTCGCGGAACAGTGTGCCGAACCGCTGCGCCGGCGATGGCGGCGCCGCCGCGACGAGCAGGCCGGCGAGCGCCAGCATCAAGGGACGGATCATGCGCGACTCTCCAACAGCGTGCCCTGCGTCAGCGTCACGCGCCGCGCGCGGCGATCGAACCGCAATGTGACGCACCGCTCGCCGTCGGGCAAGCGCAGCGCGAAGCCGTCGGCGCCGGCCCAATCGTCCGGCCGCATCGGCGCGTCGTCGAGCCGCCGCCAGTCGGGCGCTTCATACGGCGCGACGCGATCGAGCCCGGCCGCTGCCCGGAACGCCGCCAGATCGCAGGCGAAATCCTCCAGCGCCCGATCACGCCCGTGCCAATCGACCCAGCCGATCGCATTGTCCTGCGCATAAGCGTTGTTGTTGCCCCGCTGCGTCCGCCCGAATTCATCCCCAGCGGTCAGCAGGATCGTACCGCGCGACGCGAACAGCGTCGCCAGCAACGCGCGCCGGTCGGCATCGCGCCGTGCCGTGACGACAGGATCGTCGCTCGGTCCCTCGACGCCGTTGTTCCAGCTGTGATTGTCGCCATGGCCGTCACGATTGTCCTCGCCATTGGCGTGATTGTGGCGTTCGGCGAAAGCGACGGTGTCGGCGAGCGTGAAGCCGTCGTGCGCCGCAATGAAATTGACGCTGCGCGTGTCGCCGCCACCGAAGACGTCGTCCGAGCCGGCGAGCCGCGTCGCCAAAGCGCCCGCGCTGCCGTTGCCGTTCCAGAAGCGCCGTACGTCGTCGCGATAGCGGTCGTTCCATTCGAGCCAGTGCGCCGGAAACCGCCCGAGCTGATAGCCGTCCGGGCCGATGTCCCACGGCTCGGCGATCATGATGCGGCTGGACAGCAGGGGATCGGCGGCGATCTCGGCGAAGATCGGCGCATGCGGATCGAACCCCGGCCCGCGCGCCAGCACCGGCGCCAGATCGAACCGGAAGCCGTCCACGCCTAGCCGCGCGAAATGGCGCAGGCTGGCGAGGATCAGTGCACGGACCTCGGGTCGCGAACAGTCCAGCGTGTTGCCGGTGCCGGTGTCGTTGATCAGCGTGCCGTCCTCGGCCTGCGCATAATAGAGCCGCTTGTCCAACCCGCGCAACGACAGCGTCGGCCCGTGCACGTCGCTCTCGCCGGTGTGATTGAAGACGAGGTCGAGGATCACGCCGATCCCCGCCGCCCGCAGCGCCGCGACGGTCTCGCGCAGCTCGGCGATCCCGCCCGGCGCCAACCGCGGATCGATCGCCATCGGCACCACCGGATTATAGCCCCAGGCGTTGCGCAGGCCGAGCGGCGGCAGATGCCGCTCGTCGATCCACGCGACGATCGGCATCAGCTCGATCGCGCTGACCCGCAGCCGTTGCAGATGCGCGATGACCGCGGGATGCGCCAGCGCCGCGATCGTCCCGCGCTGCGCCGCCGGCACGTCGTGATGCAGCATCGTGAACCCGCGGACGTTGAGTTCGTAGATCAACCCGCCGGGCGTGAAGAGCGGTGGGGAGACGAGGCTCGCGTCCTCCCCCTTGTCGGCAACCCCTTTGCCGTCATCGCCGCCTTCGCGGGGATGACGATGGAGGAAGGGTGTTGCAACGACTACACCCCACGGCACCAACCCACCCGTCTCGACTCCCGGCTGACCCAGTCGCGGGTCAAAAATGAACGCCCGATCCAGCTCGACGGCATAGGGATCGACCAGCAGCTTCGCCGGATCGGCCGCCGCCCGGAAGCCGTAGCGCTGGCCCGCCCCGATCCCCGGCACATCCACCGACCAGATACCGTCGGCACCGGTCATCGCCACACGCCGCTCGGCTACGCCGTCCCACAGGCACAGCGTCACCGCCGTCGCCGAGCGCACCGCGAACCGGACTCCGCCATCGTACGAGATCGCGCCCAGCGCGGGCGCGTCGCTCACGTGATGACGTCCGGTTCGGTCCGCCCGGTGTGCCGCACGATGCCGGCGATCGCATCCGCCGCCGCGACGATATCCGCCAGCATCTCGCCGGTATCGCGATCGAGATCGCCGCCCGCCGGCTCGTAGCGCTCCAGATACACCCGCAGCGTCGCGCCGCTGGTGCCGGTGCCCGACAGGCGGAACACCACCCGGCTGCCGCCCTCGAACAGAACGCGCACGCCCTGGTTTCGGCTCACCGAGCCGTCGGTCGGATCGGTGTAGGCGAAATCGTCCGCCGCCGCGATCCTCAGCCCGCCGACCTGCGTCCCCGCCAGCGTATCCAGCTTGCCGCGCAGCTCGGCCATCAGCGCATCGGCGCGCGCGCTCTCGACGCCCTCATAATCGTGGCGGGCGTAATAGTTGCGGCCATAGGTTGCCCAGTGATCGCGCACGATCGCATCGACCGACTCGCCGCGCACGGCGAGGATGTTGAGCCACAGCAGCACCGCCCACAGCCCGTCCTTCTCGCGAACGTGATCCGATCCGGTGCCGGCGCTTTCCTCGCCGCAGATCGTCGCCATGCCGGCGTCGAGCAGATTGCCGAAGAACTTCCACCCGGTCGGCGTCTCGAAGATCGGCAGGCCGAGCTTCTCTGCGACGCGATCCGCCGCCGCACTGGTCGGCATCGACCGCGCGATCCCCTTGAGCCCGTCCTTGTAGCCCGGCGCGAGATGCGCGTTCGCCGCCAGCATCGCGAGACTGTCGGACGGCGTCACGAACCGCGCCCGCCCGATGATGAGATTGCGGTCGCCATCGCCGTCCGACGCCGCGCCGAAGTCGGGCGCATCCGCCGCCATCATCGTCTCGTAGAGTTCGTGCGCGTGGACGAGATTGGGATCGGGGTGATGTCCGCCGAAATCCTCCAGCGGCTCGCCGTTGCGGACGGTGCCGGCGGCGAAGCCGAGCCGCGTCTCGAGGATCTCGGTCGCATAAGGCCCGGTCACCGCGCTCATAGCGTCGAACGCCATCGTCAGCTTCGCGGCGCGGATCGCGTCGAAGTCGAACAGCCGCTCCATCAGCGCGGCGTAATCGGCGACCGGATCGACCACCTCGACCGTCATCCCGCCGACCGTCACCTCGCCGAGCGTGTCGAGATCGACGTCGTCGGCATCGACCGTCAGCCAGCGGTCGATCGTCTTCGTCCGTTCGTACAACGCCTCGGTCACCTGCTCCGGCGCGGGGCCGCCATTGGCGATATTGTATTTGATGCCGAAATCTTCGGTCGGGCCGCCGGGATTGTGGCTCGCCGACAGCACCAGCCCGCCCAGCGCCTTGCGGATGCGGATCATGTTGCTCGCCGCCGGCGTTGACAGCAGCCCGCCGCGGCCGACGACGACGCGGCCGAAGCCGTTCGCCGCGGCGATGCGGATCGCCTTCTGGATCACCTCGCGGTTGAGGAACCGGCCGTCGCCGCCGATCACCAAGGTCGCGCCGTCCTTGCCGTCGATGACATCGAACACCGCCTGGACGAAATTCTCGGCATAATTAGGCTGCTGGAAGACGGTGACCTTCTTGCGCAGGCCGGAGGTGCCGGGCTTCTGGTCGGAATAGGCGTGGCTGGCGACGGTACGGATCATGCGGTTCCTGTCAGGCTCTTGTAGAGGTCGGCATAGCGGCGACCGCTTTCCGACCAGGAGAAATCGCCGCGCATCCCGTTGCGCTGGATGGCGCACCATAGATCGGGGCGCGCGTAGGCGGCAATGGCGCGACGGATCGCGTGGCTAAGCGAATGATGGCTCGCCTCGCCATGCTGGAAGCCGGTCGCGACCCCGGCGGCGAGCGCCGCCTCATTGGCGTCGATCACCGTATCGGCGAGCCCGCCGGTGCGCGCGACGACCGGCACGCAGCCATAAGCGAGGCCGTAAAGCTGGGTCAGCCCGCACGGTTCGAACCGCGACGGGATCAGGATCGCGTCGGCACCGCCCTGCAACAGATGCGACAGGGGTTCGTCATAGCCGATCCGTACCGCGATCCGCCCCGGATAGCGCGCCGCCGCGGCTAGCAGCGCCGCTTCCAGATGCGCATCGCCCGAGCCGAGCAGCGCCAGCCGCGCCCCGCCCGCGACCAGCTCGTCGAGGCAGGTGACGAGCACGTCCATGCCCTTCTGCCACGTCAGCCGGCTGATGACGGTGAACAGCGGACCGTCGTCGCGATCGAGCCCGAACATCTTCTCGACCGCGCGCTTGTTGGCCTTGCGCCGGCCGAGCGCACGCGCGGTGAAGCGGCTCGGCAAGGCGGCGTCCGTTTCGGGATTCCACACGGCGGGATCGATGCCGTTGACGATGCCGTGCACGCGGTCGCGTCGGGTGTCGATCAGCCCTTCCAGCCCCATGCCGAACCGCGGCTCGCGGATCTCCGCGGCATAGGTCGGGCTGACCGTGGTGATCGCATCGGCCGCCTCCAGCCCCGCCTTCAGAAAACCGACACCGCCATAATATTCGACGCCGTCGATCGCATAGGCCTCGTCCGGCAAGTCGAGCCCGGCAAATATCTCGGCACCGAACTGACCCTGGAAGGCGATGTTGTGGACCGTCATCACGCTGGCGGTCCGACGCTGCGCCGTCCCGCGATAGCGCAGATAGGCCGGTGCCAGCGCGGCCTGCCAGTCGTGCGCGTGAAGCACGTCGAACCCTTCCGCGACGTCGGCGGCGGCGCGCGACAGGGCCGCGAACCTGTGCCAGTCGTCGGTCTGGTCGTAGAGCCCACCCGCCCGCGCGAACAACGCCGGCGCATCGAGCACCAGCAGCGGATGCTCGCCCAGCCGCGCGCCGAGCAACCGCGCCTCGACGCCGAGCAGATCGCGCCAGCGCCGCACCACCTTGGCGCCCTTCACCGCCTTGCCGACCGCCGGATAGCCCGGGATCAGCGTCGTCGTCGCGACGCCATGCGGCGCCAGCGCATCGGGCAACGCCCCCACCACGTCGGCGAGCCCACCGGTCTTGACCAGCGGAAACGCCTCCGAGGCGACCGAGAGGACGGAGAGCGTCACAGCCCGAGGCGGTCGATCATCGGCTGGGTGATCAGGCAGATGCCCTTGTCGGTCCGCCGGAACCGGCGCGTATCCAGCTCGGGGTCCTCGCCGACGACCAGCCCGTCGGGAATGACGACGCCGCGGTCGATCACGACGCGGCTCAACCGCGCGTTGCGGCCGATATGGCAATAAGGGAGCACCACCGCCTCATCGAGCGACGAGAAACTGTGCGCCCGCACGCCGGTCGACAACAGGCTGCGGTGGATCGCCGAGCCCGACACGATGCAATTGCCCGAGACGAGGCTCGACACCGCCGAGCCGCGCCGCCCGTCCTCGTCGTGGACGAACTTGGCCGGCGGGGTGATCTCCGAATAGGTCCACAACGGCCATTCGTGATCGTAGACGTCGAGCTGCGGGATGATGTCGGTCAGGTCGATGTTCGCCTCCCAATAGGCATCGACCGTTCCGACGTCGCGCCAATAGGCCGCCGGCTCTTCGCTGGTCCGCACGCAGCTCTTCGAGAAGCGATGCGCCTGCGCCACGCCGTGCTCGACGAGATAGGGGATGATGTCCTTGCCGAAGTCGCGCGCCGAACCCTCGGTCGCGGCATCGCGCCGGAGCTGCTCGATCAGGAATTTGGTGCGGAAGACATAGATGCCTAGGCTGGCGAGCGCGATGTCGGGCTGCCCGGGGATCGCGGGGGGATCGGCGGGCTTCTCGACGAAGTCGATGATCCGGTCGGTCTCGTCGACGTGCATCACACCGAACGCCACCGCCTCCATCCGCGGCACCTCCATACAGGCGACGGTCACGTCCGCACCGCTGTCGCAATGCTGCTGGAGCATGATCTCGTAATCCATCTTGTAGATGTGATCGCCGGCGAGGATCACCATATACTCGACGTTATACGTCTCGATGATGTCGATGTTCTGGAACACCGCGTCGGCGGTGCCCTCATACCATTGGAATTCCGACACGCGCTGCGAGGCGGGCAGAATGTCGAAGCTCTCGTTGCGCTCCGGACGCAGGAAGTTCCAGCCACGCTGGAGATGGCGGATCAGCGAATGCGCCTTGTATTGCGTCGCGACGCCGATCCGTCGGATGCCCGAATTGATCGCGTTCGACAGCGCGAAGTCGATGATCCGGCTCTTGCCGCCGAAATAGACCGCCGGCTTGGCGCGGGTATCGGTCAATTCCATCAAGCGGCTGCCGCGCCCGCCCGCCAGCACGTACGCCATCGCGTCGCGCGAAAGCGGCTGTCCTCGTCTGTCTACCATCGGCTCCCTCCATTATCGTCGTTATCGGTGCGCGCGGGGCGCGATCAGCCGTCGAATTGCAACATGACCGTCGCCAGCGGCGGCAGCGTCACCCACGCCGCACCGTCCTTGGCCTCGACCCCGCCGAGATTGCCGAGGCCGGAACCCCAATAGTCATGCGCATCGGAATTGATGATCTCGCGCCAGCGTCCGTCCTGCGGCAGCGGGATGCGATAGGGCGCGCGCGCCACCGGCGTCAGATTGGCGATCACCGCGACCGGCTGCTCACCCGGCGCCTTGCGCAGCCAGGCGAACACCGAATTGGCGGCGTCGTCTCCGATCAGCCATTCGAACCCCTCGGGCTCGCAGTCGCGCGCATGCAAGGCCGGGGTGTCGCGATAGAGCCGATTGAGATCGCGGACGAGCTTGCGCACGCCGCCATGCGCCGCCGAATGGCCGAGATGCCAGTCGAGCGCCCGCTCCTCGCTCCATTCCTGCCGCTGTGCGAACTCCTGGCCCATGAACAGCAGCTTCTTGCCCGGATAGCCCCACATGAAGGCATAATAAGCGCGCAGATTGGCGAATTGTTGCCAGTCGTCGCCCGCCATCTTGGTCAGCAGCGATCCCTTGCCGTGAACCACCTCGTCGTGGCTGAGCGGCAGCACGAAATTCTCGTCGAAGGCATAGACGAAGCCGAAGGTGATCTCGCCGTGATGATGCCGGCGATGCACCGGCTCGCGCGCGAAATACTGGAGCGTGTCGTGCATCCAGCCCATGTTCCACTTGAAGCCGAAGCCGAGCGCCTCGCGCGGCCCCTCCTCGAAGGCGGGCATCGACACGCCCGGCCAGCTCGTCGATTCCTCGGCGACGGTGAAGACGCCGTCTTCCTTGCCATAGACCGCGCGGTTCATCTCGCGCAGGAAGCTGACCGCCTCCCAATTCTCGCGGCCACCGTCCTCGTTGGGGATCCATTCGCCCGCCTCGCGGCTGTAATCGCGGTAGAGCATCGAGGCGACCGCATCGACGCGCAAGCCGTCGACATGATAGCGTTCCGGCCAGAACAGCGCGTTGTTGATGAGGAACGAGCGCACTTCGCGGCGCCCGAAATTGTAGATCGCGGTGTTCCAGTCGGGATGGAAGCCGAGCCGCGGATCCTCATGCTCGTACAAAGCGGTGCCGTCGAAGCGGGTCAGGCCGTGCGGGTCGACCGGAAAATGCGCGGGCACCCAGTCGAGCAGCACGCCGATGCCGGCACGGTGCGCGCCGTCGACGAAGCGGGCGAAACCGTCGGGATCGCCGAACCGTGCAGACGGCGCGTAGAGGCCGGTCGTCTGATAGCCCCATGACGGATCATAGGGATGCTCGCTGATCGGCATGAACTCGATATGCGTGAAGCCGAGATCGACGACATAGGGGATCAGCCGGTCGGCGAGCGCGTCCCACGACAGATACCAGCCGTTCTCGTCCTTGTCCCAGCTGCCCGCATGGACCTCGTAGATGCTGACCGGCACGCGCCGCGGATCGACCTTCGCCCAGGTCGCGCGATGCGCATCGTCGCCCCAGACGTGCGCGGGCGGGGCGGTGGTGATCGACGCGGTCTTCGGCCGCAGCTCGGCGGCGAAGGCGAAGGGATCGGCCTTCAGCGGTTGCAGCGTGCCGTCGGGGCCGACGATCGCGAACTTGTAGCTGCGTCCCGCGCCGACATCGGGCAGGAAGATCTCCCACACGCCGATATCGCTGCGGCGGCGCATGACGTGGCGCGTGTCGTTCCAGTCGTTGAAGTCGCCGACCACCGAGACGCGCCGCGCGTTCGGCGCCCAGACCGCGAAATGCATGCCGCTCGCGCCCTCATGCGCGATCAGATGCGCGCCCATCTTGTCGTAGAGGCGGAAATGCGAGCCTTCGGCGATCAGATAATCGTCGGTCGGGCCGAGCACCGGGCCGAAGCTGTAGGGATCGGTGACCCACCATTCGGCGCCGAACCCCTGCGCCTTGTATTTCACCGGCTGCGGATCGCCGGCGATCGGCCCCTCGAACAGGCCGGCATCCTCGATCCGCGTCAGCACGCCGAGCGGCCTGCCGGCCAGATCATGCGCCTCGGCGGTTTCGGCACCGGGGATCCAGGCGCGCGCGAACGTCCCCTGTGGCCCGGCGAACGTGCCGAGCAACGAAAACGGATCGTCGTGGCGCCCTTCCAGCAATGCGGCGATGGCGCCACGCGGTGGTTTCACATCACCCCCCAGATTTGTTTCGCATATTCGCCGATCGTCCGGTCCGACGAGAACCAGCCCATATTGGCGACGTTGAGCACCGCCGAACGGCCCCATGCCGCCGTGTCGCCGAACTTTGCGTCGACCTCGCGCTGCGCGGCGGCATAGGCGTCGAAATCGGCGGCGAGCATGAACCAGTCATGCTCGTACAGCCCGTCCATCAATCCCTTGTAACGATCGGGATCGTCGGGCGAGAACACGCCCGAGGCGATCGCATTGACCGCCTGCGCCAGCTCGCGCGATCCCTCGATCACCTGCCGGCCGCGATAGCCGCTTGCGCGCTTCTCGGCGACCTCGTCGGCGGTGAGGCCGAAGATGAAGATGTTGTCGTCGCCGACATGATCCTTGATCTCGATATTGGCGCCGTCGAGCGTGCCGATGGTCAGCGCGCCGTTGAGCGCGAACTTCATATTGCCGGTGCCCGACGCCTCCATGCCCGCGGTCGAGATCTGTTCGGACAAATCGGCGGCGGGGATGATCTTCTCGGCGAGGCTGACGTTGTAATTGGGGACGAACGCCACCTTGAGCAGGTCGCCGACCGCGGGGTCGGCGTTGATCCGCTTGGCGACGTCATTGGCCAGCTTGATGACGAGCTTGGCGGTATGATAGCTCGACGCCGCCTTGCCGGCGAACAGCTTGACGCGCGGCGTCCAGTTACGCTCGGGATGGCTGCGGATCTGGTCGTACAGCGCGACCGCCTCGACGATGCCGAGCAACTGGCGTTTGTATTCGTGGATCCGCTTGATCTGCACATCGAAGATCGCATCGGGGTCCAACGTCAGACCCATGCTGTCCTTGATGTAGGTCGAGAGCGTCACCTTGTTGGAACGCTTAACCATAGCGAAACGCTCCCGGAACGATGAATCATTCGCGAAGGGCGCGAGCGCGGTCAGGCGGGCGGCGTCGTCCTTGAAATCCTCGCCGATCGCCTCGACCAGCAGGCCGGTCAGGCCGGGATTGCATTGCTGCAGCCAGCGGCGCGGCGTGATGCCGTTGGTCTTGTTGTTGATGCGGTCGGGATACAGCCGATGCAGATCGGCGAAGACCGTCTTCTTCATCAATTCGGTGTGCAGCGCCGCGACGCCGTTGACGCTGTGGCTGCCGGCGAAGGCGAGGTTCGCCATCCTGACGCGCCGCTCGCCGCCCTCGTCGATCAGGCTGATCGCGGCGATGGCGTTGCCGTCGATGCCGTCGACCTTGCCCGCCTCGCGCAGCAGCCTGGCGTTGATCGCATAGACGATCTGCATGTGCCGCGGCAGCAGCCGCTCGAACAGCGGCAGCGGCCAGCTCTCCAGCGCCTCGGGCAGCAACGTATGGTTGGTATAGCCGAAGGTCGCGCGGGTGATGTCCCACGCCTCGTCGAACGACAGTTCGTGGAAATCGGTGAGCAACCGCATCAGCTCGGCGACCGCCACCGCGGGATGGGTGTCGTTGAGCTGGATCGCCGCCTTGTCGGGCAGCGTGCGGATGTCGCCGAAATATTGCAGGTGCCGGCGGACGATGTCCTGGATCGAGGCGGAGGAGAAGAAATATTCCTGCCGCAGCCGCAATTCCTGCCCCGCCGGCGTGCTGTCGTTGGGATAGAGCACGCGGGTCAGCGTCTCGGCGCGCATCTGTCCGGCGAGCGCGCCCTCGAAATCGCCGGCGTTGAACCGGTCGAGCTTGATCGGGTCGAAGGCGCGGGCGTTCCACAGCCGCAGCGTGTTGACGCGTTTGCCGCGCCAGCCGACCATCGGCGTATCGACCGCGACCGCCTCGACCGCTTCGATCGGCGACCAGTGGACCTGGCCCGACGTCGTCGCCGTCACCTCGCCGCCGAAGCCGACGAAATAGGCGCTCTCCCGCCGCTCGAACTCCCACGGATTGCCGTGCGCGAGCCAGTTCTCCGGCAGCTCGACCTGCCAGCCGTCGTCGAGCCGCTGGCGGAACATGCCGTTCACATAGCGGATGCCATAACCGTAAGCAGGCAGGTCGAGGCTGGCGAGGCTCTCCATGAAACAGGCCGCAAGCCGCCCGAGCCCGCCATTGCCCAGCGCCGCATCGGGCTCGATCTCCTCGATCGCGGCGAGGTCGACGCCGAGACTGGCCAGCGCCGCCGCCACCTCGTCGTTATGGCGCAGGTTGGACAGCGCATCGCGCAGCAGCCGGCCGATCAGGAATTCGAGGCTGAGATAATAGACGCGCTTCGCCCCGGCGGCATGCGCCGCCTTGGTCGATTCCATCCAGCGTTCGATGATCTCGTTGCGCAGCGTCAGGATCGTCGCGGCGAGCCAGTCGTGCGGCCGCGCCGCCTGCGCGTCCTTGCCGATGCGGTGGACGAGCGTGTCGACGATCGCCGAGGCGAGGGCGGGGCGGGGGTCGAGTGCGGTCGGTGCGGCGGCTTGGCTGTCTGTCACGGCATATCCGATGCAAGAGGAAGGCGAAGGAGAGGGCGGGGCGAAGAGGGCGGGGCGATCGTCCGCGAATGCCGCCGACCCGGACTTAGAGCATGCCGATCAGCAACGTCAGGTTAAGCCCGATGATGATCGCGGCGATCGACCAGGCGACGACGCGCAACCATAAAGGGCTGACGAACCGCCCCATCACCCGCGTCTGGCCGGTGAACAGCACCAGCGGCACCACCGCGAACGGCAGTTGCAGGCTGAGCACCACCTGGCTGAGCACCAGCAATCTGGTCGCACCGCCATCGCCCGACAGGCCGACGACGAACACCGCCGGAATGATCGCGAGCAGCCGCGTCACCATCCGCCGCAGCCACACCGGCAGCCGCAGATTGAGGAACCCCTCCATCACGATCTGTCCGGCGAGCGTGCCGGTGACGGTCGAATTCTGCCCCGACGCGAGCAGAGCGACGCCGAACACGACGCTGGCGGCGCCGACGCCCATCATCGGCGCGAGCAGGCGATAGGCTTCGTCGATCTCGGCGATCTCGGTGCGGCCGGCGGTGTGGAACACCGCGGCGGCGACGATCAGGATCGCGGCGTTGATGAAGAAGGCGAGGCCGAGCGCGATCGTGCTGTCGATCGTCGCCAGCTTGGCGGCCTCCGCCTTGCCCTCGTCGGTCGGCGCGAAGGCGCGGGTCTGGACGATCGACGAATGGAGGTAGAGATTGTGCGGCATCACCGTCGCGCCGAGGATGCCGATCGCGAGATAGAGTTTGGCGGGATCGGTGACGATCCCCGGCGTCGGCACCAGCCCGGCGAGCACCGCGCTTATGTCGGGCTTGGCGTAGAACAGCTCGAAGGCGAAGCAGCCGGCGATGATGACGAGCAGCGCGAGGATGAACGCCTCGATCTTGCGGAAGCCGTAGCGTTGCAGCGCGAGAATCAGGAACACGTCGAGCGCGGTGACGATCACCCCCCAGACCAGCGGAATCCCGAACAGCAATTGCAGCGCGATCGCGGTGCCGAGCACCTCGGCGAGATCGCAGGCGATGATCGCCACTTCGGCGAGCAGCCAGAGGACGAGCGAGACCGGCTTGGAATAATAGGCCCGGCACGCCTGCGCGAGGTCGAGTCCCGCGGCGACGCCGAGCCGCACCGACAGCGCCTGCAACACGATCGCCATCAGGTTGGACAGCAGGATGACCGACAGCAGGGTATAGCCGAACGCCGAACCGCCGGCGATGTCGGTCGCCCAATTGCCGGGGTCCATATAGCCGACCGCGACGAGGAAGCCCGGCCCCATGAATGCCGCGAGCCGCCGCCAGCCGGCGCCGCCGACGGGCAATGCGATGCTGCGATGACTGCCACTGAGGGAAACGGCTGGGGCAGAAGCGGGTGGCGTCATGGCGCCGGTGTGTGGCGGAAGCCGCGCGCGCGGGCAAGGTGCGAGAGCGTCGGCCGGATCAATCGGCTGCAACGATCGGACGAGGGAGAGGCGACGGATCAGAGACTTGCGCCCGCCCACACCCACCACGCGGGCTGTCGGATCGACGTTCACTCGCACGCGGCCTCGCCATCCCAGCTTCGTCACCCCGGACTTGATCCGGGGTCCCGCTATGTTCGTCGAGGACCGATCGCGAAGAAGCGGCACCCCCGAGCCCAGACATCTGCGAGAGCCCAATGCTCCTGCGAAAGCAGGAGCCAAGGAGTCACGCACGCCATCAGACGGTGTAGCACTTGGCTCTGGGCTCCTGCGTCCGCAGGAGCACTGCGCTGATCTAACCGATGATGGAGGCTTCCGCAGGGGTGCTAGCCGACCCCGGGGTCACGAAAGGGCGACGGAGACAGCGAATATCGAAAATCGACCCCGCCTAGACCGGCGCCGCATCCACGTCGGGACCTGCGCCATAATGGTGCCATGTGAAGATCGCCAACGCGCCGCGATGCGGCCGCCACGCCTCGGCCAGCGCGCGCGTCACTTTCTCCGACGGCCGCTCGTCATGGCCGAGCAGCCGCCCGACCTCGATCTGCACCGCGAGGTCGCCCGCCGGCCAGACGTCCTCGCGCCCCTCGGCGAACAGCAGATAGATTTCCGCCGACCAGCGGCCGATCCCCTTCACCCGGACGAGCTGCGCGATCGCCTCCTCGTCGTCAGCGGGGAGATTGTCGAGATCGAGCCGCTTGCTGGTCACCTCCTCGGCGAGGCTGCGCGCATAGCTCGCCTTCTGCCGCGACAGGCCGGCGGCGCGCAGCGTCTCGTCGCTCGCCGCGAGGATGGTATGCGGATCGCCGGGATCGCCGACCAGCGTCTCGAGCTTGCGATAGACCGCCGCGGCGGAGGCGACGCTGACCTGCTGGCCGAGGATCGTGCGCAGCAAGGTCGCATAGCCGCGCTCGCGGATGCGCGGCGGCGGATAGCCGACGCGGGCGAGGCCGGCGGCGAAGGCGGGTTCGGTCAGCGCAAGTGCGTCCATCGCCGTGCGAATCTGTTCGGCGCTCAGGCCCATGCTTGATCCTTGACCCGTCGCGCGGCATGGCCGGCGACACCTTTATCGGAGACTGTCATGCCCAAGCTTATCGTCGTCACGCGCGAGGGGGAAGAACGCGAAATCAACGGCGAAGCCGGCCTGTCGGTGATGGAAGTGATCCGCGACGCGGGGATCGACGAATTGCTCGCGCTGTGCGGCGGCTGCTGCAGCTGCGCCACCTGCCACGTCCATGTCGATCCGGCCTTCGCGGACCGGTTGCCGGCGATGGGTCCGGACGAGGACGACCTGCTCGATTCGAGCGACGAACGCACCGCGACCTCGCGCCTGTCGTGCCAGATCCAGATGACCCCGGCCCTCGACGGCCTGAAGGTGACGATCGCGGGGGAGGATTGAGCGGTATCTCGCCTATGATCGTGATTTAATCCCCTACCGTCATCCCCGCGAAGGCGGGGATCCATACCCTCTGACCCGGCTTGAGCCGCGGCGTCAGCGTATATGGATCCCCGCCTTCGCGGGGATGACGATCAAGGCGAATGCGTCTACCGCGCCGCCACCGCATACAGCGCGATCGCCGCGGCGTTCGAGACGTTCAGGCTCTCCACCTTTTCGCTGATCGGTAGCTTGGCGAGTTCGTCGCAATGCGCTTCGGTATTCTGGCGCATGCCCTCGCCCTCTGCGCCGAGCACGATGCAGATCCGCTGCGTCCCCATCGCCTGCGCCAGCGTCTGCTCGGCATGGCCGGTGAGGCCGATCCGCCAGAAGCCCGCCTCCGCGATCTCCTCCAGCGCGCGCGCGAGGTTGACGACCCGCACCCACGGCACCGTCTCGAGCGCGCCCGAGGCGGCGCGCGCCACCGTGCCGCTCTCCGGCGGCGCATGGCGGTCCTGCGTGACGATGCCGAGCGCGTCGAATGCCGCCGCCGAGCGCAGTATCGCGCCGACGTTGTGCGGATCGGTGACCTGATCGAGCACCACCAGCGGTCTTTGGTCGTCCTTGCCCTCGATCAGCAGATCGGCGAGCCAGCTATCCTCGAGCGGCTCGACCTCGGCGACGAGGCCCTGATGCGGCGCGTCGGACGGCACCAGCCGGCCGAGATCGGCGACATCGGCATAGACGACGGGCATCGACGCCGGAATGTCGAGCGAAGACAGCGCCTCGCGCGTCCCCCACAATTTGCGCACGACCCGGTTGGGGTTGGCGAGCGCCGCCGTCACCGGATGGCGGCCCCAGAATTTGGGGCGGTTGGCGGTGCCCGTCGACGGGCGGTGGCCACGGCGCGCCATCAGCGGGCGCTCGCGGGGATCGGGGTCATGGTGTCAGTCATCATTGGCATCGCTATAGGCAAAGGGGTCGGTGACCACCGGCTGCGTCGGCAGCGGCGGACGGGGCAGCGCCTTGTCGGCGTTGGCGGCGGAGAGCAGGACCGAGGCGAGGACGATCGATCCCTGCCGCAGATCCTCGGGTTTGAGATGGTCGAACGTGTCGACCGACGAATGATGGACGCGGCTGCCGTAATCGAGCGGGTCCTGGACGAACTGGAAGCCGGGGATGCCGACCTGCTGGAGCAGCACGTGATCGGTGCCGCCGGTCTGCCGCGCGACGACGTTGGCCGCGCCCATCGACGCGAGCGGCGCGAGCCATTCGCGGAAGATCGGCACCACCGCGGGATTGTTCTCGGCATACAGGCCGCGCAGCTTGCCCGAGCCGTTGTCGATGTTGAAATAGGCGGCGAGTTCGCCATGGCCGGGCAGCGGCACGATCGGCCAGCGATCCGAGAAGCCATAATCGGCGCCGGCCGGCTGTTCCGACGGCGCACCGCGGCGGGCGAGATGCGCCTTGGTATAAGCGAGGCTGCCGAGCAGCCCTTCCTCTTCCGCGCCCCATAGCACGAAGCGGATCGTCCGCTTCGGCCGCACGCCGCTCGCGGCGAGGATGCGCGCCGCTTCCATCACCTCGGCCGAGCCCGCGCCATTGTCCGCCGCGCCGTCGCCGGCCACCCAGCTGTCGAGATGCGCGCCCGCCATGACATAGCCGGCCTTGGGGTCGGTGCCGGGGATCTCGGCGATGACGTTATAGGCGTTAACGTCGCCATCGTCGAAACGGACGTCGCTAATGATCTCCAGCGTCGGCGCCGGGCCCATCTTGGCGAGCCGGGCGAGGCGCAGATAATCCTCCTGCGCGATCTGTACCGCGGGCAGCGTGGCGGTGTCGCCGACACCGAACAGATAGCCTTCGCCATGGACGAGCTTGCCGTCGCGATACGACATCGTCGCCATCGCGACGGCGCCCTCGGCCTTCAGGAAGGCATCGAGCTTCTTGGTGTAATCGAGCCGCTTGGCGCGGCGGTTGATGCTGGCGGGGTCGTATTCGGGCTGCTGGGCCTGGTCGAGCTTCGCGATATCGTCGCCGGTCAGCCGGCGGAAATCGGGATCGGTCGGGTCCTTGGCGGCGCGGGGCAGCGTGACCATCACGATCTTGCCGCGCAACTGGCCGCGATATTTGGCGAAATCGCGTTCGCGCGCGATCGGCGCGACGACGACGGGCGCGGTGATCGTGCCGTTGGTCCCCGGCGTCCAGGCGACGGGAATCGCGGTGAGCTGGACCGCGCGCGGCGTCACCATCCGCACGCTCGCGCGCTCGATCGCCCAGCCGCGGCCGAAGGCGAACCCCTCCTTGCGGACGTTGCGCAGTCCCCATTCGCGGAACTTGCCCTGCGTCCATGCCTCCGCGGCGCGCGCACCCGGCGAATTGGCGAGGCGCGGGCCGATCACGTCGGTGAGATATTGCGCGGTCTGCACCACCTGGCTGTGGTTGGTGCCCTGATCGATGATCGTCGCCAGCGCGGCGCGATCCTGCGCCGCGGCGGGCAGGGCGAGGCAAAGGGCGGCGGTGGCGAGCAGGAAGTGGCGCATGAAGGTCCCCGGCGAACGTTGCGGCCGGTGCTAGGCGGCGGTCGCGGTTCGCGCAAGCCGGCGAGGGCGATGCGAAAAACCGCCGCGGGCGCGTTGACAGCCGCGTTTCGCTTCGCCAATAGGCCGCCTCGCTTCAGCGAAGCGGCCCATCTGGACAGGTGGCCGAGTGGTTAAAGGCAGCAGACTGTAAATCTGCCCGTGCAAGCGTACGCTGGTTCGAATCCAGCCCTGTCCACCACCTCCCCGCTTCGGCGGGGAGGGCCTGCACCCAGCGCCGCCGCCGATCGGAACCGCCCCGCGCCGCATGGTAAAATCAGCTTTATCTATTTGAATCCACACGCGTAACGATAGGAACGGGTGCGACTCCAGACGGGTTGGAGCGGTCTTGCGCAGGGAGACCAGCATGACCGACCGACGCGATGACGCGCCCCCCACGACCTACAAGCACGGCGACGCCGCCGACGCCACCACCGCCTCGCTGATCGAGGGGCAGGGCAGTGCGGTCGCCGGCCGATCGGTGACGATCAACCGGCCTGTGCGTGAACTTTATGACTTTTTCCGAGACTTCACGAACCTGCCGCACTTCATGGAGAATGTGGTCTCGATCGACGTCGTCGACGCCAAGCTGTCGCATTGGGTGGTCAAGGCCCCCGCCGGCGCGACCGTCGCATGGGACGCGCGGATCACGCAGGAGGAGCAGGACCGGCTGATCGCCTGGACCTCCGAACCCGGTGCCGACGTCGCCAACTCCGGCCGCATCGAGTTCCGCGACGCCGGTCCACGCGGCACGGTGGTGACCGCGACGATCGCCTACGACCCGCCCGGTGGCGTCGTCGGCAAGCTGATCGCCAAGATGTTCCAGCGCGAGCCCGCCATTCAGGCCCGCCGCGACCTGCGCCGCTTCAAGCAGCTCATGGAAACGGGCGAGATCGCCACGCCCGCGATGAACCCCAAGCAGTTCGAGGAGATGGGCCTGTGAAAGCGCTCGCATGGCACGGTAAGCACGACGTCCGCATCGACACCGTCGACGATCCCGAGATCGTCAACGACCGCGACTGCATCATCAAGGTCACCTCGACCGCGATCTGCGGTTCCGATCTCCACCTCTACGATGGCTACATCCCGACGATGCAGGCGGGCGACATCCTCGGCCACGAGTTCATGGGCGAAGTGGTCGAGGTCGGCGCCAAGTCGACGCTCAAGAAGGGCCAGCGCGTCGTGGTGCCGTTCACCATCGCCTGCGGCAGCTGCTACCATTGCGGCAAGCATCAATATTCGGCGTGTCCCAACGGCCTGCCCGCCGACAATCAGGATATCGCGCAGGAGCTGTACGGCCACGAGATGTCGGGCCTGTTCGGCTACAGCCATATGACCGGCGGCTATGCCGGCGGCCAGGCGGAATATGTCCGTGTGCCGTTCAGCGACGTCGGCCCGATCGTCATCCCCGACGGCGTGTCCGACGACAAGGTGCTGTTCCTGTCGGACATCCTGCCGACCGGCTGGCAGGCGGCTGAATATGCGCAGATCGAGCCGGGCGATACGGTCGCGGTCTGGGGCTGCGGCCCGGTCGGGCTGTTCGCGGTGCAATCGGCGTTCCTGATGGGCGCCGAACGCGTCATCGCGATCGACCATTTCCCGCATCGCCTCGAACTCGCCAAGCGCTTCGGCGCCGAGACGATCAACTTCGAGGAAAGCGCCACCTACGAGGCGTTGATGGAAATGACCGGGGGCATCGGCCCCGATGCGGTGATCGACGCGGTCGGGCTCGAAGCGCACGGCATGTTCGTCGACAATATCATCGACCAGATCAAGGCGTCGATCTTCCTCGGCACCGATCGCCCCCATTCGATCCGTCAGGCGATCATCGCCTGCCGCAAGGGCGGGCGCGTCTCGATGCCGGCGGTCTATGGCGGCTTCGTCGACAAATTCCCGCTCGGCGCGTTCATGGAAAAGGGGCTGACGCTCAAGACCGGCCAGACCCACGTCCAGCATTATATGCCGGCGCTGCTCAATGCGATCCTGGAAGACAAGATCGATACCGAGTTCCTGATCTCGCACCGCATGCCGCTGACCGACGCGCCCAAAGGCTACGATTTGTTCAAGAACCACCAGAACGAGACGACCAAGATCGTGCTGAAGCCGGACATGGTCGGCTGACCTCAACGCCTTGCAAGGATAATCGAACATGGCTGACAAATTCGCGATCATCACCGGCGCATCGACCGGCATCGGCTTCGAACTCGCCTCGCTCGCGGCGCGCAACGGCTACGACATCCTCGTCGTCGCCGACGAATCGCTGATCGAATCGGCCGCGGCCGACTTCCGCCAATATGAGCATGACGTGCAGGCGCTCGAGGCCGATCTGTCGACGCCCGAAGGCGTCGACCGTCTGCTCGACGCTGCGGGCGGGCGACGCATCGACCTGCTCTGCGCCAATGCCGGCCGCGGTCTCGGCCACGCCTTCCTCGACCAGAAGGTCGAGGATTGGCGCGCGGTGGTCGACACCAACATCACCGGTACCGCCTATCTGCTGCAGAAGGTGCTCCGCGACATGGTCGCGCGCAACGACGGCAAGGTGCTCGTGACCGGCTCGATCGCCGGCTACATTCCGGGCGCGTTCCAGGCGGTCTACAACGGCAGCAAGGCGTTCCTCGACAGCTTCGTCGCCGCCCTGCAGAACGAGATCAAGGATGCCGACGGCGTCACGCTCACCAATCTGATGCCGGGGCCGACCGACACCGAGTTCTTCGCGCGCGGCGACATGCTCGACACCGACGTCGGCAGCGATCCCAAGAAGGACGATCCCGCCAAGGTCGCCGCCGACGGCTGGGATGCGCTGATGGAGGGCAAGGCCGCGATCGTCTCCGGCTGGAAGAACAAGATCCAGTCGGCAGTGGCAAACGTCACCCCCAATGCGGTGCTTGCCGAACAGCATCGCAAGATGGCGGAACCTGGTACCGCCGACCATTGATCGTGTAGCGGCTGTGGCCGGTCGTCGCCCGCAGCCGTCCGCGCTCAGAAGGGTGGAGCGGGTAACGGGAATCGAACCCGTGTATTCAGCTTGGAAGGCTGCTGTACTACCATTGTACTATACCCGCACGACCTGACGGCCCGTAGGCGTCGATCGAGCCGCGGCTTATCGTCGCCCGGCATGCGGGGTCAAGGCCCAAGATCGTGGCATGCCGTGGTTCATGGCTTGCTTACCGTTGCCGCGCTAAGCCACCGGCATGGAGCATGACACCGAGCAGGCAGCCGGACCGGCCGAAAAACGACCCGCATCGGCGGTCGGCCAAGGCGTCGGACTTGCCGGCATCGCCGGGCTGTTCGGCTGGCTGGTGGCGGCGCTCGCGATCGGCATGGACGGCCCCTATGCGGCGCTGGTCGCGCTCGTCGCCTGCGCGCTGCCGATGATCGGCTGGTCGCTGCTGGTCGACAAGGTGCATCGCCGCGCCAGCACCGGCATCGACTGGCATAACCCACGTCCGCTGGTCGAACGCCGCGACGTCAGCCTGACCAAGCTCGCCGGCCTGTATCTCACCTGGGGCGGTATCGCCTTTCTCTACGGCGTCGGCCGCTTCTATTGGGACGGTAATTTTGCGTTCGCCATGTGGTGCTTCGGCTGGGCCATGCCGATCGTCGCGGTGCTCGCAATGCCCTATGTGCTCTGGATCGACCGCTATCTGGTCGAACCGCGCGACGGCGCCTGGCACCTCGGCGCGTGGCTGACCGGCCAGCCCGGCGTCATGCCCGAGGCGATCTACGGCCATCTGCGCGCCTGGGCGGTCAAGGCGTTCTTCCTCGCCTTCATGCTCGCGGTGCTGCCGGGCAATTGGGCGGGCTTCATCCACACCGATCGGGCGAGCCTCCGCGATCCCGTCGCGCTCGCGCAATGGCTGATCGGGCTGATGTTCGTCATCGACGTCAGCTTCGCCACCGTCGGCTATATCCTGACGCTGCGCCCGCTCGACGCGCACATCCGCAGCGCCAACCCCTATGCCGCCGCCTGGACCGCCGCGCTGATGTGCTATCCGCCGTTCATCCTGATGGAGGCGGGCGGCCCGCTCGACTATCATCCGGGGACGCAGGACTGGACGTCATGGTTCGCCGGCCACCCGACCGTCCTGGCGTCATGGGGCGCGATCCTCGTGCTGCTGACCGCGGTCTATGCGTGGGCGACGGTCGCATTCGGGCTGCGCTTCTCCAACCTCACCCACCGCGGCATCCTGACGCACGGTCCCTATGCCTGGTCGCGTCACCCGGCCTATCTGTCGAAGAACCTGTTCTGGTGGCTGTCGACCGTGCCGATCCTGACGACGGGCAGCCTGGTCGACGCGGTGCGCGCGACCGCGCTGATGGGCGTGGTCAGCGGCATCTATTACTGGCGCGCGCGCACCGAGGAACGCCACCTCGGCCTCGACCCGGTCTATCGTGCCTATAGCGACTGGATGACGCGACACGGCGCGGTGCCGCGCTTCGGCCGCTGGCTGGTCGGTCGCTAGACCTTCGGCTGGTCCTTCGCCCACAGCGCGTCGACGCGCTTCTGGTTGCCGCCGGTCTCGCGCAGCCGGAGGTCGAGCAGCTCGACCTTGCGGCCCTGGAAGCGCTGCGGCCGGGTATGCCAGACGATGTCGTAGATCGCCTGCCGCGTCGTCGGCTGGTCGTCGGTGAAATAGGTGTAGCGGATCAGTACCGGCAACCGCCCGGTCAGGTCGTCCGCGCCACCGTCGGTCGCCTGGCGCAGCGCCTTGTCGAACCAGTCCGCCGGGATCGTCTGCGTCACCGAATCCTGCTGCGACACGCCGAGCGCGGTGGGGAAGCTGACGCGGATGTCGCCGAGCGGATGCGCCTCCTCGCGCGCCAGCACGATCATCCGCTTGTCCTTGTCGGGCGCGCCGCGCAGCACGAAGCGCGTCTTGTCGCGCGTCGCGCTCGCCAGTTCGATCGCCTTGTCGGCGGCGGCCTGCCGCCGGTCCTGCCAGTTGCTGTAGAGCGTCAGCGCGGCGATCACGACGCCGGCGACCGCGACCACCTCGGCCAGCGTGATCCAGCGCCGGCGGGTTTGCGCCTGATCGCGCGTCTCGCTCATCGCCCGCCCGCTTCGAGCAGGTCGCGCGGCGCGGCAAGCTCCCAGCTGTGCGCGATCCGGTCCTCGACCAGCGTCCAGTCGCTATCCTCGCCGATCGCGACATCGGCCCAATGGTCGACGTCGTCGAGCACCTGCACCACGGCCGCACCATTCTCCCCATCGCGCACCCGCACGAAGGCGGCGTCGCCGACGACGAAGCTGTGGCCGTCCTGCGTACGCTCCTCGACGTCGGGCAGCAGCAGGGCGACGGCGCGTACCCGCGCCAGGACAGGAGAAACGTCGGTCATCGCGTCACGAATTCCTTGAGGATCTGGGGATACAGACGGTGTTCGGCGGCGAGCACTCGCGCGGCGAGCGTATCGGGGGTGTCGCCGGCCAGCACCGGCACCTCGGCCTGGCCGAGCAGCGCGCCGCCGTCCAGCTCCTCGGTGACGATATGCACCGAACAGCCGGCGACCGCATCGCCGGCGGCGATCGCCCGCGCATGGGTGTCGAGCCCCTTGTATTTGGGCAGCAGCGAAGGATGAATGTTGACGATCCGATCGCGCCATCGTGCGACGAATGCGTCCGACAGCAGCCGCATATAGCCGGCCAGCGCGATCACCTCGCACCCCGCCTCGCGCAGTGCCGCGTCGAGCTGCGCCTCATAAGCAGCCTTGCCGATCCCCTTGGGCGACAGGGCGAAGGTCGCGATGCCGCGCCCCCGCGCCCAGCCAAGACCGGCCGCGTCTGGCTTGTCGGAGGCGACCAGCGCGACGGGGATCCCCGCCTCGACCAGCGCCATCATGTTCGAGCCGCGTCCCGAGATCAGGATGCCGACCGTCTTCGCATCAGCCATGGTGGTGCGTAGCCGTCCAGTCGCTGCGCGCGCTCCACGTCTCCGTCGATCCGCGCACGGTGCAGCCGCGCGTCCCCGCCTCGACCATGCCGATCCGGTGCACCGTCTCGCCGGCCGAGGTCAGCGCCGCCGCGACCGCCTCGGCGCGCTCCGCCGCGACGACCACCGCCATGCCGATCCCGCAGTTGAAGGTGCGCGCCATCTCCTCGGGCTCGATCGCGCCCTGCGCCTGGAGGAAAGCCATCAGCCGCGACTGCTCCCACGCATCGGCATCGACCACGGCATGCGTTCCCTCGGGCAGCACGCGCGGGATGTTCTCGAGCAGACCGCCGCCGGTGATATGCGCCAGCCCCTTGATCGCGCCCTCGCGCAGCAGCGGCAGCAGGCTGGCGACGTAGATACGCGTCGGCGCCATCAGGATGTCGATCAACAGCCGGTCGGCATCGAACAGCGCGGGACGGTCGAGCTTCCAGCCGCGGTCCGCCGCCAGCCGGCGGACGAGCGAGAAGCCGTTCGAATGGACGCCCGACGAGGCGAGGCCGAGGATCACGTCGCCCGCGGCGATTTCGCGCCCGGTCAGCACGCGGTCGCGCTCGACCGCGCCGACGCAGAAGCCGGCGAGGTCGTAATCGCCCGGCGCGTACATGCCGGGCATCTCGGCGGTCTCGCCCCCGATCAGCGCACAGCCCGCCTGCCGGCAGCCCTCTGCGATCGACGCGACGACGCGCTCGGCGATGCCGTTGTCGAGCTTGGCGGTCGCGTAATAATCGAGGAAGAACAACGGTTCGGCGCCCTGGACGATCAGGTCGTTGGCGCACATCGCGACGAGATCGACGCCGACGCCCTCGTGCCGGTCCCATTCGATCGCGAGCTTGAGCTTGGTGCCGACGCCGTCATTGGCGGCGACGAGCAGCGGGTCATTGAACCCCGCCGCCCTGAGGTCGAACATGCCGCCGAAGCCGCCCAGCTCGGCATCGGCGCCGGGCCGGCGCGTCGCCTTGGCGAGCGGCCCGATCGCGCGGACCAGCGCGTTCCCCGCGGCGATCGACACGCCGGCATCGGCATAGGTGTAGGACTGGTCGGACGGGGAGGGCGGGTTGCTCATCCGGCCAGCCTGCTACGATTTGCGATGGTTGCTGGCAATGCCGAACCGAATACCGCTCCCGCCCGGCGGAGGAATGACGGTCGCCGCACATCCCGCTTGGCATCACCCGCCGGCTTCGCCAAAAGGCCCGCGACATGCGCATCCCTTTGTTTCCCTCGCTCGCCGGTGCGGCCCTGCTGCTCGCCGCCGGCGCCTATGCGCAGATCGAGGGCGGGCGCGGCGTCGCACCGGTCGACAGTTCGGGCGATTTCGAAGTCAGCGGCGTCGATGTCGACGTCGCCGGCAGGACGGCGCAGGCGGCGCGGCTCGGCGGCTGGCGGCTGGCGCAGCGCAAGGCCTGGGTGCAGCTTGCGAAGCGGCTCGGTGGCGACGGTGGCCTCGTCTCGGACGGCACGCTCGACCAGCTCGTCTCCGGCATCGTCGTCGAGAACGAACAGATCGGCCCGACCCGCTACATCGCCAAGCTCGGCGTGCTGTTCAATCGCAGCCGCGCCGCATCGGTGCTCGGGATCAGCGCCTATTCGGACCGGTCGCGGCCGATGCTGCTCCTGCCGCTGCAGGTGTCGGGCGGGGTCGAGACGGTGTTCGAACAACGCACCGACTGGCAGGAGGCGTGGGCGCGCTTCCGCACCGGCAACAGCGCGATCGACTATGTCCGCCCGTCGGGCAACGGCGCCGGTTCGCTGCTGCTCAACGCCGGCCAGATCGCGCGACCGGGGCGCGGCTGGTGGCGGACGGTGATCGACCAATATGGCGCCGCCGACATCCTCATCCCCGTCGTCCGCCTCTATCGCAGCTATCCCGGCGGGCCGGTGATCGGCGTGTTCCAGGCGCGTCACGGCCCCGACAACGAATTGATCGGCAGCTTTACGCTGCGCGTCGGCAGCGCCGCCGGCCTGCCGCGACTGCTCGACACCGGCGTCACCCGCATGGACGCGCTGTTCCAGCAGGCGCTGCGCGGCGGCGCGCTCGGCGTCGACCCGTCGCTGTCGCCGCCGCCGCCGCCCGAGCCGGTGGTCGACCCCGATGCGATCGACGACGCGGCGAGCGGCGAGACGCTCGCCGAGATCGTCGGCGACACCGGCGCTGCCAATGCCGGCATTGCGCTCACCATCCAGTTCGAGACGCCGGGCGCGAGCGCGGTGGCGAATACCGAAGGGCTGGTGCGCAGCATCCCCGGCGTCCGTGCGGCGAGCACCACCAGCCTCGCGCTCGGCGGTCTGTCGCTGATGCGCGTCACTTATGACGGTGATCCCGATGCGTTGCGGGCGGCGCTGGAGGTGCGCGGTTATCAGGTCAGCGGGTCGGGCCAGACGCTGCGCATCCGCCGCGCGGCACCGGCACCCGCCGCCTCCGCCAGTCCGACCGGCTGACGCATGAGCAACCAATTGGCGCTGCCGCTCGGGTGGCCGGCCGACCCAAAGGACGACGCCTTTCTCGTCACCCCGTCCAACATCCGCGCCGCGCAGGTGCTGGAGCAATGGGCGAGCTGGCCGGTGATGGCGGCGGTGCTGACCGGCCCGCGGAAATCCGGCCGCAGCCTGCTCGCGCGCATCTTCGCCGCCAAGAGCCAGGGCCGGATCATCGACGATGCCGAGGCGGTGCCCGAGGCGCAGATCTTCCACGCCTGGAACCAGGCGCAGGCGGAGGGGCGGCCGCTGGTCATCGTCGCCGACGCGCTGCCGCCGAGCTGGGCGGTCAAACTGCCCGATCTGCGCTCGCGCCTCGCCGCCAGCCCGCATGCCGCGATCGGCGCGCCCGACGACGAACTGATCGCCGCATTGCTGGCGCATCTCTTCAACCGTCGCGGGCTCGACGCACGGCCCGATCTGGTGAGCTGGCTCAGCACGCGGATCGAACGCAGCCACGTCATCGTCCAACGCGTCGTCGACGCGCTCGATCAGGAGGTGCTGGAAAGCCGCCGTCGCCTGTCGATCCCGCTGGCGCGCACTGTTTTGACCGCGGCGGGGATCGTCACGCAACCGCAACCGTTGCTACCTATGACCGAAGTATGACACGTCCAATCCACCTCTCGCATCTCGCCGCTCCCGATGACGATCCGTTTGTTCCTGAAGTGAACGATCGCTATTTCAATCGCGAGCTGTCGTGGCTCGCCTTCAACCGGCGCGTGCTCGAGGAAGCGTGCAATCCGGCGCATCCACTGCTCGAGCGGCTCCGCTTCCTGTCGATCTCGGGCAACAACCTCGACGAATTCTTCATGGTCCGCGTCGCCGGCCTGAAGGGGCAGCAGCTCAAGGACGTCGACCGCCGCTCGTCGGACGGTCTGACGCCGGGGCAACAGCTTGCCGCGATCACCCGCGAGGCGGATGCGCTTATGGCGAGCCAGCAGGCGGTGTGGGGCGACCTGCGCACCCTGCTCGACGAGGCCGGCCTTCACGTCCTGCGCCGCGACGAGGTCGACGCGGAAGACGCCGAATGGCTCGAGGCGCATTTCCGCGAACAGATTTTCCCGATCCTCACGCCGCAGGCGCTCGATCCCGCGCATCCTTTCCCGTTCATCCCGAACAAGGGGCTGTCGGTGATGTTCGACGTCGTCCGCGATTCGGACGGCGAGCCGGTACGCGAGCTGGTGATGATCCCGGCAAGTGCGCCGCGCTTCGTCCGCCTGCCCGGCGAGCCCGCGCGTTACGTGTCGATCGAGGCGCTGCTCAAGCGCTTCGCCCCGGTACTCTTCCCCGGCTATACGCTGGTGGGTGCCGCCGCCTTCCGTGTACTGCGCGACAGCGACATCGAGATCGACGAGGAGGCGGAGGATCTCGTCCGTTACTTCGCCAATGCGATCAAGCGTCGTCGCCGCGGCCGCGTCATCCGGCTCGAACTCGAGACGGGGATGCCCGACGCGCTCGCCAAGGTGCTGCGCCACGAACTGGGCGGCGCCGATGCGACGATCACCGAGAGCGGCAATCTGCTCAGCATCGGCGATCTCGACGCGGTGATCGACGAGGATCGCCCCGACCTCAAGTTCCTGCCCTTCGTGCCCCGCTTCCCCGAGCGCATCCGCGAATTCGGCGGCGATTGCTTCGCGGCGATCCGCGCGAAGGACATCATCGTCCATCACCCCTATGAGACGTTCGACGTCGTCCTCGCCTTCCTCAAACAGGCGGCGCTCGACCCCGACGTCATCGCGATCAAGCAGACACTGTATCGCGCGGGCAAGCAGCCCGCGGTGATCAACGCGCTGATCGCCGCCGCCGAGGCGGGCAAGTCGGTCACCGCGGTGGTCGAACTGCGCGCTCGCTTCGACGAGGAGCAGAACATCCTGTGGGCGAGCGCGCTCGAACGCGCCGGCGTACAGGTCGTCTACGGCTTCCTCGAATGGAAGACGCACGCCAAGGTCTCCATGGTGGTGCGCCGCGAGGATGGCCGGTTCCGCACCTATTGCCACTTCGGCACCGGCAATTATCACCCGGTCACGGCGCGCATCTATACCGATCTCAGCTTCTTCACGGCCGATCCGCGGATGGGGCGCGATGCGGCGCAGATGTTCAACTACGTCACCGGTTATGTCGAACCGACCGACATCACCAAACTCAGCCTCTCGCCCCGCGACCTGCGCCAGAAGCTGCTCGACCTCATCGACGTCGAGATCGCCAATGCGCGGGCCGGCAAGACCGGGGCGGTATGGGCGAAGATGAACAGCCTCGTCGATCCCGCGATCATCGACAAATTGTACGAGGCGAGCGGCGCGGGGGTCGAGATCGACCTGATCATCCGCGGCATCTGCTGCCTGCGCCCCGGCGTACCGGGCATGTCCGAACATATCCGCGTCAAGTCGATCATCGGCCGCTTCCTCGAACACAGCCGCATCTTCTGCTTCGGCAACGGCGCCGCGCTGCCCAACGATGGCGCGAAGGTGTTCATCTCGTCGGCCGACTGGATGCCGCGCAATTTCGACCGGCGCGTCGAATATATGCTGCCGATCGAGAATCCGACGGTGCACGACCAGGTGCTCGACCAGGTGATGGTCGCCAACCTCATCGACACCGAACAAAGCTGGGAGCTGGAATCGGACGGTCGCTACGTCCGCGAGACGCCGGGCGACAAGCCGTTCAACCTCCACCGCTATTTCATGACCAACCCGTCGCTCTCCGGCCGCGGCGCGGCGCTGGCGGAAAGCAACGCGGTGCCGACGCTGGCGCTGCGGCGGCGGCGATGACGGCGGATCGGGGCGGGGTCCGGGGTGTGCGGCCCGCCGCGGACGCCCGCTGATGGTCCGTTTGCCGTTCATCACGACGCTGCGCGACAAACCCGCATCTGAACACCAGCCCGCGCCGGCTGTTGAACCGGCAATGACCGACCCCTATCCCCGCACCGGCATCATCGACATCGGCTCCAATTCGGTGCGGCTGGTTGTGTATCAGGGCCATCCGCGCATCCCCGCGACGCTGTTCAACGAAAAGGTGATGGCCGGGCTCGGCCGCAGCCTCGCCGCGACCGGCGCGATCGACGCGGACAGCATGGCGCTCGCGATCGGCGCGCTGCGCCGTTTCGCGATGGTCGCCCGCGAAATGGACGCCCCCGTCCGCACCGTCGCCACCGCCGCGGTGCGCGACGCGAGCAATGGTGCCGCCTTCATCGCCGCCGCGAAGGACCTCGGCCTCACCGTCGAGCTCCTTTCCGGCGAGCAGGAGGCGACCGCCGCGGGCATGGGGGTGCTGTCGGCGATCCCCGATGCGGACGGCATCGTCGGCGATCTCGGTGGCGGCAGCCTCGAACTCGTCCGCGTCGTCGCCGGCACCGTCACCGATCGCATTTCCTTCCCGCTCGGCGTGCTGCGTATCGCCGCGCTGCGCTCCAGCCGTGGCCCGGCGTTCGACCGCCACGTCACCCGGCTGATCGCCGAGGCGGGCTGGACCGGGCGGGGCAGGGGCCTTCCGCTCTACATGGTCGGCGGATCGTGGCGCGCGCTGGCACGGCTCGACATGAGCCTGACGCATTATCCGCTGCCGATCATTCATGGCTACAGCCTCGCGCCCGAAACCGTCGGTCGCCTCGGCCGCAGCATCGCGCACCTCTCGCGCCCGCGGCTGCGCAGCGTGCCCGGCATGTCGTCGGTTCGCGCCGCGCAGCTCGGCGACGCCACCGCGCTGCTGTCGGTGGTGATGCGCGAACTCGGCTCGGCAAGCGCGATGGCCTCGACCTTCGGCCTCCGCGAGGGGTTGCTCTATGCGACGCTTGATCCGAAAACGCGGGCGCTCGACCCGTTGATCGTCGCCGCGCGCGAGGAGGGCAAATTGCTCGGCCGCTTCGCCGAGCACGGCGACCTGCTCGCCGCCTGGATCGCACCGCTCTTCCCCGACGATACGCCGGAGCTGGCGCGGATCCGCCACGCCGCCTGCCTGCTCGCCGATACCGGCTGGCGCGCCAATCCCGAATTCCGCGACGAGCGCGGCTTCGAGGTCGCGCTGCACGGCAATTGGGTGGCGATAGACGCGCCCGAACGCGCGATGCTCGCGCAGGCGCTGCACACCAGCCTCGGCGGCAGCACGACGCCGCATCCCCTGCTCGCCGGCCTCGCCAGCACCGGCCAGATCGCGCTGGCGATCGACTGGGGGCTGGCGATCCGCTTAGGCCAGCGGTTCAGCGCCGGTCTCGCCGGGCCGCTGCAGCGCGCGTCGCTGGCGCTGGTCCCCGGCCACGTCGCCTTGTCGCTGACCGAGGCGGACCGGCCGCTCTATGCCGAGACGGTCGAGCGCCGCCACGCCGCGCTGGCCACGGCGCTCAAGCGCAAGCCGCGCCTCGCGATCAGGTGATCAGCCGCACTTCAGTCCGCTGATCAGCCCGCCGTCGTCGAGCAGGATGTTCAGCCGGTCGACGCGGAAATCCTGCGTCGTGACGTCGTCGGGATGGATCACCCGCGAGATCGCCGAATGCGTCATATGCTCGATCTCGGGCCGCATCCGCTCACGGAATTTGACGCCCGCGAAGCGGATTTTGACCGCCTCGTTGATCACGCACGGACCCCGTTCGGGCTCGGGCGCGGGCATCGTCGCACATCCTGCCGCAAGCACCGGCAGTAGAAAGGCCAACCGCATCATGCTGCTTCCTCCGTTCGCGTCATCTTGAGCTTGCCGCCGCGCACCGCAAAGCCCAGCCGCCCCTCGACCAGATCGAGCGCATCGCGCCCGAACTGGTCGAAGCGCCAGCCCTCCAGCATCGGCAATCCGGTGCGCACCCCGGCGGCGAGCGCTTCCAGCTCTTCCGACCGCGCCAGCAGCCGCGACGCGACGTCGATATCGCGCGAGCGGATCTTGAGCAGCAGCTTGAGCAGATCGGCGACCAGCGCGCCCTCCTTGCCCAGCCCTGGCTTGCGGTCGTCGCGCGGCGGCAGCTCGTCGGCGCCAAGCGGTGCCGCCGATTCGATCGCCGCCATCAGCCGCCCGCCGATATCGTTTGACGCCCAGGTCGCCGACAGGCCGCGCACCTTGGCGAGATCGGCCTGTTTGCGCGGCGGATGGCCGGCGATGTCGCCCAGCGTCTCGTCCTTGACGATCCGCCCGCGCGGCAGGTCCTTCGACTGCGCCTCCAGCTCGCGCCAGCGCGCCAGCGCCTTGAGCCGCCCGAGCACGTCGGGCTTGCGCCCGGAGATGCGGACGCGCTTCCACGCCTGATCGGGATCGTTGGCGTAATTGGCCGGGTCGGCGAGCCGCTCCATCTCCTGGTCGAGCCACACGCCGCGCCCGGTCTTGCGCAGCCGTTCCAGCATCTTGGGGAAGATCACCGCGAGATGCGTCACGTCGCCGATCGCATATTCGATCTGCCGCGCATCGAGCGGCCGCCGCGCCCAGTCGGTGAAGCGCGCGCCCTTGTCGACGACGATGCCGAGCCAGCTGTCGACTAGGTTGGAATAGCCGATCTGCTCGCCTTGCCCCAGCGCCATCGCCGCGACCTGCGTATCGAACAGCGGATGCGGCGTCTTGCCGGTAAGATTGTAGATGATCTCGATATCCTGCCCGCCGGCATGGACCACCTTGAGCACGTCCTGATTCTCGGTGAGCAATTCGAGCAGCGGCGTCATGTCGAGCCCCGGCGCCATCGGATCGATCGCCGCCGCCTCGTTCACGTCGGCGATCTGGATCAGGCACAATTCGGGATAATAGGTGCTCTCGCGCATGAATTCGGTGTCGACGGTCACGAAGTCGGCATTGGCGAGGCGGGCACACAGATTGGCGAGGCTGGCGCTGTCTGTAATCAACGGGTGGATATGCATGGCATTGCCATAGCCACACGCGGCCGGGTTGACAAAGCCAAGTGAGACGGGGAAGCGCGACCCCTCGCACAACGCCATTATCCGGCCGGAAGAAACGATCATGCACGCCTATCGCTCCCACACCTGCGCCGCGCTCACCGCAGGCAACGTCGGTGAGACCGTCCGCCTGTCGGGCTGGGTCCATCGCAAGCGCGACCACGGCGGCGTGCTGTTCGTCGACCTGCGCGACCATTACGGCATCACCCAGATCGTCGCCGACAGCGATTCGCCGGCGCTGCCGACGCTCGAATCGCTGCGCGTCGAGTCGGTCGTCACGATCGACGGCGTCGTGAAGGCGCGCTCCGAGGCGACACAGAACCCCAATCTCGCCACCGGCGCGATCGAGGTGTTCGCGCAGGCCGCGACCGTGCAGAGCCACGCGCAGGAGCTGCCGATGCCGGTGGCGGGCGACGCCGAATATCCCGAGGATATCCGCCTGCGCTATCGGTTCCTCGATCTGCGCCGCGAGCGGCTCCACCAGAACATCATGCTGCGCTCGAAGGTGATCTCGTCGATCCGCCAGCGGATGATCGGGCAGGGCTTCACCGAATTCCAGACGCCGATCCTCACCGCCTCGTCGCCCGAGGGCGCGCGCGACTATCTCGTCCCCAGCCGCGTCCATCCGGGCAAGTTCTACGCGCTGCCGCAGGCGCCGCAGATGTTCAAGCAGCTCCTGATGGTCGCCGGCTTCGACCGCTATTTCCAGATCGCGCCCTGTTTCCGCGACGAGGACGCCCGTGCCGACCGTAGCCCCGGCGAATTCTACCAGCTCGATTTCGAGATGAGCTACGTCACGCAGGAAGACGTCTTCCAGGCGATCGAGCCCGTCCTCCACGGCGTGTTCGAGGAATTCGCCGACTGGCAGGGCAAGGGCCGCACCGTCAGCGCGCTGCCGTTCAAGCGCATCCCGTACCGCGAATCGATGCTGAAATACGGCAACGACAAGCCCGACCTGCGCAACCCGATCCTGATCAGCGACGTCTCCGACCAGTTCGTCGGCTCGGGCTTCGGCCGCTTCGCCTCGATCGTCGAGGCCGGCGACGTCGTCCGCGCGATCCCCGCGCCCGGCACCGCCGACAAGAGCCGCAAGTTCTTCGACGACATGAACGCCTGGGCGCAAGGCGAGGGCTTCGCCGGCCTCGGCTATGCCACCCGCAAGGGCGGCGAATGGGGCGGCCCGATCGCCAAGAACCATGGCGAGGACAAGATGACCGCGATGGCCGACGCGCTCGGCCTCGGTCCGGACGACGGCCTGTTCTTCGCCGCCGGCAAGGAAGGCCAGGCTGCCAAGCTCGCCGGCCTCGCCCGCACCCGCGTCGCCGAGAGCCTCGGCCTGATCGACCAGAGCCGCTTCGAATTCTGCTGGATCGTCGATTTCCCGATGTTCGAGTATGACGAGGACAACAAGAAGGTCGACTTCAGCCACAACCCCTTCTCGATGCCGCAGGGCGAGATGGAGGCGCTGGAGACCAAGGACCCGCTCGACATCCTCGCCTATCAGTATGACATCGTCTGCAACGGCGTGGAGCTGTCGTCGGGCGCGATCCGGAACCACCGTCCCGAGATCATGTACAAGGCATTCGAGATCGCCGGTTATTCGCAGGCCGAGGTCGACGCCAATTTCGCCGGCATGATCAACGCGTTCAAGTTCGGCGCCCCGCCGCACGGCGGTTCGGCGCCGGGCATCGACCGGATCGTCATGCTGCTCGCCGACGAGCCCAACATCCGCGAGGTCATCGTCTTCCCGATGACGCAGAAGGCGGAGGATCTGATGATGGGCGCGCCCAATTTCGCGACGCCCAAGCAGCTCAAGGAACTCAACCTGCGCGTCGCGCCGCAGGCGGGTGCCACTGCCACCGACGTCGACAAGGCGGTCGCGCCCAAGGCCGGCTGACCGATCGGCCGACGGGTGACCTCGCGGCGCCCGTCGGCCGAACCGGCTCAGAACGCGCCGTGCACCCGCGCCCCGATCACGTTGGCAGGGCCGCGGTCGCGATTGTAGCCGGGATTGCCGATCCGCTGATAATCGAGCGTCAGCTCGAATCGACGGGTCGCGGCGAGCTTGTAGAAGGCCTCGCCGATATATTCATCCCCCGGATGCGGCAGCCGGCCGTCGCCGACCAGCACACCCAGTCCGCCCGCATCGAGATAGCGTTGATGCGCCGCGCTGATCCCGTTGACGATCACCGCCGCCCCCACCGTGTCGACGGCGCGGTGCCAGCCCGCACCTTTCAGCGACAGACCGAGCTGCGCCGTCCGATCGATATCGGTGAAATCGTAGGGCTCGATCGCGCCATCGGCGACCCCGGCGCGCGCGAACAGCCCGAGCGTATCGGTGACCGCCTGCTCGCCGTTGAGGCTCGCGCCGAGCCGCGTCCGCCGCGCCCGCACGAGCGCGGTGTCGGCATCGCCGCCGGTCGCCGCCGCCAGCGCCAGCGCATCGTCGAACCGGCCGAACTGCCCGCGGTTGCGGAACAGCGTCAGCCGCAGGGCGCCGTCGTGGCCGCCGATGCGGTGGCGGTGCTCGATCTCGCCATCGACCTGATATTGCTGAAAGCGCGTCTCCAGCGTCTCGCCATTGGGCACCTGCGACAGGTTGAACAGGCCGAGCCGCAGCGTCCAGTCGCCGTGATACAATTCACCCGTGATCCCGGTTGTATAGCCCCAGGCATCCGCGGCATAATCGAAACTGCCCGCATCCACCGCCGACCAGTTGAGGAAGTCGCTGCGCGGATCGTGCGCATAGCTGTTGGTGTCGAACACGTCGCCGACGCCGAACTTGCCCGCGGTCAGCACCAGCCGGTCGCTGTCGCGCGTGCCGGCGAGCTGGTTCATCGCGCCGGCCACCGCCTCGCGCCCGCCGCCCAGCCCGATCGTCTGGCGGAAGAACAGCCGCTGCAACCGGAGATACGGGCGCTTGCGTCCGACCTTATACGCCTCCGCGCTCGGGAAGCCCGCAGCGCCCAGCGTGTTGGACAGGCCGAACCCCTGGTCGATCTCCGGATTGATCCAGAGTTTGCCGCCGCGCCAGGGCCGCACCCCGGCATAGAGCGTGACGTCGACCGTCTCCTTGATCTGCCGCGGCGTCAGGCTGTTCGTCCCCTGATAGGGCGAGGCGAAGCCGGGCGTACCCTGCAGCACACCGGTCGCTTGGCCGTGAATTGCCCAATCTTGATCGGCCACCGCGGGCTCGGAGACCGTCTGCGCCCGTACCGGGGCGTGGAGGGTCAGGCCGGCGAGCGCACAGGCGCCCACCAGCAGGGTTGCAATACGGGTCATGTGGTCCCCCTAGGCGCGCTTGATTACAATTGGTGGGTCAGCGCGAGCTGGCCGATACGGATCAGCACCAGCCCGCCGGCGACGACGAGGTAGAGGCGCAGCACCGTCAGCCACGCCTTCTCGCCCCGCCGCAGCGTCGCCGGGGCCAGCGTGTCGAGCGGCGGCATCCGCCAGTCGTCGCGGCCGGTGCGATCGATCGGCGCGGCACGTACCGGCGCGATTAATTGCTGCGCGCCCCATCCGAGTAACGCGATTCCCAGCCCACCGCCGAGGATCCACAGCATCGCGCCCGCGCCGAGGTCGGGCACCAGCACCGATGCGGTCAGGATCACCGACAGCAGCACCAGCACCGCGATCACCGCCCCGGTGAACAGGTTGAGCCAGCGGCCGTTGCGCCATGGCCCCAGCACCGCCTTGTCGTTGCACAGCAGCAGCAGGAACACCGTCGCGCTCGGCAGCAGCACGCCCGCCAGCGACTGCACCGCATTGGTCAGCAGCCCCAGCGGCGTCCCCGGGATCAGCACCAGCGCCGCCGCCACCGCGATCAGCCCGGCGAAGACGAGGTAGAAGGCGATCGAATCGCGGGGCGAGCGGTGCAGCGAATGGCGGATGCCGAACGTGTCGCCGATCGCATAAGCGGTGCTCAGCGACACCGCCGACGCGCCGATGATCGAGGCGTCGATCAGCGCCACGGCGAACAGCACGCCCATCAGCCGCCCGCCGTGCGCCGCGATGCCGCGCGCCACCGCGCCGGCGTCGGTGAAATGTCCGGCCCCGGCGGTGCCGGCGAAGGCGGCGGCGGTGAACGCCATCATCGCGACCCCGCCGACGATGACGACGGCGATGCCGATCCACAAATCGATGCGGCTATAGGCCATGAACCGCGGCCCGATCCGTTTGTCGATCAGATAGCTCTGCTGGAAGAACAGCTGCCACGGCGCCACCGTCGTGCCGACGATCGCGATGATCAGCAGCATCACCTCCGACAGCCTGCCGTGCGCGGGCAGGCCGGGGATCAGCACGTCGTGGGCGATCTGCCCGGCCGGCGGATGGATCGTCAGCGCGACCGGGATCAGCAGCATCGACCCGAACACTAGCACCATTATGAACCGCTCGAACCGGCGGAAGCTGCCGGTGCTCGCCGCCGCGACGATCAGCACCGCCGCCACCGCGACGCCCGCCACCTTGGGCACGCCGAGATGATCGAGCCCCAATGTGATGCCGATGAACTCGGTAACGATCGTCAACGCGTTGAGCAGGAAGAGATCTATGACGCTGAACGCGCCCCAGAAGCGGCCGAACCGCTGGAAGATCAGCCGGGCGTGACCGACCCCGGTCACCGCGCCCAGCCGCAGCACCATCTCCTGGTTGACGTAGAGCACCGGCACCAGCAGCAGCAGCGTCCAGAGCAGGCTGGTGCCGTAATTCTGCCCGGCCTGCGTATAGGTGCCGAACGCACCGGCGTCGTTGTCGCCGACCATTACGATCAGGCCGGGACCGATGATCGCGGCCAATGTCATCAGCTTGCGTCGCCAGTTCGGGCGGGTGCTGGTATCGTCCCGGGCGATCGTGCCGAAGGCGCCGATGATGTCGCCGAGATGGGCGTCGTCGAGATGGGCGGTGGCGCGCGGCGGCGCCCCGTTCAATGCGAGGTTGGTCATGGCACGATCTCCGCGTGCGTCGTTCGATAAGGCGGCGAGGGGGGAGGGGCGGCGCTCAGGCCGCCGCGGTTCGCCGCTCGCGCAGGTCGCGGTCATGCTGCAGGCGGCATGCGGCCAGCCGGATGCGACGGTTGAGCGGCTCGCTACGGCCGGCGTCGGCGCGCGGATCGGCGCGTCGTATCGATAGGATCATGGCGACCTCCTTGGTCCGGATAACGGGGTCCGGCCGGGAGGGACGCCGCCGCGATCAGGCGGTGGGCGTGCGCTCCCCGACCGGGGCATGTCCGGCGACGTGGATCAGTGGAGCGGCGCTCCTACTGTCCCCTTCGCTGGACACGGGCGTAGATCGGGGTTTCATCATCGTCCTTCGTCAGGCGAGCGGGTGATCCGCTCTGTCGACTCGCGTCCACCGCGATGCCGATGGACGCCACATACCCCTCCGGAGTATAGGTTCAAGTCCAAAATGGAGCAGGCATGAGCCACGTCGAAAAAGAGAAGAAGAAGCTGCTCAACCGGCTGGCCCGGCTGCGCGGACAGATCGCCGCGATCGAGCGCGCCGTCACCGAGGATCGCGAATGTGCGCGGGTGCTGCAACAGGCGACGGCGTGCCGCGGCGCGCTCGACGGCTTCATCGCCGAGGTGATCGAGGATCATATCCGCGAACATCTCGTCGACCCCGCCGCCGCCGACGACAGTCCCCGCCGCCGCGCCGCCGACGAACTGATCGACATCGTCCACGCCTACCTGACGTGAGCGGCTGATTGAGCAAGCGACGATTGCAGATCGCAATTCACAGCTCAAGGTTTTCGTTTTTGTAACAAAATCGGAAATCGTTCTCGTGCAGGATCTTGCAAGGCATATTCTTCAACATCCCAGAATAACCGCCCTCGCTCCTATACAGGTTTAACCTTTCGTTATCGTTTGTTACGGCAATCGCGCCCCGGTTAACTCGAACCGGGGGCGGTAGAATGCGTAAATGGGTATATCTTTTGGCAGCGGCTGGCTGCGCAGGAGCGATCGGCCATGCCGAGGCGCAGGGGTTGCGGGGGCTGGCGCCGACGACCAAGCAAGGCGAACAGGACAAGGCCAAGCCGGCCGTGGCGGAAAATACCTCGGACATCGTCGTCACCGCGACGCGGCGTTCGCAGCGAATGTCGAACGTGCCGATCGCCGTGAGCGCCTACGGTACCACCGCGCTCCGTCATTCCGGTGCGACGGATATCCGTCAGATGGCGCAGCTCGTGCCGTCGCTCTTGGTCACCTCCACCGGCTCGGAAGCCAATGCCACCGCGCGCCTGCGCGGCATCGGCACCGTCGGCGACAATCCCGGCCTCGAAAGCTCGGTCGCGGTGTTCATCGACGGCGTCTATCGCAGCCGCACCGGCTCGGGCCTCAACGATCTCGGCGAGGTCGAGCGGATCGAGGTGCTGCGCGGGCCGCAGGGTACGCTGTCGGGACGCAATTCCTCGGCGGGCGCGATCAGCATCTACACCAAATATCCCGAGTTCAAGTTCGGCGGCTATGGCGAGGCCAGCTACGGCAATTACGATGCCGTCCGCCTCGCCGGTGCGCTCACCGGTCCGGTGCTCAAGGATACGCTCGCCTTCCGCGTCGACGGCGTCGTCGCCAGACGCGACGGCTTCTACACCGACGTCGTCAACAAGACCGACTATAACGATCGCAACCGCTATTTCGTCCGCGGCCAGTTGTTCTTCAAGCCGAGCACCGACCTGTCGCTGCGCCTGATCGGCGACTACACCTATCGCAACGAGAAATGCTGCGGCGCTGTCTATGTCGATACGCGCGAGAAATACGATCCGACGCCGGGCGTGGCGGGTGATTTCGCCGTCTCGCCGCAGAACCGCATTGTCTCGGTCATGCAGAGCCTCGGCGCCATCCTGCCGAGCGCCGGCGATCCGTACAATCGCCGCACGGTCGCCTCGCCCGGACGCGCCTATGCCAACGTCACCAAGGATTACGGCATTTCGTCGCGCATCGGCTGGACGATCGGCAGCGTGCAGCTCATCTCGATCAGCGCCTATCGCGAATATCAGGCGGGCGACGCCGCCGATCCGGAATACAGCAGCCTCGATATCGGCTATCGCGCCGACGACGGCAACGCCTACCGCCGGTTCCGCACCTATACGCACGAGACGCGGCTGAGCGGCGGCCTGTTCGACAACAAGCTCGACTGGCTGGTCGGTGGCTATTTCGCCCACGAAGGGCTCGAGGTCGCCGACAATTTCAAGTTCGGCTCGCAATTCGGCGCCTTCGCCTCATGCAGTCTGGTCGCGCGGCTGAGCGCCAATCCGGCGCTGCTCGATCCGGCCCGCTCTGGCTGTCTCAGCATCGCGGGCCGTACCGCGCTCACCGCCGCGCTGGGCGGAACCGTGGTCGGCGGGCTCGATCGGCTGAGCACCGCCAACAACGTCGGCGCGCTGCGCGACGTGTTCGATCAGACCAGGACCAACTACGCCTTCTTCACGCACGACATCCTGCGCATCACCGATACGCTGAGCCTCACCGCCGGCTTGCGCTACACGCACGAGCACAAGGTGCTGAACGCCTCGCTCAACAGCAGCAACAGCGTCTGCCCGGCGCAGCAGGCGGCGCTCGCGTCGGCGCAGACGGACGCCGACCGGACGCGCCGCACCATCGCCGCGGGGCTCGTCGCGATCGTCTGCGCGGGCAATTCTACCACCGCGCTAAACGGCGTTCCGCTGAAGGATTCGATCGGCGAGGGCCAGTTCACCGGCACCACCGTGCTGTCATGGCAAGCGACGCCGAGCACCTTGCTCTACGGCTCCTACGCCCGTGGCTACAAGGCGGGCGGCTACAATCTCGCCCGGTCGGGCCTCGCCCTCGGCAGCACGCGCGCCAGCGACCTGCGCTTCGATCCGGAAACGGTGCAGGCGTTCGAGCTGGGCGTCAAATACAGCAATGAGAAGTTCAGCGCCAACCTCGCCGGGTTCCGCTCGTCGTTTCGCGACTTCCAGCTGAACACCTTCAACGGCAGCGCCTTCGTCGTCCAGAACATCGGCGCCTGCGACGTGTCGCTGAACGGTGCGGATCGCGACGACAGTTCCGCGTCGGGCGCCTGCACCGGCAAGGTCGGTACCGGCGTCGTCACCCAGGGGTTCGAACTGGAGGCGGGCGCCTATCCGACGCCAGACGTCACCTTCAACCTCGGCTATACCTACGCCCATACGCAATACCGCGACGATCTGGTCGGCAGTGCCGCCGGTGCGCCGCTCACCGCCGCCCTGTTCATGCTTCCCGGCCACCAGATGTCGAACGCGCCGCGTCACGTCATCACCAGTGCGGCGACCTGGACGCCGGCGATCGGCAGCAATGGCCTCACCGGCCTGTTCTACGTCGATAGCCGCATGACCAGCGACTATAATACCGGCTCCGACCTGTTCGCCGAGAAGGTCCAGGACGGCTATGTCCTGGTCAACGCGCGGATCGGCATCCGTGGCCGCAATCAGCGCTGGGCGCTCGAATTCTGGGGCCAGAACGTCTTCGACACCAACTACCAGCAGATCGCCGCCGCCGCCTTCCTGCAAGGCAGCGGCAGCCAGTCGCAGGTCCAGCAATTCGGCGCGCCGCGCTATGCGGTCGGCAATGCGCTGACCACCGCGTTCCTCGCCGAGCCGCGCACCTACGGCGTCACGCTCCGCTCACGCTTCTGACCTGCCCGTACCACCCGGCTATCGAGCATACTCCACATCTTAGCGGCGCGGCGAATGCGTCGCAGGTGCCAGCGGGGGCCGACGAGCAGCTATAATAGGAAAACCAACCCGTCGCTGGGACCGATCGGCGAGAGCATGGGCACCGACGGGGATGGTGGAAGCGACGGCGCCGTACGCCGGCGTCAATCCGCGACGTGAGATCGCTCTCATCCTGCCCCGAAGGAACGACGACCATGAAGATACCGCGCAAACTCGGCCTGTCCTTTCTGGCGATCAACGCGTCCGCCGCGGTCGTGATGCTGGTGTTCCTCGCCAACATCCTGTCGATCCAGCGCTCGACCGAGCGGAACAACGTCAGCCAGACGATTTACGCCAAGGCGCTGACGCTGGAGACGTCGATGCTGCGGCAGAACAGCCAGTTCCGCGGTTTCCTCGTCACCGGCGATCCCAGCTACCTCAAATCCTACGAAGAGGGGCGCAAGGAGTTCGACGACACCGCCGTCGATCTCCAGCGGCTGCTCACCGACCCGGTCAAGCTCAATCAGGTGCGCAGCGCCAATCGCGAGGCGCTCGCCTGGCGGCGCGACTGGGGCGACCGGCTGATCGGCTGGGTCAAGGCCGGCCGTCGCGAGGAGGCGGAGGCCGCGGTCCGGGCCGCCGGCGACAAGGTGCTGGTCAGCAAGGTCGCGCTGCCGCTGCGCGACCTGCGCAAGGCCGAGACCGAGGAAATGGAGCAGAACGCCGCCAGTCAGGATGGCGCGATCCGCACCGCGCTGATCACGCTGGTGATCGGTGGCATCGCGCTGATCGGGATTGCGATCACGCTCGCGATGATGCTGAGCCGCCAGCTCGCCCGGCCGATCACCGCGCTGACCGAGGCGATGGCCGATCTCGCCAGGGGGCGTCACGACATCGCGATCACCGCGACCGACCGGACCGACGAACTCGGCGACATGGCGCGGGCGGTGACCGTCTTCCGCGATGCCGCCAGGGCCAAGCTCGCCGACGATCGCGACCGCGATGCGGCACGCGAGACGATCGGCGTGGCGCTGCATCGTCTGGCGGAGGCCGATCTCACCGTCCGCATCACCGACGTGCCCGAGGCCTTCCAGAGCCTGTCGCGCGACTTCAACGGCGCCACCTCGAGCCTGTCGCGCGTGCTCGGCGAGGTGCGGGGCGGCGTGCTGGCGATCACGCACAATTCCGAGGAGATCAGCCGCGCGACGCTCGATCTGTCGCAGCGCACCGAACAGCAGGCGGCAGCGATCGAGCAATCCGCGGCGGCGCTCGACGAGGTGACCAAGTCGATCCGCGAGGGCGCCGGCGCGGCGATCGGCGCGAGCGGCTCGATGACCGAGACGCGCGGCGAGGCGGAGCGCGGCGGCGCGGTCGTCAAGGAGGCGATCGGCGCGATGCAGGGCATCGAGAAGGCGAGCAAGGAGATCGCCGAGATCATCAGCCTGATCGACGGCATCGCCTTCCAGACCAATCTCCTCGCCCTCAACGCAGGCGTCGAGGCGGCGCGCGCGGGCGATGCGGGCCGCGGCTTCGCCGTCGTCGCGCAGGAGGTGCGCGCGCTCGCCCAGCGCTCGGCCAATGCCGCCACCGAGGTGAAGAACAAGGTGACCTCCGCCTCCGTCCATATCCGCACCGGCGTCGATCTGGTCGATCAGACCGGCCAGGCGCTGGCGCGCATCATCGAGCGCGTCGGCACGGTCAGCGTCGCGATCGACGCGATCGCGACCTCCTCCGATCAGCAGGCCAAGAGCCTCGGCCAGATCAACGTCGCGATCAGCGAGATGGACACGATGACGCAGGAGAATGCCGCGATGGTCGAGGAGACCTCGGCGGCGGCGCGGCGGCTGGCGGAGGAGGCGGACCATCTCAACCAGTCGGTCGGCGCCTTCGTCATCGATCATGAACCGGCGCTCGCGGCACCGCCGCCGCCGCCGGTGCGGGTTCTAACCCCGTCGAAGCCCAAGGTCGGTCGCCTGACCAAGGCGCCATCGCGTCCGCGCCTCGTCGCCAATGGCGATTGGGATACGTTTTGACCGTCCTGACCGGGATGATCGCCACGCCTGACGACGCCGCCGACCGCGGGCCGCTGCGACGGCAGGCCGCCGCGGTGCGCGAGATGGGATCGAGCTTCGTCGCCACCGTGCTGGAGGCGGCGGAGCGCCAATTGCATCAGGCGCCGCGCACCGCCGCACTGATCGCCGCCTGGCCGCGCGACGTCGCCGCCGATGCGCTGGCGATGCGCTTCAACGCCGCGCTCCATGCGGTCGCGCGCGGCGAAACGCTGCCCGCGCTCGCCGCGCTGTATCGCGATCAGACGGGCGATTTTGATCGCGTCATCGGCGAGGCGCTGGCGGTGGCCGACGACGTCATCGTCGAATGGATGCGCGACCCGCCGCAGACCAACGAGGTCGGCCGCACCGCGGCGATCATGGCGGCGCTGATGGTCGCGCGCGCGCATCACGACATGCCCTGCGACCTGCGCGAACTCGGCGCCAGCGCCGGGCTCAACCTCAATCTCGATCGCTATGTCTACGACCTCGGCGGCCGCACCGTCGGCCTGGCGGGATCGCCGGTGCGCGTCGCGCCGGCGTGGCGCGGCGCGCCGCCGCCGGTCCGCCCGGTCGAGATCGTCTCTGCGCGCGGCGTCGACCTGCGCCCGGTCGACGTCGGCGACGCCGCCGCCCGCGCGCGGTTGATGGCCTATATCTGGGCGGACCAGCACGATCGCGCCGCGCGGCTCGCCGCGGCGCTGGCGATCGCCCGCGAACGGCCGCCGCAGGTCGATGCGGGCGACATCGCGCTCTGGCTGCCCGATCAGCTCGCCCGGCCGCAGCCGGAGGGGCGCTGCCGGATCATCGTCCATTCGATGGCGCTGCAATATCTCGATCCGGTCCGCCGCCAGACCGTCGAGGCGGCGTTTCGCGACGCGGGCGCGCGCGCCACCGCGGCGCGCCCGCTCGCCCGCATTGGCTTCGAATGGACCACGCCGCGCGATGCCGTCCATTTGTCGCTGACCGTCTGGCCGGACGGGGGCACGCATCATCTCGCCACCTGCCACGCTTATGGCGCCTGGATCGACTGGCACGGCCCGACCGACTGACCGTCGCTATTTCTCGACGCATCGCTGTGCCGCACGCGCGACTGGTGCGTTCGACGCAGCAATGCCAAGGAGGATGCCGCGCGTGATCGATCTTGCCAATTTCGAAAAGACCAAGGCCTATAAGGGCCATTACAAGCGCGATCTCGCCGCGTTGCAGGACCGGCTGGAGCGCATTCTCGTCGCGCATATCGTCCACGACCGCCGCGCCGTCGTGATGTTCGAGGGCTGGGACGCGGCGGGGAAGGGCGGCATCATCCAGCGTCTCACCGCCGACTGGGATCCGCGTCACTTCGCCGTCCACCCGATCGCCGCACCGACCGACGAGGAAAAGGCGCACGACTTCCTGTGGCGTTTCGGCCGCGCGCTGCCCGCGCCCGGCGACATCGCGATCTTCGACCGCAGCTGGTACGGCCGCGTCCTCGTCGAGCGCGTCGAGGGCTATGCCAGCGAGGCGGAGTGGCATCGCGCCTATGAGGAGATCAACGCCTTCGAGGCCGATCTGATCGCCGGCGGCACCACGCTGATCAAGCTGTTCGTCCACGTCTCTCAGGCCGAGCAGGACCGCCGGCTCGAGGACCGGCTCGACGACCCGTGGAAGCGCTGGAAGACCGGCCTCGACGACTATCGCAACCGCGCCCGCCGCGCCGATTATCTGGCGGCGATGCACGACATGTTCGCGCGCACCGACACCGGCGGCGCGCCGTGGACGGTGATCAACGGCAACGACAAGAAGGCCGCGCGCATCCACGCGCTCACCGCGATCGCCGACCATCTCGAGGCGAACGTCGACATGACCCCGCCGGCGCTCGACCCGGAGGTGGAGCGCGTCGCACGGGCGGCACTGGGCCTCGACTGACGGTTAGAAGCTCGCCTCGTCATAGACGCGCGACAGGTCGCCCGCCCATTCGCCGTGATAGCGGTCGAGCAGCACCTGGGCGGGCACCTTGCCCGATCGCACCACCTCGCGCAGCGGGTCGAGGAAGCCGGTCTCGTTGTCGCCCATGCCGTTGCCACGGCCCCGCGCGGCAAGACCGGCGTGGGCGATGTCGAGCACCTGCCCGGCGATATCGCCGAGCCGCCCGCCACCCGGCAGCGGCGCGTCGAGTGCCAGCTTCGGCACCGCCGAACGCAGCGCCTCGCGATCCTCCATCGACCAGTCCTTGACGAGGTCCCACGCCGCGTCGAGCGCGCCCTGGTCGTAGAGCAATCCGACCCAGAAGGCGGGGAGGGCGCAAATCTTGTTCCACGGCCCGCCATCGGCGCCGCGCATCTCGAGGAAGGTCTTTAGCCGCACCTCGGGGAAAGCGGTCGACAGGTGATCGTTCCAGTCATCGATGCTCGGCTTCTCGCCGGGCAGGACGCTGAGTTCGCCCTTGAGAAAGTCGCGGAACGACAAACCGGCGGCGTCGATATAGCGCCCGTCGCGATAGACGAAGTACATCGGCACATCGAGCATATAGTCGGCGTAGCGTTCGTAGCCGAAGCCGTCCTCGAACACGAACGGCAGCATGCCGGTGCGCGCCGGATCGGTGTCCGACCAGATATGGCTGCGATACGACAGGAAGCCGTTGGGCTTGCCCTCGGTGAACGGCGAATTGGCGAACAGCGCGGTCGCCATCGGCTGCAACGCCAGCCCGACGCGGAACTTCTTCACCATGTCGGCCTCGGACGCATAGTCGAGGTTGACCTGGATCGTGCAGGTGCGCAGCATCATGTCGAGCCCCATGCTGCCGACCCGCGGCATATGGCGCAGCATGATCGCATAGCGGCCCTTGGGCATGATCGGCAGCTCGTCGCGGCGCTTGTCCGGCCACATGCCGAGCCCGAGGAAGCCGATGCCGAGCTTCTCGCCCGCGGCCTTCACCTGCTCAAGATGCCGCCCCGTCTCGGCGCAGGTCTGGTGCAGGTTGTCGAGCGGCGCGCCCGACAGTTCGAACTGCCCCGCCGGCTCGAGGCTGACGCTGCCGTCGGCGCCGTTCAGCGCAATGATCTTGCCGCCTTCCTCGACCGGCTGCCAGCCATATTGCTGGAGCTCGTTGAGCAGGTCGCGGATGCCGCCCGGCTCGTCCCAGCTCGGCGCGGCATGATCGCTCTGGCGATAGACGAATTTCTCATGTTCGGTGCCGATCCGCCAGCGGTCGGCGGGCTTCTCGCCACGCGCGAAATGCGCGATCAGCTGGTCGCGCGACTCGATGATGGGCGAGGTCGTGGCGCTCTCGGTCTTGGTCGTCATGATCGCGCCCTTACGCGGGGATGAACGGCGGCGCCAGTCAGTCTTCCTGCCAGTCCCCGCAAGCCGCCATCCACAGCGAAACCGCCGCCGCCGCCGCGGTATCCGCACGCAGGATGCGCGGGCCGAGGCCGATCGCCACCGCCTGCGGCAACGCACGGATCGCGGCCCGTTCCTCCTCGGTGAAGCCGCCCTCCGGCCCGATCAGGATCGCCGCCGGCCCGCGCCGCGCCCGCATCGCCGCGAAGGCGGGCAGCCCGCCGGTCTCGTCGGCGAAGAACAGCGTCCGCTCCGCCGGCCAGTCGCGCAGCAGCGCCGCCAGCTTCACCGACTCGGCGAGCACGGGCAAAGCGGTCCGCGCGCATTGCTCCGCCGCCTCGATCATGTGGCTGCGCAGCCGGTCGAGCTTGGGCCGGTCGACGATCGTCCGCTGCGTCACCACCGGCACCAGCCGGTCGACGCCCAGTTCGCACGCTTTCTCGACCAGCCAATCGATCCGCCCCTTCTTGAGCGGCGCCGCGCACAGCCACAGATCGGGCACCGGCTCACGCGGCCGCAGCCGTGTCGACACGTCGACAATCAGCTCTCGCTTGCCGATGCTCGCGGCGGTGGCGAGCCATTCTCCGGTGATATCGTCGAACACTTTCACCGGATCGCCCGGCGCCATCCGCATCACCGCGACGAGATAATGCGCCGCCGGCCCGTCGATACGCAGCGGCCCCGGCGCCAGCTCAGTCTCGACGAACAGCCGCGGCGTCGATTGCGGCGGCCAGGCAGGGGTGGCGGTCATGATCCTCTTTTGCGGCGTTGCCGCGCCCATAATTTGCGTGCGACGATCCAGGTCAGCAACGCCGCCGCCGCCGCCGCGACGACCGCGACGGTAATCACGCCGGCGACGCGCAGGATCGCCCAGAAGAGCGCCTCCACGAACCGTCCCACCGCTACCGACAACCCGATCATCCATCGCGATTGCCGCAAGTCCGCCGCGATAGCGAGGCAAAAGCACGCCCATGCCCTTGCCCGCGGCGGCGATTGCGCGGCAAAGGCGGGCCATGTCAGCCGAGATCGTCCCCGACAGCGAACACCGCGGCCTCGTCGGCCGCCTTCCGCCGACCGCACGCGGCCTCGCGCTGCTCGCCCGGCTCGACCGGCCGATCGGCTGGTGGCTGCTGTTCTGGCCGGGGGCATGGGCGGTGGCGCTCGCCGGCGGCACGCTGACGCGCTGGCCGCTGATCCTGTGGATCCTCGCCGGCAGCATCGCGATGCGCGGGGCGGGGTGCGTCTACAACGACATCGTCGACCGCGACCTCGACGCGCAGGTCGCGCGCACGCGTGCGCGGCCCATCCCGAGCGGCCTCGTCTCGCTCAAGCTCGCCTGGGCGTGGCTGCTCGCCCTTTGCCTGATCGGTCTCGTCGTCTTGGTCCAGCTCCGCCCGCTCGCCGCCGGCGTCGCGCTGGCCAGCCTCGCGCCGGTCGCCGCTTATCCCTTCATGAAGCGGATCACCTGGTGGCCGCAGGCGTGGCTCGGCCTCGTCTTCTCCTGGGCGGCGCTGGTTGGCTGGAGCGAGGTCGCGGGCGACCTGTCGCTGCCGATGTGGCTGCTCTACGCCGGCTGCATCGCCTGGACGATCGGCTACGACACGATCTACGCACTGCAGGACCGCGAGGACGACGCGCTGATCGGCGTCCGCTCGTCGGCGCTGCGCATGGGCGCGCACGTCAGGGGCGGCACCGCACTGTTCTACGTGCTGGCGCTCGCCTGCTGGGCGGCGGCGATCTGGCGCGTCCGGCCGGACCCGGTCGCCTTGCTCGCGCTGCTCCCGGTCGCCGCGCATCTCCTCTGGCAGGTCGCGACGCTCCGCCCCGACGACGGCGGCAATGCGCTCGCCCGCTTCCGCAGCAACCGCTTCGCCGGCCTGCTGATGTTCCTCGCCTGCGTCGTCGTAGGGACATCGGCGGCGGGATGAGGGGGCGATTGCCGCTGTCTATCCCGCGCCGACCCGCGTCACGGCATCCAGCCATCCCCGGACCGCAGCGATCTCCGGCCGCACCGCCGCAGCGCGCGTGGTCAGGACATGATAGGAACCGCCGTCGATCACCGGGCCGAAAGGATGGACCAGCAGCTCCGCCGCCAGATCGGGCGCCGCCAGCGTCAGGCTGCTGAGGACCGCGCCATGACCGGCGATCGCCGCCTGTAGCGCATGGCCGTCGTCGGTGAAACGCGGCCCGGTGGTGACCGGCAGCCCTTCGATCCCGGCGAGCCGCGCCCAACTCGCCCAATCCGGCCCGGCGATTGGGCTCGTCCATTCCGAATGGAGCAGCGGCACGTGCCGCAGATCGTCGGGCGTTGCGACGGCCAGCGTCGGGCTGCACAGCACGCCGACGCGCTCGGACAGCAACGGCGTCGCGACGAGGTCGCCGAACGGGCCATCGCCATAGCGTATCGCGATGTCCGCGCCTCCGCTGGTAAGATCGACCAATAGGTCGCTGGCATGCAGATGCAGGTCGATCGCCGGATGCGCCGCCGCGAAGCCGCCGACCGCTGGGACGAGCAGCCGCGCCGTGAACAGCCGGGTTGCCGACACGACCACTGCCGTCCGCGCACGGGCGCGGCGGAGCTGCGTCACGCCGCGGGCGAACGCGTCGAAGCCGTCGCGCAAGACGGGATAGAGCATTGCCCCGGCCGGGGTCAGCGATACCCGCCGCACATGGCGGACGAACATCGCCTGACCCAGCGTCTCTTCGAGCAGGCGCACCTGATGACTGACCGCGGTCGGCGTCACGCCGAGCTCCGCCGCCGCCATGCGGAAACTGAGATGTCGCGCGGCAGCTTCGAACGCGCGCAGCGTCGCCAGTGGCGGGAGGTCGCGGCGGCTGACGATGGATGAAGGCACCTCAGCTACCCCCTGAGCAATTCGCGTTCGTCGCTGACGAAGCGGAGCGATAAATTAGCGGCATCATGGATGAGGACAATATGACGATGTACAGCGATGCCGATAAGCCCCGCCGCCTGCTCCACATCGATGCGAGCGCCCGGTTCGGCCGTTCGGACGATCAACCCCACGGCTCACACAGTCGACGATTGTCGCATCGCTTCGTCACAAGGTGGCAGGCACGGCGACCTGCAGATATCGTCCTCCGCCGCGACATCGCTGCCCATCCGCCGACACCTGTCGACGCCGCCTGGATCGACGCGAGCTTCACGCCGGTGGAGCGCCGCTCTATCGAACAGGCCGCGCGTCTGCGCGAAAGTGACGCGCTGACTGAGGAGCTTCTCGGTGCCGATCTGCTGGTCGTCGGCGTCCCCATGTACAATTTCGGGGTGCCGTCGCAGCTGAAGGCGTGGATCGACAACATCGTGCGGGTCGGCCTTACCTTCGGCTTCGATCGCTCGCGCGACGGCGAACCCTATTGGCCGATGCTGCCCACCGGCAAGCGGCTCATCATCCTCACCGCGCGCGGCGATCACGGCTATCGGCCCGGCGAACGGCTCGCCGGCATGAATCTCGTAGAGGCCGGGCTGACCGTACCCCTCGGCTATATCGGCCTCACCGACAGCCGGACCATCGCGATCGAATATGACGAATTCGGAGACGAACGCCTCGCCGCCTCGATCGCCGCAGCGGAAACGGCGGTCGACGACCTGGTCGATGCGCTCGGCGCGACCGAAGGCTGGGCCCTCCCTGACGACTGATCGTTCCCGCTATGTCCTACAGGGCGATGTCACCGTATACTGCCGGCCATGTCGCACCCGCTCCTTTCCCATCATTGCAAAAACGGAAACGATGGGGCCGGATCGTTTCCGTTAAGGTGTCCATCTTGTCCACGTTGCCTTAATTCGCCACAATTACGGGGCCTAGCATCCCGCCGGCTGGCCCCCTAAGTCGGAACGATGCTGACCCCCGATCAGGCGCGCGATCGCGCCGCCGATATCGTCGCCCGTGCCGTCCGTGCCGGAGCCGACGCCGCCGATGCCGTCTTCGCCGCCGACGCCTCGCTCGACCTCTCCGTCCGCCTCGGCGCGCTGGAGGATGTCGGCCGCTCGGAAAGCGAGGAACTCGGCCTGCGCGTCTTCGTCGGCCAGCGGTCGGCGAGCGTCTCCACCTCCGATCTGTCGACCGACGCGACCAATGCGCTGGTCGACCGCGTCGTCGCGATGGCACGCGAGGCGCCCGAGGATCGCTGGGCCGGGCTCGCGCCGCAGGACCGGCTGATGCACGGTGCGCCACCGCTGCTCGACCTTGCCGACGGCGACGAGCCGACCCCGGCCGAATTGCGCGAATGGGCGCTGGCGGCGGAGGATGCCGCCCGCGCGGTGCCCGGCGTCACCAACAGCGAGGGCGGCGGTGCGAGCGCGTCGCGCTCGATCTGGGCATTGGCGACCAGCCACGGCTTCGCCGGCGCCTATGCCGCGACCGCCTACAGCCTGTCCGCGAGCGTCCTGGCCGGCGATGCCGCGACCGGCATGGAACGCGATTATGCGCACCACGCCGCCCGCAAGCGCGCGCATCTCGACAGCCCCGACGCGATCGGCCGCCGCGCCGGCGAACGCGCCGTCGCGCGCCGCAACCCGGGCCGCGTCGCGAGCGGGCCGATGCCGGTGGTGTTCGACCCGCGCGTCGGCTCGTCGCTGCTCAGCCATCTCACCGGCGCGATCTCTGGACAGGCGATCGCGCGCAAGACCAGCTTCCTGCTCGACGCGCTCGGCACGCAGGTGTTCGCCAGCGGCGTGTCGATCTGCGACGATCCCCATCGCCCGCACGGGCTGCGCTCGCGGCCGTTCGACGGCGAGGGGCTGCCGGTGTCGCCGGTCGCGATCGTCGAGACCGGCATGCTCGAGACCTGGCTGCTCGACAGCGGCTCGGCGCGGCAATTGGGGCTGGAGCCGACCGGCCATGCCGCGCGCGGCGTCGGCGGCGGTCCCGGCGTGTCGCCGAGCAACCTCTATATGGCCGCCGGCATCGTGCCCGTCGCGACGCTGATCGCCGACATCGTCGATGGCGTCTACGTCACCGAGCTGATCGGGCAGGGCATCAACGGCGTCACCGGCGATTACAGCCGCGGCGCAGCGGGCTTCCGCATCGTCGGCGGGCAGATCGCCGGCCCGGTCGCGGAATTTACCGTCGCCGGCAATCTCAAGGACATGTTCCTTGCGCTCACCCCCGCGAACGATCTCGAATTCCGTCACGGCATCAACGTGCCGACGGTGCGGGTCGACGGCATGACGGTCGCGAGTGGCTGAGGCGATCGCCGACCTGACCGCCGCGGCGGTCGCAGTGACGCGCGAGGCGGCGGCGATGGCGTTCGCCCGCTGGCAGACCGACTTCGCGCGCTGGGAGAAGACGCCGGGCAGCCCGGTGTGCGAGGTCGATCTCGATGTCGACCGGATGCTGCGCGCCCGGCTCGCCGGGCTGCTGCCCGATGCCGGCTGGCTGTCGGAAGAGACGGTCGACAGTCCCGACCGGCTCCGGCGGTCGCGCGTCTGGGTGGTCGATCCGATCGACGGCACCCGCGACTATATCCGCGGCCGGCCGGGCTGGGCGGTGTCAGTGGCGCTGGTCGATGACGGCGAGGTGGTGCTCGGCGTGCTCGACGCCCCGGCGCGCGACGAGCGCTGGCATGCGACGCGGGGGCAGGGGGCGTGGCGCAACGACGTGGCGCTCCACGCCGGCGACCGCAACGTGCTGGCGGGGGCACGCGTGCCGACCGATGCGCTCCCCAAGATCGACCGGCATCTCACCGCGGTCCACAAGCCCAATTCGATCGCCCTGCGGATGGCGATGGTCGCCGCCGACGAGGCCGATCTGCTGACCACGCTGCGCTGGGGCAACGAATGGGACATCGCCGCCGCCGCGCTGATCGCCGCGGAGGCGGGCGCGACGGTCAGCGACGCTCTGGGCGCGCCGCTCCGCTACAACAAGCCCGATCCCACCGCATTCGGCGTGATGGTCGCCGCGCCGGGCATCCATGCCGAGGCCCTGGCCTGGCTGGCGGATCGCGCCCACGCCGCATTCGGCCACTGAGCCGTGCCGTTCCAATTGGTTGATCGGCCAACGGAACATGCAACGCCTGCGTAACGTTTTATTCCGCACGACGGCCCGTTGGCCGCTCGCCTTGGAAGGGAAGCCGTACGATGTTGTGGACGATTGCCGTAATCCTGCTGATCCTCTGGCTGCTGGGCTTCTCGCTCCACATCGCCGGTGGTCTCATCCACATCCTGCTGGTCGTCGCGATCATCGTCGGCCTGATCCAGCTCTTCACCGGCCGCAAGGCACTCTGACCCGCCGGCGACGGCTTCCCGGGTGGAGGCCGTCGCCGTCCGTATCAATGCACGAAGCGCGCGACCACGTCGCGGTAGCTGCGGCTGACCTTCACGCTGGCGCCCGAGTTGAGCACCAAGAAGCATTCGCCATTCGTGTGCGGCTTGACCTGCTTGACGAGATCGAGATTGACGATCGTCGACCGGTGCACCCGCTGGAAGCGCCGCGGATCGAGCCGCTTCTCCAGATCCTTCATCGTTTCGCGTAGGATCAGCGTGTTGTCGCCGGTGTAGATGCACATGTAGTCGCCCGCCGCGTCGATCCGCTCGATCGTATCGACGTCGACGCGGAAGATCTGACCGCGATCCTTGATGTTAATCAGCTTTTCGAAGCGATTGGCGCTGACCGCATCGCCGCCCTCGACCATATCGGCCGCCGCCTCGGGGGCATGCTCGGCGAGCACCTCCTTGAGTTTCTCGACCTCCTCGACGCCGCGCTTCTCGGACAATCGCTGCCGCACCCGCTCGATCGTATCGGCGAGCCGCGCCTCCTCGACCGGCTTCATCAGATAGTCGACCGCCTGCGCCTCGAACGCGCGCAGCGCATGGTCCGAATAAGCGGTGACGAAGACGAACAGCGGCGGCTCGACCTCCATCAGTCCCTGCACCACCGAAAACCCGTCGAAACCCGGCATCTGGATATCGAGGAAGACGAGGTCGGGCTTGTGCGTCTTGATCGCGCGGATCGCCTCGCGGCCGTTGGAGCATTTCTCGATGATCTCGATATCATCATGCGCCTGGAGCCGGAGCTCCAATCCCTGGATCGCGAGCGGTTCGTCGTCCACCAGGATGGTTCTGATCGTCATGCGGCCTCTCTACTCAGATCGTCGAGCTGGAAGGGAATTTCGATCTCCACCGAAAAGCCTCCAGCCGGCGCGGTACGCGTCTCGAAGCGGTGGTCCGGGCCATAGGCCTGGATCAGCCGCTCCCTAATATTGGGGAGACCCACGCCGGTTGAAAGGCTTGGCATCACACGGCCGTCGAGCAAACCCGGTCCGGTGTCGGATACGCCGATCTGCACGCGATCCCCGGCGAGCCGCACGCGAACGCAGATTTCGGCGCCTTCCTCCTGCGTGCTGACCGCATATTTGATCGCATTCTCGACCAGCGGCTGGAGCAGCAGCGACGGCAGCCGCGCGCGTTCGGCGGCCTGATCGATCTCGAACACCGGCCGCAGCCGCTCCTCGAACCGCATCTTCTCGATCTCGAGATAGAGTTTCAGCGTCTCCACCTCCTGCGCGACGGTGACGTGCGCGGTCGGTTCGTTGGCGAGCGTATAGCGCAGGAACGACGACAGCCGGCTCAGCATCGCATTCGCCCGCTCGGTCTGTTTGAGCAGCACCAGTGTCGAGATCGAGTTGAGCGTGTTGAACAGGAAATGCGGGTTGAGCTGGTAGCGCAGCATCGCGAGCTGCGCCGACGACGCCTGATTTTCGAGATGCTGCATCTCGTCGATCTGCTGTTCGACGATCAGGTAGAAATTGATCCCGAAATACAGCGCCGACCATCCCGCCATCACCGTGAAGGCGACGTAGAAGGAGACGAGCAGCCGCGGCAGCGTCACGCCGGGCTGGCCGTTCTGGATCAGCGACCAGGTGAAAGCGTCGAGAAAGGCGAAGAACAAGGTTGCCGCGGCGAAGGCGAGGACGGTCAGCAACAGCCCCGGCGCGCGCGCCAGTCCACGGAAATAGCCGTAGAAGGTCGAGAGCAGCAGCGTCACGCAATAGCCGACGATCGCCTCGACGATCACCGGGATGATCGCGTCGAGCGACAGATTGGTCAGCGTCGAGGCGCCGCGGAGCAGCAGGTAGCCGGTCCAGCCGACCGCCTGCAACGTCCAGAAGGCGCGGCTTTTGTTCTCGAAGAACGGACGCACGTTGAGCGCCGGGCGGGATGGGGCGGGAAGGGTCGCCATGTCGGGGCGTCTCTACACGGGTGATCCCGCCGGTGCAAAAAAGAAGGGCCGCCGCTCCCGAAGGGGAGCGGCGGCCTGATGAGCCGTGCGGCTGGCGCTGTCCTTTAGAAGGAGAAGCGGGCGCCGACGCGGATCTGATACAGCGACTGGGTGAAGCTCAGTGACTTTTGTTGAACGTCGGCCTGAGTATTGAATGAGGAATAGCGATACTGCGCACATGCCTGCGACGTGCTCGTCGCCACCTGACCTCCGTTGATCCCATTGCCTGCGGTGGTCAGGCACTGCACCGTGACCAAGCCAAGACCATAAGGGAAGCCAAACTGACGCAGGCCGCCCCAATTCTTATTGAGGAGATTCGGTACGTTGTTGATGTCAGCGAACAGCGTGATCCGTGATTTGCCGATGAAGGTCGGGATTTCCTGCTCAAGATGGAGATCAATGCGTGTGAAGGCGCGACTACGTGCGGTGTTTTTCGCGATGATCTGGCCGCGATACTTCGCCAAATCGGGATGTGCGTTGATATACGCATCCAGATTGTCGCGGGTTGAAGTAGTATCGTAGCTCACCAGTGCGTCGGTAGTGCTTGATGGCACATATAGCAAATTGGTGCGCGTGCTGGTCGAGCTGGTCAGCACGGTACCGAAGGTCGGCGAACGAGTCGAAAGGTTGTCGGACATCGTATAGCTGAAAGGACGTCCAGCGCGGGTTTCACCGAACAGCTGAATTGCCGTACGATAATCTCCAAAAAACGCGTGATCGTAGCCGACGGAATATTTGAACTGCCACTTGATCTGATCCGACGACGTTCCATACGCAGGGTTGTTGGGGTCGGCGTAGAATTGATTCTGATAATTCGAGTTGATCGTCGACGATGTCGCGTTGCCGACGTCCTTCACCCACTGGCGCGTATAGCTACCGCCGATCGTCAGACCCCAGTCAAAGCTCTTGTCGGCGCGAGCTACGAGAATGTGGCTGTGTCCCTTGTGGCTGTTGCCGGTGATGATGTCGTAATTGGCGTCGGCGAACGCTCCCGTGGCTGCCCCATAGCGCGGGCGGCCATCGGGCAGCGTGCCGATCACAACTGAGCGTGCGTCAGTGAAAATCACGCCATCAATGTTCTTCGAATAGTAATAATCACCTCCGACGTTGAACCCCAGCACCGAGTAATCTGCCGAAAGCGTTGCTTTAAGCGATCGCGGCAGGTGGAAGTCGGGGGAAATTGCGCCGGTGCTGGTCCGCTGTAGGGTTGTCGGATTAGTCGTGTTCGCTGCATACGTCGCGATCGATGCGGGGACGTTACCTGTGACATTATTCAGCGCTGCGGCGCAGATGTCATTCGAAACCCCATTGGTGCAGGTGTTAGCACCCTGTGCACTGCGCGTGATAGTCACGCGGCTAGAGGTTACCGTGTTCGAGAAGCTGTTCGACAGATAAATATCGGGCGAGCCTCCACCGAAAATACCCGCGCCGCCACGCAGCTTTAATCCTCCGAGGAAGTTATCCGGCTTCCAATCGAAGCTAAAGCGCGGCTCGAATTGGTCGAGACCGTTATAGGTCTTCGTGTTTGGGTAGCCGTAACGTTGATTGAAGAAGGCGTTTGCGATCGGGCGCTCGCTCATCGCATAAAGGCTATACCGTGCGCCATAGGTGATCGCCAACGTCGGAGTGACCTGCCATTCGTCCTGCAAGCCAAAGGTGAACTGGGTGTAGCGGAAATCAGCTGCGGCGTTCACCCCAGGAAGCGCGGCAGTATACACGAGCTGGTTGGCGTTGCCCGCGCGGAAATCTGCCAACGAGTCGAAGTAATAGGCACCCAAGCTGTTCTGGATGAAATTGTTGAAGGTACGATTCTGAGTAACGTCAACCAGCGCGCTGATCTGATGCTGCCCTGCCGAATAGCGACCAAGCAGCGAGCCTTCCCAAGTGTCGAAAAAGAGCTGATTGGTTTGGCGCGAAATATCCGGCCCAAACGAAATTTGCGGCGAATTCGTGGTGCACCCGGTGGTGGTGCCGGTTGATACCGCATCGTTACATACCTGAAGCTGGCCAATCGACCGCCCCGCCAGCGGCTCCTGACCACGCTCGTTGTACTTGTAGATGCCGCGAACTTCGGTGGAGAACCGATCAGTCCAGTCCGAGTTCAACTGAACGATGCCAGCCTTTAGCAATTCGGTCAGTGCATAAGCGTTCGAACTCAGGCCATACGTCGTCGAATTCGGCGACGTGTTGTTCTGGCTGACGAGAGAGTCATACGCATTGATGTAGGAAACGGACAGGCGCTGGCCATCCATGATATTCCAGTCAATACGACCGACGATCTTTTCGTCTTTACGTGGGTTGATCGTCAGAACGCCACCAATTTGGTCTGCCGTCAAACCGCGCGTTTGCGCGATACTGGTAACGTTATTGACTGCAGTCTGAACGAGGGCCGGATTCGTGTACGATCCCAGCAGCGTCGAAAATGGTCGCGGATCCGTGTTGCGCTCGGCCGAAACCATGAAGAACAATTTGTCAGCGATCAGCGGCCCCCGCAAAGTCGCTCCATATGTCTCCGACTTGTACTTGGGCGTTACCTGCACGTTGCTGCCGATGGTATCCCCGGTCAAGCCGTCCGTATTCTGAGAATAGAAGCCGGTGCCGTGAAAATCGTTCGTGCCCGACAATAGCACGGTGTCGATTGCGCCGCCCTGGAAGCCAGACTGGCGGAAGTCATACGGGGCAATCGAGACGGATACCTGGCCGATCGCGTCGAACGGCACGGGGCCGCGGTTGGTCGGGCTGGCATCCTGGTTAAGGCCGAACGTATCACCGACGGTGACGCCGTTGATCGTGAAGCGATTGTAACGCGGATTGACACCCGCGAAGCTGACCGCGCCACCACGGTCTCCGCTGTTTGACAGGTCGAGGGTGGCGAAGGGATCGCGGCGTTCGATGTCGCGAATGTCACGGTTCACGGACGCGACCTTGCCGATCGCTGCCTGTGTCAAGACGGTCTGCGGACCATCGGAGGTCACGCCCGCGCCGCGGATCGACGACGCCGTCACGACGATGTCCTCGCCGGTGTCGCTCGCCGCTACTTCCGACAGCTCGATCGGCAACGTGTACGCTTGTTGGACGACGGTGAAGACGTCGGTAACGGTCTTGCTGCCTTGCGGGCTCACGACTTCAACCGAATAAGGGCCGCCCGCCTGGAGCCCGGTCTGATTGAACGTGCCATCCGGACCTGTCTGTGTGCTGGTCCTTGTATTGGTCGGGACATTGGTGATCGTCACCCGCGCTCCAGCAACCGGCACGCCCGCGGCGGTAACCGTACCACGGATCGCCGCTGTCGTCTCCTGCGCCGATGCGGCGGCGGGAGCGATCAGCGCAACCGCTGCCACACCTAAAAGAAGGTTGTTTCGCATCGAATAAGTCCCCTTTGAGCGTCTGCTCGGAATCGCGGTCGGCTGTTTGCCGTTGCCGCGGCCCTTGGGTGCCTAATATTGCGAGTTCGTGACATTCGCGAGCCTGACGATGGTGCTGCGATGCTTCGATATTTTGCGTTGCAAAAAAGCCACGCCGGTGGCGATCAGATCATGCCGGTTCGGCCACGATTTCAGCCCATTGCGCCTCGCTGATCACCGTCACGCCGAGGTCGCTCGCCTTCTTGAGCTTGGACCCCGCATCCGCGCCCGCGACGACCAGATCGGTCTTGGCCGACACCGATCCCGAGACGCGCGCGCCCAGCGCCTCGGCCTGTGCCTTCGCCTCGTCACGCGACAGGGTCTCGAGTTTGCCGGTGAACACCACGGTCTTGCCGCTCACCTGCGACGCGCGCGTTTCCCACACCAATTCGGTCGGGCGCACTTCGCGCAACAGGTCAAAGACGACATCGCGGTTGTGGCGCTCGGCGCAGAAGCCGATCAGCGCGCCCGCGACTTCGGGGCCGATCCCCGGCGTTTCGATCGCGGCGACGAGCAACCGGTCGCGGCGCAGGACGAACTTGCGTTCGGTCTCGCCGATCACCGGCTCGATCCGGTGGTGGAGGAAGACCGCGTGGCGCAGCATCGCGCCGAGCGCGCGGATCGAGCGATAGCGGCGGGCGAGGTCGCGGGCGGTGATCTCGCCGACGTGGCGGATGCCGAGCGCGAACAGGAAACGGTCGAGCGCAATCTCGCGCCGCGCCGCGATCGCCGCGACCAGATTGGCCGCCCAGGTCCGCCCATCCTTCTTGCGCGCGGCGAGCTGGTCCTCGGTGAGACGGAAGATGTCGGCGGGTGACTGGATCAGGCCGTCGGTGAAGAAGGCCTCGATCAACGTCGCGCCGAGCCCGGTGATGTCGAAGGCGTGGCGCGAAACGAAGTGGATCAGCCGCTCAACCCGCTGCGCCGGGCAGATCAGCCCGCCGGTGCAGCGATAGACGACCTCGCCCTCGTCGCGCTCGACGGTCGATCCGCAATCGGGGCAGGTGCGCGGGAAGGGCCAGGCGGGGCGGTCCGCCTCCGGCGTCAGGTTGCGGACGATCTGCGGGATGACGTCGCCGGCGCGCTGGACGACGACGCGATCGCCCTCGCGCACGCCGAGCCGCTCGATCTCGTCGGCATTGTGCAGCGTGGCGTTGGTCACGACAACACCGCCGACAGTGACCGGTGCGAGTCGCGCGACGGGGGTCAGCGCACCGGTGCGACCGACCTGGATGTCGATCCGTTCCAGCGTCGTCTGCGCCTGTTCGGCGGGGAATTTGTGTGCGATCGCCCAGCGCGGGACGCGGCCGACGACGCCGAGCCGCTCCTGCCAGTCGAGCCGGTCGAGCTTGTAGACGACGCCGTCGATGTCGAACGGCAGATCGGCGCGCTGCGCCTCGATCCCAGCATAGGTGCGCAGGACGTCGGCCGCATCGCCTGCGACGGCGATATTGGGGGTCAGCGGCGTGATCAGATCGTCGTCCGCGACGCGAAAGCCCCAGTTGCGGACATGCTGGACCATCGCCGACTGCGTCGTCTCGGGCAATGTGTCGTGATCGCCCCAGCCCCAGGCGAAGAAGCGCAGCGGCCGGGTGGCGGTGACGCGCGCGTCCTTCTGGCGCAGCGAGCCGGCGGCGGCGTTGCGCGGATTGGCGAATTGGCGCGCCTTGTCGGGGTCCTCGGCCTCGTCGAGCAGGCGCCGGTTGAGCGCGGTGAAATCGGCCTTCGCCATATAGACCTCGCCGCGGACCTCGAACACCGCCGGGGCGTCGGCGGGGAGGCGTTGCGGGATGTCGGCGATATGGCGGACGTTGGCGGTGACGTCCTCGCCGATCCGGCCGTCGCCGCGGGTCAGGGCCTGTTCGAGCACGCCGTCGACATAGCGCAGCGAGCACGACAGGCCGTCGATCTTGGGCTCGGCGGTGAGCAGGACCGGCTCGTCGGCGTCGAGCCGCAGGAAGCGCCGGATACGCGCGACGAATTCGACGACGTCTTCCTCGCTGAACGCATTGTCGAGGCTGGTCATCGGCCGGGCATGCGGCGCCTTGGCCAGATGCGCGGCGGGGGCGGCGCCGACCTGCCGGTTCGGCGAATCGGCACGGACCAGCTCCGGGAAGGCCGCTTCGATCGCGGCGTTGCGCCGGACCAGCGCGTCATAGGCGGCGTCGGAGATCTCGGGCGCATCCTCGGTGTGATAGCGCTGGTTGTGATAGGCGATCTCGGCCGCGAGTGTTTCGAGCTCGGCGGCGGCATCCGGCGCGGTCTTGGGCAGGTCGGTCATGGCAGCGGGGTAGGGGAGCAAGGGCCGGTCGGGCAAGGCTCGCCGCGACGGGCAAACCCCGTCATCGAATATCTTGCTGTAAAACAGCAATAATCTTCCTCGATCGATGAACTATCGGGGCGTGCGGGAGCTTTTCCTCCGAACGCCTTCCGGAGCCCTGCCATGACCGATCAGACCAACCGCCGCGACCTGTTCAAGGGTGCCGCCGTCGTCGGCGCCGCTGCCGTCGCCGGATCGGCGATCGCGCAGACCGGCCCCGCCGCGGCGCCCGCCGACCCGCGGACGAAGTTCACCAACCAGCCTTTCCCCGAACAGAAGCAGAAATGGCCGGCGTTGCAGCGCGAGATGAAGCCGGTGCCTGACTGCGGCGAAGCGAGCTACCGCGGCTCGGGCAAGCTGGCCGGGCGCAAGGCGCTCGTCACCGGCGGCGATTCGGGCATCGGCCGCGCCGCGGCGATCGCCTTCGCGCGCGAGGGTGCCGACGTCGCGATCAACTATTTCCCGACCGAGGAGCCCGATGCGCAGGACGTCGCGCGGTTGTTGCGGGCGGAGGGGCGCAAGGTCGTGCTGATCCCCGGCGACCTGACCGACGAGAAATTCTGCCGCGACCTCATCGTCCGCGCCAATCGCGAGCTCGGCGGGATCGACATCCTCGTCAACAACGCCGCCTATCAACAGTCGAAGCAATCGATCGCCGAGATCACCGCCGAGCAATTCGACCGGACGATGAAGACCAACGTCTATGCGATGTTCCATCTCAGCAAGGCGGCGATCCCGCTGATGAAGCCGGGTGCGGCGATCATCAACACCGGCTCGGTCAATTCGGTCGCGCCCGAGGAGGAGTTGCTCGATTACGCCTCGACCAAGGGGGCGATCCTGATCTTCACCAAGGCGCTCGCCAAGCAGCTCGGCAAACAGGGTATCCGCGTCAACATGGTGGCACCCGGACCGATCTGGACGCCGTTGCAGGTTGCCGGCGGGCAATTGCCCGGCAAGATGCACGAATTCGGGCAGGACACGCCGATGGGGCGGGCGGGGCAGCCGGCGGAGCTTGCCGGCCTCTACGTGGCGCTGGCGGATGGCGGCAACAGCTTCACGACGGGCAGCGCGTTCGGCGCCAATGGCGGCACGGGCGCGATCTGACCGGATAGCGCGGGGCCGATTCGCCGGCCCCGCGGTCAGGCCGTTTCGAGCAGCCGTTCCGCCTGCGCGCGCGCCTCGTCGGTGACGGTCGCGCCCGACAGCATCCGCGCGATCTCCTCGCGCCGTTCCGCCTCGTCGAGCACGCGGACGCCGGTACGCGTCACCGTGCCGTCGTGGCTCTTGGCGATCAGCAGATGCTCGGCACCGCGCGCGGCGACCTGCGGCGAGTGGGTGACGACCAGCAATTGGGTGTGTTCGGCGAGCCGCGCCAGCCGCTCGCCGATCGCGCTCGCCACCGCCCCGCCGACGCCGCGGTCGATCTCGTCGAAGATCATCGTCGCCGCGCCGCCTTCCTCCGCCAGCGCGACCTTGAGCGCGAGGATGAAGCGCGACAGCTCGCCCCCCGAGGCGATCTTGGCGAGCGGCGCGAAGGGCGCGCCCGGGTTGGTCGCGATCTCGAACTCGACCCGATCCTTGCCATGCGACGACCAGCCGTCCGGCGCATGCGTGGCCACGACGGTGCGGAAGCGCGCCGCGTCGAGCTTCAACGGCGCCAGCTCGCCGGCCACCGCCACGTCGAGCCGTTCGGCGGCGGCATGGCGGCGCCGGGACAGGATGTCGGCGGCGGCGTCGTAATCGGCCCGTGCCGCGGCGACGGCGGTCTCCAGCACGGCGATGCCGTCCTCGCCGGCTTCGAGCCGTTCCAGCTTGGTTTGAAGATCCTCGGTCAGCGCGGCGAGTTCGTCGGGTTGGACGCGATGCTTGCGCGCCATGCCACGCAGCTCGAACAGGCGTGCCTCGTCCTCCTCCAGCGCGCGCGGGTCGAAGGCGAGGTCGCGTCGCGCCTCGGCCAATTGCTCTTCGGCGACCGTCGCCTCGATCACCGCGCGGTCGATCGCGGCGAGCGCCTCGCCCAGCGCGGCATGATCCTCGGCGATCCGTTCGAGGACGCGTGCCGCCTGGCGGAGCTGCGCGAGGCCGCCGTTCGATCCTTCGAGATAGTCGTCGATCGCGGCAAGCTCGTCGGCGATCTTCTCGGCGCGCTGCATCCCGCGCCGCTTGTCGGCCAGCGCTTCCTCCTCGCCGGGCTCGGCGGCCAGCGTGGTAAGCTCGCCGACCGCATGTTCCAGCCATTCGCGATCCCGCGCCGCGGTCTCGATCTCGGCACGCGCGGCGGCCAGCTTGGTTTCCGCCGCGCGGAGCGTCGTCCAGGCGCGCGCCGTATCACCCGGATCGACCCGGCCGAAGGCGTCGAGCAAGGCGCGATGGCCGCGCGGATTGAGCAGGCCGCGGTCGTCGTGCTGGCCGTGGATCTCGACGAGCATCGGCGCCATCTCGCGGAGCAGCGCAGCGCCGGCGGGCTGGTTGTTGACGAAGCCGCGGCTGCCGCCGTCGGCCTTGACGATGCGGCGCACCAGCAACGGCTCTCCCGGCTCGATCTCCACGCCATTGTCGTCGAGCAACGCGGCAAGCGGGCCGTTCGGCGGATCGAAGGTCGCGGTGACGACCGCCTGGGTCGCGCCATGACGGACGAGACCCGTCTCGCCACGGCCGCCAAGCGCCAGCCCCAGGGCATCGAGCAGGATCGACTTGCCCGCCCCGGTCTCGCCGGTGAGCACGTCGAGCCCGTGCCCGAATTCCAGGTCGAGCGCCTCGATCAGCACCACATCGCGAATGGACAGCGCGGTCAGCATCGCGGTCGATATAGCGCGGCGTTACCGGGATGTTGATCCCTAAACGTTCCGGTCTGTCACGAAAGTGTCGGCCGGCGCGCCGCGATCCATCAGCTCGTCGGCGTCTCGGTGCTCGGCACCGGCCCGCCGGTGGTGCCGCCGGTGGTCCCGACCGGGGTCGGCGCACCGGGGGCCTCGGCCTTGGGCGTCGCGGTGCCCGATTCGCCGGGCAGCGTCTGTGCCTTCGCACCGGGCGTGCCGGCCGGGATGATCGGCTGCCCCGCCGGGATCGGCGCGACGGGCTTGACCGGATGCTTCTGCATTAACTCGTAAGCGTGATTGTACCAGTCGCTTCCCGGATAATTGGCGCCGAGCACCGCGGTCGCCTTCTGCGCCTCGTCGGGCAGGCCGACGGCGAGATAGCTCTCGGTCAGCCGCATCAGCGCTTCGGGCGTGTGCGTGGTCGTCTGGAACTTGTCGATCACGGTGCGGAACCGCAGCGTCGCGGCGAGCCACTGGCCGCGCGTTTCGTAGAAGCGGCCGACTTCCATCTCCTTGCCGGCAAGGTGATCGTTGACGAGGTCGATCTTCAGCCGGGCGTCGGAAGCATAGCGCGTGTTGGGATAGCGGCGGGTCAGTTCGCCGAGCGCGTCGAGCGCCTGGCGGGTGATCTTCTGGTCACGCGTGACGTCGCGGATCTGCTCGTAATAGCTCAGCGCGACGAGGTAATAGGCATAGGGGGCGTCGCGGTTGCCGGGATGGACCGACAGGAAGCGCTGCGCCGACTGGATGCTCTGCGTGTAATCCTTGTTCAGATAATAACTGAACGCGCTCATCAGCTGCGCGCGGCGCGCCCAGATCGAATAGGGATGCTGGCGCTCGACCTCGTCGAACAGCACCGCCGCTTCCTTGTAGCGCCCTTGGTCGAGCCGCTTGCGCGCGGTCGAATAGAGCGTGCCGACGTCGCGCGCGACATAGGGCAGGTCGGACTTCGCACGATTGCGGGCGCAGCCCGCGACGGGAAGCGCGAGGACGGCGATCAGCGCTGCGGCAAGCGCCTTGGACTGGGGGATACGCATCGGCTAAGGCTCTTAGCGTAAGCCCGCCCGTGCGAACAATCCCCCCTGTCGCACGTTGGCGCCGAGTTGATACGATCACGAAAGGACCCGCATGCCTGCTACCCTGCTCCACACCCATCGCGTCGAAAAGCCATGGGGCCGGCATGATCTGGGCTTCGGGTTCGAGGATGCGCCTGCCGACGGCGAGCCGATCGGCGAAATCTGGTTCCAGGAGCCGGGTGACACGTCCCCCGACCTGCTCATCAAATATCTGTTCACCGGCCAGAAACTGTCGGTGCAGGTCCATCCCGACGACGAGCAGGCGCATGCCCGCGGCCTGCCGCGCGGCAAGGACGAATGCTGGACGATCCTGGCGGCGCGTCCCGATTCGACGATCGCACTCGGCCCCAAGGCACCGATCTCTGCCGAGCAGCTGCGCACCGACGCGCAGGACGGTTCGATCGAGGACGATCTCGACTGGGTGCCGGTCAAGGCGGGCGATTTCTATTATGCGCCATCGGGCACGATCCACGCGATCGGCGGCGGGCTGACGCTGATCGAGGTGCAGCAGAATAGCGAGACCACCTATCGCCTGTACGATTATGGCAGCGACCGCGAATTGCACCTCGATGACGGCGTCGCGGTGGCGCATCTGACCCCCTATCAGCCGATCACCTCGCCGGGCGCAGCCGGGGAGGGGCGGACGATCCTCGTCGAGGGGCCGAAATTCGTCCTCGAACGCTGGTCCGCCGGCAGCCATGACGTCGCCCTGGCCGAAGGGCAGACGGGCTGGCTGGTGCCGATCAGCGGCTCGGGCGAGGTCGCCGGTACCGCCTTCAAGGCGGGCGAATGCCTCACCGTCAGCGGCAGCGAGACGATCACCACCAGCGCCGGCGCCGACCTGCTGTTCGCCTATCCGGGCACCCGGCGCATCTGACCGGACGGGTCGGGAGAAAGCTTTAACTTCGAGTGGTTAGTACGCGGGTCATGCTCCGCGTACTGACGCTCTCGACCTTGTTTCCGGACGCTACCCGACCGAACTTCGGGATATTCGTCGAACGGCAGACGCGTGGCCTCGCCACTGCCGAGGATGTCGAGGTTCGCGTCGTCGCGCCGATCGGCCTGCCGCCCGGTCCGCTGGCGCTGATCCATCATGCCGACAAGCTGACGCTGCCCTTGCACGAGATATGGCACGGGTTGCCCGTCCATCGGCCGCGTTTCACCTCGATCCCCGGCGTCGGCGGGCGTTGGCACGCACACCATCTGGTCCGCGCGCTCGTGCCGCTGCTCGACGACATCCGCACCGACTTCGCCTTTGATGTCATCGACGCCTCCTTCTTCTTTCCGGACGGCCCGGCCGCGGTGGCATTGGGCGAGCGCTATGGCGTGCCGGTGTCGATCAAGGCGCGCGGCGCCGATATCCACCATTGGGGCACCAGCGGCCCGACCGCCGCGCAGGTCATCGCCGCCTCGCACGGCGCCGACGGCCTGCTCGCGGTCAGCGCCGCCATGCGGACGAACATGGCGGCGCTCGGCATGCCGGAGGAGCGTATCCGCGTTCATCTCACCGGCGTGGATCTGGCACGGTTCCGGCCGGTCGCGGACCGCCCGGCCGCGAGGACGGCGCTGGGGCTGACGGGGCCGCTGGTGCTGTCGCTCGGCGCGCTGATTTCACGCAAGGGCCACGATCTGGTGCTCCGGGCCGTGGCGGCCTTGCCGGGAGTCGCATTGGCGATTGCAGGCGATGGACCGGAGCGCGCGCGGCTGCTGGCTCTGGCCGACGAATTGGGATGTGCGGATCGCCTGCACCTGCTCGGTGCGGTGCCGCACGGCGAACTTCCGGCGATCTGTGCGGCGGCGGACGTCATGGCGCTGGCCTCCACGTCCGAGGGGCTGGCCAACGCATGGCTGGAGGCGCTCGCCTGCGGGACGCCGATCGTCATCTCCGATGCGGGTGGTGCACGCGAGGTCGTGGCCTCACGCGCCGCCGGGCGCATCGCGCACCGCGATCCGGCATCGTTCGCCGTGGCGATTGCCGACCTGCTCGCGGCGCCGCCGGAGCCGAAGGCGGTGCGCGCCACCGCGTCGGCCTTCACCTGGGAGGCGAATACCGCCGCCTTGGTCGATCATCTACGCGGGCTCGTTCGCCACGGCCGGCGCAGGACGATCCGGACGCGTCAGGCGTCTAGCGGGTAGAGCGCCGCACCGATCACGCGCCCCTCGCCACGCAGCACGCCCCAGGCGCGCGCGGCGGCACGGCTATCCATCGCCTCGACGCCGATCCCGCGATCCTCGAGCGCGCTGACCAGCGCGACCGGCGGCCGCACCAACGTCGCCCCGGTGCCGATCAGGATGAACTCCGGAGCGGCGTCGATCAGCAACTGCAACGCATCCTCGCCGAGCACCGAAAGCGCCGGCGGGGTCCATTCGACCGCCGTCTCATGCGTCATCAGCAGAGCGCGTGCCACATGCTCGTCGTCGACGCGATACCCACTGCCAACGAAGCCGCGGACGATCGGGCCGCCGGTCTGCGCGTCTGCCTGCATCCGCATCGCCTCAGCCCTCGCGCGGGCCGACGCGCTCCGCATTGTCGGCGACGCCGCGGGTCGGCTTGTCGCCGCCGGTCGGCTCGGCACGAAGACCGAGCGTGATGAGCAGCGACGACGACACGTAGATCGACGAATAGGTACCGACGACGATGCCGAGGATCATCGCGGCGGTGAAGCCGCGCAGCACGTGGCCGCCGAGCAGCAGCATTGCGACGAGCGCGAGCAGGATCGTCACCGAGGTCATAACGGTGCGCGGCAGCGTTTCGTTGACCGACAGGTTGATGATCTCGCGCATGTCCATCTTGCGATAGCGGCGCATGTTCTCGCGGATGCGATCGTCGATGACGATCTTGTCGTTGATCGAATAGCCGATGATGGTCAGCACCGCGGCGATGATGTTGAGGTCGAACTCGAACCGCGACAGGGCGAAGAAGCCGACCGTCATTAGCAGATCGTGGACGATCGCGACGATGGTGGAAACGCCGAACTGCCATTCGAAGCGCAGGATCGCGAACAGGCCGATGCCGAGCACCGCGAGCACGACCGCGAGCACGCCGTTGCGGATCAGCTCGCCGGACACCTTGCCGGACACGGTCGAATAACGGCTGAACGTCGCCCCGGGGAAGGCGCGTGCCAGCGCGGTTTCCACCTTCTTCACGACGGCGTTGGTCGCACCTTCGTCCGCACCTTCTTGCACCGGCAGGCGGATGATCAGCGTCTGCGGACCGCCCTGCTGCTGCAACGCGGCTTCACCGACGCCGAGGCCGTCGATCACCGAACGCACCTTGTTCTGATCGGGCGGGCTGGCGAACTTCTCCTCGATCATCAGGCCGCCGACGAAGTCGACGCCGAAGTTGAGGCCCTTGTAGACGGTCAACCCGACCGCGATCACGCTCAGCAGCAGCGTCAGCCCGAAGGCGAGGCCGCGCAGCCGGACGAAGTCGATGTTGGTGTTGTCGGGTACGATTTTCAGGAGGCGCATGTCTTGGCCTTTCGCCTCAGATGTTGATCGTCTTGGGCTTCTCGCGCCGGATCCACTGCGCGACGAGCATGCGCGTGAAGGTGACGGCGGTGAAGACCGAGGTGGCGATGCCGATCAGCAGCACGACCGCGAAGCCCTTCACCGGACCGGAGCCCAGCGCGAACATGATGATGCCCGAAATGGCATGCGTCATATTGGCCTCGAAGATCGTCCGGCTGGCTTCCTTGTAGCCGAGTTCGACCGCCTGGACGACCGAACGTCCGCGCCGGCGTTCCTCGCGGATACGTTCGTTGATGAGCACGTTGGCGTCTACCGCCGTGCCGATCGTCAAGACGAAGCCGGCGATGCCCGGCAGCGTCAGCGTGCCGTTGAGCAGCGCCAGCACGCCGAGAATGACGAACACGTTGATGACGACGGCGATGTTCGCATAGAGGCCGAACCGGCCATAGGTAAGGAACATGAAGGCGACGACCAGCGCGACCGCGACCGAGCAGGCGAGGATGCCGGCCCGCACCGAATCCGCGCCGAGGTCGGGGCCGACGGTCGATTCCTCGATGACCTTGAGGTTGATCGCCAGCTTGCCCGAACGCAGCGCGATCGCGAGCTGGTTGGCGCTGTCGACGGTGAACCCGCCGTTGATGACCGCCGAGCCGCCGAGGATCGCGGTCTCGATGTTCGGCGCGGTGACGACCTGATTGTCGACGATGATCGCGAACGGCTTGCCGACATTGGCCTGCGTCACGCGCGCGAACCGGTTGCCGCCCGCCGCGTTGAACGTGATCTGGACGTTGGGCTGGTTGGTCTGCTGATCGAACGCTTGGCGTGCGTCGGCGAGCTGGTCGCCCGAGATCATCACCGAGCGTTTGACGGCGATGAAGGGCACGCCTGACGGGTTTTTCGGATAGGGCAGGATCTGGCTGCCGATCGGGGCGATGCCCTTGACGAGATCCGCCGGGTTGGTGACCGTCTGATCGACCAGCTTGAATTCGAGCTTGGCGGTCTTGCCGAGCAGATCCTTCAGCGCCTGCGGATTTTGCAGGCCCGGCACCTGGACGAGGATGCGGTTGTCGCCCTGGCGGACGATGGTCGGTTCGCGCGTGCCGAGCGCGTCGATGCGCTTGCGGACGACGTCGGTGGCGTCTTCCATCGCCGTCTTGATCGCCTGCTGCAGGCCGGCCTGCGTCGGCGAGAGCACGAACCGGCTCGAATCGACGACCTGGATGTCCCATTCGCGCTGGCCGGTCATCCCCGCGCCGCCACCGGTGATGCCGAGCAGCCGCTCGCGCGCGGCATCGACCTGGCTGGGGTCGCGCAGCATGAAGCTGATCTGGTTGTTGCGCGTCGAGACGTCGCCGATGTCGATCCGCGGCGTGCCGTTGCGCATCGTGCCCTGGATCTGTTCGCGCATCGCCTCGATCCGCGTGTTCGCGAGATCCTGCGTATCCGCCTCGAGCATCAGATAGCTGCCGCCCGCAAGGTCGAGGCCCTTGTTGATGCGCGGGTGGAACGGCCAGCTGTTGGTGACGGACTCGGGCAGGAAGCTGGGGATCGACAGCGCGCAGAGCAGCGCGAGCACCGCCCAGATCGACGCTACCTTCCAGCGCGGAAAGTCGAGCATCAGTCGTTCGCCGGCTTCGTGTTGAGGCCGGTCACCTCGGCGAGCGTCGCCTTGACGACCCGGATGCGGGTATTCGGCGCGATCTCGATTTCGACGAACGCATCCTCGACCTTGGTGACCTTGCCCATCACACCGCCGGCGGTGACGACGCTGTCGCCCTTCTTCACCGCGGCCACGGCCTGCTGCAGCGCCTTCATGCGGGTCTGCTGCGGGCGAATCATCAGGAAGTAAAAGACGATGAAGATGAGAAGCAGCGGCGCGAAGCTGATGAGCGAGGCGTACCCGCCGGCATCAGCGGCGCTGCCGGCGGTCTGGGCATAAGCTGGAGAGATCAACATCGTATCCGTGCATGGCTGATCGGCGGGGGAAATCCTCCGCACAAGATAATCCGCGCGCTAGCATCGGTTAGGGCGGCGCGCAATGTTGCGCCGCTGCAACGGCTCTTCCCGGCGCAGCATCGATAAAGGCCGCTTGCATCCCCCGGCGGACCCGCCTACAGGCCCCGCTCCGGGATCGATGGCCATGTGCTGACGGTCCCTCGGTCGGGGCGTAGCGCAGCCTGGTAGCGCATCACACTGGGGGTGTGGGGGTCGCAGGTTCGAATCCTGTCGCCCCGACCATTTCATTCGCTCGGGACGGGCGAGCCGGATCGATCCCGCGGGATCTCCAGCCAATGACATTGCAGATTGCGTAAGCGCCGTCGCGGCGCAGATCTATCGGCTGCGCAGGTGTTGCAGCTCGGCCTGCAGATCGGCGCGGGTCAGTTCGAGATGCTGGATCATGAGCTGCTCGACCGTGTCGCCGTCGCCGTCGAGCCAGGCGGCAAGCAAATCGCGATGTTCGCGGTCGGCACGCGCGAACCGGCCGGCAGGCTCCAGATGCGCGATGACATAACGTTCGGCGAGCATCGCCAGCCGCTCGATCAGCTGGGTCGTCAGCATGCGGTCGCCGGGCCGCACCAGCGCGACGTGGAAGCGGCGATGGCGCACCGCGATCTCGGTCGGCGCGGCGCCACGCGCCTCTTCGAGCGCGGCAAGTGAGGTCGTCGCATAGCTGCGGTCGTCGCCATCCGCCTCCGCTGCACCGATCGCCGCGGCGCGCGGCTCGATCGCCAGGCGCAGCGCATAGATCTCATCCGCCTGTTCCGCCGATAGCGCACGCACCGAATAGCCGCGGTTCGCCTGGCTGTGGATCAGCCCTTCGTGTTCGAGCCGGACGAGCGCCTCGCGCAGCGGGATCTTGCTGACCCCCAATTCCGCGGCGAGCGCATCCTGCCGGATCGGCGCTTCGGCGCGGATCGATCCATCGACGATCCGTTCGCGGACGATTTCGAAGACCTGATCGGAAAGGGTCCGTACGACGATGCTCATCGGCTTGTTTCCCAGCGCGACGATCGCGACGCGTATACGGTCCTCTTCCAGAATCCGGCCGCAAGATCAACATATTGCAAATCGGATCACACCGCTGGCGGCGCTGCCCCCCAGCCCAGGCCGAGCGCTTTCTGCAAGGCGATGAAGTCGCCGGTCAGCCCCGCCGTGCCCGCCGACAGATTCTGTTCGGCGGCAACCCGTTGCCGTTCGGCGTCGAGCGTGTCGATCAACGTCGCGGTGCCGGCGCGGAAGCGTTGCTGCATCAGATCGGCGGCACGATCGGCGCTCGCCTTGCTGCGCAACAGGCTGGCGACCGTCTCGCGGCGATGGCCGAAGCGGGAGAGGGCATCCTCCGCATCCTTCAGCGCGCCGAGCACGGTGCCGCGATATTGCGCCTCGGCCTCGTCGCGCTGGCCCTCGGCCTGATTGATCCGCGCGCGGTTGCGACCGAAGTCGAGGAAATTCCATTGCAGCATCGGCGCGGCGAGGCCGACCAGCTTGTCCGGGCTGATGTCGGAGAGCTTGGTTCCGCCGAGGCCGATCAGCCCGAGGATGTTGAGCCGCGGGAAGCGCGCCGCGTCGGCGACGCCGACCTGCGCGGTGCGCTGCGCCAATTGGCGCTCGGCCGCGCGAATGTCCGGACGGCGCTGAAGCAAGGCTGCGGGATCGCCGACCGCGACCGCGGCGGGGGGCAACGGCACTGCGCCGATCGGGCTCAGTCGCGCATCGAGGGCGCCTGGCTCCTGCCCGGTCAGGACCGCCAGCGCGTTGAGGTAGCTTTCGAGCTCGGCCTGAAGCGGCACGATCTGGCCGTTGGTCGACTCAACCTGGCCACGCAGCCGCTCGACATCGAGATCGGAGGCGGCGCCTTGCCCGAACCGCTGCTGGGTAAGCGTGAGCATCTGCTGCTGCATCCGCGCCGCGTCGCGCGCCAAGGCGATGCGGCGCTGGACGTCGCGCAGATTGACATAGGCCTGAGCGACGTCGGCGGTGAGGCTGACCTGCGCATCGGCGACGTTCGCCTCTGCCGCCTCGGCCTGCGCCCGTGCGGCCTCGACCGAGCGGCGGCGGCCACCGAACAGATCGACCTCCCAGCTCGCGTCGAAGCCGAGGTTGTAGACGTCGACCGCGCTGGCGCCGGTGTCGCTGCCGCTCGTGCCGCCGAAGTCGAAACCGGGAATGCGGGCGTGCAAATAAACGGCCGAGGCATTCGCACTCGGTGCCTGATTGGCGCGCTCCAGCCGCAGCGAGGCGCGCGCCTGCCGCAGCCGTGCCGTCGCCACCGCAACGTTCGGGTTGGCGGCGAGCGCCTGCGTCTCGAGCTCGGTGAGCAGCGGATCGTTGAGCTGCGTCCACCAGGCTGCGACGCCCGGCGCCGCCGGCGAGGCGAGCGGGCCGCCGCGCTTGAAACCGGCGGGGGCGGCGGTGTCGGCGAGCGTCCTGGGCGGACCGGCGTAATTCGGGCCGACCGTACAGGCGCCGAGCGCCAATGCCGGGATCAGCAGAAGGGAAGGGGAGCGGAGAATTTGCATCATCGCCTCAATGCATCGCAACGGGGCCGCCCTGCGGCAGCGGGCGGAGGAACAGGACGAGCGGCACGACGCAGCAGATGCCGACCGACAGGAGCCAGAACAGGTCGTTATAGGTCATCACCAGCGCCTCGCGCTGGATCGTGCCGCCAAGCGACTGGATCGCGGTGGCGGCGCCACCGAGCGACCGGCCGGTGGCGGCGAGATAATCCTGCAGCGCGACCGAATTGGCGTTGAGCACTTCGTCAATCCGCCGGCTGTGCAGATAGCTCCGCTGGTCCTGCAAGGTGGCGATGCCGGCGAGTGCGAACGAACCGCCGATATTGCGCGCCGCGCTGAACAGGCCGGCGGCATCGCCGGCTTCCTCTGGCCGCACCGAGGCGATCGCCGCCTGGTTGAGGAAGACGAAGCCGAGGATCGTGCCGACGCCGCGCAGCAATTGAGAATCGGTGAAGGCACTTCCCACCGATTGCGCGGTCAGCGTCGTGTCGAGGTGGCAGCTCAGCGCCATCAGCAGCAGCCCGGAGGCGACCGCGACGCGGATGTCGAGATGGCGGATCATCAGCGGCACCAGCGGCATCATCAACAGGCTGGGAATGCCGCTGAGCAGCACCACCTTGCCCGATTGCAGCGCGTTATAGTCGGCGATCGCCGCGAGGAACTGCGGGATGACATAGCTGCTGCCGTACAGCACCATGCCGAGTACCAGCCCCATGATCGCGACACTGCCGAACTGACGGTCGATCAGCAGGCGCAGCTTGACCACCGGCTTTTCGGCAATGAACTGCCCGGCGAACAGCATCGCGAGCCCGAAGACGGTGAGCACGGTCAGCTTGATGATCAGCGCCGACTGGAACCATTGCTCGCGCTGTCCCTCTTCGAGAACGACGGTGAGGCCACCAAGACCCAGTGCGAGGCCGGCGATGCCGAGCCAGTCCGCCTTGAGCAATTCGCGAAGATGCGGCTTCTGGTGCGGCAGGCCGACGAGGAGCAGCACCAGAAGTACCGCGCCGACGGGGACGTTGAGGAAGAAGGCGTAATGCCAGCTGACGTTCTCGGTGAGATAGCCGCCGATCAGCGGCCCGAGCACCGGCCCCAGGATCGCGGTGACGCCGAACAGCGCGGTGCCGATCGGCTGTTGCGAGCGCGGCAGTCGCGTCGCGATGATCGTCATCGCGGTCGGGATCAGCGCGCCGCCGGTGATGCCCTGGCCGGCGCGGCCGATGATCATCATCGTCAGCGTCGTCGACAGGCCGCAGACCACCGAAAAGGCGGTGAACAGGATCGATGCGATCAGCAGGAAGGTCCGCAGGCCGAGCACGCGCTCAAGCCAGGCGGAGAGCGGGATGATGATGATCTCGGCAACAAGATAGGAGGTAGCGATCCACGTACCCTCGGTGCCGCTCGCGCCGATCTCGCCCTGGATCACCGGCAGCGCCGAATTGACGATCGAGATGTCGAGCGTCGCCATCAGCGCGCCGAGGCTGCCCGCCGCCACCGCCAGCCAAGCGGCGAGATCGGCGCGTTCGGGCGTGGCGGCCCGCGCCCGATTGCCCTGAGCCGCAGGAGCGGCGGCCGCGCTCATCGGCCGCGCCGCTCGTTATGCTGGTCCTGCTCGTCGCGGATGCGCTGCACGCTGCCCTTGGCGGAACGGGTATCGACCGTCACGTCGACCGACATGCCGGGAACCAGCAGCTTGCGCGTTTCGGGCCCCGCGTCGAGCGCGATGCGGACGGGTACGCGCTGAACGATCTTGGTGAAATTGCCGGTCGCATTCTGCGGCGGCAGCAGCGAGAATTGCGCACCGGTGCCCGGCGAGACGCTCTCGACGCGGCCGTGGATCTCGACACCGGGCAGCGCGTCCACGTCCAGCGTGACCGGCTGGCCGACGCGCATCAGGCCGAGCTGCGTTTCCTTGAAATTCGCCTCGACGTAGATCTGCTGCACCGGAACGATCGACATCAGCCGGGTACCGGCCTGGGCGAATTGGCCGATGCGCACCGTCTTGTCGCCGACGCGGCCATCGATACTGGCCCGCAGGATCGTCGCACCGACGTTGACCTTGGCGGCGGCGAGCTGCGCGCGGCTGGCCTCGCCCTGCGCGTTCGCCTGCTGGACCTGCGCCTGCAACGTGCCGACGCGGCGCGTCGCGCTGGTCAGCGCGGCCTGCGCCGAGGCGACCTGCGCATCCGCCTGACGCGCCTGGTTCAGCAGCTGCGACAGCTTTTCACGCGTTTCGGCACCGGAGGCGGCGAGCGGCTGGTAGCGGACGACCTCGGCATGCGCGAAGGCGGCATCGCTGCGCGCCGCGCTAAGGTCCGAGTGAGCCTTGTCGATCGCCGCCTGTTGTTCGCGGATCTGCGCGCGCACGCCCTCGGCATTGGCGCGGGCGACATCGATCTGCGCCTCCACCTGCGCCGCCTGCGCGTTATAGTCGCGCGCGTCGATCTGGAGGAGCGGCGTGCCGGCCTTCACCTGCTGGTTGTCGGCGACGAACACCTTGTCGACATAGCCCGACACCTTGGGCGAGATCGTTACCGCATCCGCCTGGATATAGGCGTCGTCGGTGCCCTGCATGAACTTGCCGACACTTTGGTAGCGCACGTACCACAAGACGCCGCCGATCACCGCGACGGCGATCACGATCAGCAGGATGATCCGCACCCGCGGGTTCTTGAGCGGCGAAGGCTTGCTTCGCGCCTGGTCCGAGTCGCCCTGCGATTCGGCGCTATCATCCCGATTTTGCTCGTTTTCGGCCATCAGCTTCATCTTCTTGCTTGGATCGGCGTCGTGATGCTCGCACTTGCAGCATTGTGCAAGACCATTTAATGAGGGTCCTCACATATGTCTGATTGCGAACCCCTTGCCGCCGAGCTGTTCCGGCTTTTCTTCCGGATGCAGCGTCTGATGAACCGGCGGATGGCGGAGCAGGGCGCGTCGCTGGCGCGGACCAAATTGCTGCTGTTCCTGTACAAGCGGGGGCCGTCGCGCGCGGCGGACATCGCCGACTTCTTCGATTACGCGCCGCGGACGGTGACCGAGGCGATCGACGGGCTCGAACGCGACGGGTTGGTGATGCGCACGCCCGACGAGCGGGACCGGCGCGTCAAACAGGTGTCGATCACCGACGAGGGGCGGCGGGTGATCGGCGAGACCGAACCGCTGCGCCACGAGCTCATCAACGGCGTGTTCGGCGCGCTTACCGTCGAGGAGCGGCTTGCGCTTGCCGGCATGGTTGACACCCTTTCGACGGCGCTCGACGCGGAAGAGGCGCGTCCACGGCGCTGACGCCTATTGCATCCGGATCGGCCTGTGTTAGCCTCTGTTCGTCGCCGGAAGAGCGACGTTGAGGAGAGGTGCTATGGACCGGTATCAGCCGACCTTGTGCCAATGCGGCTTCGGCATCCTGTGCTGCGCGAGCGGTGCGGCGCTGTCGATCTGCGCGGTGACGTTCGCCCTGTTGGGCTGATCCGCCCGGCGGTCGCGCTTAACGTCAGCAGCAGCGACCGCCGTTGCGTCCGCCATAGCGGGCTTCCTGCCGGTTGCGGAAGAAGGCCGCCTCGCTCATCACCGGCGCATCGGGGTGCGCCGCCGCCATATGCGCCACATAGGTGCGATAGGACGGCACGCCGACCATCAAACGGCCGGTTTCGGCGATGCCACGCAGGATCGTCCCGACGTTCATTCCGCTGCCACTGCCAGCGCGGGAATCTCGCTGACGCTCGGCGCGTCGAGACGGCGCGCGATCAGGCAGGTGCGTATGCCATAGCCGATGACCGACACCACCACCGCGAGGAACAGCGCGCAGAGCGCCGCGTCGATCCGGTCGTTCATCACGATCCGCCCCATCTCGCCGAGCGACTTGGCGGGTGCCAGCGTCTCGCCGCGCGCCGCCGCGTCGGCGAAGCGGCGGGCGTGGGCGAGGAAGCCGACCTTCGGATCGCCGGAGAAGAGCTTGAGCAGGCTGGCGGTCACCGTGCACAGCACCAGCCACGTCGCCGGCAGGATCGTCACCCAGGCATAACGCGCGCGCTTCATCCGGAACAGCACGACGGTGGCAAGCACCAGCGCCACCGCGGCGAGCATCTGGTTCGAGATGCCGAACAGCGGCCACAAGGTGTTCACCCCGCCGAGCGGATCGGTGACGCCCTGATACAGGAAGAAGCCCCAGGCCGCGACGCACAAGGCGGTGGCGATCAGCCCCGGGACGAACGAGGTCGAGTTGCGGAAGCGCGGCACCGCGAGGCCGATCACGTCCTGCAACATGAACCGGCCGGCGCGGGTGCCGGCGTCGACCGCGGTCAGGATGAACAAGGCCTCGAACAGGATCGCGAAATGATACCAGAAGGCCATCATCGCGCGCCCGCCGATCAGATGGCTGAAGATCTGCGCCATGCCGACCGCGAGCGTCGGCGCGCCGCCGGCGCGGCTGATGATCGTCTTCTCGCCGACGTCGCGGGCGGTGGCGGCGATCGTCTCGGGCGTGATCGCGAAGCCCATCGCCGATACCGCCGCGGCGGCGCTGGCCGGGTCGGTGCCGACGACCGCGGCGGGGCTGTTCATCGCGAAATAGACGCCGGGATCGATGATCGACGCACCGACCAGCGCCATGATCGCGACGAAGCTCTCCATCAGCATCGCACCATAACCGATGAAGCGCGCATCGCCCTCGCTGGCGATCAGCTTGGGGGTGGTGCCACTGGCGATCAGCGCATGGAAGCCCGACACCGCACCGCAGGCGATGGTGATGAACAGGAAGGGGAAGAGCGAACCCGACCAGACCGGGCCGCTGCCGTCGACGAACCGGGTCAGCGCCGGCATGCGCATCGGCGGCGCGACGACGACGATGCCGATCGCCAGCGCGGCGATAGCGCCGATCTTGAGGAAGGTCGACAGATAGTCGCGCGGCGCGAGCAGCAGCCACACGGGGAGCAGCGCGGCGACCGCGCCATAGCCGATCAGGATCCAGCAGAGCTGCACCGGCGTATAGGTGAACCACGGCGCCAGACTGGTCGAGGCGGCGACGTTCTGGCCGTAGACGATCGCGAGGATCAGCCCGACGAGGCCGAGCAACGAGACTTCGCCGATCCGGCCGGGCCGGATCCAGCGGGTATAGACGCCCATCAGGATCGCGAGCGGGATCGTCGCGGCGACGGTGAACATCCCCCAGGGGCTGTCGGCGAGCGCGCGCACGACGATCAGCGCCAGCACCGCCAGAATGATAATCATGATCATGAACGCACCGAACAAGGCGATCGTCCCCGGCACCGCCCCCATCTCCATCCGGATCAGTTCGCCGAGCGAGCGGCCGTCGCGCCGCATCGACAGGAACAGCACCATGAAGTCCTGCACGGCGCCCGCCAGCACGACGCCGGCGAGGATCCACAACATGCCCGGCAGATACCCCATCTGCGCCGCGAGCACCGGGCCGACCAGCGGCCCCGCACCGGCGATCGCGGCGAAATGGTGGCCGAACAGCACGCGACGGTCGGTCGGGACGAAGTCGAGCCCGTCGGGGTGGCGCTGCGCCGGGGTGGGGCGCGCCGGATCGATGCCGACCACGACCTTGGCGAGATAGAGCGAATAGAAGCGATAGGCGATCAGATAGACCGAGACCGCCGTGACGACGATCCACACCGCATTGACGGTCTCGCCGCGGGCGGTCGCCACCACCGCGAGGGCGCCGGCGCCGATCAGCGCGACGACGATCCATCCGATCCTGCTCGCGAAGGTCATCGATCCGTCCCCCTTTGGCGGCGTGCCTAAAGGGGGCGGGAGGAGAGGGCAACCCGCTCCCCTCCCGGTCAAGGACGATCAGACGATGCGGTTCGCCACCAGATCGTCGACCACCGCCGGGTCCGCCAGCGTCGAGGTGTCGCCCAGCGCGGTCACGTCGCCCTCGGCGATCTTGCGCAGGATGCGGCGCATGATCTTGCCCGAGCGCGTCTTGGGCAAGGCCGGCGCGAATTGCAGCTTGTCGGGGCTGGCGATCGGGCCGATCTCCTGCCGCACCCAGGCCACCAATGCGCTGCGCAACGCCTCGTCGCCCTCCCGCCCGGCGTTGAGCGTCACATAGGCGTAGATGCCCTGACCCTTCACCTCGTGCGGCATGCCGACCACCGCCGCCTCGGCGACCGCCTCGTGCAGCACCAGCGCGCTCTCGACCTCGGCAGTCCCCATGCGATGGCCCGAGACGTTGATGACGTCGTCGACCCGGCCGGTGATCCAATAATAGCCGCCGCCGTCGCGGCGGCAGCCGTCGCCGGTGAAATATTTGCCCTCGTAGGTGGTGAAATAGGTCTGGAAGAAGCGATCCTGATCGCCCCACACGCCGCGCATCTGGCCGGGCCAGCTCTGCGTGATGCACAGATTGCCCTGCGCCGCGCCGGTCAGCACTGTTCCCTTGTCGTCGACGAGCTGCGGCACGACGCCGGGCAGCGGTTTCGAGGCGGACCCCGGCTTCATCGGCACCGCGCCGGGCAGGGGGGCGATCATGATCCCGCCGGTCTCGGTCTGCCACCAGGCGTCGACGATCGGCGCGCGGCCTTCGCCGACGACGTCGTGATACCAGCGCCACGCCTCCGGATTGATCGGTTCGCCGACCGAGCCGAGCAGCTTGAGCGACGACCGATCGGTCTTGCGGACGAAGTCGTCGCCCTCCTTCATCAGCGCGCGCAGCGCGGTGGGCGCGGTGAACAGCGTATGGACCTTGTGGCGGTCGACCACATGCCAGATGCGGCTGGCGTCGGGCCAGGTCGGCAGCCCTTCGTACATCAATGTCGTACCGCCGTTGGAGAGCGGGCCGTAGAGCAGATAGGTATGGCCGGTGACCCAGCCGATATCGGCGGCGCACCAGAAGACCTGCCCCGGCTTGTAATCGAACGCGATCTTGAAGGTGAAATCCGCCCATAGGAGATAGCCGGCGGAGGTGTGGAGAACGCCCTTCGGCTTGCCGGTCGAACCGCTGGTATAGAGGATGAACAGCGGGTCTTCCGCCGCCATCGTCTCCGCCGGGCAGTCGCTGCCGACGCCGGCGGCGGCCTCGTGATACCAGATGTCGCGCGGCCCCATCGCCACCTCGGCACCGGTCGCCTTGACGACGATGACCGTCTCCAGCGTCGGCGCGCGCGCGGCGGCTTCGTCGACGCACGCCTTGAGCTTGATCCTCTTGCCGCCGCGACGGCCTTCGTCGGCGGTGATGACGATCTTCGACCCGCAATCCTCGATCCGGCCGGCAAGCGCATCGGCGGAGAATCCGCCGAACACGACCGAATGGATCGCGCCGATCCGCGCACAGGCGAGCGCGGCATAGGCCGCCTCGGGGATCATCGGCATGTAGAGCGTGACGCGGTCGCCCTTGCCGACGCCATGCGCCTTGAGCACGTTAGCGAAACGGCCAACCTCGTCATGGAGCTGGCGATAGGTGATGCGCCTCGGCTCTTCAGACGGCTCGTCGGGTTCCCAGATGATCGCGACGGTATCGCCGTACTTGGCGAGATGACGGTCGATGCAATTCGCTGCGACGTTGAGTTCGCCATCCGCGAACCATTTGATGTGAAAGTCGGCCTTGGCGAACGACCAGTCGCCGCCGATCGTCGGCGCCGTGATCCAGTCGAGCCGCTTGGTCGCCTGATCGAGCCAGAAGCTGCCCGGGCTGCTCGCCGCGGCTTCGTAGAGGTCTTCGTATTTCTTGGGGTCGAGGCTGGCGTTGGTCCAGTCGCCGGTGATCGGGTAGATTTCAGGATCGGTCACGCAACGCATCCCCGCCATGATGATGAAGCGGGCGCCGTCGGGCGCCCGCGAGGGTGGATAATGGAGCGGCCGGCAGGATGCCAGCCGTTACCGGCCGAGGAAGGTCAGCAGGTCGTTGGTCAGGCGATCGCCGTGCGTGGCGAACAGACCGTGCGGCGCGCCGTCATATTCGACGAGCTGGCTGTTCGCGATGCCGAGCGAGGCGGGACGGCCGGCCGCGTCGATCGGTACCGTCTGGTCGGAGGTGCCATGGATGATCAGCGTCGGGACGTTGAACGACGCGAGGTCGGGACGGAAGTCGGTATGGCCGAACGCCTCTGCGCAGGCGAGCGTCGGCTTGAGCCCCGCCTGCAACGCGGTGGTCGTCGCCCAGTCGAGCACGTCGTCGCTGACCGGATGGCTGATCACGCCGACGCCGAAGAATTGCTTGAAGAAAGTGTCGCGGAAGAAATGCGCGCGGTCCTTCTGGATGTTCTCGCCGATCTCGGCGAGCTTGTCCTCGGGCGTGCCGTGCGGATTGTCCTCGGTCTTCAACATGTACGGCACGACCGAGGCGACCAGCGCCGCGGCGATCACGCCTTTGCCGCCGTGGCGGCTCATGTAGCGCGCGACCTCGCCGCCGCCCATCGAGAAGCCGACGAGCGTGGCGTCGGTATCGGCGCCGGTCGCCGCCATCACGTCGGCGAGATCGTCGGCGAGCGTGTCATAGTCATAGCCGCTCCACGGCTGGCCCGACCGGCCGAAACCGCGGCGGTCGTAGGCGATCGCCCGGAAACCGGCGTCGGCGAGCGCCATCATCTGCGGGTCCCAGCTGTCGGATGACAAGGGCCAGCCGTGCAGCAGGATGACCGGGCGGCCCGATCCCCAATCCTTGACGTAGATGTCGGTGCCGTCGCGCGTTTTGACGTAGGGCATGAAACCGTCCTCTCGTAGTGTCAGCGCGGTCAACGTGGCGCGCCGCGGGCCGTTCCTCGCCCGGGCTGGCGTTCGCGACGGCCGGATGCCAGCATCGCGGCGAAACACGAATCAGGGGATCAGGTTATGCGTATCTTCGTGGCGGCCTCGCTGCTTGCGCTCGCCGTAGCAGGCTGTTCGGGCGGCGCGCCCTCCGCGACCAACGAGAGCGCGGCGGCGCAACCGGCGCACAGCAACGGCTTCGCGCAATTCCGCGACGGCTTCATCGAGGGCTGGTTCAAGCTCGATCCGGCCAATGCGGTCTATCAGGGCCGCCACGATTTCGACGGCCAGTTGCCCGACTGGAGCGGCGCCGGGCTGCAACGCCAGTCCGCCTTCCTCCACCACGCCATCGACCGCGCCCGCGCGTTCGGCGATGCCGATCTCAGCCCCGACGAGCGGTTCGAACGCGACTATCTGATCCGGGTCGCCGAGGGGAAGCTGTTCTGGCTCGAGGATGCCGACCAGCCGCATAGCAACCCGGCCTATTATGTCGGCGGCGGGCTCGACCCTAACGTCTATATCGCCCGACCCTATGCCGACGCGCCGACCCGGCTGAAGGCGCTGATCGCCTTCTTCGGGCGGGTGCCGGCGGCGGCGCAGGCGATCCGCGCCAATCTAAAGACGCCGATGCCGCGATCGTTCATCGACTACGGCGTCGCCGGGTTCAACGGCTTCGCGGATTATTACGTCGGCGACGCGCGCAAGGCGTTCGCGGACGTCCGCGATCCGGCCTTGCAGGCGCAACTCATGACCTCCTCGGAGGGGGCGAGCAAGGCGGTGCGCGAACTCGCCAGCTGGCTCGCGGCGCAGCGCGGCACCGCGACGGGCGATTTCGCGCTCGGCGCCGATCGCTTCCAGCGGATGGTACGCGCCACCGAGGGCGTCGACGCGTCGCTCGCGACGCTGGAGGCGGCGGGCCGCGCCGACCTCAAGCGCAACCAGGATGCGCTCGCCGCCGCCTGCAAGCAGTTCGCGCCCGGCCAGACGATTCCGGCTTGCATCGAAAAGATGAACGCCAACAAGTCGGCCGACGGCCCGGTGGCGGAGGCGCGGCGACAGATCCCGACGTTGCGCGCCTTCGTGGTCGCCAAGGACCTCGTCACGATTCCCGGCACCGAGGAAGCGAAGGTCGAGGAAAGCCCGCCCTACAACCGCCAGAACTCGGCCTATATCGATCCCGCCGGTCCGTATGAGAAGAACGTGCCGTCGGTCTATTACATCTCGCCGCCCGATCCGTCGTGGGACAAGAAGACGCAGGACGCCTTCGTGCCGGGCAGGAAGGATCTGCTGTTCACCTCGGTGCACGAGGTGATGCCGGGGCATTTCCTCCAGTTCCTCCACGCCAACCGGTCCAAGTCGATGTTCGGCCGGGTGTTCGTCGGCTATGCCTTCGCCGAGGGCTGGGCGCATTATGCCGAGGAGATGATGTGGGAAGCGGGCCTCGATAACGGCGATCCCGAGACGCATATCGGCCAGATCAGCAACGCGCTGCTGCGCGACTGCCGCTTCCTGTCGGCGATCGGCATGCATGCGCGCGGCATGACGCAAGAGCAGAGCCTCAAGATGTTCCGCGAGCAATGCTATCAGGACGAGGGCAATTCGCGCCAGCAGGCGGCGCGCGGCACCTATGATCCGGCCTATTTCAACTATACGCTCGGCAAGCTGATGATCCGAAAACTGCGCGACGACTGGACCGCCACCCGCGGCGGCCGCAAGGCGTGGAAGGCGTTCCACGACCAGTTCCTGAGCTATGGCGGCCCGGCGATCCCGCTGGTGCGGCAGCGGATGATGGGCGAGGAGACGGCGCGGGCTGTGTTTTGACCGGCCGACGTGGCCTTCGTCCTTCCGTTCGCCCTGAGCCTGTCGAAGGGCAGGTGAGTCTCATCGTGCTTCGACAGGCTCAGCACGAACGGTTGCGGACATGTCGCCGGTCGGCTGGAAGGGGAAGACTCACCGCGACACCTGCGTCCCCGGTTGCTCGTCCTCCGCCTCGTCGCTCGATGGATTGCGGATCGACGGGCGCAGCCGGGCGAGGCTGCACAGGCCGGCAACCAGAGCGAGGCCCGCGGCGACCAGCGGCGGCGCCATTCCCGCGCCGACGTTCATCGCGAGCAGCGCCGCGACCAGCGTCGCGCCCGTCGTCTGCCCGACCAGCCGCACCGTGCCGACGAGGCCGCCCGCCGCCGCGGCGCGCTCGCGCGGGGCGGAGCCGATGATGAGCCGGGCATTGGGCGGCAGGAACAGGCCGAACCCCGAGCCGCACAACGCCATCCGCCACGCGATGTCGAAATAGGCGGCATCGGCGGGCAGGGTCGCGATCAGCAGCAGCGCGACGATCGACACCGCCATGCCGATCCCGCCGAGCAGCCCCGCCGGCACCCGGTCGGACAGCCAGCCGGCGAGCGGCGCGACGATCATGTTGGTGAGCGGCCAGGGCGCGATCGCCGCGCCGACCTCGGCCGCGCTGAAGCCATAACCGTGCTGCAACCGGAACGGCGTCGACAGCAGCAGCGTCATCGAGGCGGTGAATGCCGTATAGGCACCGATCGCCGATAGCGCGATCACCGGCCGCGCGAGCAGGTCGATCGGCAGGATCGGTTTTTCCTCGCCGCGCTCGCGCCGGACGAAGATCCAGCCGATGCCCGCACCGACCGCGACGATCGCCGCCGACACCACGGGGCTATCGCCGTGTACCGCGCTTTCCGCCCCCGAGATGACGAGGCCGATCATGCTCGCGCACATCACCGCGCCAAGCACGTCGAACTTTTCGTCGCGCGGCTCGGGCGCGGGCAGCGCGCGTCCGAGCGCAAGGCTGAGCAACGCGAACGGCACCGCGCTGGCGAACACCCAGGGCCACGGCGCGATGCCGAGTACCAGTCCGCCGATCGTCGGCGCCAGCGCCGCCGAGCTCGACACCACCACCGAATTGATCCCGAGCCCGCGCCCCAATTGCTTGGCGGGATAGATCGAGCGGATCAGCGCCGACGAGACGCTGAGCGCCGCCGCCGCACCGAGCGCCTGCGCGGCGCGGACGACGAGCAGGAACGGCAGGCTCTTGGCGAAGAAGCAGAGCAGCGTCGCGACGGTGAAGACGAGCTGGCCGAACTGATAGGTGCGCTTGAGCCCGAATTTGTCGCCGAGCCCCGCGAAGGGCAGAATCATCATCGCGAGGATGAGCTGGTAGACGGTGACCACCGCCACCACCGCGCTGTTGCCGACGTGCAGGTCGCGCGCGATCGTCGGCAGCGCCACCGTCGCGATGCCGCCGTCGAGGATGACCAGCGCGGTCCCCGCGGAGATCGCGCCGATCGCGACATAGCGGCGGGGCAGGGTCAGGCCATCGGTCATCGGATAGGGTCCAGGCATACGGGCGGATTGCGCGCCAACGCATTGCCCGGCAAGACCGGTCCATCACAGGGAGAAACCGCGCCGATGATCCTCCGCACGCTGCTGATCGCCTCGACGATCCTTGCCGCCGCGCCCGCGCTCGCGCAGAGCAGGCCGATGACGACCACCCAGACCACCGAAACCGACCCCTATATCTGGCTCGAGGACAAGGACGGCGCCAGGCCGCTCGCCTGGGTCGAGGCGGAGAACGCCAAGACGCTGCCGCGGCTGCAGAACGATCCACGCTACCGGACCTTCTATGCCGAAGCGCTGGCGATCGCGTCCGCCAAGGACCGTATCCCGATGCCGAGCCAGCTCTATGGCCGCATCTACAATTTCTGGCGCGACGCCGATCATCCGCAGGGCATCTGGCGCTGGACGACAGAGGCGAGCTACGCCCAGCCGCAGCCGCAATGGACGACGGTGCTCGACCTCGACTCGCTGTCGAAGGCCGAGGGCAAGAAATGGGTATGGAAGGGCGCGTCCTGCCTGCATCCCGAGGAACGCCTCTGCCTCGTCGCGCTGTCCGAAGGGGGCGAGGACGCGATCAGCTATCGCGAGTTCGATCTCGCCACCGGCCAGTTCGTCGCCGGCGGCTTCGCGCTGCCCAAGTCGAAGCAGGGCGCGAGCTGGCTCGACAAGGACACGCTGCTGGTCAGCCGCGACTGGGGGCAGGGGACGATGACCGCGTCGAGCTATCCCTTCGTCGTCAAGCTGGTGAAGCGCGGCCAGTCGCTCGACGCGGCGCAGGAGATTTTCCGCGGTCAGCCGACCGACCAGCTCGGTACCTATGCCGGCGTGATCACCGATGGCCAGGGCAACCGGCTGGTCGCGATCGAACGGCGCATCACCTTCTTCGGCGGCGAGACGCACGTCTGGACGCCGGAGGGGACGAAGAAGCTCGACATTCCGGCGCGGACCAGTCCGGTCGGCATGGTCGCGGGGCAGGTGCTGTTCCAGACCAGCGATCCATGGGGTGCGGTGACCGCCGGCTCGGTCGCGTCGGCGCCACTCGCCGAGGTGCAGGCCAATGCGATCCGGCCCGTCGTGCTGTTCGCGCCGACGCCGCGCCAGTCGGTCGACGAGGTGGTGACGACGAAAGACCATGTCGTCCTGATCTACAACGACAACGTCCGGGGCCGCGCGTCGGTCTACACGCCGGGCAAGGCCGGCTGGACGTCGAAACCGATCGCCTTGCCCGACAATGTCTCGCTCGGCGTCGCCAGCGCCGACGACAAGAGCAACCACGGCTATCTCACCGTTACCGGCTTCCTGACGCCGACGACGCTGCTGCCGCTCGACGCCGCCACGGCGAGCGCCGTGAGGCCGGTCAAGACGCTGCCCGCCAAGTTCGACGCGAGCAACCTTGTCGTCGAGCAGCATGAGGCGACTTCGACCGACGGCACCAAGGTGCCGTATTTCATCGTCCACAAGAAGGGCATCGCGCTCGACGGTACGACGCCGACGATCATGACGGCTTACGGCGGGTTCGAGCTGCCGATGCTGCCGGGCTATTCGGCGATCACCGGCAAATTGTGGCTCGAGCGCGGCGGCAGCTACGTCCTCGCCAATATCCGCGGCGGCGGCGAGTTCGGCCCCAAATGGCACGACGCCGGTCGCAAGACCAAGCGGCAGGTGATCTACGACGATTTCGCGAGCGTCGCGAAGGACCTGATCGCGCGCAAACTGACCAGTGCGCAGACGCTCGGCATCTATGGCGGCTCGAACGGTGGCCTGCTGATGGGCGTCGAGTTCAACCAGCATCCCGATCTGTGGAAGGCGGTGACCATCCAGGTGCCGCTGCTCGACATGCTGCGCTACGAAGGGATCGCGGCGGGCGCGTCGTGGGTCGACGAATATGGTTCGGTGTCGGTGCCGGAGGAAAAGGCGTTCCTCGCGACGATCTCGCCTTATCAGAACATCAGGAAGGGCGTGGCCTATCCGGAGCCCTATATCTGGACGACAACCAAGGACGACCGCGTCGGCCCGCAGCACGCGCGCAAGTTCGCCGCGCGGCTGAAGGAATACGGCCTGCCGTATCTGTTCTACGAGGATACCGCCGGCGGCCATTCTGGCGATGCCGACATCGAACAGGGTGCGCGGTTGCAGGCGCTCCAGATGACCTATTTCGCGCAGAAGCTGCTCGGCCCGGCGAAGTGACCTACGCGCGTCCCCGGTCTTTGATCGGGGACGCAGCAGTTGGCGGAGGGAGTGGGATTCGAACCCACGGTAGGCTTCCACCTACGGCGGTTTTCAAGACCGCTGCCTTAAACCACTCGGCCATCCCTCCGTGGTGACCCCGGATAGTCGCACCGCGGCTGCCCGTGCAACCCCTGCGACGATAAGAGGTTCACGCCACCCGCCCGCTGTGGCACCACGGCCGGCATGTGGGGGCAACGACTGCGACGCGCGCTGACGACCGGCGTAATGGCAACGACCTTGGCGCTTAGCGCCGCCGCGCCCGTCGCGGCGCAGGACGAAGCCGGGTTCCAGACCTATCTGCAGGAGCTTCGCCGGCAGGCGCTGGCCGAGGGCGTGACGCAGCGGACGGTCGATGCCGTCTTCCCGACGCTGACGCTCAGCGACCGCACGATCCAGCTCGACCGCGCCCAGCCGGGCAATCCCGGCAGCACCGCGACGCCGCCGTTCGCGCCGTATAAGGCGAGCCATGTCGACGCCGCGCGGATCGGCCGCGGTCGCACCACTTATCAGGCGCAGCGGGCGCGCTTGGCGCGCGTCGAGCGCGAGACCGGCGTCCCCGAATCGATCATGGTCGCGATCTGGGGCCATGAGACCAATTACGGTGCCTATACCGGCAATTTCGATCTGCTGCGCAGCCTCGCCAGCCTCGCCTATGAGGGGCGGCGGCGCAGCCTGTTCGCGGGCGAGTTCATCGCCGGGCTCAAGATCCTCGACCGCGGCATTCCGCGCGAGCAGTTGAAGGGCAGCTGGGCGGGCGCGACGGGCAATCCGCAGTTCCTGCCCTCGGTCTATCTCCGCCTCGCACGCGACGGCGATGGCGATGGGCGGGCCGATATCTGGACCAGCCCGGCGGATACGCTGGCCTCAATCGGCAATTATTTTGCCAATGCTGGCTGGCGTCCCGGTCAGCCATGGGGCCTTGCGGTCAGCGTTCCGGCGGGGCTCGACCGTAGCGGCCTGACCAGCCGGCTCGTGTCGCCGCGCTGCCCGCGCGTGTTCGAGCGGCACAGCCGCTGGCGGACGATGGCGGAGTGGCGCGCGCTGGGCGTGGTGCCGCAGGGCAGGGGATGGCCCGCCGACAGCGTGCAGGCGACGCTGATCGAGCCCGACGGTTCCGGCGCGACCGCCTATCTGCTTACCGGCAATTATCGAGTGATCCTCGATTACAATTGCTCGAACTTCTACGCGCTATCGGTCGGCCTGCTCGCCGATGCGGTTGAGGGCTGACGCCGCCCGCGCGCGGCGCTATGCCAGCATCATTCCCGCTTAACCTCCCGGAAAGCCCCATCGCCGTCATGAACAAGCTGCTCGCCGCCCCCCTCGCGATCGTCGCCGCCGCCGTCCCGTCGGTCGCCGCCGCGCCCCAGTTCCAGGGGACCGCGCCGATCGCCTATATGGAAGACCTGTCGTCGGGCGCGGTGCTCTATCAGCGCGATGCCGACCGCCGCATGCCGCCGGCGTCGATGGCGAAGATGATGACCGTCTATGTCGCCTTCGACATGATCAAAAAGGGCGAGTTGAAGCTCGGCCAGACGTTTCAGGTCCGGCCCGAGACGTGGCAGCGCTGGCACGGGCCGCAGGCCGGCTCGACGATGTTCCTGTCGACCGGCGAGAACGTCAGCGTCGAGAATCTGCTGAAGGGCATCGTCACGCTGTCGGGCAACGATGCCTGCGTGGTGCTCGCGGAGGGGATTTCGGGCACCGAACAGACCTTCACCGACCGGATGAACGATCAGGCGAAGAAGCTCGGCCTGACCAACAGCCATTTCGGCACGTCGAATGGTTGGCCCGACAATGGCGTGACCTATGTCACCGCCAAGGATCTCGCGCATCTCGCCAGCGCGACGATCAAGGACTTCCCGGATCTCTACAAGCGCTTCTATTCGCTGCGCAGCTTCACCTGGGGCAAGACGCTCGGCGCCGGTGCTGACATCACCCAGGCCAATCGCGATCCGCTGCTCGGCCGCGTCGCCGGCGCCGACGGGCTCAAAACCGGCCATACCGAGGAGGCGGGTTTCGGCTTCACCGGTTCGGCGGAGCAGAACGGCCGGCGGCTGGTGATGGTCGTCGCCGGGCTGACCTCGTCGAACGGCCGCGCCGAGGAATCTGTGCGCTTCATGGAATGGGGCTTCCGCGCCTGGCAGGCCAAGCCGGTCGTCGCCGCAGGCAAGCAGGTGTCGACCGCCGAGGTGCAGATGGGCAGCGCGAGCAGCGTCGGCCTCGTCGCGCCGCGGCAACTCACCGTCACCGTGCCGGCGGGTGCGGTGCCGCAGATGAGCGCCAAGGTCGTCTACGAAGGGCCGATCCGCGCGCCGATCAAGGCCGGCCAGCATATCGCCGATCTCGTCGTCAAGGCGCCCGATTTGCCCGAACAGCGGCTGCCGCTGGTCGCCGACAAGGATATCGGCGAGGCGGGCTTCTTTGGTCGCGCCTGGGCGGGGCTGACCTCGCTCTTCGGCTGATGCCGCGGCCGTGACCGAATTGTTCGGCAACGCCGACGCGCAGGCCGCCTTCGTCGCGGCGCTGCGCGGCGGCGCCCTGCATCATGCCTGGCTGCTGGTCGGGCCGGAGGGCGTCGGCAAGGCGCGCTTCGCGCAGACCGCGGCACTGCGCATGCTTGCCGAGGCCAGCGCGACCGGTGTCTCGGCGCCGGGGCTGGTCGTGCCGGAGGGCCATCCGACCCGCGCGCTGGTCGATGCCGGCTCGCACCCCGATCTGCGCGTGATGCAGCGGCTGCCCAAGGTTCCCGACAAGCCCGATCAGGATCTGGCGCGCAGCATCACGATCGCGCAGGTGCGCAGTCTCCAGCCGCTGTTCGCGACGACGCCGTCGATGGGCGCGCGCCGCGTCGTCATCATCGATGCCGCCGACGATCTCGAGCGCAACGGTGCCAATGCGCTGCTCAAGAACCTCGAAGAGCCGCCGGCGGGCACGATCTTCCTGCTCGTCAGCCATGCGCCGGGCCGGCTGCTGCCGACGATCCGCTCGCGCTGCCGCTTGCTGCGCTTCGCCGCGCTCGACGACGACGATATGGCAAAGGCGCTGCGGCAGGCGCTGCCCGAGGCCGATGGGGACGAGATCGCCGCGCTGGTGCGGACCGGGGAGGGGGCGCCCGGCCGTGCTCTGCGTTATGCCGGGCTCGATATCAACGGGCTCGACCGGGCGATTGCAGGCATCGCCGAGGATGGCGACCCGATGAATGCGCGTCGCGCCGCGCTCGCCAAAGCGCTGGCGGGGAAGGGCAATGCCGCGCGCTACGAAGCCTTCCTCGATCGCGTGCCGGCGATGATCGCGCGCGAGGCGCGGACCCGGTCGGGCACGCGGCTCAAGACGGCGCTCGACGCGCAGGCGGCGGCGCGCGATCTCGCCGGTGCGGCGCTGGGCCTGTCGCTCGATGCGCAGGCGACGGTGTTCGAGATGGCGGCGATCGTCGCGGCGCTGCGCTGACCCCGCTTCACCTCGCCCGGAGGATCGACTAGGAGGCCCGGCATGGCCGATCCTTATTATATCACCACCGCGATCCATTACCCGAACGGGCGTCCGCATATCGGCCATGCCTATGAGATGATCGCCGCCGACGCGATCGCGCGCTTCCAGCGGCAGGCGGGCCGCGACGTCCGCTTTCAGACCGGCACCGACGAGCATGGCCTCAAGATGGCGCAGACGGCGCGGGCCCGGGGCGTCGAGGTGCGCGCTTTCGCTGACGAAATGTCGTCCCATTTCAGCGAAATGGCGGACACACTTAACATCTCCTACGATCGGTTCATCCGCACCGTCGAGCCGGCTCATTATGCCGCGAGCCAGGCGATCTGGCGCGCGATGCGCGACAGCGGCGACCTATATCTCGACCGCTACGAGGGCTGGTATTCGGTTCGCGACGAAGCCTTTTACGACGAGAAGGAGCTGATCGACGGGGAGGGGGGGCAGCGCCTCTCGCCGCAGGGCACGCCGGTCGAATGGACCGCGGAGGAGACGTGGTTCTTCCGCCTGTCGAAATACCAGCAGCCCTTGCTCGACCTATACGCCGCCAATCCCGATTTCATCCGTCCGGAAACTCGGCGGAACGAGGTGATGCGCTTCGTCGAGGGCGGCCTGTCCGACCTGTCGGTGTCGCGGACCAGCTTCGACTGGGGCGTGCCGGTGCCGGACAGCCCCGGCCACGTCATGTACGTCTGGGTCGATGCGCTGACCAATTATCTGACCGGTGCCGGCTATCCGGACGACAGCGAAGCGCTGGCGCGCTTCTGGCCGGCCGATCTGCATCTGATCGGTAAGGATATCACGCGCTTTCACACCGTCTACTGGCCGGCGTTCCTGATGTCGGCGAACCTGCCGATCCCGAAACAGGTGTTCGCGCATGGCTTCGTGCTCCATCGCGGCGAGAAGATGTCGAAATCGGTCGGCAATGTCGTCAGCCCCGACGAGCTGACGCAGGCGTTCGGCGTCGATGCGGTCCGCTATTTCCTGCTCCGCGAGGTCAGCTTCGGGCAGGACGGCAGCTATTCGGCCGAGGCGATCGTGACGCGGGTCAACGCGGAGCTCGCCAATAGCTTCGGCAATCTCGCACAGCGGACGCTGTCGTTCATCGCCAAGAACCTCGGCGGTGCGTTACCCGATGCGGGCCGCAGCGATCCCGCCGATGCGATGCTGATCGAGGAGATCGTCGTCGCCTGTGCTGGGCTCAAGACCGCGTTCGACGATCTGATGCTGAGCCAGGGGATCGAGGCGTGGATGCGCGGCGTGTTCGCCTGCAACCAATATATCGATGCGCAGGCACCCTGGGCGCTGCGCAAGACCGACCCCGAGCGGATGCATGCCGTGCTCGGCACGCTCGTCCGCGCGATCCGGATGTTGGCAATCGCGATCCTGCCGGTGGTGCCGGATGCGGCGGCCAAGGTGCTCGACCAAATCGGCGCCGATGCGCGCGATCACGCCGCGATCGACGATGACGGCTGGTATGCGCGTCAGGCGGCGTCCGGCTTCGTGATCGCACCCCCGTCGCCGGTCTTCCCGCGGCTCGAGCTGCCGGTGACGGAATGATGTTCGCCGACAGCCACTGCCACCTCAACTACAAGGGCGTGTTCGAGCAGCAGGGCGAGGTGCTGGCCCGGGCGCGGGCGAGGGGCGTCGGAGCGATGCTCAACATTTCGACGCGCGAGAGCGAATGGGATGCGGTGGTCGCCACCGCAGAGCGCGAGCCCGACGTCTGGGCCGCGATCGGCATCCACCCCAACGAGGCCGACGCCTACCCCGACGTCGGTCGCGCGACGCTGGTCGATCGCGCTGCGCATCCGCGTGTCGTCGCGATCGGTGAGTCGGGACTGGATTATTACTACGAGCATTCCGATCGGGCACGGCAGCAGGCGAGCTTCCGCACGCATATCGCCGCCTGTCGCGAGACGGGATTGCCATTAATCGTCCACACCCGCGACGCGGAGGAGGATACGCTGGCGATCCTGCGCGACGAGATGGAGCAGGGGGCCTATCGCGGCGTCATCCATTGCTTCACCGCGAGCGGAGCGTTCGCCGACACGGCCCTTGATCTGGGCTTCTATATCTCGATTTCGGGAATCGTGACGTTCAAGAACGCGCGCGATCTGCAAGAGACCGCCGCACGGCTGCCGATCGACCGCTTGCTGATCGAGACCGACGCGCCGTTCCTCGCGCCGGTGCCCAATCGCGGCAAGCCGGGCGAACCGGCCTTCGTCGCCGATACGGCCGCCTTTCTTGCCAAGCTGCGCGGCGAGCCACTTGAGGAGCTGGCCGCAAGAACCGCCGACAACTTCTTCACCTTGTTCAATAAAGCACAGCGGTGAAGGTCCGTATCCTCGGCTCGGGCACCTCGTCTGGCGTGCCGCGGATCGGCAACGATTGGGGCGCCTGCGACCCCGGCGAACCACGCAACCGGCGTACCCGCGCGTCGCTGCTGGTCGAGCATGACGGGACGCGCATTCTCATCGATACCGGGCCCGACATGCGCGAGCAATTGCTTGCCGCCGACGTTGCGGCGGTCGATGCGATCATCTGGACGCACGATCACGCCGATCACTGTCACGGCATCGACGATGTCCGCCAGATCTACCATGCGCTCGGCAGACCCGTACAAGGCTTCGCCCGGCCGACGACGCTGGCGGCCTTGCACGAAAAGTTCACCTATGTCTTCGCCGGCCGGCAGGGGTATCCGCCGACGCTACAGGCGGCGGAGCTGCCCGATCGACTGACGATCGGCAGCATCACGATTGACGTGGTCGACCAGCCGCATGGCCATATCACCTCGGCCGGACTGCGGTTTTCCGCCGGCGACGCGGTGGTCGGCTATGCCACCGACTTTCACGAACTCACTCCGGCGATGCGCGCGCTTTATACAGGGCTCGACGTCTGGATCGTCGATGCGCTGCGCTATGCGCCGCACCCGACGCATCCCGACGTACCGGCGGTGCTCGACTGGATCGAACAGCTTCGCCCGGGGCGGTCAGCCTTCATACATATGGACCATAGTATGGATTATGCGACGTTGATGGCGACGCTGCCGCCAGGCGTCGAACCTGGCTACGACGGACTCGAATTCACGCCATGAACACGGATCTGGGCGGCTCGGCGCTCTTCTATCTGGTGCTGCTCATCCTCCCGATTTCGGCGTTGATCGCCCGACGCGTCCCGATCCTCCGCATCGTCCTGTCGCTGGCAAGTTGGGCGCTCATCATCGGTCTGCTCGTCATCGTCGTCGGCCAGCGCGAACGGTTCGATCCGTATCTGCAGCGGATCGCCAGCGTGCTGAAGATCGCCGACCAGACGGTCGTCGGGCGCGAGACGCGGATTCGCATGGCCGCCGACGGGCATTTCTGGGCGCGGGTGACGCTGGACGGTGTCCCGCGGCGGATGCTGATCGACAGCGGCGCGACGGTGACCGCGCTGTCGACGCGCACCGCGCAGGCCGCCGCGCTCGACGTGCGCAACAGCGCGTTCCCGATGATCCTCAACACCGCCAATGGCCAGATCAGCGCGCAGACCGCGACGGTCCGCGAATTGCGGCTGGGCGATATCGCCGCGCGTGGCCTCCGCGTCGTCGTCTCGCCGGCATTCGGCGATACCGACGTGCTGGGCATGAACTTCCTGTCCAAGCTGAACTCGTGGCGGGTCGAGGGGCAGACGCTGATCCTCGAACCACACCACCATCAAAATTTTACATAATGTCTATTATCGATCCTAGTCTTGGGTCGGTGAGAGGGGGCGCATGACGGTTGAACGGCTGGTAGCGATCATGGCGCGGCTGCGCGATCCCGAGCGTGGCTGCGACTGGGACGTCGCGCAGACCTGGGCGACGATCGCGCCGTACACGATCGAGGAAGCCTATGAGGTCGCCGACGCGATCGCCCGCGACGATGCGGCCGATCTCAAGGACGAGCTCGGCGACCTGTTGCTTCAGGTCGTCTTTCACAGCCGGATCGCCGAGGAAGCCGGCGCCTTCACGCTTGACGATGTCGTGGCGTCGATCAGCGAGAAGATGGAACGTCGCCACCCCCATATCTTCGGCGATGCGGCGCAGAGCCCCGGCTGGGAGGAACTCAAGGCGGCCGAGCGCAGCGGCAAGAGCGATGCGAGTGCGCTGGCAGGCGTCGCTGCCGGGCTGCCGGCGTTGATGCGCGCAGTGAAGCTCCAGAAGCGTGCCGCCCGTGTCGGCTTCGACTGGCCCCACGCAGACGGTTCCCGCGCGAAACTGCACGAAGAAATCGAAGAGGTCGATGCCGCGACCGGCGATGAAATCGAAGACGAGATCGGTGATCTGCTCTTCGCTGCGGTCAATTGGGCGCGGCATCTCGGCGTCGATCCGGAAACGGCACTGCGCCGCGGCAATGCCAAGTTCGAACGCCGCTTCCGGGCGATGGAGGCGATCGCCGGCGAGAGCTTTCCGGCGCTCAGCCTCGACGACAAGGAAGCGCTCTGGCAGCGGGTGAAGCGCGGCTAGGTCGCCCCCTCACCGCTGCAAAAAGCGTTCGTAATCGCGCTCTGCGAGGCGAACCTCATATTGCGTCTGAAGATCCTCGCTCATCTGGCCGAGTACCTCGCCATGCGCGTGGAGCCAGGCCGCCCCCGCCCCGTCGCCGGCGTCGAGCGTGATCCAATAGCGGCGATGGCCGGCGGTGAGCTTGGCGGCGACCTGTTCGATCAGATCGTCGATCCCCTCCCCGCTGAGCGCCGAGATGGCGACGACATCGTCGCGATGCCCCGCCTCGACCAGCACATCCTCGTGCCGCTCGGGATCGAGCAGATCGAGCTTGTTCCACGCCTCGAAGCGCGGCGTCAGTTCGGACACGCCGATCTCGGCGAGCACCGCTTCGACGTCGCTGCGCTGCGCCTCGCTCTCGGGATGCGCGATATCGCGGACGTGGATCAGCAGATCGGCCGACACCACTTCCTCCAGCGTCGCCTGAAAAGCGGCGACGAGCTGCGTCGGCAGGTCGGAGACGAAGCCCACCGTGTCCGAAAGGATCGCCTTGTCGATCCCTGGCAGCGAGATCTGCCGCAACGTCGGGTCGAGCGTCGCGAACAGCAGGTCTTCGGCCATGACATGCGCGCCGGTCAGCCGATTGAACAGCGTCGACTTGCCGGCATTGGTATAGCCGACGAGCGCGATGATCGGCCACGGCGCGCGCTGGCGCCGGTCGCGATGCAGGCCGCGGGTGCGACTGACCTGCTCCAGCTCGCGCCGCAGCCGTGCCATACGGTCGCGGATCAGCCGCCGGTCGGCCTCGATCTGCGTTTCGCCGGGACCGCCGAGGAAGCCGAACCCGCCGCGCTGCCGCTCGAGATGGGTCCAGCTGCGTACCAGCCGCCCGGCCTGATAGTCGAGATGCGCGAGTTCGACTTGCAATCGCCCTTCGGCGGTGGCGGCGCGTTCGCCGAAAATCTCGAGGATCAGACCGGTACGGTCGATCACCTTGGCTTCGAGCGCGGTTTCGAGATTGCGCTGTTGCACGGGTGTCAGGCTCGCGTCGAAGACGACGAGGTCGGCCTCGTTCTGGCGGACCTGCACCGCAAGCTGCTCGACCTGCCCACTGCCGATCAGCGTCGCCGCCTTGGGCGCCCTCACCCGCACCGCGACCTTTTCGGTCACGACGAGACCGATCGCAGCGGCCAGCCCCGCGGTCTCGTCGAGCCGGGCGTCGGCATCGCGATGCGCATCGCCCTGGTCGGGCAGGACGATCAGCGTGCGGCCGCCGCGGGCGAAATCGTCACGATCGCGATTGAAGCCATTGGTCACGGTCAGTCTTCCGTCTCCCCGTCATCGGCAAGGTTGAGCGCGCGCGCCGGCTGGATCGTCGACACGGCGTGCTTGTAGACGAGCTGCGCCATACCTTCGCGCTGGAGAAGCATGCAGAACAGGTCGAAGCCGGCGATCTGGCCCTGCAGCATGACGCCGTTGATCAGGAACATCGTCACCGAATCCTCGGACTTGCGCACCGCGTTGAGGAAGATCTCCTGCAACAGCGGCTGTTTGCGCTGCGCCTCGCCGACCGACTCGATCAGCGCGGCGATATCCATCGGTCCCGACGGCATGATCGTCGAGATGGCGTGCTTGTAGATGAGCTGGGACTGGCCGTCGCGGCGCAGCAGCACCGAGAAATTGTCGAACCAGGTGACGATGCCCTGCAATTTGACGCCCTTGACCAGGAACATGGTCACCGGGGTCTTTGAGCGGCGAAGGGCATTGAGGAAGAGGTCCTGCAGGGACCCTTGTTTTTCGGCCATGATGAGCCTTTCGGTTTTTGGCGAGCCGTTTGCCCGCTATCGCGCCGTTTCCCGGCGTCGGATCGCCGCCCGGGTCGGGCGGCACCTTGCATCTATGAACGAAGGAGCGCTTCGTCCAGCGCTCAATCCTCGCGCACGTCGGTGATGCCAAGCAGCTTGAGCTTCCGGTGGAGCGCCGAGCGCTCCATGCCGATGAAGCTCGCGGTGCGGCTGATGTTGCCCGAGAAGCGGCGGATCTGCACGCGGAGATATTCGCGCTCGAACGTCTCGCGCGCCTCGCGGAGCGGCGCGCCCATGATCGCGCCCCCGCCCCCGCTGCCGAGATCGCCCTGATCGCCGAGTACTTCGGCGGGAAGCAGGTCGAGATCGATGCGGCCGATGCGGTCGCCGGGGGCGAGGATGATCGTCCGCTCGACGACGTTGCGGAGCTGGCGGACGTTGCCTGGCCAATCGTAGGATTGCAGCGCGACCATCGCGTCGGGCGCGATCTCGGGCGTCGGCACGCGGCGATCGGCGGCATAATGCGCCATGAAATGCTCGACCAGCGCTGGAATGTCCTCGCGGCGTTCGGACAGGGCCGGCAGCACGACGGGGACGACGTTGAGGCGGTAATAGAGGTCCTCGCGGAAGCGGCCCTCGGCGATCTCGTGCGTCAGGTCGCGCGAGGTGGCGGACACGACGCGGACGTCGACCTTGACGATCCGCGTGCCGCCGATGCGGCTGAAGCTCTGGTCGGTGAGCACGCGCAGGATACGCGCCTGCGTCGCGACCGGCATGTCGGCGATCTCGTCGAGGAACAAGGTGCCGCCATGCGCCTGTTCGAGCAGGCCGGGGCGGACGAGGTCGCCGCTTTCCTCGACGCCGAACAGCTCCTCCTCGACGCGTTCGGGGGTCATGCGGGCGGCGCTGACGATGACGAAGGGCGCCTGCGCGCGGTTGCTCCAGCCATGGAGCAGGCGTGCGGCGACCTCCTTGCCGACGCCGGCGGGGCCCATGATCAGCACGCGGCTGCCGGTGGCGGCGACGCGCTTGAGCGTCGCGCGGACGCCGTTGATCGCGCCCGAGCTGCCGGTGAGGTCGCTCTCGCGCCCCGCCGAGACGCGCAGGCTGGCGACCTCGCGGCGCAGGCGCTCGGTCTCGGTCGCACGGGCGACCAGCAGCAACAGGCGCTCCGCCTCGAACGGCTTTTCGATGAAGTCGCTGGCGCCGCGACGGATCGCGGCGACGGCGGTGTCGAGATTGCCGTGGCCCGAGATGACGAGCACCGGGATCGACGGATCGCGGCGCTTGATCTCGTCGAGCAGTTCCAGTCCGTCGAGCCGCGAGCCCTGGAGCCAGACGTCGAGCAGCACCAGCGACGGGCGGCGGGTGGCGATCGCCTCGAGCGTCGCGTCGCTGTTGGCGGCGGAGCGGGTCTCATAGCCTTCGTCTTCGAGGACGCCGGCGACCAGTTCGCGGATGTCGTGTTCGTCGTCGACGACGAGGATGTCGAGCGGCATGTCTTAATTCCGATTGCGTGTGAGGGCGGCGAGCTGGCCTTCGTCAGCCGGCTCGGGCGCCGCGGCCCCCTGGTCGAGGGCGGCGAGCGCCGCGGCGTCGAAGGTCATGCGGACGACGGTCCCCCCGCCGTCGCGGTCGGCGAAGGTCATGGTGCCGTGATGCTCCTCGACGATCTTCTTGACGATCGCGAGGCCGAGGCCGGTGCCGCGGGCGCGCGTCGTCATATAGGGTTCGACGATCCGGTCGCGGTCGGGCGGCAGGCCGACGCCGGTGTCGGCGAGCTCGACCGTCGTAACATCACTATCCTCACGCACATGCATCATCACGGATCCACCACTTTCGCCTTTGCTTTCAATGGCTTCTACGGCGTTCTTGACGATGTTCGTGAACGCCTGGCCGAGCTGGCGGCGGTCGCAGACGAGCGTGGGTGCGGGGATGCTGTGGTCGAGCTCGAAACGGATATTGGGGTGCGCGACCTCGTGCAGGAACAGCGCCTGCCGGGCGATGTCGACGAGCGATTCCTCGCGGAACACCGGCTTGGGCATCCGCGCGAAGGACGAGAACTCGTCGACCATCCGGCGCAGGTCGCCGACCTGGCGGACGATCGTGTCGGTGAGCCGCGCGAAGGTGGTGTCGGCGGGATCGATCTTGCTGCCGTAGCGGCGCTGGAGGCGCTCGGCGGCGAGCTGAATCGGGGTGAGCGGGTTCTTGATCTCATGCGCGATCCGCCGCGCGACGTCCGACCAGGCGGCGCGGCGCTGGTCGAGCAATTGCTGGGTGATGTCGTCGAAGGTGAGGATCGGACCGGCATCGGTGCGCGCGATGCGCACCGCGAGCGTCCGGGTCTCGCCGTTGCGGATGACCTGGACGATCGCCTCGCGCTCGTGGCCGAGGACGAGGTCGGCGAGTTCGGGCGCGATGGTGGTCAGCGGCCGGCCGATCAGCCCGTCCGCCCCCGTCCCGATCAATTCGGTGGCGGAGCGGTTGGCGAGGCGGATCGTGCCGTCCTCGGCGGTGGCGACGACGCCGGCGGACACGCCGGCCATCACCGCCTCGATCAGTGCGCGGCGATTCTCGAGCTGGTCGTTGGCGGTGACCAAGGCGCTGTTCTGCTCCTGCAGGCGGCCGGTCATCTGGTTGAAGGCGTTGGCGAGCGTGCCGACTTCGTCCTTGCGACGCGGGTCGGGAACCCGCGCGGTGAGATCGCCGGTGGCCACCTTGCGCGCGGCCCCCACCAGCTCGGCGACCGGGCGGACGAGTCGGTCGGCCACCGCCAACGCCGCCCAGACCGCGATGCCCACGATGAGCAGCGATAGGATCAGCAGCGCGGCGTTGAACTTGAGCTGCAACGCGCGTGAGCGGCTCTGCAGCGCCTGATAATCGCGGATGATCGCATCGCCGCGGCGGATCTGGCTGGCAAGCTGCGGGTCGAAGATGCGTGACGAATACAGATAGGCGCCATTGCCGTAGGCAATCGGGACGACGGCACCGATCCGGTCGTCGTTGCGGACGAGTACGTAGCGTGCCCCCTTGTCGATCGCTTGTTCGACCGCAGGCGTAACGACGTTCTGAAGCGGCTTGTCGTAGGGATTGAGGACGATCAGGGGATCGCTATCGTCGCGGCCGATGATCATCGCCTCCGACTGCTCACGCCGATAGGTCTGGAGCAGCAGCGCATTCTGGAAAAATGCGCTGTCGATCGCATGGGTCCTGAGTTCGATGGCGAGATCGCCGCTCATCGCCTGCACCTGCGAGATGACCCGGTTCGCCTCCCGTTGATAGTTTTCGCCGACCAGCTTGCGGGCGTTCTCCAGCATGCCGCTGGCCCGGTCGGAGGACCAGAATTCGACGCCGATCTGGAAGAGCAGCGAGGCAAAGACAGTGACGAGCAACGCCGGGACGGCGGCAATGATCGAAAAGATCGCCACCAGCCGGACGTGGAGGACCCCCTCCCCGCCGACCAGCGACGCCGCGGCGCGCTTGCGGGCGATGCGGCGGCCGAGCAGCATCAGCAACGCGATACTGGGGACGAGGTTGGCGACGAGCAGCGAGGCGATCGCGGGCGGGGAGAGCGGCTGTGCCGGCTTGCTGCTGCCGGTGATGACGAAATAGGTCGCCGTCGCGATGGCGATGGCTAGCACGAGCACCAGCGCCTCGACGGCGGGCGTGATGCGCAGCCGGCGGTCCGGGGCGGGTGCGATCAGATCGGGCATGGGGGCCGCGTTCATTCGACCCTTCGTACAACGTGGATTGTTGCACGGAAACCACATAATTTATCGGCAACGGTGGTTTGTGGTGACAGTAAGATGAGCGGGGCGTCGCTGGTGGGGCGTGACTTTGTTCACGCGGAGGCGCGGAGGCGCGGAGGCGCGGAGGTGTCGCCCCCGGTGCGGCGGCAGCGCTTTCGATCGCACCCCTGGCGGTAACAGGCCACGATGCCGCGGGCGGTTCATCTGCGCGCCTCCGCGCCTCCGCGCCTCCGCGTGAACCGATCCCGCTTTCCTTTCGAACCCCGGGCAATCGCATCTGGCGGCGCCGATGAGGCTCGATTGGTTTCCTCGCTAGATTCGTCACCCCGGGCTCGTTCCGGGGTCCACGGGTCCGCAGGAGAGCGGGGTCGCCTCAAGCCGTTCTCCTCGCCGCAGGGTGGACCCCGGAACAAGTCCGGGGTGACGGGGGAAGCTTGGAACACGGCAGGCTCTAATGAACGATTGGCGTTCCGGACGACGAGGCCCTATTCCGTCATTCCTCCGCCCGTGCGCTGATGCCCAATGTGTCCAGTCGCTTGCGCAACGTGTTGCGGTTGAGGCCGAGCGCGCGCGCCGCGCGGAGCTGGTTGCCGGCGTGGCGGGCGAGCATCGCCTCGATCAGCGGGCGTTCGACCTCGCCGATGACGCGGTCGTAGAGCGTGCCGTCGTCGAGTGCGCCGGGACGCTCGCGGGCGATACGCTCGACCAGATGACGGACCGCTTCGGCGATGCCGGGATCGGATGTCTCGCCGCTGGTGCCGGGGGCGCCGAGTAGGTCGCGGATCGTCGCGGCGTCGATCAGTTCGTCGCGGGCGAGCACCGCCAGACGGCGCATCAGATTTTCGAGCTCGCGGACGTTGCCGGGCCAGTCGTGCGCGGTGAGCGATGCCTGCGCCGCATCGCTGAGCTGACGGCGCGGCAGGCCCTGCGCCGCCGCCATTTCGAGAAAATGGCGGGCGAGCAACGGAATGTCCTGCCGCCGTTCGCGCAGCGCCGGCAGTGCGATCGGCACGACGTTGAGCCGGTAGAAGAGATCCTCGCGGAACTGGCCGGAGGCGACCTGCTGGGTGAGGTCGCGGTTGGTGGCGGCGACGACGCGGACATCGGCGCGCATCGTCCGCGCGCCGCCCACGGTGGTGAACTCGCCCGACTGGAGGACGCGGAGCAGCCGCGTCTGCGCCTCCATCGGCATGTCGCCGATCTCGTCGAGGAAGAGCGTGCCGCCGGCGGCCTGTTCGAAGCGGCCGGCGTTGCGCACGGCAGCGCCGGTGAAGGCGCCGCGTTCGTGACCGAACAATTCCGCCTCGATCAGCTCGCGCGGGATCGCCGCCATGTTGATCGCGACGAAGGGCGCGGCGCGGCGGGCGCCGAGATCGTGGATCGCGCGCGCGACCAGTTCCTTGCCGGTGCCCGATTCGCCCGAGATCAATACGGTGAGGTCGTTGGAGAGCACGCGCGCGATGATGCGATAGACGTCCTGCATCGCCGGCGAGCGGCCGATCAGCGGCAGCGCCGGGTCCTCGCTCGCCTCTGGCTGCGGCATCACCGCGCCGCGGGCGAGCGCGCCGGTCACCGCGCGGGTGAGATCGTCGAGGTCGAACGGCTTGGGGAGATATTCATACGCCCCGACCTCGGCCGCGCGCACCGCGGTGGTCAGCGTGTTCTGCGCCGAGAGGATTATGATCGGCAGTTGCGGCAGGCGCTCGCCGATCTCCTTGGCGCGGGCGATGCCGTCGCCGTCTGGCAGGATGACGTCGGTGATCAGCACGTCGGGGACGCGGGTAGCGAGCATGCGGTCGACCTGCGCCAGCGTCTCGGCGGTCTGCACGTCATGGCCGGCACGGCGCAGCGCCTGCGCGACGACGGTACGGATCGCGGCATCGTCGTCGACGACGAGGATGCGGGTCATGCCGCGGCGCGCGGCAGCAGGAGGCGGAGCGTCGTCATTTCCGGGGTTCCTTCGCGGGCATATTGGACGATGCCGCCCATGTCGCGGACCAGTTTGTCGACCAGCGCGAGGCCGAGCCCCTGCCCCTCCGGCCGACCCGAGACGAAGGCGTCGAACAGATGGTCGGCGATATCGGCGGGGGCGCCGGGACCGTTGTCGATCACGCAGATCTCGATCGGCAGCGGCGTGCGCGGCTTGCCGGGGGCGGCCGCCACCGACATGCCGTGACGATAGGCCGTGGTGATGAGGATGCGCGGATTGCGTACCGATCGACTGGCTTCGACCGCGTTCTTGAGAAGGTTTATGAGGATTTGCAGCAGCGCGTCGCGATTGATCGCGGCGGGCGGCAGCGACGGGTCGAACCGCTCCTCGATCGCGACGCCGCGCGCGAAGCCGGCGAGCGCGAGGCGGCGGGCGTGGCCGATCAGCGGATAGATGTTCTCCGGCACGATCGGCAGCGGGCGGGTGTCGCTAAAATCCTGCATCCGGTCGATCAGCGCGGCGATGCGGTCGACCTCGGTGACGATCAGCGTGGTCAGCTCGCCGGTGCCGAGCAATTGCGCGGCGCCGCGGATGCCCGACAGCGGGTTCTTGATCTCATGCGCCAGCATCGCCGCGGCGCCGCTCGCCGCGCGCGCGCCGGCGCTGCGACCGGTCTGGGTGAGGCCGCGGGTACTGGCGGCGGTGTGGAGCGTGATCGCGCGCCAGCCGGGATGGTCGGGGACCGCCGCCTCGACGAAATCGACGCGGATCTTCGGGCCGTGCGGCGTCGCGATCTCGGTGTCGTAGAAGGCGAAGCCCTGTCCGTCGCGGCGGTCGTCCGCGGCGGGCGGCGGCAGGATCGCCGCGAGCGGCTGGCCGCACATCACCCGTTCGGAAATGTTGAGCAGTTGTTCGGCGAAGCCATTGGCATGCGCGATGCGATCGTCGGGATCGACCACCACGACCGCGACCGGCAGCGCCGCGAACAGCTCGGCGAAACCGGGCCGGCCGGAGGTGTAGCCGGTGCGTTGCTCCATCGACGCGTCAGGCGGCCTGCCGGATCGGTTGATCGCGATGCGGCGCGTAGAAGTCGGCGAGCATGCGCTTGACCACCGCGGCGTCGGGCTGCTGGTTGACCGCGTTGCGGAACTCGGCCGAGCCGGTCAGCCCCTTGGTGTACCAGCCGATATGCTTGCGTGCCATGTTGACGCCGGTGACGTCGCCATAATGGTCAAGCATCGCATCGTAATGCTCGGTGATGACGCGATATTGTTCGTCGAGCGACGGGTCGGGACGACGCTGGCCGGTGGCGAGAAACTCCATCACCTGGCCGAGCAGCCACGGGCGGCCATAGGCACCGCGGCCGATCATGATGCCGTCGGCGCCCGACTGGTCGAGCGCGGCGACGGCGTCGTCGATCGTGCAGATGTCGCCGTTGGCGATGACCGGGATCGTCACCGCATCCTTGACGGTGCGGATGAAGCGCCAGTCGGCCTGGCCCTTGTACATCTGGTTGCGCGTGCGGCCGTGGACGGTGATGAGCTGCACGCCGAGATCCTGCGCGATGCGCGAGAGTTCGGGCGCGTTGAGGCTGTCGAGATCCCAGCCCATCCGCATCTTGAGCGTGACCGGCGCCTTGACCGCCTTGACCACCGCATCGACGAGTTGCGCGGCAAGCTTGAGGTCGCGCATCAGCGCCGACCCGGCGTCGCCGTTGGTGACCTTGCGCACCGGGCAGCCCATGTTGATGTCGATGATCGCGGCGCCGCGATCCTCGGCGAGCTTCGCCGCCTCCGCCATCTCATAGGGGGTGCAGCCGACGAGCTGCATCGAGACGGGCTCTTCGGACAGATGCCACGCCGCCTTCTGGATCGACTGGCGGGTCTCGCGGATCGCCGCCTGACTGGCGATCATCTCGGTGACGTTGAGACCCGAGCCGTAGCGGCGCACGAGCGTGCGGAACGGCATGTCGGTGACGCCGGTCATCGGCGCCAGGACGACGGGCTGGTCGATCCGCACGGGACCGATCTGGATGGGCGTGAGAGCTGCCATGATCTGCCTGAAAATTGGGCATCTCCCTAGCGGCTTGCGGCGGTGCTGGCAAGGTTGCGGGCGGGCGGCTAGAGCGACGCGATGACGGATCGACCTTCGACGACGGCGCTGATCGTGGCGGCGGGCAGCGGCTCGCGTGCCGGCGGCGCGCTCCCCAAACAATATGCGATGGTGGCGGGCAAGCCGCTGCTCGCGCATGCCTATGCCGCCTTCGCCCGCCATCCCGCGGTGGACGAGGTGGTGGTGGTGATCGCCGCGGGGGCCGAGGCGATGGCCGAAGCGGCCCTCGGCGACGTACCGACGGTGGTGGGCGGCGCGACGCGGCGCGAGTCGGTGGCGCGCGGGCTGGCGGCGGTGAGCGGCGCGCGAGTGCTGGTCCACGATGCGGCGCGGCCGTTCGTGCCGGCGGCGGTGATCGACCGCGTGCTGGCGGCGCTCGACGAGGCGGAGGCGGCGATGCCGGTGCTGGCGGTGGCGGATACGTTGGTACGCGACGGCGCGGTGGTGCCGCGCGACGGCTTGGTGCGGGTGCAGACGCCGCAGGGCTTTCGCGTCGACGCCCTGCGCGCGGCGCATGCCGGCTGGCCGGCGGCCGACGAGGCGACCGACGACGCGCAGATGGTGCGGCGGCTTGGCGGGAGCGTCGCTTTGGTGCAGGGCGATGCGATGCTCGACAAGGTAACGCATCCAGACGATTTCGCCGCCGCAGAAGCGCGTGTGACCCGGGAGACGCGCAGCGCGTCGGGGTTTGACGTGCACCGGCTCGAGGCGGGCGAGGAATTGTGGCTCGGCGGGGTGCTGATCCCGCACGACAAGGGGCTGTCCGGCCATAGCGACGCCGATGTCGCCCTGCATGCGCTGACCGATGCGTTGCTCGGGACGATCGCGGCGGGGGATATCGGGACGCACTTTCCGCCTTCCGACCCACAGTGGAAGGGCGCCGATTCGGCGCAATTCCTGCAGCATGCCGCGACGCTGATCGCCGACAAGGGCGGCCGGATCGACTTCGTCGACCTGACGCTGATTTGCGAGGCGCCCAAGATCGGGCCGCATCGCGAGGCGATGCGCGCGCGGATCGGTGCGCTGCTCGGCCTGAGCGAGAATCGGGTGAGCATCAAGGCGACGACGACCGAGCGGCTCGGCTTCACCGGCCGCGGCGAGGGCATCGCCGCGCAGGCGGTCGCGACCGTGAGCCTGCCGCGATGAGGGCGCTGGTCGCGATCGTCGCGCTGCTCGCCGCCTCGTCGGCAGAGGCGCAATCGCGCTGCATCACCACGCCCGAGGCGGAGGCGATGACGCTGGTGGCGCTGCCCGACATCATCCAGCAGACCGGGATCATCTGCACGACGCGCCTGCCCTCCTCCAGCCTGATCCGGCGGACGGACAGCGAGTTTCTCGGCCGCTACCGCGACGCCGCGGACCGTGCCTGGCCGAATGCGCGCGCGGCGATCGTCAAACTGTCCGATCCGATGATCGATTCGCTGCTCCAGTCGGAATTCGCGCGGCCGTTGCTCACCGCGGCGCTGGCGCCGTTGCTGGTTGGGCGGATCAATCCGGCGGACTGCGGGACGATCGACCGCTTCGTCACCCAGCTCGCGCCGCTGCCGCCGCAGAACACCGCGGGGGTGATCGTCACCACCTTGCGCTATTTCAAGGCGGAGAAGGCGAAGGGCAAGGCGATCGCGGTGCCCGACCTGCCGCTTTGCCCGGAGGGCCAACGCTGATGGACACCGTCCTTCCCCGCGAGCTGATCGAGGCGGCGACCCGCGTCGTCGAGGCGAACCGCGCCGCCGGCCGCACGATCGCCGTCGCGGAAAGCTGCACCGGCGGGCTGGTCGCCGCGGCGATCACCGAGGTGCCGGGCTCGTCCGACGTGTTCGGTGCGGGTTTCGTCACCTATTCGAACGACGCCAAGATGAAGCTGCTTAAGGTGAACAGCGACGTGCTCGAGACGTTCGGCGCGGTATCGATCGCGGTGGCGTGGAGCATGGCGCAGGGCGCACTCGCCAACAGCGGCGCGGACGTCGCGGTGGCGATCACCGGCGTCGCCGGGCCGGGCGGCGGCTCGATCAAAAAACCGGTCGGCACCGTCGTCTTCGCGCGCGCCGAGAAGGGCGGCGATCCGTCCGACGTCCATGCCGATCGCAAGGCGTTCGGCGATCTCGGCCGCGGCGGAATCCGGCTTCAGGCGGCGCTGGTCGCGCTCGAACTGCTGCTGCCGTAGAGGACCTTGGCGCGATCCTCGAACGCGCCGATCATCCGGCGCAGCGCGACGCCGAACACCTGCCCCGCCAGCATCTCGAACATCCGGTTCTTGAACTGGAAGTCGACCGCGAAATCGACCGCGCAGCCGCCCGCCTCGGGGCGGAAGCGCCAGTCATTGTGCAGATATTTCAGCGGCCCATCGACATATTCGACATGGATCGTCTCGGCACGCGTCTTCTCGACCTTCGAGGTGAAGGTCTCGCGCAGCCCCTTGAAGCCGACGATCATGTCGGCGAGCGTCGCTGTGTCGCTGTCCTGGCGCACGCGCATCGCGCTGACCCAGGGCAGGAACTCCGGGTAGCGCTTCACGTCGGCGACCATGTCGAACATCTGCTCCGGCGTGTAGGGCAGATGGCGCGTCTCGGAATGTTTAGGCACGAACGCTCGCGGTCGGCGCGACCGCGCCCTGGGCGAGCTTGGCGGCACGGGCATCGCGCATCTTCGCGAAATCGTCGCCGGCGTGATAGCTCGACCGGGTCAGCGGCGACGAAGCGACCAGCAGGAACCCCTTGGCGCGCGCAATCGCGGCATAGCTGTCGAACGCCTTGGGCGTGACGAATTCGGCGACCTTGGCGTGGCGCGGCGTCGGCTGGAGATACTGGCCCATCGTCAGGAAATCGATGTCCGCCGAGCGCATGTCGTCCATCACCTGATGCACTTCGAGCCGCTGTTCGCCGAGGCCGAGCATGACGCCGGACTTGGTGAAGATCGACGGATCGAGCTTCTTGACGCTCTCCAGCAGGCGGATCGACGCATAATAGCGCGCGCCGGGCCGGATCGTCGGATAGAGCCGCGGCACCGTCTCGAGATTGTGGTTGTAGACGTCGGGGCGCGCCGCGACGATCGCCTCGACCGCCGCCTCGTGCTTGTTGCGGAAGTCGGGGGTCAGGATCTCGATCGTCGTCTTCGGGTTCGACCGGCGGATCGCCTCGATCACCTTGACGAACTGCTTCGCGCCGCCGTCGGGCAGATCGTCACGATCGACCGAGGTGACGACGATATGTTCGAGGCCCATCTGCGCCGCGGCATCGGCGACGTTGTTGGGCTCCATCGGATCGACCGCGCGGGGCATGCCGGTCTTGACGTTGCAGAAGGCGCAGGCCCGCGTGCAGGTGTCGCCGAGGATCATCACCGTCGCATGCTTCTTCGACCAGCATTCGCCGATATTCGGACAGGCCGCCTCTTCGCAGACGGTGGTCAGGCTTTTCGAACGCATCAATTCGCGCGTCGCGGCGAAGCCGGCGCTGGTCGGCGCCTTGACGCGGATCCAGTCGGGCTTGCGCAGGCGTTCCGGACGGGCGAGCGGGGTCATCTCGTTCATGATCCGCGAGATAGCGACTCCCGGGTTTGTGAACAACCGTCATGCCGTTTGTGAAGAAGCTTTGCCCGCCGCGCGTCGGGGGGACCCTCCCCGCAAATATGCGTTATAGCAGCCGAAACGGACACATGATGGAGGTACAATGACCGATTTCGCCGATATGGTCGAAGGCTATCGCCGGTTCCGCGCCAATGGCTGGACCGAACAGCGCGAGCGCTGGAGCCAGCTCAGCCAGGGCCAGGACCCCAAGGTGATGGTAGTCGCCTGTTCGGACAGCCGCGTCGACCCGATGCAGATCTTCGACGTCGCGCCGGGCGAGATCTTCACGGTACGCAACGTCGCCAACCTCGTGCCGCCGTTCGAGACGAGCAAGGGCTATCACGGCGTCTCCGCCGCGGTGGAATTCGCGGTGACGCAGCTCGAGGTGCCCGAAGTGGTGGTGATGGGCCACGCGTCGTGCGGCGGTTGCGCCGCGGCGCTGTCGGGCGGGTTCAAGGACAGCAAGCCGGGCGAAGGCGGCTTCATCTCCGACTGGGTCGGGCTGCTCGACGATGCGCGCGACAAGGTGAAGGCGGAGTTCGGCGACGGCGCCGATGCGAAGCGCGAACTGGAGCATGAAGCGGTGCGGGTCAGCATCGCCAACCTGCGCACCTTCCCGTTCGTCGCGGACCGCGAGGCCGCGGGCACGCTCAAGCTGCGCGGGGCGTATTTCGCGATCGCTGACGGCCAGCTGCACGTGATGGACGACGACGGGGTGTTCGCACCGGCGTGACGAAATGATTCAGCCCTCGCCCGGGCGAGCAGGGCAATCGCAGTTGACCATTTGGAGTGTAGCGACGGCATTCCTATTCCGTCATGCCGGACTTGATCCGGCATCCCGCTTCTTCGCACCGTCCGGAGAAGCGGGACCCCGGATCAAGTCCGGGGTGACGGAGTGGGCTTGGAATGTACTCCGAATCCCACGGAGGGCCAAATGCGATAGCCCTGCTCTGGCGGGGGAGGATTTAAAGTGATCGCGCGTAGATGAAGTCGTCGCACAGCGTCGCGCCGACCCGATATTGGCGGCGGCCGGCGATCGCGAAGCCCTGTCGTTCGTAGAAGCGCCGCGCGCGATCGTTGCCGCCGTAGACGCCGAGGAGCAGGCGGGTCCTGCCCATCACCCGCGCGTCGTCGACCGCGCGCGCCATCAGCGCCTGCCCGAGGCCCGAGCCATAAGCGGCCGGCAGCGTATAGATGCGGCGGAGTTCGATATCGCCCGCATAGATCGTCAGCGGCAAATGGGGCGTGGTGAGCAACGTATAGCCGACCGGCGCGGCGCCATCGGGATGCTCGGCGAGCGTCACCACGCTGGCCGGATCGTTCGTCCATGCGGCGAAGCGCTCGGCCGAACTGTGCTTCGCGACATGCGCGACGATGTCGGCACCGTCGAGGATGCCGGCGAAGGTGGTGAGAAAGCTTGCGGCCGCCACCAGTGCGACCGCGGGCGCATCCTCCGGGGACGCGCGCCGCAGCCGCCAGGTCATCAGCCGACGATCTCTTCGGGCTTGAAGAAATAGGCGATCTCGATTTCGGCATTCTCGTCCGAATCCGAGCCGTGCACGCTGTTCGCCTCGATCGACTCGGCGAGTTCCTTGCGGATCGTGCCGGGCTCGGCGTTCGCCGGATTGGTCGCGCCCATGATGTCGCGGTTGCGCTGCATGGCATTCTCGCCCTCGAGCACCTGCACGACGACCGGACCGGAGATCATGAAGCTGACGAGGTCGTTGAAGAACGGACGCTCGCGGTGGACGGCGTAGAAGCCCTCGGCCTGCTCGCGGGTCATCTGGATGCGCTTGGACGCGACGACGCGCAGGCCGGCCTCTTCGAGCATCTTGGTGACCGCACCGGTCAGGTTGCGGCGGGTGGCATCGGGCTTGATGATCGAAAAGGTACGGTTCGCGGCCATGATGGTCACGGGCTCCTGTCTTGAACGGGCGGAAAGTGGCGCCGCCCTAGTCGGGGGGCGCCGGCTTTGCAACCGCTTCGGCGGGGTAGCGAAACCGGCGCCGGACCGCGACCTAGGCCGCCTGTTCCCAGCGGCCGGCGTCATTCTGTTTCCAATAGCGCCGCTCGACGCCGTCGCGACCGCCGAGCGCGCGCCACGCGTCGCGCGCCGGGCGGATGAACTCGTCCTCGAAGACATGGAAGGCGCGGTCGAAGTCGAGCGCGGCGTCGCGCCATTCGCCGTCGACCAGCGCGACGTAGCGGGCGCCGTTCGCGGCGCGAACCTCGGGTGCGATGAGGATCGGCTGGCGGGCGTCGTCGCCGGCGCCGAGCTGGGCGTGCGGCAGGAAGCTGTCGGGCCGATAGACCCAGAGCAACCGGTCGAGTTCGGCGCGCTGCTCGTCGCGGGCGCTGACGATCAGCAGCCGGTTGCCGGTCTCGACCACCTTCGCGGCGATCTGCGGCAGCGCGCGGTCGAGCGGGGTTGCGGTGAGATGGTAGAAGTCGACCTGCATCGGGCCGGGGTAGCGTGGCGGTGCGGCGACGTCACCCCTCGTGGTGACGCGTGGGTCGGTGCGGTCGGTGGTTGGGGGGAGCTACGGCGGTCGCTTTCAAATGCGCTTCGTCACCCCGGGCATGCCCCGGGGTCCCGCTTCTACCGACGATAGGGAGAAGCGGGATGCCGGATCAGGTCCGGCATGACGGGGCGTGTGAGGACGGTCGCGCCGTCCCGATCAGCGATCTGCACCAGCTCTGCCCCTCCCGTGCAGGAAGGGGCGCAACGGCGGTCAGGCTTCGAAATGATCGGCGATGGCGCGGTCGAGGAGGCGGACGCCGTAGCCGGTGGCGCCCTTGTCGTAGGTGGCGCCGGCCTTGTCGCTCCACACCATGCCGGCGATGTCGAGATGCGCCCAGGCGACGCCCTCGTCGACGAAGCGCTGGATGAACTGCGCCGCAGTGATCGAGCCGGCGCCGCGCGGGCCGACGTTCTTCATGTCGGCGATCGGCGAGTCGATCAGCTTGTTGTAGGCGTCCGACAACGGGAAGCGCCACAATTTGTCGCCGGTCGCGAGGCCGGCGGCGAGCAGCGTGTCGGCGAGGCCGTCGTCATTGGCGAAGACGCCGCCATATTCGTTGCCGAGGCTGACGATCATCGCGCCGGTCAGCGTGGCGAGATCGATGATCGTCTTCGGACGGAAGGTCTTCTGCGTCCAGGTGATCGCGTCGGCGAGCACCAGCCGGCCCTCGGCGTCGGTGTTGAGGATCTCGATCGTCTGGCCGGACATCGAGGTGACGACGTCGCCGGGACGCTGTGCGTTGCCGTCGGGCATGTTCTCGACGAGTCCCATCACGCCGACGACGTTGAGCTTCGCCTTACGCGCGGCGAGCGCCTTCATCGTGCCGGCGACCGCGCCGGCGCCGCCCATGTCCCACTTCATGTCCTCCATGCCCGCGCCTGGCTTGAGCGAGATGCCGCCGGTGTCGAAGGTCACGCCCTTGCCGACCAGCGCGAGCGACGGATCGCCCTCGCCCGCCCCGTTCCACTTAAGCGCGAGGATGCGCGCCTCGCGCACCGAGCCCTGGCTGACGCCGAGCAGCGCGCCCATGCCGAGTTCAGCCATCTCCGCCTCGTCGACGATGATGATCTCGAGCCCCAGCCCTTCGACGCTGGCGCGGACCTGTTCGACGAAGCTTTCGGGATAGAGGATGTTGGGCGGCGCGGCGACGAGGTTGCGGGTGAGGTCGAGACCCTGGGTGACCGCATGCTGCGCCGCCCAGGCGGCGTCGGTGTCGGCGGGGGCGCCGACGATGGTCAGCGTGGCGAGCGTCGGCTTCTGCTTTTCGGGCAGCTTGGTGCGATATTGGTCGAAGCGCCACGCGCGCTGCGCGGCGGCGGCGGCGAAGCGCGCGGCGGCCTTCGCGGTCGGGCTGGCGGCGGAAAGATCGGTGGTAACCTCGGTGGCGCCGGAGGTGAGCAATCTCGCGACGAGCGCGCCGCCCGCTTTCTCCCAATCCGCCTCGCCATTGGCACCGACGCCGAGCAGCAGCACCTGGCGCGTGGCGTCGCCCTCGGCGACGAACAGCTCGACGATCGCGCCGGCCTCGCCGTCGAAGCGCGCGGCGCGGGCCGCGGCGGTGGCGAGCGCCTGATGCCCGTCGCCGAGCCCCGCCCAGCTGGCACGGCCGGCGAGATCCTTCTCGATCGGCAGCGCGAGGATCGCAGGGGCGGTGGAAGCGGCGGACGAGAAGGCGATCTGCATATAGGGTGACTTCCTGGGACGAGAACAGGCGCATGATCTAAGGTCGCCGGGCGGCAAGCACAACGATTGCAGCGCCGCGCGGGTGATGCGATAGGCGGGCGTGGGGTGCGGCGCCGTTCAGGGCGGGGCCGGCCACGCCGAAAGGGTATTCGGATAATCGTGTTGCGTTTCGACCTTATGGCCGGCTGTGCGCTCGCCGCGGCCCTCCTCGTCGCACCGGCGGCGGCGCAGGACCTGCAGAACCGCCCGGTCGCGCCGCCACCGGCGAGCGATCCCGCCTTGGCGACGCCCGCCGGCGACGATCAGGTGCAGTTCAGCGCCGGCAGTCTCGACTATGACAGCAACGCCGACATGGTCACCGCGCTCGACGAGGTGCGGATGTTCCGCCAGGGCGACCGGCTGCGCGCCGACAAGGTGGTGTGGAACCGCAAGACCGGCAAGGTCGTCGCGACCGGCAACATCGCGGTCACCAATCCGCAGGGCGACGTCGCCTACGGCGATTCGATCGAGCTGACCGATTCGCTGAAGGACGGGGTCGTCCAGAACATGCTGGTCGTGCTCGAACAGGGCGGCCGGATGGCGGCGGAGCGCGGCACGCGCCGCACCGACGGCTCGATGCAGCTCGACAAGGCGGCGTATACGCCGTGCGCGGTGCAGACCTCCGAAGGCTGCCCGAAGACGCCGTCGTGGCAGATCACCGCGGTGCGGATCACCTATCGGCCCGATCGCGAGCGCGTCTATTTCGGTGGCGGCCAGTTCCACCTGTTCGGCTTGCCGGCGCTCCCCCTGCCCGCTTTCTCGATGCCGGTCGGCGGCGGTTCGGAAAGCGGCCTGCTCGCGCCCGACCTCCAGCTCGACCGGGTCAACGGCCTCGAACTGGTGACGCCTTATTATTTCCGGCTGGCGCCCAACAAGGGGCTGACGCTCACCCCGCACGTCTTCTCCGCGGTGCTGCCGATGATGCAGGCGCGCTACGAGGCGCTCGGCACCAACGGCGCGTTCCAGGTGACCGGCTACGTCACCGAGAGCCGGCGCAGCGACGATCTCAACACGGTGACGCCGACCGATACCGAACGCGCGTTCCGCGGCTATATCGACGGCATCGCACGCTACCAATTGACCCCCAATTGGAGCGTCAGCGGATCGGCGCGCATCGCCAGCGACCGCACCTTCCTGCGCCGCTACGACATCTCGCGCGACGACCGGCTGCGCACCACCGCCTCGCTCGAGCGGATCGATCCCAACACCTATTTCGCGCTGACCGGCTGGTACATTCAGACGCTGCGGGTCAACGATCCGCAGGGCAACCAGCCGATCGCGCTGCCCGAGATGGACTTCCGCAAGCGGATCGATCTCGCCGGCGGCAAATTGCAGTTGCAGGCGAACACGCTGGCGATCACCCGTACCGAGGGACAGGACACGCAGCGCGCGTTCGTCGCCGGGCAATGGGACCTGCGGCGGCTGACCAACTGGGGCCAGGAGGTGACGTTCACCGCCTACGCCCGCGCCGACGCCTATAACACGCACAATTCGCTGCTGACGACGGTCGCCAGCTATCGCGGCATCGACGGCTTCCAGGCGCGCGCGATCGGCGCGCTGGCGGCGGACATCAAATGGCCGTTCGTCGGCGAGTTCCTCGGCGGCACGCAGCGGCTGACGCCGCGGTTGCAGATCGTCGCCAGCCCCAAGGTCGCCAATCTCGACGTGCCCAACGAGGATGCGCGTGCGGTCGACCTGGAGGATTCGAACCTGTTCGCGCTCAACCGCTTCGCCGGCTACGACCGGTGGGAGGACAGCAGCCGCGCCACCTATGGCGCGGAATGGGCGGTGGCGGTGCCCGGCATGACCTTCGACACGGTGATCGGCCAGAGCTATCGCCTGTCGGAGCGGCCGACGATCCTGCCGAGCGGTACCGGGCTGAGCGACCGCTTTTCCGACTTCGTCGGGCGCACGACGCTGCGCATCCGCGACTTCGTCTCGATCATCCACCGCTACCGGCTCGACAAGGACGGCCTTGCGGTGCGCCGCAACGAGGTGGATGCGACGATCGGCTCGCGCTCGACCTATGTCCTCGCCGGCTATCTGCGGCTCAACCGCAACATCTTCCCGGCGATCGAGGATCTCCAGGATCGCGAGGAGGTGCGGCTCGCCGGCCGCGTGCAGTTCGCGCGCTTCTGGTCGGTGTTCGGCTCGACCGTCATCGACCTCACCGACCGCAGCGAGGACCCGCAGTCGCTGTCCGACGGCTTCGATCCGATCCGCCACCGGCTCGGCGTCCAATATGAGGACGACTGCCTGCGGCTCGGCATGACGTGGCGGCGCGACTATCAGGATACGGGCGACGCGCGCTCGGGCAACAGCTTCCTGTTGACGCTGGCCTTGACCAACCTCGGTCGCTAAGCCGCAGTTCAGATGGATCGGGGCATGACCGGAATAGGCGTCGTGCCCGATGCGCGACGCCGAGCTTTGGGGTAACGGAAGAACGTGACGCAGAACAATCGACGCAGCGCCCGGATCGGTCGCACCATGAGCTGGCTCGCGCTGGCGGCGATCGCCACCGGCGCGGTCGCGCAGACGGTGCCCGACCAGCAGGTGCCCGAGACCAACCTCAACATCCCCACCAATCTGCAGATTTTCGGCAAGCTCGACCCCAACGTGCGCAAGCCGACCGCGATCGTCAACGACACGGTCATCACCGGTACCGACGTCGACCAGCGGCTGGCGCTCACCGTCTTCAACAACGGCGGCCGCGGCCCGGCGGCGGAGCAGGTCGACGAGTTCAAGTTGCAGATCCTGCGCCAGCTGATCGACGAGACGCTGGAGATCCAGGAGGCGAAGACCGCCGAGATCACCGTCACCGCGGCCGAGCTCGACCAGAGCGAGGCGGGTCTCGCCAAGCGGTTCAACATGACCGTGCCGCAATTGCGCGTCGCGCTGCGCAAGGCCGGATCGTCGGAGCGGTCGCTGCGCCGTGCGATCGAGGGCGAGCTGGCCTGGAGCCGGTATCTGCGCCGCAAGATCGAGCCGTTCGTCAACGTCGGCGACGAAGAGGTGAGCGCGATCCAGAAGCGGATCGAGGCATCGCGCGGCACCGAGGAATATAATCTGCGCGAAATCTACCTGAGCGCGAACGACGCCAACCGTGCCGAGGTGTTCGCCAAGGCCAAGCAGATCATCGGCGAGATCCAGAAGGCGCAGCAGCCGTTCGAGCTGTTCGCGCGCAACTATTCGGAAGCGTCGACGCGCGGCGTCGGCGGCGATCTCGGCTGGATCCGGCTGGTGACGCTGCCGCAGCCGCTCGCCGATGCGGCGCAGCAGATGCAGGTCGGCCAGGTCGCCGGCCCGATCGAGACGCCGGGCGGCTTCTCGATCCTTTATCTCACCGACAAGCGCACGATCGGTGCCGCCGACCCGCGCGATGCGCGGCTCAGCCTGAAGCAGCTCACGGTCGGCTTCCCCGCCGGCACGACGCAGGCGCAGGCGCAGGTGCGCGCCGCGACCTTCGCCAAGACGGTCCAGTCGATCCAGGGCTGCGGCACGGTCGAGAAGGTCGCCGCGACGATCGGCGCCGAGGTGGTCGACAACGATTCGGTCCGCATCCGCGACCTGCCGCCGCAGTTGCAGGAGATCCTGCTCAAGCTGCAGGTCGGTCAGGCGACCCCGCCGTTCGGTTCGCCGACCGAGGGCGTCCGCGCGCTGGTGCTCTGCGGTCGCGACGATGCGCAGCAATCGGCGGTGCCGGGTGCGGCGCAGATCCAGGGCCAGCTCGAACAGCAGCGCGTCAACCTGCGCGCGCAGAGCAAGCTGCGCGATCTGCGCCGCGACGCGGTCATCGAGTATCGTTGACATGAGCCAGGCGCCGCTCGCGATCACGATGGGCGATCCCGCCGGGATCGGGCCGGAGATCGTCGCCAAGAGCTGGGCGGTGCGGGCGCTGCGCAGCCTGCCGCAGTTCGCGCTCGTCGGCGATCCCGCAGCGGTGCGGCGGGTGTGGAGCGGGCCGGTCGAGGCGATCGACGATCTCGATGAGGCCGCGGCGGTATTCGACCGTGCGCTGCCGGTGCTGGCGGTCGGCGATGCCGGACCGGTGACGCCGGGCGCACCCGAGGTCGGCGGTGCGAAGGCGGCCTTGCAGGCGCTGGAACGGTCGATCGCCTTGGTCCGCAGCGGCGCGGCGCGGGCGCTGGTCACCGGACCGGTATCCAAAGCGCAATTGTACGGCATCGGCTTCAACCATCCCGGCCAGACCGAATTCGTCGCCGAACGCTGCGGCATCGCCGCGGAGGATGCGGTGATGATGCTTGCCGGGCCGAGCCTGCGCGTCGTGCCGATCACCGTCCACGTGCCGCTGGCGCAAGTGCCGTCGTTGCTGTCGGTCGAGCTGATCGTCGCCAAGGGCCGCGCCACGGCGCTGGGGCTGACCCGCGATTTCGGGATCGCCGCGCCGCGGCTCGCCTTCGCCGGGCTCAACCCGCATGCCGGCGAAGGCGGTGCGATCGGGCGCGAGGAGATCGACATCCTCGCACCGGCGATCGCGCAACTGCGTGCCGAGGGGATCGACGCGACCGGGCCGTTCCCCGCCGATACGCTGTTCCACGCACGAGCCCGCGCCGGCTATGATGCGGTGCTCTGCTGCTACCACGATCAGGCTTTGGTGCCGATCAAGACGCTGCATTTCGACGAGGGCGTCAACATCACGCTCGGCCTGCCGATCGTGCGGACCTCGCCCGATCACGGCACCGCTTTCGGCATCGCCGGCCGCGACGAGGCGCATCCCGGCGCGATGATCGCGGCGATCGCGCTGGCGGGTCAGGCGGCGGACCGGCGCGCGCGGGCATGACCGACGCACCTGCGGGCGGCAAGCTGCCGCCCCTGCGCGAGGTGATCGCGCGCTACGGGCTCAACGCCAGCAAGGCGCTGGGCCAGAATTTTCTGTTCGACGGCCAGTTGCTGGCACGGATCGCGGCGGTACCGGGGGATCTCGATGGCGCGGAGGTGCTCGAGGTCGGGCCGGGGCCCGGCGGGTTGACCCGCGCGCTGCTGGCGGCGGGGGCGAACGTCACCGCGATCGAGCGCGACCGGCGCTGCATTCCGGCGCTGGCGGAACTGGGCGAGGCCTATCCCGGCAAGCTGCGCGTGATCGAGGGCGACGCGCTGGCGGTGGATGCGCCGGCGCTGTTCGCCGGGCGACCGCATATCGTCTCCAATCTGCCCTATAACGTCGGCACTGCGTTGCTGGTCGGCTGGCTAACCGCGGAATGGCAGCCGTGGTGGCAGTCGTGCACGCTGATGTTCCAGAAAGAGGTCGCCGAGCGGATCGTCGCCTCGGCGAACGACGACGCCTACGGGCGGCTGGCGGTGCTGAGCCAATGGCGCTCGTCGGCGCGGATCGCGATGCCGGTGCACCGCTCGGCCTTCACCCCGCCGCCCAAGGTGATGTCTGCCGTGGTGCATATCGTGCCGGGCGAGGCGCCGGAGGGGGTCGAGGTGCGCGTGCTGGAGCGAATCACCGCGGCGGCGTTCGGCCAGCGACGCAAGATGCTGCGGCAGAGCCTGAAGGGCGTGCCGGGGGCCTTGGCCGGGCTGGAGCAGATCGGGATCGATCCGACGCGACGGGCGGAGACGGTGAGCGTCGACGAATTCGTCGCGCTGGCGCGGGTGGTGGGCGGCGCGAGTTGAGCCTAGAGGCCTGATGCGTGCCCGACAGCGAGCCTTTCCTATGGCTGCGGTATGAGGCTTGATCGGTTTCCTAGTTAGATCCGTCACCCCGGACTCGTTCCGGGGTCCACCGGGCCGCGGGAGAACGTTGTCCGCTCACGCCTTTCTCCTCGCCGCGGAGTGGACCCCGGAACAAGTCCGGGGTGACGGGGTGGGTTTGGAACACGAGGGACTCACACTAACACCCATATGCGGTCCCCCTCCCCGTGCCGGGCGTTTATTCCTTCGGCGCGGTCGGCTTGGTCTCGGTCTGTGCCGTCGTGACCGGCGGTCCCTTGGCGATCGCTGCCGCCAGCTGGTTCGCCTCCGGGCAGCCGGCCTTGCAGAGCGTGCGGATCTTGGCGAGATTGGTCTTGGCGATCGCCACCGCGCCCTTGGCGACCAGCGCCTCGCCCTGCCCGCGCAACGCGACGACGTCATTGGGTTCGAGCGTCAGCGCCTCGCGGTACAAGCGGATCGCCTTGCCGGGCAGGCCACGGCTCTCGGCGACCTCGGCAAGCGTGACGAACGCCTGACGGTTGCGCGGATCGACCGCGACCGCGGTCTCGAGCAGGTCGGTCGCGCCGTCGAGATTGCCGGCCGCTTTGGCGGCGCGGCCCTGCGCCAGCAATTGCAGCGAGCGCGCGTCGATCTGGTCGTCGGGTCGCTGGCCGCTGAGCGAGGTCGAGACACAGACGAGGGTCAGCGCAGCGGCAAGAGCGACGGACGTAACGCGCATGAAGGTCTCCACTGGGGGCACGGCTGCCGGATTAGCAGGGGCGGGTCAGCCGCGCGACAAAAAAGCCGTCGGTGTCGTCGCTTGCCGGATCGAGCCGATAGCCCTTTCCGCGCGGCGTGCCGGCGGGCAGATCGAGCGGCGCGGCGGTCCAGCCGGGATGATCGGCGAGGAAGGCGTCGACCTGATCCATGCCCTCGGCATCGAGCAGCGAACAGGTGATATAGACCAGAGCGCCGCTGGGCCGGACCAGCGCCGCGCCGACGGCGAGGACGTGCCGTTGCTGCGCGGCAAAGCCGGCGAGCCGGTCGGGCGTCAGCCGCCAGCGTGCCTCGGGATTGCGCCGCCACGTGCCCGTGCCCGAGCAGGGCGCGTCGATCAGCACGCAATCGGCGGCGTCCTGCCAGTCGGCGAGCGCCTCGGCTTCGCGCCGGGGGTCGAGCAGCCGCGTCTCGACGATGGTCACGCCGGCCCTGGCGGCGCGGGGCGCGAGGCGCGACAGGCGGCCGCGGTCGATATCGGCGGCGAGAATCTGCCCCTCGTCGCGCATCGCCGCGGCGAGCGCGAGCGTCTTGCCGCCGCCGCCCGCGCAGAGATCGACGATCCGCTGGCCGGGCTGCGCCAGCGCGGCGAGGCTGACGATCTGGCTGCCGGCGTCCTGCACCTCGGCCTGACCGGCGAGCGTGTCGATATTGGTACCGGCGGGCAGCCGCAGCGCGTCGGGCAGACCGGGGATCGGTGTGCCGCCGAGCCGTTCGGCGAGCGTCGCCGGATCGGCGAGCAGCCGGTTGACGCGCACGTCGAGCGGGGCGCGACCGATCAACGCCACCTGCTGCTCGGCGCCGATCCCCGAGGCGGCGAGCGCGTCGGCGAGCCAGGCGGGCATGACGCCGGCGGGAGCCGCGCCCTCGCCGGCGGCGATCGGTGCGGGGCCGTGCGTCGAGCCGTCGAAGGTGGCCGCGATCGCCGCGTCGTCGGCGGCGACCGCGAGCAGCGCGGCACGGCCCGAGGCGGGCACTTCGCCGGCGCGGCGGATCGCGGCATAGACGAGCTCGCGCACCGCGCGGCGGTCCTTCGACCCGGCGTAGCGGCGGGTGGCGAAATAGCGCGCGATGAGCGTGTCGGCGGCGGCGCCACCGCCGCGCGCCGCGGCGATGACCGCGTCGAGCAGTTCGATCGCGGCCTGGGTGCGGGCGGCGGGGGTCACTTAGCGGGTCGGGTAATTGGGGGCTTCCCGCGTGATGGTGACGTCATGGACGTGGCTTTCCTTGAGCCCGGCGCCGGTGATCTGGACGAATTGCGCGCGCTTCTGCAGATCGGGGATCGTCGCCGAGCCGGTATAGCCCATCGCCGCCTTGATGCCGCCGACGAGCTGGTGGATCACGTCGCGCGCCGGCCCCTTATAGGCAACCTGCCCCTCGATCCCCTCGGGGACCAGCTTCATCTGATCCTTGATGTCGCCCTGGAAATAGCGGTCGGCCGAGCCGCGGCCCATCGCACCGACCGATCCCATGCCGCGATAGCTCTTGTAGGCGCGGCCCTGATACAGGAACGTCTCGCCCGGCGCCTCCTCGGTGCCGGCGAGCAGCGAACCGACCATGCACGTCGAGGCGCCCGCCGCCAGTGCCTTGGCGAGGTCGCCCGAGGTGCGCAGGCCACCGTCGGCGATCACGGGAACGCCGTGCTTCGCGGCGGCTTCGGCGCAATCCATCACCGCGGTGAGCTGCGGCACGCCGACACCGGCGACGACGCGGGTGGTGCAGATCGAGCCCGGGCCGATGCCGACCTTGATGCCGTCGGCACCGGCGTCGATCAGCGCGCGCGTCGCCTCGCCGGTGGCGACGTTGCCGGCGACGACCTGCACCGAGTTGGAGAGCTTCTTCACGCGCTCGACGGCGCGCGCGACGTCGCGATTGTGGCCGTGCGCGGTGTCGATGACGATCAGGTCGCATTCGGCGTCGACCAGCGCCTCGGTCCGTTCGAACCCCTTGTCGCCGACGGTGGTCGCGGAGGCGACGCGCAGCCGGCCGGAGGCGTCCTTGGTCGCGGTGGGATAGGTCACCGCCTTCTCGATGTCCTTGACGGTGATGAGGCCGACGCAGCGATAGGCCTCGTCGACCACCAGCAGTTTCTCGATGCGGCGCTGGTGGAGCAGCACGCGCGCCTCCTCCTGCCCGACGTCGGTCGAGACGGTGGCGAGATTGTCGTGCGTCATCAGCTCGGCGACCGGCTGTTTGGGATCGCCGGCGAAGCGGACGTCGCGGTTGGTGAGGATGCCGACGAGCTTGCCGTCGCGCTCGACCACGGGAATGCCGCTGATCTTGTGATGCGCCATCAGCGCCTGCGCCTCGCCCAGCGTCGCGGTCGGCGCGATCGTGATCGGATTGACCACCATGCCCGATTCGAACCGCTTGACCTGGCGCACCGCGGCGACCTGTTCCTCGATCGACAGGTTGCGGTGGAGCACGCCGATGCCGCCCAATTGCGCCATGACGATCGCCATGTCCGCCTCGGTCACCGTATCCATCGCCGAGGACAGGATCGGGATGTTGAGCGCGATGCCGCGCGTCAGCTGCGTGCGCGTGTCGGCGGTGCTCGGCAGGATGTCCGACTCGCCGGGTACGAGCAGAACGTCGTCGAAGGTGAGGCCGAGCCGGATGTCCAAGGTGCCGTTTCCTCGCGGGAGGGATAAGTGGCGGGCCATGTAACCGCAGCGCAGCATCTGCGCTAGAGGGCGGCGAGATGCGCCGTGACGTATTCCGTCACCACGCCGACCAGCGAGCCGCCGAAACGCGGGTTGAGTTCGAGGACGCGCAAGGCGCCCTCCTCCCATTTGTAGTTGAAGCAGCAGGTGCCCTCATAGCCGAGCGCTTCGAGGATCGCGGTGCAGGGGCCGAGCGCCGGGCCGGGATCGGCGGGGGTGATGCTCGCCGGGCGATCGACCGCGCCGCGGACGCCGAGCGGCTGGCCCATGTCGTAGCGATAGGCGACCTGGAAGCGGATCGCGCCGCCGACGCGGAGCAGGTGGAGGACGTATTCGTCGGCACCGGCGACCGCGCGCTGGCGGAAGACGTCGGGATGATCGCTGCCGTCATCCTCGCCGGGACCGCGGATCATCGCGCAGCCGAAGCCGAAATCGCCGCGCCGGGTCTTGCGGATATAGGGATAGTCGGTCGGCCGCGCGCCGAGCAGCGTGGGCACGGTGTCGCCGAAGCCGTGATCGATCAGCCAGAGGTTGAGTGCCAGTTTGTCGTCGCACAGCGCGACGAGGTCCGCGGTCGGGAGCACCGTGCGGCCGCCACGCGCGCCCTCGATCTGCCCGACGCGCAGCGGCACGACGAGATCGAAGCGCGACAGGTCGACCGCGTCGAAGGGGGCGAAGCTCGCCTCGTACCGATGATGATCGATATGGCGGGCGATGGCGGGCATCTGTGTGGAATGGTTGCCGAAAAGAATGCGCTGCATGGTGACCTTTGTCGAACGTCGAGCTGTGCTAGGATCGGTCAACGGCGTAGGGATTCGCGCCGGCGGGAGGGCTCATGGGTATCACGATTGCTGCGTTCGCACTGGTCCTGGTGCTGTTCTATCTGTTCACCAGCATCAAGATCGTCCGGCAGGGCTATCAATATACTATCGAGCATTTCGGCCGCTACACCGCCACCGCAAGCCCGGGCTTCAACTTCTACCCCGCCTTCTTCTACCGGGTGGGGCGCAAGGTGAACATGATGGAGCAGGTGATCGAGATTCCGGGTCAGGAGATCATCACCAAGGACAATGCGATCGTCTCGACCGACGGCGTGGTCTTCTTCCAGGTGCTCGACGCGCCGAAGGCGGCCTATGAGGTGTCGGACCTGTATGTCGCGTTGCTCCAGCTCACCACCACCAACCTGCGCACGGTGATGGGGTCGATGGATCTCGACGAGACGCTGTCGAAACGCGACGAGATCAACGCGCGGCTGCTGTCGGTCGTCGACCATGCGACGGTGCCGTGGGGGGTGAAGATCACCCGTGTCGAGATCAAGGACATCCGTCCGCCGGCCGATATCGTCACCGCGATGGGCCGGCAGATGAAGGCGGAGCGCGAGAAGCGCGCCAACATCCTCGAAGCCGAGGGCACGCGGGCGTCGGAGATCCTGCGTGCCGAAGGGCAGAAGCAGGCACGCATCCTCGAATCGGAAGGCCGCAAGGAATCCGCCTTCCGCGACTCGGAGGCGCGCGAGCGTGCCGCGGAAGCCGAGGCGAAGGCGACGCTGGTGGTGTCCGAGGCGATCGAGCGCGGCGGGACGCAGGCGATCAACTATTTCATCGCGCAGAAATACGTCGAGGCGATCGGCAAATTCGCGACCAGCCCCAACGCCAAGACGATCCTGTTCCCGGTCGAGGCGACGCAGTTGATCGGGACGCTCGGCGGGATCGGCGAGCTGGCCAAGGATGCGCTCGGCAAGGCCCCTGCCCCGACCAACGCCGCCGGGGCGGCCAGGCCCGAGGCGAAGCGCGGGCCGTTCGAACTGCCGCCGGCGTGACGCTGGACACGATCGGCGGAGCGGGCGGCGCGTGGCTGATCGCGGCGCTGCTGCTCGGGATCGCCGAGCTGGTGATCCCCGGCGTCTTCGCGGTGTTCCTCGCGATCGCCGCGGCGGTGGTCGGCGTCGCGGTGCTGGTATTGCCCGGCCTGCCGGTGGCGGCGCAGATCGTCGCCTTCGCGCTGTGGAGCATCGTCACCGTCCTGATCGGCAAGCGCTGGTATGTGGATTTTCCGGTGCCGAGCAGCGATCCGCAGCTCAACGACCGCGTGGCGCGGCTGATCGGCACCACCGCGGTGGTGCAGGTGGCGATCGGCCCCGAGGGCGGCCGCGTGGTGGTCGGCGACGGATCGTGGCCGGCGCGCGGCGTGGTCGCGGAAGCGGGCGCACGGGTGCGGATCGTCGCGATCCGCGACGGGATCGCGATCGTCGAGCCGGCGGGCGGTTAATTCGCTGCGCACCACGCTTGCCGGGTGTAAGCGGCACGGCGATCTGCTATATGGAGCCTGTGACCCAGAGCATCCCCCACAGCTTCCCGATCGGCATCGATCCCGCCGACATCGATTTCATGGGGCACGTCAACAACGCGAGCTACCTGAAGTGGGTACAGGATGCCGTGGTCAGCCACTGGCAGAAGCTCGCGCCGGCGGAAGCGGTCACCGCGCATCTGTGGGTCGCGCTGAAGCATGAGATCACCTACCGCAAGCCGACCTTCCTCGGCGACGACGTGATCGCGACGGTGCTGCTCGAAAAGGTACAGGGCGCGCGCGCCTTCTACGAGACGGTGATCCGGCGCGGCGAAGAGGTGCTCGCCGAGGTCAAATCGAGCTGGTGCTGCCTGGATGCGGAAACGTTGCGGCCGGCACGGCTGGCGCGTGAGATCGTCGAGCAATTCTTCCAGCGGGGCGATGGGCCGTTGCCGGCGACGGGGCCGGTCGAGCGCGGCTGACCGGGGTCGGGGCAGCGTCGGTTACGCGACCCACGCCATCTGCGAATAGTCCCGCCAGAGCATCCGGGTAGCGCACGTGCGGCCCTGGCTCGTGGCGAGTCGCGCAACCTCGCCTGCCAGCTCGGCGCGCGGCGTGACGTCGAAATGCGCGAGCCATGCCAGAAACGGCTTGCGCCAGATCGCCGGCCAGCCCGATTGCGTGCCGAAGTCCACCACCACCAGCCGTCCCGTGTCGCGCGTCACCGCCAGCCCCTGAGCGAGCGCCTCCCGCCATGGCGGGATCATCGACAGCGTGTAGCTGAACATCACGCGATCGAACCGCGCCAGCCCGAACAACATCTGCGAATCGAAACCGGCGGCATCGCCCTGCGCCAGCACGATCCGGTCCGACAGGCCGGCGGCGGCGACGTTGGCGCGTGCGGTGGTCAGCATCGCGGCGGAGATGTCGATCCCGTACAGCCGGGCGCCGGGCCAGGCGCGGGCCGCGCGGACCAGATTGCGTCCCGTGCCGCAGCCGATTTCCAGCAGCGTACCGCCCGCATGCAGGTCGAGCCCGTCGATCAGCCGGTCCCGCCCGAACAGATAATATTTGCGGGTGAGATCGTAAATATGTCGCTGCCCGCCGTAGATGCGATCCATCCGGCCGGCATGGTCCCCCTCAACCATCGGCGAGCACGTAGAGATGGACGCCGCCATAGATCGCCGACCGGTCCTGCGCGGTGAACCGACGCGACGCCTCCGCCTGATAGCGCCAGCGCGCGACGGTCGCGTCGGGAATGCGGCCGGGGATGATGTCGGCCTCGCCGGCGGTGCGGAACAGGATGCGTGCACCTGGTCGCGCGGTGCGGGTGATCTGCGTCCATAGCTCGCCGAGCTGTTCGTCGGTCATCCAGTCCTGCGCGTCGAGCAGGATATAGCGGTCGCGCGATGCGGCGGGCAGGCCGGCGAGATGTTCGGTCATATTGGCGTGGCGGAGATCGACGCGGCCGACGCGGGCGACGATCGCGTCATAATGCTCCGCCTGCAGATAGGGCGGCAGCGGTGCGGCCGGTCCCTCACCGTAACGGCGGCCGAACGCCTGCCAGGCGAAATAATTGTCGCGCAGGTCGAAGCCGCAGGCGAGCTTTTCCAGCCGCTGGCGCAGCACCGCCGCCATCCGCCCGTCACCGGCGAGCGCCTCGAACTGCGCGGGTGGGATGCCGAGGCCGAACAGCGAGGCGGGCTGGTCGGTCAGCCATTTGACGAAGCCGCGGTCGAACACCGGCGCGAAATCGCGTTCGAAGATGGCGCGCTGCTCCTCGATCGTCTCGGCTTCGAGCAGCAGTCGCGGATCGACGCCGTTGAGCCTGGCGAGCAGATGCGCCGCACCGATGAAGCGGCCGAGCAGCCCGCGCTTGTGGACGCCGCTGGCGAAACCGGCGATCCGGCGCCGGCCGCTGAGATCGCGCCCTTCCCAATAGCGGCGCGTCGGCTCGTCGATATGCGGACGGATATGCCGTTCGTACGCCGCGAGATTGTCGCGGCTGGCGGCGTGCCCGAAGAAGCGGTGGAAGCTCGCATGATCGGGCAGATGGCGGGCCGCGGCGAGCTTGAGCGTGCCGAGCGCGATATGCGCGGTGTTGAGGTCGACCGCGTCGATCGCCTTGGGGTCGGCAGTCAGATAGGACAGCATGTTGCAGCCGCCCGAAGCGATGGTGACGACATGGCTGTCCGGCGTGATCGCCAGCGCCGCCATGTCGACCACCGGGTCTTCCCAGATCTGCGCATAGACGAGGCCGCGGAACGCCCAGGTGAAGGCGCGTTCGAGCAGGCCCTGTCTGGAAAGATGGCCGTGCCGCTGCATCGCGGCTGCCACTGCCTTTTGCGTTCCGCTCATCGTTCCGCCCCTGATTGTCCTGGGGCGGGCCCATGCGCCGCCAATGTGACGGCGCATGGTCGGTTGCGCGATGCTATCGTGACAGCATCACGCCGCTTCGATCACCTGCGGTGCAGACCGGCGCACGCCGGCATCGACATGGTCGTCGAATTGCGCGAAATTCTCGACGAACAGATCGACGAGTTTCGCGGCGGTGGCGTCATAGGCGGCGGTATCCGCCCAGGTGCTGCGCGGGTCGAGGATCGCGCCGTCGACGCCCGGCACCTCGACCGGCACCTGGAAGCCGAAATTGGGATCGGTGCGGAACTCGCCGTGCTTGAGGCTGCCGTCGAGCGCGGCGTTGAGCAGCGCGCGCGTCGCCTTGATCGGCATGCGATGACCGACGCCATATTTGCCGCCGGTCCAGCCGGTGTTGACCAGCCAGCAATCCACCCCGCCCTCGGCGATCCGCTCCTTGAGCAGATTGCCGTAGACCGAGGGATGCCGCGGCATGAACGGCGCGCCGAAACAGGTCGAGAAGGTCGCGTCGGGTTCGGTGACGCCGATCTCGGTGCCGGCGACGCGCGCGGTATAACCCGACAGGAAATGGTACATCGCCTGATCGGGGGTCAGCTTGGCGATCGGCGGCAGCACGCCATAGGCGTCCGCGGTCAGCATCACGATGTTCTTCGGCACCCCGCCCATATTGTCGCGCGAGGCATTGGGGATGAAGTCGATCGGATAGGCGCCGCGGCTGTTCTCGGCGAGGCTGTTGTCGTCGAGGTCGAGTTGGCGGGTGACCGGGTCCATCACGACATTCTCGAGCACCGTGCCGAAGCGCTTGGTGGTCGCGAAGATCTCCGGCTCGGCATCGGGCGACAGGCGGATCATCTTGGCGTAGCAGCCGCCCTCGAAATTGAACACCGCCGTGTCGGACCAGCCGTGCTCGTCGTCGCCGATCAGCGTGCGGCTGGCATCGGCGCTGAGCGTCGTCTTGCCGGTGCCGGACAGGCCGAAGAACACCGCGGTCGAGCCGTCCGCGCCCATATTGGCGGAGCAATGCATCGGCATCACGCCGCTCTTCGGCAGCAGATAGTTGAGCAGGCCGAACACCGACTTCTTCATCTCGCCGGCGTAGCGGGTGCCGCCGATCAGGATCAGCTTCTCGGTGAAATTGACCGCGATCACCGTCTCGCTGCGCGTGCCGTGGCGGGCGGGATCGGCGCGGAAGCTCGGCAGGTCGATGATCGTATATTCGGGGACGAAGCCCTGCAGCTCATGCTCCTCCGGCCTGACCAGCATCGTGCGGATGAAGAGATTGTGCCAGGCAAGCTCGTTGACGACGCGGACGCGGACCCGGTTCTCGGGCTGCGACCCGCCGTAGAGATCCTGGACGAACAGATGCTCCTTGTCGCGCAGCGCGGCGAGGAAATCGGCCTTGAGCGCGGCGAAATGCGCCGGGTCCATGCCCTTGTTGGACTTGCCCCACCAGACGCTGTCCTCGGTCTCGGCGTCGCGGACGATGAACTTGTCCTGCGCCGAGCGGCCGGTGTGCGCGCCGGTCTCGACCACCAAAGGCCCGTCGGCGCTGAGCTTGCCCTCGCCGCGGGCGACCGCGGCCTCGACCAGCCGCGCGGTGACCAGGTTCCAGTGGAGATCGGCTCTCGTTTCGATAGACTGGCTCGCGAGACCTGCGTGCGGAATGCGCTCGTTCACGTACATCCTCCCAATGCGTTCGGCCCGGCGCGCGCATCCTGGGGAGGGTCTGCACGCACGCCGGTGATCGGCCTGCGCATAAGCCAGCCGCGACGTAGCGTCAAATCGCCGCGCGACGGACGGTGGGTCGTTACGGGACGGAATGATGGCCTCTCCGGCGTTTGTGGGCCGCTACACAGGGGAGACTATCGCCCGGTTGAGCCTCGCGCCGCTTTGCCCTACCGCAGGCCGATGATGCCGAGGGTCCCCCACGTATGACCGCGACGATCGCGCTGGTCGACGACGACCGCAATATCCTGACCTCGGTCTCGATCGCCCTGCAGACCGAGGGGTTCCTGACCCGCGTCTATTCGGACGGCGAGACCGCGCTCAAGGCGCTCACCGACAATCCGCCCGATCTCGCCATCTTCGACATCAAGATGCCGCGGATGGACGGGCTCGAGCTGCTGCGCCGGCTGCGCGAGAAGAGCCAGATCCCGGTGATCTTCCTGACCAGCAAGGACGACGAGCTCGACGAGGCGCTCGGCCTGGCGATGGGCGCGGACGATTATATCGCCAAGCCGTTCAGCCAGCGGCTGCTGATCGCCCGCATCCGCGCGATCCTGCGCCGGACCGAGGTCGCCGCCACCACGGCGGAGGATCCGGCAGCGACCGGCAGCGAACCGCTGGTGCGCGGGCGGCTGTCGATGGACCCGGCGCGGCATCGCACCACCTGGGGCGGCGAGCCGGTGACGCTGACCGTGACCGAATTCCTGATCCTCGAAACGCTCGCGCAGCGGCCGGGCATCGTCAAGACGCGCAACCAGCTGATGGATGCCGCCTATCAGGACGACATCTACGTCGACGACCGCACCATCGACAGCCATATCAAGCGCCTGCGCCGCAAGTTCCGCGGCGTCGATCCCACCTTCGACGCGATCGAGACCCTGTATGGCGCCGGATACCGATTCTCCGACGAGTGAGCCGCGGCCGGAGGGCGGCGATCTTGCGCTGCGCTGGTCGGGGCAGATCTCGCTCACCCGCCGCATCCTCGCGGTCAACATCATCGCGCTGCTGCTGCTCGCCGGCGGCTTCTTCTACCTCGATTCGTATCGCAGCCGCATCGTCGACAGCCGCGTCGCGCAGGCGGCGCGCGAGGCGCGGCTGATCGGCGAGGCACTGGCGATGGTCGCCCCCGACCAGCGCGACGACCTGCTGTTGCGGCTGACACGCGACACGAACGCGCGGCTCAGGGTGTTCGACGCGACGGGGCGGACGATCGTCGACAGCCGCGCGCTGGGATCGCGCAACGCGGTGCTGCTCGATCCCGACAAACAGGCCTGGGACCAGGTGGTGGCGCGCTGGCTCGACGCCGGGATCGACATCATCGTCGGCGCGGCGCGTGCGCCGCTCTACCGCGAGCGGAGCGACGGGCGGCAATGGCCCGATGTACGGCGGGCGCGTACCGGGCTGAGTTCGGCGAGCGTCTGGCGTGCGCCCGACCGGACGCCGGTGATCACCGCCGCGGCGCCTTTGCCGAGCGGCGGGGTGGTGATGACGACGATCAACGCGCGCGACATCACCCAGACGGTGCGAATCGAGCGCTTCCGATTGAGCCTCGTGCTGCTGCTGGTGACGATCGTGTCGGTCGCGCTGTCGCTGTTCCTCGCGCGGACGATCGTACGGCCGCTGCGCCGGCTGGCGCGGGCGGCGGTGCGGGTGCGCCTCGGCCGGGCGCGCGAGGTCGTCGTCCCCCGTTTGCCCTCGCGCCGCGACGAGATCGGCAGTCTGGCGCGCGCGCTCTCCGACATGAGCCTCGCGCTGCGTGCGCGGATCGATGCGACCGAGGCGTTCGCCGCCGACGTGACGCACGAGATGAAGAACCCGCTCGCCTCGCTGCGGTCGGCGGTCGAGGGGCTCGACGCGGTCAGGGACCCCGACTTGCGCGCGCGGCTGCTGTCGATCGTCCGCGACGACGTCCATCGGCTCGACCGGCTGATCACCGACATCTCCGAGGCGTCGCGCCTCGACGCGCAGCTCAGCCGTGCCAAGTTCGAGGCGATCGATATCGCGGCGATGATCCGCGCGCTGGTCGGCCAGCGGCTCGCTCGCGAGGTCGAGCGCGGCGTGCGGCTGCGCTTCGATCATGCCGGGGCGCCGCTGGTGACGCTCGGCGAGGGCGCGCGGCTCGAACGCGTGTTCGACAATCTGATCGACAACGCCCTCTCCTTCTCGCCCGACGGTGCGCTGATCGCGATCGCGGTGGCGCGCGAGGGCGACGATCTCGTCGTCCGCGTCGAGGACGAGGGGCCGGGCGTGCCCGAGGAAGCGCGCGAGGCGATCTTCCGCCGTTTCCAGTCGATCCGCCCCGAATCGGAAGCGTTCGGCCAGCATTCCGGCCTCGGCCTCGCGATCGCGCGGACGATCGTCGAGGCGCATCAGGGCAGCATCGCGGTCGAATCGCGCGAGGACCGGTTGGGCGGTGCGCGCTTCGTCGTCCGCCTGCCGCTCGTTGCCGAATGATCGCGCGCGAACGCCGCCACGCGACCTGCGTCGCGATCCACGGCCGCGCGGTGCTGCTCGAAGGGCCGCCGGGGGCAGGCAAGTCCGACCTCGCATTGCGGCTGATCGATCGGGGCGCGATACTGGTCAGCGACGACCAGACATTGCTGGTGCGCGACGGTGCGACGCTGCTGGCCAGCGCGCCGGCGACGATCCGCGGCCAGATCGAGGTGCGCGGGATCGGCATCGTCCGCATGGCCTCGGTCGACGACGTGCCGGTCGCGCTGATCGTCCGGCTCGACGGCGCGCCCGTCCGCATGCCAGAGCGGCAGCGGCGCCGGCTGGCGGGACTCGACGTGCGCGAGATCGGGCTCGACGCGTTTCACGCCGCGACGCCGCTCAAGATCGAATGGGCATTGCGTCAGCCCGAGGCGACACCGGAATGAGGTTCCTGCTATGACCAAGGACATATTGCTCGTCACCGGCCTGTCCGGCGCCGGCAAGTCGACGGTGCTCAAGACGCTGGAGGATCTGGGCTGGGAGGTGGTCGACAATCTGCCGCTGGTGCTGCTCGACCGGTTGCTCGACGCGCCGCTCGCCGCGGGGGCGGCCGACGACAGCCAGCCGCTGGCGATCGGTATCGGCGCGCGCACCCGCGACTTCGACCCGACGCGCATCGTCGAGCGTATCCGTACGCTGCGTGACGACCATGGCCTCGATATCGGCATGCTGTTCCTCGACTGTTCGGGCGCCGAGCTGGAGCGGCGCTATTCGGAGACGCGGCGGCGGCACCCGCTCGCGCCCGACCGGCCGGCGGGCGACGGCATCGCCCGCGAGCGCGAATTGCTGCGTCCGTTGCGCGACTGGGCCAACCGGTTGATCGACACCACCGACCTCACCGCCAATGCGCTGGCGCAGCAGGTGCGCACGACCTTCGCCGGCCACGGACGCGACGCGCCGGTGCTGTTGATCCAGTCGTTCGGCTTCGCGCGCGGGCTGCCGCGCAACGCCGATCTCGTCTTCGACATGCGTTTCCTGCGCAATCCGCATTGGGACCCGGTATTGCGCCCCGGCACCGGACTCGACGCCGATGTCGCCGCCTATGTCGCAGCGGACCCCGCCTATCCGGCGGCAATGGCGCAGATCGGCGGCCTGCTCGAACTGCTGCTGCCGCGCTATCGTGCCGAGGGCAAATCCTATGTCAGCGTCGCGATCGGCTGTACCGGAGGGAGACATAGATCGGTCCATGTCACCGAGCTTCTCGCTGACCGGTTGCGCAAAGCGGGTTTTTCGCCCACCATTACGCATCGCGACCTCGGGGCCGCACCGCAGGACTCGCTCGAGGGGCCGCCCGCCAGCAAATGAGTAACGTATCTGAGATGATTGGCCTCGTTCTGGTGACGCATGGGCGGCTTGCGGAGGAATTCGTGACCGCGATGATCCATGTCGTCGGCCCGCAGGATCGCATCGCGACGATCTCCATCGGTCCCGACGACGATATGGAGGAGCGGCGTGCCGATATCGCCACGGCGATCGGCGCGGTCGATTCGGGGCGCGGCGTGATCGTGCTGACCGACCTGTTCGGCGGCACGCCGTCCAACTTGGCCATCTCGCTGATGGAGCGCGGCCGGGTCGAGGTGATCGCGGGAATGAACCTACCGATGCTGATCCGGCTCGGTTCGGCGCGCAAGTCGATGAAGGTCGTCGAGGCGGTGGCCGCGGCGCGCGAGGCGGGGCGCAAATATATCTCGGTCGCCTCCGAAGTGCTCGGCGAGGCGGCGGCGTGAGCGACGAGATCGCACGCACCGTCCTCATCACCAACAAGCGGGGGCTCCACGCGCGGGCGAGCGCCAAGTTCGTCACGCTCGCCTCGACCCAGCCGGTCGAGGTCAGGGTCAGCAAGGACGACGGCGCGGTGACCGGCACCTCGATCATGGGGCTGATGATGCTCGGCGCGGCCAAGGGCGATTCGATCACGATCAGCGCGAGCGGCGACGGCGCCGAGGCGGCGGTCGGCGCGCTGTGCGAGCTGGTCGAAGCCAAATTCGGCGAAGATTGACGGCGGTGGCGCCGCGGCAAAGCCGCGTCGTCGGACGCGGCCGATGCCGCGCCGGCCGGGCGCGTCGTTTTCGCCTTGCGCCAGCCTTCGGCTAGCGCGAAGGCCGACGCGCCATGCCCCGTGAAATCACCGCCTTTTCCAACCCGCTTGTCAAATACGCCCGCGAGCTGCGCGACAAGCGCCATCGCCGCGGCGCGCGCCAGTTCATGGCCGAGGGGCTGCGTATCCTCACCGAGGCGCGCGAGACCGGGCGGCTGCCGCGCATCCTGTTCTATGCGGCGGGCAATGCCGACCATCCTTTGGTCCATGCCCTGTCGATCGACGTCGAGATGGCGGGCGGCGAGTCGATCCAGACAACGCCCGACATCCTGTCCAAACTGTCGGGCAAGGACAATCCGCAGGCGGTGGTCGGCGTGTTCGACGAGTTCGACCGGACGCTCGCCGATCTCGATCGGACCACGGCGAAGATCTGGCTGGTCGCCGAGCGGCTGCGCGATCCCGGCAATCTCGGCACGATCCTGCGCACCGCCGATGCGGTCGGCGCGGGCGGGCTGATCCTGATCGGCGAATGCGTCGATCCCTTTTCGGTCGAGGCGGTGCGCGCCAGTATGGGGGCGCTGTTCACCATTCCCGTCGTGCGGAGCGAGTGGGCGTCATTCCTCGGCTGGCTGCGCGAGGGGCCGGGGCAGCTCGTCGGGCTGAGCCTCGATACCGAACACGATTATCGCGCGGCGCGCTACGCGGCGCCGACCTTCCTGCTGACCGGCAACGAGGCGCAGGGGATGCCGGCGGACTATGCCGCGGCGTGCGACCTGCTGGTCAAGATCCCGATGCTGGGCAAGGCGGACAGCCTCAACGCCGCGGTTGCAACGGCGGTGATGGCCTATGAGGTGCTGGCTCAGCACGGCTAAGGCTCATCCTCGCGTCTTGCCGGGCAGCCAACATGGACGAGTTGGACGCCTTAATCAAAACGATCGAGCCCTATCATTTCGACATCTGCACCGATCAGAAAACAGCCATTCGGATATCACGGCTGTCACCAGTGGAACAGCAGCGCCGGGTTCGGCCGCCGCATCAAAGCCTTGCCGATCGGCCTAGCCTCCGATCATGCCGCTGACCCGGATCGCGCCGCCGCGGTTGACGATCCGGCCGGACACCATGCCGCTGATCCGCGCCCGGGCGCCGGCCTCGATATAGACGTCTCCCGCGACCATGCCGCTGATCCGGACATCGCAGCCAGAGCGAACGATCACGTCGCCCGCCACCATGCCGGACAGCCTGCCGTCGTGATCCATGATGACGTCGCCGTGATGCATGCCCTTCATCGCCCGCTCCTCTATTCCGCCGCATCCGGCAGGCGCAGCGCTTCCTCGCCGTAGCGCGCCAGGGCCTCGACGGGTTCCGCGACGCCGATCTCACGCGCACCGGGCTCGATATTGAGATCGCGGAACTTGCGCGCCGACACTAAGGCGCGGCTTTCGAAGCTCGAGACGAAATTGTTGTAATTGTTGACTGCGGTGGTGAGGCCCCCGCCCACCTTGCGGAGATCCTCGCCGGCCTTGGCCAGCCGGTCGTAGAGTTCCTTGCCGAGCGCGCCGATGGCTCGGGCTTCGGTGGCCAGTTTCTCCTGCCGCCAAACCGCCGCCACCGTGCGCGCGATTGCGATGAGGTTGGTCGGCGTCGCCAGCAACACCCTTTTGTCGAACGCATAATCCCACAGGCCGGCATCATGCTCCAGCGCGGCGGACAGAAAATGTTCGCCGGGGACGAACATCACGACATATTCCGGCGTGTCGTCGAACTGCGACCAATAGGCCTTGGCGGACAGGCCGTTGATATGCGCGCGCATCGACGCGGCATGCGCGGTGAGGCCGATGTTTCGCTCGCCCTCGTCGACCGCGCCGAAGGCGTCCTGATAGGCGTTGAGCGACACCTTGGCGTCGATAATCAGCGACTTGCCGCCGGGGACTCGGACGATCGCATCGGGGCGCAGGCGGCCCCCTTCCCCGTCGGCGACGCTGACCTCCATCGCGAAATCGGTATGTTCGGCGAGGCCGCAGGTTTCGAGCACGTTGCGAAGCTGTTGCTCGCCCCAGCGACCGCGCGCCTTGGGGGCGTTGCGCAACGCGTTGACCAATTTGGCCGCCTCGCCCGAGACGCGTTCCTGACCGAGCCGCATCTGTTCGATCTGGCCCTTGAGATCGCCGAAGGCGTCGCGCCGCTCGGCCTCGACCTTGGCGACGCCCTCCTCGTAACGGGCGAGACGGTCGTTGACCGGCTGGAGCAAGGATTTGAGATTGGTGCCGGCGAGTTCCTCCGACTGGCGGAAGCGCGCTTCGGCGCGATCGAGGAACGCCTTTTGCGCGTCGGTCAGCGCCTTGTTGGCGAGGTCGTTGAACTGCGCCGCCATCTGCTCCTTGGCGTCGCGCATGTCGAACAGGCGCGCTTCGAACGCCTCGATCTGCGCGCCGGTGCTGGCGAGCGCGGTGCGGGCGGCGTCGCGATCGGCGCGGATCGTCGCGAGTTCGTCGCGCAGCGCGTCGAGGGTAGCTGCGCGATCCTCCGACTGGGCGCGCAGCGCGGCGAGGTCGCGCATCGCCTCGTTGCGCTCACGCTCGACGGCGTCGCGGGCGCGGGCGACCAGCTCGGCGTCGGCGGCCTTGCTCTGCGCCACGGCGAGATCGGCCGCGAGGCTGCCGGCCTTGCGGTTGGCGAGCAGCGCGCCGACGAGCAGGCCCGCGGCCAGCGCAAGGATGGCGATGATGACGATCGTCAGGTCCACGTTCATTCCCTTTGGCGGCCGGCAAACCGAGCCGGCAGTCTTGTCGTGGCGAGGAACATAGATCGAACGTCGGGGGGAGGACAGTCCCTAAATACGGCAGACGGGATGCGAGAGGCTAGCAAGCCCCGCCCCTTCCTTCAGGGGGGCTGGGCAAACGCCTTAGCGGCGCATCTTCGCCAGCTTCTTCATCACCATATCGCGCTTCAGGCGGCTGATATGGTCGATGAAGAGCACGCCGTTGAGATGGTCGATCTCATGCTGCATGCAGGTCGAGAGCAGCCCGGTCAGCTCTTCCTCATGGCGCTCGCCTTGCTCGTCGAGCCAGCGGACGCGGCAGCTCGCCGGGCGCGCAACGTCGGCATATTGTTCGGGGATCGACAGGCAGCCTTCGTTATAGCTGCTCGTCTCTTCGCTGACCGAGAGGATTTCGGGGTTGATATAGGCGTGGGGCGCCTTGATCGGCTTGTCTTCCTCGTCCTTCTCATCCTGCAGGTCGATGACGAGGATGCGGCTGTCGACGCCGACCTGAATTGCGGCGAGGCCGATGCCGTTGGCGTCGTACATCGTGTCGATCATGTCCCGGACGAAGGCGCGCGTCTCGTCGGTGACCTGCTCGACGGGCTTGGAGATCAGGCGCAGGCGCGGATCGGGGACTTCGACGATGGGAAGGACTGCCATGTGGCGTGAGCTAGGTGGCGAGGGGTTTGGCGTCAAGTTCGAGCATAGTCCTCCCCGGCACGGGGAGGAATTAGACCGGACGTCGCGCGCGCAGCGCCTGCGCGAGCGTGCCTTCGTCGAGATAGTCCAGCTCGCCGCCGACCGGCAGGCCGTGCGCGAGCTGGGTCACGCGCACCGGGAAGCGTTCGATGCGGTCAGCGAGATAATGCGCCGTCGTCTGGCCCTCCAGCGTCGCGTTCATCGCGAGGACGACCTCGTCGATGCCGCCGGCCTCGATCCGGGTGACCAGCGCGTCGATCGCGAGATCTTCCGGGCGGATGCCTTCGAGCGCCGACAGCCGGCCGCCGAGGACGTGGAAGCGGCCGGGAAACAGCCGCGAGCGTTCGAGTGCCCACAGATCCGCCACTTCCTCGACCACGCAGAGCGAGCGCTGGTCGCGGCGCGGGTCGGCGCAGATCGCGCAGGGGTTGGCGGTGTCGACGTTGCCGCAGGTGGCGCAGGTTTCGAGCCGTTCGTCGACCGCTTCGAGCGCGGCACGCAGCGGACCGAGCGCCGCCTCGCGCTTCTTGAGCAGATGCAGCACCGCGCGGCGCGCCGAGCGCGGGCCAAGGCCGGGGAGGCGCGCGAGCGCCTGGGTCAGGGCTTCGATTTCGGGAGAGGCCATGACGGAACAGATAGGGGGTTGCGCCGTCGCCCGCCAGCGCGTTGAAGGCAGGCCATGCGGATCATCTTTATGGGAACCCCCGACTTCGCCGTACCGACGCTGGAGGCGCTGGTTTCGGCCGGGCATGACGTCGTCGCGGCCTATAGCCAGCCGCCGCGCCCCGGCGGGCGGCGCGGGCGCGAGACGGTCGCCTCGCCGGTGCAGCAGCGCGCCGAGGCGCTCGGGATCGCGGTGCGGCATCCGGTCAGCCTGAAGGGCGCGGAGGAGCAGGCGGCGTTCGCGGCGCTGGACGCGGATGTCGCGGTGGTGGCGGCGTACGGGCTGATCCTGCCGAAGCCGGTGCTGGCGGCGCCGCGGTTGGGGTGTCTCAACGTGCATGGCTCGCTGCTGCCGCGCTGGCGCGGGGCGGCGCCGGTGCAGCGCGCGATCCTCGCTGGCGATGCCGAGACCGGGGTTGGGATCATGCAGATGGAGGCGGGGCTCGATACCGGGCCGGTGCGGATGGAAGGGCGCGTGGCGGTCGATCGCAAGACCGCGGGCGAGCTGACCGCAGAGCTTGCGGCGTTGGGCGCGCGGTTGATGGTCGAAGTGCTCGGCGATCCCGACGCGCATCCGCCGGTGGCGCAGCCCGAGGCGGGCGTCACTTATGCCAGCAAGATCGACAAGGCGGAGGCGCGGATCGACTTCACGCGTAGCGCGGTCGAGGTCGAGCGGCTGGTGCGCGCCATGCACCCGGCGCCGGGGGCGTGGTTCGAGATCGCGGGCGAGCGGGTCAAGGTGCTCGCGGCCGACGTGCTGCCGTTCAGCTTCCCCGGCGGCGAGGGGACGACGGTGGACGATGCGCTGACGATCGCCTGCGGCGACGGCGCGATCCGGCCGACGCTGGTGCAGCGCGCCGGGCGCGGCGTGACCAGCACCGCCGAGTTGCTGCGCGGCTTTCCGGTGCGATCGGGCACGCAGCTTTGACGCGGTTCGCGCTGACGGTGGAATATGACGGCCGGCCGTTCATGGGCTGGCAGCGGCAGAAGCACGGGCCGAGCGTGCAGCAAGCGCTGGAGGAGGCGGTGTTCGCGGTGACCGGCGAGCGGACCGCGGTGCATGCGGCGGGGCGGACCGATGCCGGGGTGCATGGGCTGGGGATGCGCGCGCATGTCGATATCGGCAAGGATATCGCGCCGTTCCGGTTGATGGAGGCGCTGAATGCGCGGGTGCGGCCGGCGCCGGTGGCGGTACTCGATTGCGTCGTGGTGGCGGACGACTGGCATGCCCGGTTTTCCTGTCTGGGGCGGGCGTATGAGTATCGCATCGTCAACCGCCGGGCGCCGCTGACCTGGGAGGCGGGGCTAGCGTGGCAGGTGCCGCAGATGCTCGATGCCGACGCGATGGCGGCAGCGGCGGCGGTGCTGGTCGGGCGGCACGACTTCACCACGTTCCGCTCGGCGCATTGTCAGGCGGACAGCCCGGTGCGGACGCTCGATCTGCTGTCGGTGACGCGTGCGGGTGAACGAATCTCGGTGCGGGCGGCGGCGCGGTCGTTCCTTCACCATCAGGTGCGCTCGATGGTCGGGTGTCTGGCGCTGGTCGGTATGGGGCGCTGGTCGGTGGACGATGTGCGGGTGGCGCTGGAGGCGCGGGATCGGGCGCGGCTGGGTTTGAACGCGCCGCCGGACGGGCTGTTCTTCGTCTCCGCCGTATATTGAGTTCACGCGGAGGCGCGGAGATCCCGCCCTTGGCGCAGGTGGCGCGATCGGGAGACGTTGGCGTTTCCGGCCGCCGCGAGCGGGAAGCTGGCGACGATCGGTGATCTGCCCGCGGGCGCAACATCTCCGCGCCTCCGCGTCTCTGCGTGAACCATCTTTCTTTTCAGGCCGATGATGGTTTCGCGCGAAGACGCGAAGACGCGAAGGTGTTGCGATCGGGATAGCTGGGGCGCGTTCCCCATGCGGCGCATTGTCTTCCGGTCGCTTCGGTCGCCGCCTGGCGGGACCTCTTCGCGTCTTCGCGTCTTCGCGCGACATCACCGCACGAAGCGCGCCGCCAGTTCGACGTGGGTGGACCAGCGGAACTGGCCGACGGGCTGGACCCAGTCGATCCGCCAGCCGCCGTCGATCAGCAGCTTCGCGTCGCGGGCGAAGCTGGACGGGTTGCACGAGACGTAGCCGATCACCTTGGCCTGACAGGCGGCGAGCGCCTCGACCTGCTCGCGGGCGCCGGCGCGCGGCGGATCGATCACGATCGCGTCGAACCGGTCGAGCTCGGCCACCGTCAGCGGGCGGCGGTAGAGATCGCGGTGTTCGGTGAAGACGGGAAGCTGGCCCCTGCCCGCCGCCGCCTTGAGCGAGAAGAGCGCGTCGCGCGCGCCCTCCGCGGCGTAGACGCGTGCGGGCAGCGCAAGGGTGAAGGTGCCGAGGCCGGCGAACAGGTCGGCGATCGTCGTCGCGCCGCTGGTCGCCTCGCGCATCGCGGCGACGAGCGCGTCCTCGCCCTCCTGCGTCGCCTGCAGGAATGCGGCGGGGGGCAGCGGCACCGGATGGCCGCCGAGCGTGATCGTCACCGGTTGCGGCTCCCAGCGGGTCTCGGCGCCGATGCCGCTGTCAAGCGTGAAGCGCGCGATGGCGTGGCGTTCGCAGAAGCTGGTGATCGCCTCGGCGGCGGCGAGGCCGTCGGCGGTGAGGTTGGTGACCATAACGTCCGGCCCCTGGTCGGACAGGGTCAGGTGGACGTCGCCGCGCCGCTTGAAGCCGAGCTTCTGGAGCAGGGTGCGCAACGGGGCGACGACCGCGAACAAGGCGGGCGCGAGGATATGGCATTCGCGCATGTCGACGATCGCATGGCTCTTCTCGGCGGTGAAGCCGAGCGTGACGCGACCGCCCTTCCCCTCCGCATGCAGCGTCGCGCGGCGGCGGGTGTTGGGCGGCGAGACGAGCGGCGGGCGCAGCGTGGCGGTCAGTTCCTGCCCGTCGAGCGCGCTGGCGACGCGGTCGGTGACGAAGGCGGCATAAGCCTCGTCGTCGAGATGCTGGAGCTGGCAGCCGCCGCATTCGGGGAAGTGGCGGCAGGGCGGTGCCTGATGGTGCGGGCCGTGGGTCAGCGTGCCGTCGGCGCCGAGCAGGTCGCCGGGCGCGGCGAAGGCGGCGTGGCGGCCATCGGCGGTGACGCCGTCGCCGCGCGCCGCGACGCGTAAAATGGTGTCGGTGGAAGTCATGCGCCGGCTCTGGCCGGGGTGAGCGCATTTGCCAAGTCGTCGGCGATGAAGCTTTTCCCTGCGATCCGCGCGGCGCGGGCGTGCAGCCAGACGCCGGCATCGGCGGCGGCCAGCAGATCGGCTTGGGGATGCGCGAGCTGTGCGGCGATCGTGCCGGCGAGGACGTCGCCGGTGCCGGCGGTGGAGAGCCACGGATTGCCGGCGGGGTGGACGCGCGCGCAGGTGGCGTCGGCGACGATCGTCGTCGGGCCTTTGAGGACGACGACGGCGGCGGCGCGGGTCGCGGCGCGGCGCGCCTGATCAATCAGCGCGCCGTCGGGGGTGCCGAACAGCGCGCGGAACTCGCCGGCGTGGGGGGTGAGGACGACCGGATTGCGGCGGTCGCACAACGCGTCCGGGTCGAGCAGGTGGAGCGCGTCGCCGTCGATGACGAGCCGGTGCGTGTCGGCGGCGATCAGCGCGGCGAGCCGCGCGCGTGCCTCGTCGTCACGGCCGAGGCCGGGACCGATCAGGATCGCGCCGATGCGGTCGTCGGCGAGCGCTTCGGGGTCGTAGGGGCGGTGGACGATCGCGTCGGGACCGCCCTGCCCGCTGCCGCCGTAAAGCGCGACATAGCCCGCACCGCTGCGCAGTGCGGCGACGGCGGCGAGGCGAGCGGCGCCTTCCATCGCCCCCGTGACGATCGCGACCATGCCGCGGATATATTTGTGCGAGGAAGGGCCGGGTTGCGGCAGCATCGGCCGGCGGGTGACGGCGACCGTATCGAAGCGGTCGATAGCGAGGTCGATCAGGCGGACGGTGCCGCAGGCGGCCGCGGCGGGGTGGAGGACGTGCGCGGGTTTGAGCGCGCCGAGCGCGAGCGTCAGCGTGACGGGGTGGTCCGTGGCCCAATCGGGGGCTCGGGCGGTGTCGCCATCGGTGCCGCTGGGCAAATCGGCGGCGATGACGAGGCGCGCGGCGCGCGACAGGCGGGCGAGCGTCGCGTCGATCTCGGGTGCGAGCGGACGCGTCACGCCGGTGCCGAACAGGCAATCGATCAGCACCGGCGCGGGTGCGGCGTCGGCGAGCGGCTCGATCGGGCCGGTCCAGCCGGCGCGCGCGGCGATGGCGGCGTCGGTCTTCGGCGGGGCGCTGGCGGCGACGCGGACCGGGTGGCCAAGGCGGGCGAGCGTCGTCGCGGCGACATAGCCGTCGCCGCCATTGTTGCCGGGGCCGCAGACCACCAGAACGTCCGCGCCGGCGGCGAGGCGGCGCGCGGCGGCGGCGATGCCCTCCCCCGCCCGCTGCATCAGCGCCGTGACCGACGTGCCGGCAGCGATCGCAGCGTCCTCGGCGGCGCGCATCTGCGCGGCGGTGAGAATCGGCTGGCCGTCGATCGCGATCATCGGGCGGGCTTGATCGTCGCGGGGAGACGGTAGCGATCGGTGCCGAGCGCGACGTCGATCACACCCGGCTCGGGGATCGTGACCTTCGCCGGTTCGGCGCCGTCCGCCGCGACCACGCCGCGGCCATCGCGCGTCACCAGCAAACGGTGGAAGCCGCCATCGGCATGGCGCACGGTGAGGATCAGGCCGCGCTCGCTCTGCGTCTGCTCGACGGTGCAGTCGCGCTTCAGCGCCGCACCGTTGCGAGCGCAGAGGATGTTGCCGTCGTCCTCCGCCGCCTCGGCCTGCGCCGATTCGATCCGCGCCAGCGTGTTGCCGTCGGCGTGCGGATCGCTGCACGCGGCGAGGAGGAGCAGCGTCGCCCCCGCCGCGCCGCGATCAGATATCCGCATAGACGTGCGTTTCGGCCTTGGCGCCGGGATGGGTGACAGCGCCCTGCCAGGCAGGACCGACGTTCTGGGCATAGCGCCACAATGCGCCCGAGCCGTAATCGTTCACCCGCGGGCGCCACGCGGCGCGGCGCTCGGCGAGCACGGCATCGTCGACCAGCAGGTCGATCGTGCCCGCCTCGGCGTCGATGCGGATCGTGTCGCCGTCCTCGACCAGCGCGATCGGGCCGCCCTCGGCGGCTTCGGGACCGACATGGCCGATGCAGAAGCCGCGCGTCGCGCCCGAGAAGCGGCCGTCGGTGATGAGCGCGACCTTCTCGCCCATGCCGAGGCCGTAGAGCGCGGCGGTGGTCGACAGCATCTCGCGCATGCCGGGGCCGCCCTTCGGCCCCTCGTAGCGGATGATGAGCACCTCGCCCTCGTTGATGCTGCGCGCCTCGACAGCGGCGAAGCAATCCTCCTCGCAATCGAAGACGCGCGCCGGTCCCTCGAACTGGAGGCGGTGCATGCCGGCGACCTTCACGATCGCGCCATCGGGGGCGAGGCTGCCGCGCAGGCCGACGACACCGCCGGTCGGGCTCAATGGCGTGGCGACGTCGTAGATGACCTTCTGGTCGGGGTTCCACGTCACCTGATCGATGTTCTCGCCCAGCGTACGCCCGGTGACGGTCATGCAATTGCCGTCGAGCAGGCCGCCGGCGAGCATCGTCTTCATCAGCATGTACACGCCGCCCGCCTCGTACATGTCCTTCGCGACATACTTCCCGCCGGGCTTGAGGTCGGCGATATACGGCGTCGACTTGAACGCCTCGGCGACGTCGAACAGGTCGAAGTCGATGCCCGCCTCGCTCGCCATCGCCGGCAGATGGAGCGCGGCGTTGGTCGAGCCGCCGGTGGCGGCGACGACGCGGGCGGCGTTGATGAAGGCTTCGCGGGTGCAGATGTCGCGCGGGCGGAGTTGCTTCGCGACCAGCTCCATCACCTGCGCGCCGGCGGCGACGGCGATCTGCTCGCGCGTCGAATAAGGTGCGGGGACCATGTTGCTGTTGGGCAGGCTGAGGCCGATCGCCTCGCCGACGCAGGCCATGGTGTTGGCGGTGAACTGGCCGCCGCAGGCGCCGTGACCGGGACAGGCGACCTTTTCGAGTTCGTGGACTTCCGACAGCGGACAGGCGCCGGCGGCATATTTGCCGACCACCTCGAACACGTCGACGACGGTGACGTCGCGGTCGTGGAAGCGGCCGGGCAGGATCGAGCCGCCGTAGACGAAGATCGACGGGATGTTGAGGCGCAGCATCGCCATCATCATGCCGGGCAGCGACTTGTCGCAGCCGGCGAAGCCGACCAGCGCGTCGTAGCAATGGCCGCGCACCGACAGCTCGACCGAATCGGCGATCACCTCGCGGCTGACCAGCGACGCCTTCATCCCCTGATGGCCCATCGCGATACCGTCGGTGACGGTGATCGTGTTGAAGCGGCGCGGCATGCCGCCGCCCTGAATCACGCCGGCCTGCGCGGCATCGGCCTGACCGTCGAGCGTGGTGTTGCACGGCGCCGAATTGTTGCCGGCGCTGGCGAGCGCGACGAAGGGCTTGGCGATATCCTCCTCGCCGATGCCCATGGCGTAATAATAACTGCGATGCGGAGCGCGTTCGGGGCCGACGGAGACGTGACGGCTCGGCAGGCGGGACTTGTCAAACTGGGTCATGGCGACGCCCTATGTCGCGGGAGGGCCCTTCAACGCAAGCTTGTTACGCGTAATAACGGATGCGCGCGCGGCGCAGGATGCGGTCCTCAAGCGAAAAGTATAACGATATCATGCCGTTCTCGATGATCGTCGAGGCAGCGAAGGCGATGTCGGTCTTGGCGCGATCCTCGGGCGGCGGCGGCAGGATGACGGGTTCGAGGCCGCGGCCGGTGACGTGCGCGAAGTCCGGCGAGAAACTGATCCAGCCGATCCGCCAGCGCGCGTCGAGCGTCGCGCCATTGTAGAACATCACCGGATCGGCACCGGGCAATTGGCAGACCGGGCCGGTGGAGAGGTGCCAATTGTCCCAAGAGTCTGCGCGGATCGGGAAGGGATCGGCGAGCGACGTCCACGGATCGCCGAGCATTTCGGCCCGGGCGATGCCGACGCGCGAGGCGCCGATGCCGCGCTCTTCCGCAGCGGCATATTCGTAGAACAGGCGCCAGTCGCCCGCCGGGGTCTGCGCGAAGGTCGCTTCCTTGATATTGCCCTCGCCCGCCGGAGCGGCGAGCGCGACGCGGCGTTTGACCAACGTGTCGAGCGACGGGCCGCTAGCGGCGATCAGCACGCCTTGCGAGCGGGCGGCGTCGACGCCGGTGTAATAGACGACATAGCTGCCATCGTCGGCGATCAGCACGGTCGGGTCCTCGCAGCCGCCCGCGTCGGCGTCCTGCGGATCGGTCCCCGGGGCGATGGCGAGTTGCGCGTCGAGCGTGAAATGGAGGCCGTCGTCGCTCCAGCCGCTGGCGATCAGCCCGGTCGGATCGTGCGGCCCGAGCGGATCGGGGACGCCGCGCACCAGCATGCGGTAGCGGCCGTGCTCCTGCCACACGAACGGGCTCATCAGGTCCATGCCGTCGATCGGCGAACCCTGGGCGATGGTGACGGTGTCGAGCGCTTCGACGGCGTAGGTGGGCATCGGGCGCTCCTTATGCGCCCTGCGCGATGACGAGCGACAAGGCGCCGTCGATCGTCACGGTGGTGCCGGTGATGTAATCGGCGGCGGGCGAGAGCAGGAAGGCGACGAGCGTCGCGACCTCGTCGGCGGTGCCGGCGCGGCCCCAGGGGATGTTCGCCTCCAGCTTCGCGCGATAGTCACGGTCCGCGACCGCATGCGCGTTCATCGGGGTCAGGATCATGCCGGGGGCGATGCCGTTGACCGCGATCCGCGACGGCGCCAGCTCGAGCGCCAGCGTCGCGGTGAGCTGGGCGAGGCCGCCCTTGGCCGAATCGTAATCGGCGCCGCCGGGACGCGGCGCGCGCTCGTGGATCGAGGAGATGTTGACGATACGGCCGCCGGCTTTCGCAGCTTCGGCGGCGCGGACGAAGCGGCGACAGGTGAGGAACGGGCCGTAGAGGTCGGAGCGGATCACCCGGTCGAACTGGTCGAGCGGCATGTCGACCAGCTTGGTGCCGGCCATGTTGAGCCCGGCGGAATTGACCAGCCAGGTCGCGGTGCCGAAGCGCGCCTCGGCCTTGGTGAAGAGGGTCTCGACCGCGGCTTCGCTGGAGACGTCGCATTGCACGGCATGCGCGAGGGCCTCGCCGCCGGCGGCCTGCACCACCGCATGCGCGGCGGCTGCGTCGCGGAAATAGGTGAAGACGACGCGGGCGCCGGCCTTGGCGAGCGCCGCGACGCAGGCCGCACCGATGCCGGATTCCCCGCCGGTCACGATCGCAATCGGTTCACCTGCCACGCCTGTTCCCTCCTGAAAGCCTGGACCGTCAATGCGATCCGCAGGGCCTTCGTTCCGGTGACAAATGCGTCATGCTCGGTGGCGCACCTGTCGCTTCGCGCGATCGCCTCCCCGTGTTCCCGCGAAGGCGGGAACCCAGAGCCAAGCAAAGAAACGTCCGGTAGCGCGCGCGACTCCCGGGCTCCCGCCTGCGCGGGAGCACTGGCAGAATTTGCCAGAGGCCCCGCTTTAGAGCGCTTCGAGGGCCTTCGCCACGCCGTCCATCGTGAACGGCTTCTGCAGCACCGGCCGGTCGCGGAACTGCGCGTCGACGCTGTCGTCGCTGCCGCCGGTGGCGAAGATGAAGGGGATGTCGCGCGCCGCCAACGCTTCGGCGATCGGCGTGCTCTTCTCGCCGCCGCGCAGGTTGACGTCGAGGATCGCGGCGTCGATGCCGCCGTCCTCGACCCGCGCCAGCGCACCGGCGACCGTGTCGACGGTGCCGGCGGACGTCTTGTCCAGGACCTCGAGGAAATCCTCGAGCATCATCGCAATGAGGGGTTCATCCTCGACGATGAGGATCTGCGTAGGAGAAGCCATCCCGCGCCCTTACCCGCGGTCGTTGTGCAATGCCAACATATGATTTCGCGCGCGGTGTCCCGTTCCGGCGGCGAACCCGCGATCAGCGCCCGACCAGCACGTCCCTCGCCGCCTCGGCAAGCTGCTGCACGCTGAACGGTTTGGGCAGGAAGGCGACGTTGTCGAGGTCGATCGAGCGGCGCAATTGCTCCTCGGCATAGCCCGACATGAAGATGATCGGCAGATCGGGATAGCGGTCGCGGGCGTGGCGGACCATCGTCGGGCCGTCCATCGTCGGCATCACCACGTCGCTGATCAGCAGGTCGGGGCGACCGTTGCGGTCGAGCAGTTCGAGCGCCGCCTCGCCATTCTCCGCGGTCATCACGGTATAGCCCTGGCGGGTCAGCGCGCGTTCGGCGACGGCGCGGACCATGCCTTCGTCCTCGACGAGCAGGATCGTGCCGGTGCCCCACATCTCGACCGGCTTCGGGCTCGGCCGCGAGGCGGGGACGCGGCTGACGGTGCCGGCGGCATGGACCGGCAGGTACATGGTGAAGGTCGCGCCCTGCCCCGGCTTCGATTCGGCGAAGATCCAGCCGCCCGATTGCTTGACGATGCCGTAGACGGTCGACAGGCCGAGGCCGGTGCCCTTGCCGACCTCCTTGGTGGTGAAGAAGGGTTCGAAGATCTTGGGCAGGATCTCCGGGGGAATGCCGCCGCCCTCGTCGCTCACCACCAAAGCAGTGTAATCGGCGACGGGCAGGATGTCGGACGCCATCGCGCGCACCTCGGTGGCGGTAACGGACTTGGTCTGGATGGTCAGCGTGCCGCCGCCGCCCGAATTGTGCGCGAGCATCGCATCACGGGCGTTGACGGCGAGATTGACGACGACCTGTTCGAGCTGGCCCGGATCGGCGCGCACCGCCCCGAGATTGCGCCCGTGCGTGACGTCGAGGCGGATCTGTTCGCCCATCAGCCGCTTGAGCAGGTTGGAAACCTCGGCGACGACGTCGGGCAATTGCAGCGTCTGCGGCCGCAGCGTCTGCTGGCGGCTGAACGCGAGCAACTGGCGGGTCAGGCTGGCGGCGCGGTTCGAATTGGTGCGGATCTGCTGGATATCGTCGTAATCGCTGTCGCCGGGCGAATGGCGCATCATCATCAGGTCGCAATGGCCGATGATCGCGGTCAGGATGTTGTTGAAATCGTGGGCGACGCCGCCGGCGAGCTGGCCGACCGCCTGCATCTTCGTCGCCTGCGCCACCTCGCGCTTGAGGCGGCTTTCTTCGCTATTGTCCTTGAGGCTGAGCAGCACCGCGGCATCGCCGAGGCCGCGCGCGCCGGCGATGGTGAGCGCGACCGGCTCGTCGGGATGGCTCTTGAGCCGGACCGCCATGTCGGAGGAATGCGTCGCGCCGCCGGCGAAGCGGCGGATCGCATCGGCGACCGCGGCCTTGTCCTCGCGCACGACGAGATCACCCGGGTAGAGCGGCGGCGCCTTCGGCTCGACACCCGCAGCGCGGATGAAGGCGTCGTTCATCTGCAGGAACTTGCCCTCGCGGTCGACGAGCGCCATGCCGAACGGCATCAGGCTGACGAGGCTGCGCACGTGCGCCGAGGCCGAGGCGCCGATCGCCGGCGCGCTGTCCTCGTCGTCGAGCAGCGCGACGAGCACCGGGGCGTCCTCCGAATCCATGAAGGGGATCTGGACGACGCGCAGCGGCGTGCCGTCGAGCCCCTCGCGTTCGAAGCGGACGAGGCCGCGGCTGTCGGTGATCAGCAATCGCGCGAAGTCGCGCCCCTCCAGCCGCTCGCCGCCGCCGAGCGCGCGCTGGGCCAGCACCCGGTTGGCGGCGCGGACGCGGCCATCGGGGCAGATCAGCGCCGCCATCACGCCGGCACCGCCGAGGCGGTCGCCGGTCGCCCCCTCGATCAGCGCCTCGGTCGAGGCGGCGACGTCCTGCTCTTCGGTCACGCTGAACCGCCAGACGAGCATGTCGCCTTCGTCGCCGGCGCGGGTGATGCGCGCGCAGACGCGGTGGACGCCGACCTGCAGATTGCGGACGACGCCATTGCCCTCGCGCCAGGCGATGCGGCCGGCATTGCCGAGCAGGGCGACGCCGTCATTGTCGAGCGGCAGGCCGGGCGGGGTCGGGAAGCCGGCGAACAGCGCCTCATAGGCGTCGTTGGCGCAGACCAGCCGGCCGGCGCGGTCGGTGATCGCCACGGCGTCGCTGCTCGCCTGCGCGACGGCACGGGTGAACTCCCAGTCGACCGCGCGCGCCTCGCCGGCGTGTTGCGGGGTCAGCAGGCGCCAGGCGAAGACCATGCCGGCGGCAATGATCCCGACCGCGAAGAACCCCGCCGCGGCGACGAGGCTGCCGACGACGGCGAGGATCAGTGCCGCCGCGGCAAGCGTGATCACGCCGGCGATCAACGCGGCGGTGCGGGTGGGGTTATCGAGGATCGGGGACGAGGCCATCTCCGCGCCGTCATCGCGGGATCGGGCCGGTCAGGTCAAGCGATTGGTAGCAGTCCGGCGCAGGAGTAAGCCGTTGCGGCGTATTGGTTCCTGTTTGGCATTGGCCAAATGTCCCTGCCGGCGGGCCGCCCGCTCGTGGCGGCCCGCCGGCCCCCTGCCCTTACGACACCCCGCCATGCCGTCGTTGCGGCATGGCGGGGCAGGACGCAGCTACCAGATGCGCACGCGCTGTTCGGGCGGCAGGACGATCTTGCCGGTCGGTGCCGGCTTGTAGGCGGCATACCAGGGGTCGAGGTTGCGGACGACCCAGGTGCGCTGCTGCGACGGGCTGTGCGGATCGGTCATCAGCCGCTGCTTGAGGTTGGCCTCGCGATAGTTGCGGCGCCAGACCTGCGCCCAGCCAAGATAGAAACGCTGGTCGCCGGTCATGCCGTCGATCACCGGTGCCGCGCGACCGCCCAGCGACGTCTTGTACGCGTCATAGGCGACCGACAGGCCGGCGAGATCGGCGGTGTTCTCGCCGAGCGTCAGCGCGCCCTTCACGTGCATGCCGGGCAGCGGTTCATAGGCGTCATATTGCGCGACGAGCTTGCCGGTGAGCGCCTTGAACCGCGCCACGTCCTGCGGCGTCCACCAGTCGGTGAGCTGGCCCTTGGCGTCGTATTTCGAGCCCTGATCGTCGAAATGGTGGCTCAGTTCATGGCCGATCACCGCGCCGATGCCGCCGTAATTGACCGCCGGATCGGCGTTGGGATCGAAGAACGGCGGTTGCAGGATCGCGGCGGGGAAGACGATCTCGACCATGCCGAAATTGGCATAAGCGTTGACCGTCATCGGCGTCATGCCCCATTCCCAGCGCTGCAACGGCTTGCCGAGATGGCCGATGTTATAGGCGTAGCGCCATTCCGCGCTGCGACGCTCGTTGCCGAAGGCGTCGCCGGCGACGATCTTAAGCGCCGAATAATCGCGCCAGCGATCGGGATAGCCGATCTTGGGGGTGAAGGCGGCGAGCTTGGCATGCGCCTTGACCTTGGTCTCGGGCGCCATCCAGTCGAGCTTGTCGATGCGCGTGCCCATCGCCGCCAGCACGTTCTTGACGAGGCTGTCCGCCGCCGCCTTGGTCTCGGGCGGGAAATATTGCGCGACATAGACCCTGCTGACCTCGTCGGACAGCGCGCCGCTGGTGAAGCCGACCGCGCGCTTCCAGCGCTCCTCCTGCTGCGGCGTGCCCGAGAGCAACGTGCCGTAGAAGGCGAACTGCTCCTGATCGAAGGCGGCAGGCAGCACGTCGGCATAATTGTCGAGGCTGCGGATCAGCAGTTGATCCTGCAGCACCGCGACCGGTGCATCGGCGATCAGTCTGGCGATGCCGGCGATCGCCGACGGCTGGCTGACGTTGAGGCTGTCGACCGGCGTGCCGAGCGCTTTCAGGTAAGTGACGAAGTCGAAGCCCGGCGCGCTGCGCGCCAGATCGGCGGCATTGGTCTTGTTATAGGTCTTGTTGGCGTCGCGGCTGTCGATCCGCGTCCAGCTCACCTGCGCGATCTGCGTCTCGAAATCGACCAGCGCCTTCGCGCGCGCCGCCGCATCGCGCTCGCCGGCGAGGGTGAACATCTTCGCGATATGCGACTCATAGCCCGCCTTCTCCTTGGCGTTCTTGGCGTCGAGGTAATAATCGCGGTCGGGCAGGCCGAGGCCGGCCTGACGGACCCCGACGATATAGACTTCGGGGTTCTTGGCGTCCTGGCCGACGCCGGTGCCGAAGGGCGTGCCGACGCCCTGCCTCGCCGCCTTGGCGATCAGCGTCGGATAGCGCGCCTTGGTCACCGCCTTGATCTCGGCGAGCCACGGCTTGATCGGGGCAAGACCCTTCTTTTCGATTCCCGCGGTGTCGAGATAGGTCGCATAAGCGGTGCCGATCTTCGACCCGCTGGTCTTGGCGGCGGCTTCGAGGATGCCGCGGGTACGGTCGCGCGAGCGGTCGGCGAGCACGTCGAACGCGCCGAAGCTCGACTTGTCGGCGGGGATCGCCGTGGTCTTCGCCCAGGTGCCGTTGGCATAATCGTAGAAATCGTCGCCCGGCGCGACCGCGGTGTTCATGCCGGCGGTGTCGAAGCCGTAGGTGCCGAGTTCGGGCTTGCCCGATGGTGCGGCGGGTGCGGGCGCGTTCTGCGCGTGGACGATGCCGGCGAGCGCCGAGGCGCCGAGCAGACCGGCGAGGAGGAAGGACTTCATGCAAGCTCCCGAAAACAAAACCGCCGCCCGCTCGACGGGGAGCGGGCGGCGGATAGAAACGTGATTACCAGATCTTGATGCGGTCGGCGGGGGCGAGATAATATTTCTGCCCCGGCTTCACGTCGAACGCCGGATACCAGGCGTCGAGGTTGCGGACCACGTACGCGCGCCACTGGCCCGGCGTATGCGGATCGGTGGTGAGCTGGTTCTTGATCGACGCCTCGCGCGCCTTGGTCTGCCAGACCTGGCCGAAGCCCATGAAGAAGCGCTGGTCGCCCGTGAACCCGTCGAGCACCGCCGCCTTCTTGCCCTTGAGCGACAGCTTGTAGGCGTCATAGGCGACGTTGATGCCGGCGAGATCGGCCATGTTCTCGCCCAGCGTCAGCTTGCCGTTGACGTGGCTGCCCGGGATCGGTTCGTAGGCGCCATATTGCGCGACGACCTTGTCGGTCAGCGCGGTGAAGCGCTGGACGTCGGCGGGCGTCCACCAATCGGCGAAATTGCCCTTGGGGTCGAACTTGCGGCCCTGATCGTCGAAGTGATGGCTCAGCTCGTGGCCGATCACCGCGCCGATCGCGCCATAGTTCACCGCCGGATCGGCATTGGGATCGAAGAACGGCGGCTGGAGGATCGCGGCCGGGAAGACGACCTCGTTCATCAGCGGGTTGGCGTAGGCGTTGACCGTCTGCGGCGTCATGAACCATTCGCTGCGGTCGACCGGCTTGCCGATCTTGTTGAGCTGGCGGTTGTATTCGAACTCGGCGACGCGGTCGGCATTGCCCAGCACGTCCCCCTTGACGACGCGCAGCGCGGTATAGTCGCGGAACTTGTCGGGATAGCCGATCTTGGGCGTGAAGGCGGCGAGCTTGGCGCGCGCCTTCACCTTCGTCTCGGGCGCCATCCATTCGAGCTTGGCGAGGCGCGCGTCCATCGCCGCGATCAGGTTGCGGACCAGTTCGTCGGCCTTGGCCTTCGCCTCGGGCGGGAAGTATTTCTGCACGTAGATCTGGCCGACCGCCTCGCCGAGGCTGCCGTTGACCAGATCGACGCCGCGCTTCCAGCGCTGCTTGAGCTCCGGCGTGCCGTTGATCGTCGTGCCGAACAGGGCGAATTGCGCGTTGACGAAGTTCGACGACAGCAGCGGCGCGGCGTTCGAGATGGTATGGAACGCCAGATATTCGCGCCACACCGGCAGCGGCGTCGCCGCGACGATCTTGGCGATGCCGGTCAGCGCCGAGGGCTGGCCGACGATCACGCGGGACTGCGCGCCAAGGCCCTGGGCGGCGAGCATCGCCTTCCAGTCGAAGCCGGGCATGCTGGTGGCGAGATCGGCGACCTGCGCGGGGTTATAGCCCTTCTCGACCTCGCGCAGCTCGGCACGCGCCCAATGGACCTGCGCGATCTGCTTCTCGAGATCATAGATGCGCTGCGCCGAGCCCTGCGGATCGGGCTGGCCGGCCATGCGCAGCATGTCGGCGATATAGGCGACGTATTTGGTCCGTGCCTCGGCGAACTTGGCGTCGTCCTTCAGATAGTAATCGCGGTCGGGCAGGCCGAGGCCGCCCTGGCCGAGATAGACGGCGTAGACGGTATTGTCCTTGAGGTCCTGTTCGATGCCGGCACCGACCGGCACGTCGATGCCGTGCATCGTCGCCTCGCCGAACGCCTTGGCGAGATCGCTCTGCGAGCGGATCGCCGCGATCTTGGCGAGATACGGCTTCAGCGGGGTGGCGCCGGCCGCCTCGATCGCCGCAGCGTCCATGAAGGTCGCATAGGTGTCGCCGATCTTGGCGGCGACGGGATCGCTGCCCGGGTTGGCCGCCGCCCCCTCGATCACCGCACGGGTGCGGGTATCGGACAAATCGCGCAGGATGCCGAAGCCGCCCCAGCTCGCCTTGTCGGCGGGGATCTCGGTCCGCGCCATCCACGCGCCGTTGACGTAATTGTAGAAATCGTCGCCGGGCGCGATCTTGCGGTCCATCGCGGTCAGGTCGACGCCGAAGTCGCCGAGCTGCGGCTTGCCATTGGTGGCGACGGGTGCCGTGGCGGAGCGGGCGGCGGTCTGCGCATAGACCGCGCCGGATGCGGCCGAAGCGAGCAGAATGGCGCCAAGTACCTGTTTACGCATCAAAATCCCCCATAGTATCGAATGTTATCATGTCTGTTGTACCGGCTTGCCGCCGTCCGTCAAACCCGGTTTGCCGCATGACGATGACGCCATTTGCGGGCGATCCATAATCGCCAGCCGAACGCGCTGAGCGCATAGCCGAGGCCCGCGCAGACACTGGTCAGGATGACGAGGCCGAGGGCGAACGCCGGCCCCTTGTCCCACAGCCAGCCGAGCGCGCCGGTGACGCGGTGGAGCCAGTCGGTCGCCTCCGCCACCGGCTGGACGATCGCCGGCGCGTCGCTGTGCAGGATCCACGCGCCGATCCGATAGGCGACGAACCACAAAAAGGGCGTGGTGAGCGGATTGGTGATGAAGGTGGTGAGCGCCGCGACCGGCACGTTGGCGCGGAACGGCAGCGCGAACAGCGCGGCAATCGCGATCTGCGCGACCGGGAAGAGGAAGCCGGCGACCATGCCGAGCGCGACGCCGCGCGGCACCGAGCGGCGGTTGAACCGCCACAGGCCCGGCTCCATCACCCGATGCGCGACCGGCCGCAGCAGCCGGTTCGATTCCATCGATTCGCGGGTCGGCATGTTGCGACGACACCAGGCGACGCTTTTCTGGAACATGCGGTGCGCGTTCGCTCCGGTCAGCCGCGGTCGCGCATGATGCGACCGGCTTCACGCTTCCATTCGCGCTCCTTGATCGCGGCGCGCTTGTCGTGGTCCTTGCGGCCCTTGGCGAGCGCGAGTTCGACCTTCGCGCGGCCGCGGCCGTTGAAATAGACGCTAAGCGGGACAAGCGTCATCCCCTCGCGCGCGACGGCGCCATGCAGCTTGTTGATCTCGCGTTCGTGGAGCAGCAATTTGCGCGGGCGCTTGGCCTCGTGGTTGAAGCGGTTGCCGTGGCTGAATTCGGGGACGTTGGCGTTGACCAGCCAGACCGAGCCGTCGCGCACCTCGGCATAGCTTTCCGCGATACTGCCCTCGCCGAAGCGCAGCGACTTCACCTCGGTGCCGGTCAGCGCGATCCCCGCCTCGTAGACGGTATCGATGGTATATTCGAACCGGGCCTTGCGGTTCTCGGCGACGATCTTCTTCTTGTCGAAGGTGGCGGGTTTGGGACGCGACATGTGACCGGCGATGTAGGCGGTGTTGCGGGCAAGGGGAAGCGGTGGAAGGTTATATCGTTCGGACGGGCAAATTCCTCCCCCGTCGGGGATGCCGGGTTGAACGGCCCCCGGCCGTTCAAGGTCATGCCGGGGGCATGACCGACCCGGCACTGTGGCGCGCCCGAAGGGCGTGACGGAGGGGGAGGATACGGCGAACTGGCCGTATGCGGAGACGCCCCCTCCACCACCCGGCTACGCCGGGCGGTCCCCCTCCCCCGCTACGCGAGGGAGGATTTAAAGGAGCCCCGCGTGTACGAGGGCCGCATCGACCGCGTTGCGCGACGCCTCCGAGGGCCAGGTCATCGGCAGGCGCAGCCCCTGCGGGAAGCCCGGCCGGACGCGGGTCATTGCGTATTTCAACGGCCCCGGCGACGCATCGGTGAACAAAGCGTCGTGGAGCGGATACAGCCGGTCCTGCAACGCCAGCGCGGCGGCATAATCGCCTGCCTGACACGCCGCTTGGAATTCGGCGCACAGTCGCGGCGCGACGTTGGCGGAGACCGAGATACACCCCCTGCCCCCCATCGCGTTGAACGCCAGCGCCATATCGTCGTTGCCGGAAAGCTGGACGAAGTCCGGCCCGCAGCCGGCACGATGCGCCGAGACGCGCGCGATCGCGCCGCTCGCATCCTTCACCGCGACGAAGATGTCGGGGAAGGCGGTGACGATCCGCACCAGCGTCGCCGGCTGGATGTCGGTCACCGTGCGGCCGGGTACGTTGTAGAGGACGATCGGCAGGTCCGCCTGCTCGGCAAGCCGGGCGAAATGCTGGTAGATGCCCTCCTGGCTCGGCCGGTTGTAATAAGGCGGGACCATCAGCGCCGCGTCGGCCCCCGCCTCCTTGGCGCGGCGGATATTGGCGGCGGCGACCTGCGTGTCGTTCGAGCCGGCGCCGGCGATCACCGGCACGCGGCCCGCCGCCTGATCGACGCAGATGCGAACGATGCCGAAATGCTCGTCGGCGGTCAGCGTCGCCGCCTCGCCGGTCGTGCCGCAGGGGACCAGCGCCGACGATCCTTCGGCGATCTGCCAGTCTATAAGATCACGATAGACGGCTTCGTCGAAGGCCCCGTCGGCGGCGAAGGGCGTGACCAGAGCGGGGATGGAACCAGAGAACATGGGACTTTTCGGGCTCCTGCTGCGCCGGGTCGGGATTTTCGTTCAGGACAGATACGGGTCGAGACCGTATGATGTCCACATGCACCCGACCAGCCTGCCGATCTCGATCCTCATCGCCGCCTTCGCCGGAGTCACCGCGGCGCCCGTACAGCAGCAGATCCCGCCCGGCAATCAGGCGAGCAGCCCCGACGCGCTCGAACGCTATCGCACCCAGATGGCGAACATGTCGCCGCAGGCGCCGCAATCGCCCGCCGACGGCGCGATCGCAGCCGCGATCGCGCAATGGAAGACGATCCAGCAGACCGACGCGCTGCCCTTCGACAGTTATGCCGGCTTCCTGATGGCGCATCCCGGCTGGCCGAGCCAGACCGCCAACCGGCGCGCTGCCGAGCGGCAGGCGGTCAATGCCTCGCCGAGCAACGTGCTCGCCTTCTTCACCCGCTTCCCGCCGCAGTCGACCGGGGGTCTCGTTGCGCAGGCGCGCGCCTATCAGGCGGTCGGGCGCAGCGCCGAGGCGCAGGCCGCCGCGCGCGCGGCGTGGCGCAAGGGCGGGCTGTCGGCGAACGACGAGGCGACGATCCTGACGAGCTTCGCGAGCGCGCTGACACCCGACGATCACGATGCGCGCATGGATGCCTTGCTGTGGCAGAATGCGACCGGCGTCGCCGGCCGGCAGATCGCCTACACCAGCCCGGCGCGGCGTCCCGTGTTCGAGGCGCGGCTCGCGTTCCGCACCAATGCCGCCACCGCCGCCGATCTCGCGATGCGGACGCAGGATCAGTTCGCCAGCGACCCCGGCTATGTCGCGGATCGCGCGGTGTGGCTGCGCAATTCGGGCGCGTCGCCGACCGCGCGCAACTGGCTGGCGCGGCCGCGCAGCCTCGCCTCGCGGCCGGGGGCGGTCGAGGCGTGGTACGAAGTGCTGCTGACCAACGCGCGCGGCGCTGCGGCGGACGGGCAATATCAGCTCGCCTATGACATCGCGCGGCAGGTCGACGACGCCTATCCGGCCGGCACCGACGTCTCGACCAAGCCCTATGGCGAGCGGGACGATTATACGAGCCTCGTCTGGCTCGCCGGGCAGACCGCGATGAAGCAGCTCGGCCGGCCCGCCGATGCGATGGTGATGTTCGACCGCTACGGCCGCGGCAGCCAGGCGCCACAGACGCGCGCCAAGGGCTTCTATTGGGCCGGCCGCGCCGCCGAGGCGGCGGGCAAACCGGCGGAAGCCGCCGGTTATTACGCGCAGGCGGCGGGCTATCGCGATCAATTCTACGGCCAGCTCGCGCTCGAGCGGACCGGGCGGCCGCTGGTGGCGCCGCCCGCGATCGGCACGCCGGCGATCGCGCCCGAGGTGCGGCAGGCCTTCGCCAGCCGCGAGACGGTGCGCGCGGCGCGCTTCCTCGGCCAGATCGGCCAGTGGCAGGACCAGACCGCGTTCATCCGCCAGATCGCGGCGGACGCGACGACGCCGAACGATCACCTGCTTGCCGCCGAACTGTCGTCGCAGATCGGCCGGCCCGATCTCGGCGTGCTGGTCGGGCGCAGCGCGATGCAGAACGGGCTTAGCGACTATTCCGCAACCGGTTTCCCAACGGTGGCGGTGCCGGTCGGTTACGAGGACAATTGGACGCTGATCCACGCGATCGCACGGCAGGAGAGCCAGTTCGACAAGACCGCGGTCAGCCATGCCGGCGCGCGCGGGCTGATGCAGCTGATGCCCGCCACCGCGCGCGAGCAATCGGGCAAGATCGGCATCGCCTACGACCCCGGCGCGCTGACCACCGATCCGAAGCTGTCGATCATGCTGGGATCGAGCTATTTCCAGCGCATCTTCACTATCTACGGCAGCTATCCGCTCGCCATTGCCGCCTATAACGCGGGCGGCGGCAACGTGAACAAATGGCTGCGCGCCAATGGCGATCCGCGCACCGGCGCGGTCGACATGGTCGACTGGATCGAGGCGATCCCCTATCAGGAAACGCGCAACTACGTGCAGCGCGTGATCGAGAATGCGGTCGTCTACGACCTCATCAATCCGGCGCGTGCGAAGAGCCGCGGACCGGCGAATACGAGCTGGTATCTCGGCAAGGGCCGTCCGGGCTGAGCCATGGCGATGGAGCAACGGCCGAATTACATCACGCCCGCGGGCTATGCGGTGTTGCGCGCGGAATACGACCGATTGTTCGGCACCGAGCGGCCGGCGCTGGTCGAGACGATCGCCTGGGCGGCGGGCAACGGCGACCGGTCGGAGAACGGCGACTATATCTACGGCCGCAAGCGGCTGCGCGAGATCGACCGCCGGCTCGGCTGGCTGTCGAAGCGGATGAAGGCGGCCAAGGTCGTCGATCCGGCGCGTGCCGAGGACCGGACGCGCGTCTGGTTCGGCGCGAAGGTGACGATCGCCGACGAGGACGACAACGAACGGATACTGACGTTGGTCGGCGACGACGAGGCGGAGGCGGGCGCCGGCCGCATCGGCTGGAACGCGCCGATCGCGCGCGCGCTGCGGGGGGCGACGGTGGGCGATCTGCGCCGCGTGCTGCTGCCCGCGGGCGAAAAGGAATATGAGGTGATCGCGATCGCCTATCCCGCGGCGTAAGCGGCAACGGACCGTTTCGGCCCTTCGTATTGCGCCGTTTGCCGGCCGGCGCGATGTTTCGGGATGACAACGAAAGGTCCCCGTCATGCCGATCCCCGACCGCTGGTCCCCCTATCTCCTCAGCGTCTTCCGCTTCGTCTTCGGCCTGCTGTTCCTCGGCCATGGCGTATCAAAGTTCTTCGGCCTGCCGCCTTTTCCGATGCCGCTCAATCCGCTGCTCACTGTCGCCGGGGTGCTCGAACTGGTCGGCGGCGCGCTGATCGCGGCCGGCCTGCTGACCCGACCGGTCGCCTTCCTCCTGTCGGGGCAGATGGCGGTGGCCTATTTCCTCGCGCATGCGCCGCAGGGCTGGCTGCCGCTCGCCAATGGCGGCGAGGCGGCGATCCTCTATTGCTTCGGCTTTCTGTACCTTGCCGCCGCCGGTGGCGGGCGGTGGAGCGTCGACGCGCTGCGCTGGCGGGGCTGAGCCGGCTCTGATAGGCCGGGCGGATGCCCGACGACAACAATCGCAACATCGCCCTGCTGATCGACGCCGACAATGCCTCCTGGCATGCGATCGACCCCGTGCTGACCGTGCTCGCCGAGCTGGGTACGGTCAACATCCGCCGCGTCTACGGCAATTGGTCGAAGCCCGCGCTCAAGGGCTGGCGCGACATGACGCTCAAGCACGGCATCGAGCCGCAGCAGCAGTTCGACTTGACCAAAGGCAAGAACGCCACCGACATGAAGATGACGATCGACGCGATGGACCTGCTGTTCCGCGGGCGGATCGGCGGCTTCGGCATCATGTCGTCGGACAGCGACTTCATGCCGCTGGCGATGCGCATCCGCCAGGACGGCATCCCCGTCTACGGTTTCGGCAATCTCAAGACGCCCGAGGCGTTCAAACAGGCGTGCACGCGGTTCATCGACGTCGGCGCGCTGGTCAGCGAGGCGAAGGCGGAGGCGACCGCCCCGGCGGCTGCGGCGGCGAAACCGGCGAACGTCGACGTGCCGATCGGCGACTCGCTGCCCCCCTCGATCGCCGCGCCTAAGGCGAAGAAGCCAATCGATCCCGAGCTGATCGCGCTGCTGATCGACGCCTATCAGTCGGTCAAGCGCGACGAAAAGGGCTATGTCAGCCTGTCGGCGATGGGCCAGCTCGCCGGCAACCGATCGAGCTTCGACGCGCGCAACTACGGCTATCAGCGCCTGTCCGACCTCATCCAGGCGGTGCCGAATTTCCAGAGCGAGCGGCGTGAGGACGGGCGGGTGTTCGTCAAGCGGGTGCGGTGATGGCTGCGGCGACGTTGGCTCATCGCCGACGGCATGATAGATTACGGTGATGACCGAGGTGCTCCCGCTCAACGTCGTCCCGCTGCCCGTCAGGCTTCGCGCCGCCGATTACATGCTGCTCGACGAAACCGGAGCGTTTCAGCCCTACAGCAAGACCGAGCTGCTTGACGGGGAAATCGTCTACATGAACGCGCAGCATCGGCCGCACGGGCGCGTCAAGATGGCGCTCTATCTTGCGCTGTCCGAGGGGCTGCTTGCGACCGGATCGGCCTATTCGGTGGCCGTCGAGGTGAGCGTAGCACTCAGCGAACACGATGCGCCGGAACCCGACCTGACGCTGACGAGCGAGCCCGACGGCGATGGCTTCATCCCGGCCCGCTCGGTCGGGCTGATCGTCGAGATCGCGGATGCGACGTTACGGTCGGACATGACCCGCAAAGCGGCAATCTATGCCCGCGCGGGCATTCCGGAATATTGGGTTGCCGACGTCAACGGGCGTGTCATCCATCAGATGTGGCATCCGCATGCCGGAGCCTATGCCGACCGACGGACAATATCGTTCGGGGATGGATTGGACTCAGCGACGATATCGGGCCTGATCGTGCAAACTACGGCGCTTGAGCGTTCCGCATCCTCCCATCGGTAGCGATAGGCCGCCGCCTGCCGGTGCCGCACGAACGTCATGGCGTCGGGCCCGGTCCACGGGCCGGTGTAGCCCGCCTTTGCCGCGTTACCGATCCACCAACCCTGCCCCGGCAGACGATCCGACTGGCGGACCACCAGCACGGCGAGATCGGGTTCTCCCACCCGTGCGCCGGCTTCGTCGATCGTATCGAGCGTACAGCACGAGGCGTGCATCTTGGGTCGGGTGAAGCGATGACCCAAAGCCGCCAGACATTCGCCGTAGGTCAGTGCCCGCCCGTCGCGCGCGGCGGCTACAAGCAGTGACCGCACCCGCGATACGTCGGCGATCGCGCCCGGCCCCTCGGCAAGCGTGAAACCGTTCGCCGCGAGCCAGCCGCCGAGATCGTCCTCGTGCGGCCGGCTCGCCATCATCAGCGCGTGAGCTTCTTGTACGCCAGCCGCGTCGGCCGGTCGGCCGCGTCGCCGAGGCGACGGCGCTTGTCTTCCTCGTAGCTCTCGTAATTGCCCTCGAACCATTCGACGTGGCTGTCGCCCTCGAAGGCGAGGATGTGCGTGCAGAGGCGATCGAGGAAGAAGCGATCGTGGCTGATGACCACCGCGCAACCCGCGAACGTCTCCAGCGCCTCTTCGAGCGCGCGCAGCGTCTCGACGTCGAGGTCGTTGGTCGGTTCGTCGAGCAGCAGGACGTTGCCGCCCTCCTTGAGCATCTTGGCCATATGGACGCGGTTGCGTTCACCGCCCGAGAGCTGGCCGACCTTCTTCTGCTGGTCGGGGCCGCGGAAGTTGAACGCGCCGACATAGGCGCGCGTGCCGAGCTCCTGCTTGCCGAAGCGGAAGACCTCGAGCTCGTCCGAAATCTCCTGCCAGACGTTCTTGTTGGGATCGAGATCGTCGCGGCTCTGGTCGACATAGCCGAGCTTCACCGTCGAGCCGACCTCGATCGTGCCGCTGTCGGGGGTTTCCTGGCCGGTGATGAGCTTGAACAGCGTCGATTTGCCCGCGCCGTTCGGTCCGATCACGCCGACGATGCCGCCCGGCGGCAGCGTGAAGTCCAAGCCGTCGAACAGCAATTTGTCGCCATAGGCCTTGGTCAGGCCCTTGGCCTCGATCACCTTGCCACCGAGCCGTTCGGGAAGCTGGATGAGGATCTGCGCCTTGCCGGCGACGCGATTCTCCTGCTTCGCCATCAGCTCGTCGAACGCGCGGATACGCGCCTTGGACTTGGTCTGGCGCGCCTTGGGTGTCTGACGCATCCAGGCGAGTTCGTCGGCGATCGCCTTCTGCTTGCCGGCCTCCTCGCGCTCTTCCTGCTCGAGCCGCTTCGCCTTCTTTTCCAGATAACCCGAATAGTTGCTCTCGTAGGTAAAATAACGCCCGCGATCGAGCTCGAGCACCCAATTGACGACGTTGTCGAGGAAGTAACGGTCGTGCGTCACGAGGATGACGTTGCCGGTATATTCCTTGAGATAATTTTCCAGCCACGACACGCTCTCGGCGTCGAGGTGGTTGGTCGGTTCGTCGAGCAGCAGGATGTCGGGCTTTTCGAGCAGCAGCTTGCACAGGGCGACGCGGCGCTTCTCGCCGCCCGACAGGCGGGTGACCTCGGCGTCGCCCGGCGGGCAGCGCAGCGCTTCCATCGCCTGTTCGAGCTGGCTGTCGAGCGTCCAGCCGTCGACCGCGTCGATCTTGGCCTGGAGCTCGCCCATTTCCTCCATCAGCGCGTCGAAGTCGGTGTCGTCCTTGGGATCGCCCATCTCCGCCGAGATGGCGTTGAAGCGGTCGACGAGGTCGGCGACCGGGCGGACGCCGTCCTTGACGTTGCCCATCACGTCCTTGGTCGGATCGAGCTGCGGCTCCTGCGCGAGATAGCCGACGCGCACGCCTTCGGCGGCCCAAGCCTCGCCGGTGAAATCGGCGTCCATGCCCGCCATGATCTTCATCAGCGTCGACTTGCCGGCGCCGTTGGGGCCGATGATCGCGATCTTCGCCGACGGAATGAACTGCAGATGGATGTTGTTGAGGACGGGCTTGTTCGCGCCGGGGAAGGTCTTGGTCAGACCCTTCATGACGTAGGTATACTGGACGGCCATGTGCCGACGGCTCCTGATCGATAAGGACGGGAAATCTTGGAGCGGCATGTAGCGATCCGATGCCCACCGTGCAAATGCCGCCGCCGCGGCCCGCCCCGGCTTGTGCTCGACGCGGCCATCGCTCACACCCTGGCGATACGATCGAACAGGGAAACGACCGAATGACGCGCATCGCACTGACCTTGCTGGCCCTCGCTTCTTCCACCGCGCTGGCGGCGCAGCGCGCCGCGCCGCCGCTGCCCGCCCCGGTCGATGCCAAGGTCGCGGCGCTGCGCGACGCGGCGCTGAAGGACGACGTCGCCTATGACATCGTCGAGGGGCTTACCACCGAGGTTGGCCAGCGGCTCGCGGCGACCGAGGCGGAGGCGCGGGCCCGTACCTGGGGCGTCGCCAAGCTCAAGGCGCTCGGCTTCAAGAACGTCCATGTCGAGACCTATCAGATGCCGGTCTGGCTGCGCGGCGAGGAGCGCGCCGAGGTGCTCGCCCCCTTCCCGCAGACGCTCAAGCTGGTCGCGCTCGGCAATTCGGGCGCGACGCCCGCGGCGGGCCTGACCGCGCCGGTGGTGGTGTTCCGCACCTATGGCGATCTCGCCAACGCCCCCGCCGAGGCGGTGCGCGGCAAGATCGTCTATGTCGGCAATGCGATGGTGCCGACGCAGGACGGATCGAGCTACGGCGCCTACGGCCCTGCCCGCTTCGTCGGCCCGGCGCTGGCGGCGCGGCTCGGCGCGGCGGCGATCGTCATCAAGTCGATCGGCACCGATCATCACCGCAACCCGCATACCGGCGTCACCGATTTCCCTGCCGGTGTCGCCCCGATCCCGTCGGCGGCCTTGTCGGTCAGCGACGCCGAACTACTCGAACGGATCGCCGACCGCGGCAAGCCGATCACGCTGAAGCTGGTGCTCACCCCGCGCTTCGCCGGCACCGGCACCTCCGGGAACGTCATCGCCGAGGTGCCGGGCAGCGATCCCAAGGCCGGGATCGTGCTGGTCGGCGGCCATCTCGACAGCTGGGATCTCGGCACCGGCGCGATCGACGATGCCTCGGGCGTCGCGATCACCACCGCCGCCGCCAAGCGCCTGCTCGACGGGCCGCGGCCGAAGCGGACGATCCGCGTCGTCTGGTTCGGCGCGGAGGAGCCGGGCGGCTATGGCGGCAAGGACTATGCGCGGGTGCATGGCGGCGAGCGGCATGCGACCGCCGGCGAAAGCGATTTCGGTGCGGACCGCATCTGGCGCTACGAGGTCAACCTCCCCGACAGCGCCAAGCCGATCGCCGACCGGCTGCAGACCGCGCTGGCGCCGCTCGGCATCGGGCGCGGCGCGGGCGTGGGTGGCGACGGTACCGACGTCGGCCCGACGCTGGCGCTCGGCGTCGCCGCGATCGACCTCAACCAGGACGGTACCCGCTATTTCGATACCCACCATACGCCCGACGACACGCTCGACCGGATCGATCCCGAACAGCTGCGCCAGAACGTCGCGGCGTGGACGACGATGCTCGCGATCGTGGCCAATGCGCCGGAGGAGATCGGGTCGGTCACGCCGCGGCGATAACGGCCAAAGAATGTCGGAACCTTTCGCCCCGGTGAATTTCGTGATTGACCGGGGGGAGTCGTGCGGTATTTGAGCTGTCTCGCGACGGCGATCGGGCCGGCCGCGATTTTGCTTTGCTTTGCTTGGGAGCAACCGAATGAAGAAGATCGCTTTCGTTCTCGCTGCCGCCGGCCTGATGTCCGTCGCTGCCTGCCACAAGTCGCCTGAAGCTGCTGCCGTTGAGAACAACGGTGACATGCTGGCCGACAACATGGAAGCGCAGGCCGACAACATCGACGCGCTGGCCGACAACACCTCGAACGCATCGGCTGCTGCCGCGCTCGAGAACGTTGCCGACAACACGAACGCCGCAGCGGACAACGTCCGTGACGCAGCCGAGGCCAAGGCCGACAACCTCTAATCGCGCGGCGTCGGGTTCGCCCGACGCGCCGATCGGGCTGTCGCACGATCTCGAAGGGCGCTTCCCATGCGGGAGGCGCCCTTTTTCGTGGCCCGCGCGCCCACGCACCGGCTTTTTCTTTGCCGCCGGTTGCGCTAGCGAACGCCGAGGTGGGGCCTGTAGCTCAATGGTTAGAGCTGGCCGCTCATAACGGCTAGGTTGCGGGTTCGAGTCCTGCCGGGCCCACCATCCTTCGCCAAATGCCTTAGAGGATCATACGCTTACGGCAGGTTGGGCACGATCGGATTGAGGCGGTCAGGCAACCCACCGACACTGGGCGAAAGCGCTGGTCATCGCGGCGCTGGCCATGTGGCCTTGCTCCTCCGATGCAGGGAGTGACCTCCGAATCGCCGCGCCAGCGGGCGACACCCTTGATCTTCCCTGAGTCGCACCGCTCTGAGCGATTGCTTTCCGAAGGCCGTGCGAGGCGCATTGGAACCGCGTGATCAGATCACCGCCACTTCCGGGAATGGTGCGGCAGCAAGTCGACCTCGCGAGATGCTCGTTTGGCATCAGCAACGCGGCACGTCCTCACCGAGGGCGTCGGGGTTCCACATCAACGGCTCAACCAGTCGGCCGTGATCTCCCCTCGGTGCCCCTCCGGGGCAAGCATCGCGCGCAACGCTTCCAGCAGAGACGGCAGCGCCTGCATGAAAGCATAGGGCGGATTGACGATGAAAAGGCCTGCTCCATTGTAGATGTCGGGTTGATCGCCATCGTACAACCAATGCTCCACCTCCAGAAATTTTGGAATGCGGAGCGTTTTCAGCTGCTCCTTCCATCGCCCGTGCGCGGCACGGTCCTTGAGCGGATACCAGACCACCGTCACGCCATGCGCCCATTTGCGGTAAGCGGCGGCGAGGGTCGCTGTGATGCGGGCGCGTTCATCGAGCTGTTCGTACGGCGGGTCGATCACCACGACGCCGCGTGCGGTTCGGGTCGGCAGCATCGCCAGCCAAAGCTCGTAGGCGTCACGTTCGTGCACGGCAGCGGAAGTATCGCGCATCACCTTGCGCAGGGTATGAGCCTCCTCGGGATGTTTTTCGTTCAGGATAAGGAAGTCTTGCGAACGCAGAAGCTGCGCCAGGACCCGCGGCGAACCAGGATAGAAATGCGGCTCGGGTCCGACATTCACCGCCTGTACCGCCGCGCGATAGTCGTCCAGCAAGGGGTTCGGGTCGGCAAAAGCTCGAAGAACGCCTTCGATGGATTCGCCCGTGCGTTGGGCTTCCGCGCCGTCGAGGTCGTACAGCCCGCGGCCGGCATGCGTGTCGATCAAGGTCAACGCGCCCGGTTTTTGTTGCAAGGCCTTTACGAGCGCTATCAACAGGCTGTGCTTGACGACATCGGCACTATTGCCTGCGTGAAAGGAATGGCGATAATTCATCGTGAACTCGGATCCTGCCGATCTACCTTATGCGTATTTGCATGCTGCTGTGCGCCAGATGAGCGCGAAGCAATTGAACAACCGATCCACCTTGAGCCCGCGCCAGCAATCGACGCGGAGGCGCATGGGAATGTCCGATGATCGAGGCTTCGGTCGCGGCTGCTTCAATTGCCTTGGGCATCGACCTCGAACACAACCGGCTTGCCCCGCGACATCGGTTCCCAGCCCGCCGACATCGCGGCGCGCACGCATCGCGAAATAGTGGCGTCGTCCAGTTGCAGACGGCCGCGCGGCAAGCCCTTCAATAGCCGCTTCGGCGGCGGGAATTGCACCCATGCTTCGCGTTTTGCATCGCGCTGGAGAAGGGCGATGATCATTCCCTTCCACCCTTCATCATCCGACTGATGCGGTTCACGCTGGAGGTGCCAATCATACGTGGCGCCATCGACTTCGACGGCGCCGCCGTTGCTCTGGGTTTTCGACATGGAGGCGGCCCTAACATGCTATGCCGGCCAAAGCACGGGTCCGGGGGCGTATCGGATCACGGCCAAGCTGACGGACGTGCGGATTAAAGTGCGGCTACAACGACCCAAAGCCGGTCACTCGAGGCAAGTTTCGCGCGCCCAGCTTCTACCTTCCGTTCAAGTTCCGCATGACCGGCCTGTCCCCCGCGTCGTCTATGTCCGACGTTGCGCGGCGCCGCCCCGCCCCGTAAGCTCACCGCAGGGGGAGAGACTATGCGATCGACGTTGGTTTTGCTGGCGGTTGTGCCTGCCGGGGCATGGGCTCAGGCTGTGCCGCCTTCGGTTGCCGGCCGCAGCGCGCAGGGTGACGTGGCGGTCACGATCTATGCCAACGACACCGCGCTGATCCAGGACACGCGGCAGATGACCCTGCCGGCTGGCATCTCCCGGCAGGAATTCCCCGACGTGTCGAGCGAGATCCGCCCCGCCACCGTCCGCCTGTCGGCCGAGGGCACGACGATCGTCGAACAGAATTACGACTATGACTTGCTGTCGCCGCGCGCGCTGATGGAAAAGGCGGTGGGACAGACCATCACCCTCGTCCGCACCAACCCGGCGACGGGTGCGGAGACGCGCGAACAGGCCCGGGTGCTCGCCTCCAACGACGGCGTCATCCTGCAGATCGGCAGCCGGATCGAGGTGCTGCGCGACGATGGCCTGCCCGTGCGGGTCGTCTTCGATTCGTTGCCGCCCAACCTGCGCGCGCGACCGACGCTGTCGATCACTTTGGATGCGAAGAACGCCGGGCGGCGGCCGGTGACGATCAGTTATCTCACCGGCGGCCTGTCGTGGTCGGCCGACTATGTGGCGCTGTTCGACGAGGGTAAATCGACCGTCGACGTGCAGGGCTGGATCACGCTCGGCAATAGCGGCGGCACCACCTATGTCGATGCCGACGCGCTGCTGGTCGCGGGCGGTCCCGGCGGCAACAGCAGCCGCAGCCTGGGGCTGGCGCCGGGCACCCGGCCGGGGACGCAGAGCGCCGGCCGTGCGCGGCTGGGCGATTTCTATCTCTACCCACTCGGCCACCGCACCACCATCGCCGCCAACCAGCAGAAGCAGGTGAGCTTCCTGTCGGTCGGCGGTGTCGCCGCGCGCAAGCTGTACGCGTTCCGCAACGGCTGGATGGGCAGCGATCAGGAGCCGCGCTCGGCCGACACGGTGATCGGCTTCTCCACCGCGCGCGAAGGCGGGCTGGGCGATGCGCTGCCGGCGGGGACGGTGCGCGTCTATATGCGCGACGCCACGGGGCAGCCGCAGTTCGTCGGCGAGAACGGCATCGGCCACACGCCGATGGGCAGCCAGCTCGCAATCAAGACGGGCGAGGCGTTCGACGTGAAGGTTCAACCAGCGGTCGACAAGCGCGAGAAGATCCTGGCCGACGAGTGGGAACGCACCGCCCGCTACCGGATCAAGGTTCAAGGCGCGCCGACCCGCACGGTTGAGGAATCGCGCAGCGTCACCTACTGGCGCACCGCGATGCGCTACGTCCTGACCAACGCCCGGCCCGAGCCGGTGACGGTCGACGTCAGCCAGGCGGGCCTTGGCGACAGGTGGGAAGACACGCGCGTAACGGCGGAGAGCCAGCCGGGCGAGCAGCGCTCGCTCGACGAGCGGATATGGCATGTGCGGGTGCCCGCGAACGGCACCGCGACGCTGACCGCGACCTTCGACACGCGGTACTGACGATCGTGCGCCTCGCCTGGCTCGCCCTGCTGCTGGCAGTGGCTGCGCCGACGGTGCTCGACGCGCAGGTGGTGGTCACCTCGACCAGGCCCGACGACGTCAGCGTCACCGTCTACGGCGCGCCGGATCGCCGGGGTCGCGAGATCGACCGCAACCACCCCGCCGGTGTCGCGCTCATCACCGAACGGCGGACGATCACCCTGCCGGCGGGCACGGCGGTGATCCGGTTCGAGGGCGTTGCGGGCAACATTTTGCCCGAGTCCGCCGTCGTCGCCGACCTGCCGAGCGGGGTCATCGAGAAGAACCTCGACGCCGACCTGCTCTCGCCGCGTTCGCTCTACGACCGGGCGCTCGGTCGGCGGGTCATCATCCGTCGGACCGACCGCGCGACCGGCAAGGTGGTCGAACAGCCGGCGACGATCCGCTCCGCCGCCCGCGGCGCCGCGCTGGTCACTTTGGCTGCCGGCACCGAGGCGGTGCGATGCACCGGCCTTGCGGAGGCGATCGTCTATCCGGAGGTGCCCGCCGGCCTGTCCGACAAGCCGACGCTGTCGATCCGAACCACCAGCGCGCACGCGGCCACCGCCACGCTGACCCTGTCCTACCTCGCCACCGGGTTCGACTGGCAAGCGGACTATGTCGTGACGATGCAGCCCGATGGTCGCTCCGCTGATCTGTTCGCGTGGGTGACCCTCGCATCGAACGACGTCACCAGCTTCCCCAACGCGCGGGCGGCAGCCGTGGCCGGCAAGGTCAATCGGGTGGAGTCGGACCGGCTACCGATAGTCGGCATCGACCGTAACCGCGCACTGACGCTGCAATGCTTCCCGACCGGCGCCGACTATTCCTCGCCATTGCCGCCTCCCCCGCCACCGCCGCCACCCCCGCCCCCGCCAGCGCCGATGGCTCAGGAAATCGTCGTCACTGGCGCTAGAATCGCGAAGCAGGAGGAACTTGGCGACCTCAAGCTCTACCGCTTCCCCGACCGGGTCACCGTCGCGGCGAAAGCGCAGAAGCAGGTGGCATTCCTCGCCCGGCAAGGCGTGGCGATGCGCGCGGTGTATGTCAGCGACGTCTTCGACGCCGATGCGAGCGCCCCCCGCCTGATCCTGCGCGCGCGCAACACCACCACCGGTGGCCTCGGAGCGCCATTGCCGGCGGGGCAAGTCGAGGTGTTTCAGGAGATGGGCGGTCGGCGGTTGTTGATCGGCTCCACGAGGACCGACGACAAAGCGGTGGGCGAGGACATCGAGTATCGGCTCGATGCCGGCCCCGGCGTGTCGGTGGAGATCGCCGATCGGCCGGCGCGCCGTCACGCGGACGGTCATCTGCTGACGGTCACCAACGCCACCCCATGGCCGATCGAGTTCGAGGCCAGGCTCGGGACCAGCGGTGACGACCGGCATCTGCGATTCCGGCAGCCCCTCCGTCGGCGGAACGGCCGCTACGTCTGGGCGACGACGGTGCCGGCGAACGGCCTAGCGACGTTCGATTACGAGATGCTCGGGTCTGACTAGATTGCCGGACGTGCTGACTCAGAAACCGACCTGATCGCGGGGTCCCACTAGTCGCCCCAGCCGCGAACGTCGCGGCCTCCAAACACCATGCGCCGGATGGCGAGAGACGCAAGCCCGGCGCTATAGACGTGTTCACAGCCATCGTGGCGAGCGTCGCGCGACCGTTCCCGCCTAGGCAGCGGCGATCGTCGGCCGGCACATGGTCTTTCGTTTTATCCCGCCCTAGGCTGCGCGGATGGACAAGGTTCTCCGACGCACGCGCACTTCCGTGATCCTGTCGGCCCTGCTGGCGACCGCGCCGAGCCCGCCGCCAGGCGAGGCGACGCGCTGGCAGGCACAGGCCGCGCGCGTCACGATCACGCGCGACGATTGGGGCATTCCCCATATCCGCGGACGGACGGATGCCGACGCGGTGTTCGGCCTGATCTACGCGCAGGCCGAGGACGACTTCGCCCGCATCGAGGCCAATTACCTGACCGCACTCGGTCGCACCGCCGAAGCGGCGGGCGAAGACGCGATCTGGGCCGATCTGCGCCAGCGACTGTTCGTCGATCCGGCCGCGCTTCGCCGCGACTATGCCGCCAGTTCCGCCTGGCTGCGCACGCTGATGCAGGCCTGGGCCGACGGGCTGAACTTCTATCTGGCGACCCATCCCCGGACACGCCCCAGGGTCCTGACCCGCTTCGAACCGTGGATGGCGCTCAGCTTCACCGAGGGCAGCATCGGCGGCGATATCGAGCGGATCACGCTCAGCGACCTGAAGACCTTCTACGGCACGCCCACCCCGCCGACGCCCGAGGAAATGGGTGCGGTGCCGCGCGAGCCGTCGGGATCGAACGGTATCGCCATCGCCCCGCGGCTGACGGCGAACGGCAAAGCGCTGCTGCTCATCAACCCGCATACCAGCTTCTATTTCCGGTCCGAGGCGCAGATGACCAGCGCCGAGGGCCTGAACGCCTACGGTGCCAGCACCTGGGGCCAGTTCTTCGTCTATCAGGGCTTCAATGCCAAGGCAGGGTGGATGCACACGTCGTCGACCGTCGACGCCATCGACGAATTCGCCGAGCGGATCGAACGGCGCGGCGCCGGCTACGCCTATCGCTACGGCAGCGAGCGGCGCCCGGTGGCGACCCGCACCGTCGCGTTGCGCTACCGCAAGGCCGACGGCACGATGGCGGAGCGGCGCTTCACGACCTATCACACGCATCACGGTCCGATCGTCGCGAGGAAGGCGGGACGCTGGATCGCGACCGCGCTGATGTGGAAACCCGTCCCCGCACTCGAACAAAGCTATCTGCGCACCAAGGCGACCGATCTCGCAAGCTATACGGCGGTCGCCGAACGCAAGGCGAACGCGTCCAACGACACGCTGTTCGCCGACGACAAGGGCGAGATCGCCTTCCTGATGCCGCAGTTCATGCCGGTGCGCAGCGACCGGTTCGACTATACCCGCCCGGTCGACGGCAGCGATCCGGCAACCGACTGGCACGGGCTGCACAGCCTCGCCAGCCTGCCGAGCGTGGTCGCCCCGCGGATCGGATGGGTGCACAATACCAACGACTGGCCTTGGAGCGCGGCAGGTCCCGACAGCCCCAAAGCGACGGATTATCCCCGCTATATGGATCAGGTCGGCGGCAATGCACGCGGCGTGCACGCCGATCTGCTGCTGACCGGCAAGAGCGGCTGGACGGCCGAGCGGCTGCGCGCCGCCGCCTTCGATCCCTATCTGCCCGCCTTCGCGCAGCTGCTGCCCGGGCTCGTCGCAGCGTGGGACGCCTTGCCCGCACGCGATCCCCGCCGTGAGGCGCTCGCCGCCCCGATCGCCGCGCTGAAAGGCTGGGATCGGCGCTGGAGCCAGGAGTCGGCCGCAACGAGTCTCGCGGTGTTCTGGGGCGACCAGCTGTGGCACGCGGTCGGCGGCTTCGCGCAGGCCGAACGGCTGAACGTCCCCGACTATATCGCCACCCGCGTCGGTGCTGACGCCAAGCTCGCGGCGCTGTCGGATGCGATCGACCGGCTGACCCGCGACTTCGGCGGCTGGCGCATACCGTGGGGACGGATCAATCGATTCCAGCGGCTCGACGATGCGATCGCGCCGCACTTCGACGACGCGGCGCCCTCCATCCCCGTGCCCTTCACCTCGGCCCAATGGGGCAGTCTGGCCTCGTTCGGGGCGAAGCGCTGGCCGGGTACGAAGCGCTATTACGGCACCAGCGGCAACAGCTTCGTCGCCGTCGTCGAATTCGGTCCGCGGGTGAAGGCGATGGCGGTAATGGCCGGCGGCCAGAGCGGCGACCCCAGCTCGCGTCACTTCGCCGATCAGGCCACGCGTTACGCCCAAGGCACGCTCCGTCCGGTCTATTTCTATCCCGACGAACTGAACGGGCATATCGAACGTCGCTATCGACCGGGCGACTAGCACGGCGATGCCGGCACCGCGGATCGGGATTGCGGCAGGGCGCGACGTCGCGCCGCCTTCTGACGTCGTCCCGTCGATTGCAGGCATTGAGGGATATTCCCCGGACGATGGCGATCCGCTATGGGAGGATCGTCGGAAAAGGCAGGCTTGGTGTGGTCAGCCCAAGCCCTTCCGGTAACGGAAGCTCTGGTCTTCGGCCTCGGCCGGGACCCCCACGACGAACAGCGGACGCCGATTAGCGGCGCCCGGCCGTTCGTCCGTGAGGGTGCCTGAATGGGGAACGCTCCGGTCGAACATCGACTGGAGGAGCCACAACCATGTTACCCGATCATTCCACCTACGACGTCATCATCGCCGGCGCGGGACCCGTGGGCCTATTCCTGGCGTGCGAGCTCGGGCTCGCCGGCTGCCGCGTCCTCGTGCTCGAGCGCGCCGCCACGCCAGTATCGCCGCTGAAGACGCTGCCGTTCGGCCTTCGCGGGCTGAACCTGCCGACGCTGGCGAGCCTGTCGCGCCGCGATCTGCTCGAGCCGCTCGAAGCGCTCATGACGGCGCAGACCGTAGCCGTCACAGCGCCATGGACGGCCGGCAAGAGGCGTCCCGCCGGGCATTTCGCCGGCCTGCAATTCTTCCGCGACCTGGTGGACGACGAACAATGGCCAGCGCAGGCACGCGGCGGCAACGAGACGCTCGCCGTCACGATGGCGGATATCGAGCACGTCCTCGCGACCCGGGCGGACGCGCTCGGCGTCACGATCCGCTACGGCTGCGCTATCGACGACGTGATGGCGCTCGCGGACTGCGTCGAGGTGCGTGCCGGAGGCGGCCCGCTTCGTGCCCGCTGGCTGGTTGGCTGCGATGGCGGACGCAGCACGGTGCGCAAGGCCGCCGGGATCGGCTTCGCCGGTACCGAGCCGGAGTTCACCGGCTATTCGATGGCGCTACGCCTCGACGAACCCAATCCGCTACGCCCCGGCCGCCAGCATAGCGCGACGGGCATGTATACCTATGCGCCGCCCGGCGTCGTCACGATGATCGACTTCGATGGCGGAGCGAACCACCGCACCACGCCGCTCACCCGCGACCACGTACAGGCCGTCTTGCGGCGCGTCTCGGGAACGGACGTCGCCGTGAATGCGGTGGAGCTGGCCACTACATGGACCGACCGCGCCTTTCTGGCGGCCGGTTATCGTCGGGGACGCGTGCTGCTGGCCGGCGACGCCGCCCACGTACATGCCCCATTGGGCGGACAGGGCCTCAATCTGGGTATAGGTGACGCGACGAACCTGGGGTGGAAACTGGCCGCGGTCGCGCACGGCCGGGCACCATCATCGCTGCTCGACAGCTACGAGCAGGAACGGCGGCCGATCGCCGAACAGGTGCTCGACTGGTCGCGGGCACAGGTCGCGCTGCTCAGGCCGGATGCGGGCGCAGCGGCGCTGCGCGCGATCGTTCGGGACCTGATGGAGACCCGTGACGGTGCGACGTATTTCGCCCACCGTATCTGTGGCGTCGGCCAGATCGATCGCCCGGACGCGCCTGCCGGCGTCGCCGGGGAGCCAATCGAACGCCGCGGCATTGATCCCGGGAACGGAGATCGATGATGATCGTGCTCGCTATCATTCTTGCCGCGTCGAGCCAGCTCAATCGCTGCCTCGATTCCGGGGAAGCGGCGCAGGGCGTGACATCGGCGATGTCGGCGTGCTTCGTTGCGGACTACAGGCGCCGCGACGCCGAGCTGAACGACGTCTACCGATCGACGAAGCGGCGCCTTCCCCCTGCCCGCCGCTCCGCCCTGCGGGCAGCGCAGCGCGCATGGCTCGGACAGCGCGATCGGGCCTGCCCGATAGCCAGCGTCGAAGGCAGCGGGACGATCGAGATGTCCAATCATCCGGCTTGCCTGACGGCACAGACCCGGCGGCGCATCACCTGGCTGAAAAGGCTTCGCTGAGGATGAACGTCCCGCGCGATCGCGGGCAAGTCAGCGGGCCAGGCCGATCGTCGCGGTGCCGGCGTAGCCGGCCGCAACGCTGCCGGTAAGTGCCGGCGTCTGCTGTGCGATCTGCGCCGCGCTATTGTCACCGAAGACGTTGTCGCTCGACAGCGAGATCTGCGCGAAATTGCGGGCGCTCGACGGATAGGTCGCGGTATCGGCATAGACGGTCGAGCAAGCGGCGGCGGGCATCGCCAACTGCCCGACCAGGGAGGCGTAGCGGCCGCTGGTCGCGGTGGCGAGCGAGGAGAACACCTCGACGTGGATGTGCGGCCATCGTCCCGAATAGCATCCGGGGAAGATCAGCGTGAACGTCACCTGCCCGTTGGCGTCGGTCACCTGAATGCCGCGCAGATAGCTTTCCGCCGCGGCCGTATAGAGCGAATAGAGCCCGTTGCGATCGCAGCACCAGATGTAGACGGCATAGCCGGCCAGTGCGGCACAGCTGCTGTTCACGTCGACGACGGTCAGCGTCAGCTTCAACTGCACACCGGTGGCGGTCGTCGTGCTGGATCCGAGGAAGCTGGACCGGATATCGCTGCGCACGATGCCGCTCGCCGTCAGCGCGTTGGACGTCGAGCCGCTCGACGTATTGGTGCCGTCGGCCGGATAGGGCCCGTTCGTTTCGCTGGCATCCTTGACGCAGGTACCGGTCGTGGCGCTCGGCGTGGGTGTGGCCGTCGTCGCCGTCGGCGTAGGCGTCGGGGTCGTGCCGGTCACCACCGCGACGCTCGCCGACGAGGCATCGCTGCCGTTCCCGCCGCAGCCGGCGACGAGGGCGGCGGTGCCGGCGCCGGCGAACCAGCGCAGCGCGCGACGACGCCCGATCATCGCCTCCATCAGCGGCATGTCCTCTGCCAGGCTGTGGCCGTGATCGTCGTGATGCTGGGTCATATAGGCTCCGCAAGGATTGATGACCTTGCATCGAGCCCCGGCGTCACCGGCGTATGTCAGCCGGCTGCAACAATATGACGGTCGCTGTCACATCAGGCGATCGGCAGGGTCACCGTCGCGCGCGCGCCGACCGCGCGGTTCTCCAGCCGCACCTGTCCGCCATGCCGGGTGGCGATCGAGCGGGCGATGGCGAGGCCGAGACCGGTCCCGCCCGTTGCGCGATTGCGCGAGGGATCGCCGCGGACGAAGGGTTCGAACACCCGTTCGAGCATGTCCGGCGCGATGCCCGGGCCACGATCGTCGATCCGGACGACGACCGCGTCATCGACGAGCTGCCAGCCGATCTCGCCACCGCCACCGTAGCGCACGCCATTCTCGATGAGATTGGCGAACAGCCGGCGCAGGCTGGCGGCATCGCCGCGGATGACGGCGCGCGGCCCCGGCGCCGCGACGATGGGCGTGCCGACATCCGCCAGATCGTCGACGAGGCTTTCGATCAGGCTGCCGAGGTCGAGCCGGGCGGTGACGTCGCTGCGCTCGTCGCGGGCGAACGACAGCGCCGCAGCGATCATGCCGCGCATCTCGGCGATATCGCCGAGCGCCCGCTCCCGCGCGGCCTCGGGCAGTGCTTCGATCCGGAAGGCGAGCCGCGACAGCGGGGTGCCCATATCGTGCGCGATCGCGGCCAGCATCGTCGTGCGCCCCTCGGCATGAGCGGCGAGGCGCGCATGCATGCCGGCCACCGAGCGCGACAGGGCCCGGACCTCGCGCGCGCCGCCCTGCGGCAGGGGCGGGAGGCTCGCGCCGGCATGCGCCTGTTCCGCCGCCCGCGCGACCGCCGCCAGGGGCCGCGAGATCGCCCGCGCCAGCGCCCAGGCCGGCACCGCCAGCGCGACGATCGCGAGCAGCATCGCGGCCAGCGTCCGCACATGCCAGGCGCCGAGCAAGGGCCGCGGGCTCTCCAACACCCGCCATCCGGCCGCGGTGCGCCAGCCGAGCACGAAGTCGCGGCCAAGGCCGCCGCCCGGCTCGTCCTGCGGCCGCATCGTAAGGACCAGGACGTCGCGGCGCGGCACGGCGAGCGCGGCGGCGAGTTGCGCGGCCGCTGCGCCATCGACGTGAAAGCCTGCGGGGGCGGTCGGGGCGGTCGGCATCGTCCGGAACGTCGGGCTCGGCCCGTCCCGTCCCGGCGGCACCCCGCTCCGTAGCATCTGCGCGGCCTTCGCGACGCCTCCGGCCATCTCGCGCGGCGGCGGACCGCTGAAGGTGACGGCGAACAGCACCATCGCGGCGACGATGACCGAGACGATGACCAGCGCGAAGATCGGCCAGACGATCGAGGGGGCGTTAGCGGACCTCGACATCTGCCGAGAACATATAGCCTTCGTTGCGGACGGTTCGGATCAGATCGTCACCGCCCTGCCCGTCCAGCCGGCTCATCTTCCGACGCAGGCGGCTGATCTGGACGTCGATCGCCCGATCGAAATTCTCCGCGGCGGGACCGCGGGACAGATCGAGCAGCATGTCCCGCGACAACACCCGGCGCGGGCGCTCGGTCAGCGTGATCAGCAGGCGGAACTCGCCGTCGGACAGATGGATGAGGACGTCGTCGGGGTCGTACAATTCCCGGCCGATCGGATCGAAGCGCCACCCCGCAAAACGCTGGAACGCCCTGTGCGCCGTCCGCCGCGGAGCCGGCATGGCCGTCTCCTTGCGGCGCAGCACCGAGCGGATCCGCGCCAGCAACTCGCGCGGATTGGCCGGTTTGGCGATGTAATCGTCTGCGCCCATCTCGAGACCGACGATGCGATCGACGTCGCCGGCGATCGTCGACAGCATGATCACCGCCGGCGCACTGGCCCTGTCGAGCGAGCGCAGGACGGCCAGACCGTCCTCCCCCGGCATCATGACATCCAGCACGATCAGCGCATAGGGACGGCGCGACAGCGCGATACGCATCGCGTCGGCGTCCGCGGCCGTATCCGCAATATAGCCATGACCGATGAGAAAGCCCGCGAGCAGTTCCCGGATGTCCGGATCATCGTCCACGACGAGGATGGCGGTTTCGCGATTCAAGACGGGCGCGGGCTCTGGCATGGGGCGATGATGGACGCCGAACGTATCCACCGCATTGCACGTCTGCAACATTGCTGTCGGTCCGACGCTGCCCACGGCCCCGGCTATGGAATGCGGGGACGACGGGCGGCATCGGGAAGCGCATAGTTCGCGTACGAGCCGAGTCGACGGCCGTCGCTACGATGGAGAGGACCTCAACCATGCCAAAGATGATCTTCGTCAACCTGCCGGTCGCCGATGTCGCGGCATCGACTGCTTTCTACGAGGCGATCGGCTTCGCGAAGAACGCGCGGTTCAGCAATGCGCAGTCGTCGTCGATGGTGTGGTCGGACGCGATCTACATCATGCTTCTCGCCAAGCCCTTCTTCGCGACATTCACGGAGAAGACGATCGTCGATGCCGCGACGCACTCCACCGGCCATTACGCGCTGTCGTTCGACAGTCGCGAGGACGTCGACGCGATCACGCGCGCAGCGGTCGAGGCGGGTGGACGCGAGCTGCACGAACCACAAGACATGGGTTTCATGTACAGCCGCGCGTTCGAGGACCTCGATGGTCATGGCTTCGGGCCGTTCTGGATGGATCCCGCCGCCATCGAGGCGGGGCCGCCGGATCAGGCTTAGGCGTGATCCGACCGAGGTCGACCCACATTTCACTCCCGAACGCCTGACCGCTTTCGAAAACCGATCGCGGACGAATGACTTACTATGTGACGGCCCTCGACGCGGGCGTTGTCGACCATTATATACCGAGCGTTATGCAATCTGCTCCTGCCGTTGCGACGCGTGGCCGTCCACGCGAATTCTGCACCGAAGCGGCGCTGGCCGCCGCGCTCGGCGTATTCTGGGCGAAGGGCTATGACGGCGCGTCGATGGCGGATCTGACCGCGGCGATGGGCATCACCAAACCCAGCCTCTACGCCGCGTTCGGCAATAAGGAACAGCTGTTCCATCGTGCGCTCGATCTCTACGGCGCCGAGAAGATGGCCTATACCCGCGACGCCCTCAAACAGCCGACCGCCCGCGCGGTCGCCGAGCATCTCATGCGCGGCGCGGTCGTGGCGCAGACCAGCACTTCCGATCCCAAGGGCTGTCTGGGCGTCATCAGCGCCACCGCCTGCGGGGCCGAGGCCGAGTCGATCAGAGGCCATATCATCGAGCGTCGCGCCGCTGCGCATGCGGCGCTGGTCGAGCGCTTCCGTGCGGCGCAGAGCGATGGCGACCTCGCCCCCGGCGCCGATCCGGAAGGACTCGCGCAATATCTCTACGCGATGCTGCAGGGCATGGCGGTGCAGGCCGGCTCCGGCGCGACCCGCGCCGATCTGGACCGCGTCGTCGACATCGGGCTGATGATGTGGCCCAGCCGCTGAACGCGAAATAAATTACCGGCCGGTACAGAAAGACGTTGATCTTCCCGGAAGCGGTTAATATACCATGCGGTACGGAATGAAACGCCACGCCGGCGGTTCACGATCGAAGGAGCCAACATGGATCCTGGACTGACCGGACGACCTGACGCGACCTGACGGTCGCGCCCGCCACTTCTCATCACGACCTGCCGCAACGGGCCGCCAGCGCCCGCCGGCTCCGTGCGCCCGCCACCGATCGATCGGTGTGTCCGGTCGTCGTCCGCGATGGCGGGCGGTGTTCGCGCACGTCCAATTCAGGGATCTCGCATGGCCTATCTGATGCTCGACGCCGACCGCCTCCCCGCCCTTCCCCCTGCCACACCGCCCGCGGTGCCGTCGGTCGACGACCAACCTGCCGCGCGGCTCACCGGGCTGGAATGGTCGGTCGTCGCTTTGGCACGCAAGGACGCCTTGTCGTCGCTGCGCCGCCCCGGCCGCATGGCCAGCGCGCTCGGCGCGCTGTTCAGGCAGCCGCACAACCCGATGCTTGCGGACGAGCGTCTGGAGGCGCTGCGCCGGATCGCGGTGTTCGCGTGGCATTACGGCTATACGATACCGAGCGCCGAGCTGACCCGCTTCCTCAACGCAGGCTTCTCGCCGGCGCAATATGCGCTGATGACGGACAGTATCGGCGTTGCCCGCCGCAAGACGATGGGAGCGCGTCGATGACCGTGCATGCCCCCGTGGACACCACCCACGCGACGCCGCTCGCCCCGCCGGCCGCGTCGTCGTCGCTGCTGCGGCGGTCGCTGTGGCTCGGCGTCCCCGCCTTGCTCGCGATCGCCGCCGGTGTGGTGGTCAATCGCAGCGAGCCGGCGACCGCCTCGGCCGCCCCCGCACCGACCGTCACGGTCGCCGCACCGCTGCAACGCGACGTCGCGCAATGGGACGATTTCGTCGGCCGCTTCGAACCGAGCCGCACCGTCGAGGTCCGCGCGCGCGTATCCGGCGCGGTGACCGCGCTGCACTTCACCGACGGCGCGACCGTGCGGCCGGGCCAGTTGCTGTTCACGATCGATCCGCGCCCGTTCGCCGCCGCGCTGGCCGAGGCCCGCGCCGGGCTGGCGAGCGCGCGCAGCGACCTCGCGCTCGCTCGCGCCAACCTCGACCGCGCCAACCGGCTGGAGGCGGAGGATGCGGTGTCGAAGGGCGAGCTCGACCAACTGAGCGCCCGCGTCCGCGCCGCCACCGCGGCGATCGCTGCCGCGGAGGCGCGCGTCCGCGCCCGCGCGCTCGATGTCGAGTTCACGCAGATCCGTGCGCCGATCGGCGGGCGGATTTCCAGCCGCCGCGTCGACCCCGGCAACCTCGTCGCGGGCGGCGACACCAGCGGCACGCTGCTCACGACGATCAACGCGCTCGATCCGATCTATTTCACCTTCGACGGCTCGGAGGCGCTGTTTCTCAAGGGGAAGCGCGCACACACCGGTGCCGCGCCGGCGGTCGACGTACGGTTGCAGGACGAGAGCGACTATCGCTGGCACGGCACGCTCGACTTCACCGACAACGGCTTCGATCCGCGATCCGGCACGATCCGCAATCGCGCCGTGCTCGCCAACCCGGACATGTTCCTGACCCCCGGTCTGTTCGGCAACATGCGGCTGGCCAGCGGCGGCACCACGCATGCGCTGCTGGTGCCGGATTCGGCGGTGCAGACCGATCAGGCGCGCAAGACGCTGCTGACCGTCGCCCGCGACGGCACGGTGGTGGTCAAGCCGGTGACGCTCGGCCCGGTCGTCGACGGGCTGCGGATCGTTAGCGGCGGGCTGTCGCGCGGCGATCGCGTCGTGATCGGCGGCACGCAGATGGCGATGCCGGGAACGAAGGTGCAGGTGCGCGCAGGCCGCATCGCGCCGGTCGTCGCCGCCCCCGCCCCCGGCGGCCTGTCGCCGACCACCGGCGAGGCGACCTTCACCTCCTGACGCTTCGCCGACCCACGTCCCGGCCGTCTTCATCCTCGTAAAGGGGGAGCCTATCATGCGCCTGTCGCGCTTCTTCATCACCCGCCCGATCTTCGCGGGCGTCATCGCGGTCATCATCACATTGGTCGGCGCCATCGCTTACTGGGGGCTGCCGGTCGCGCAATATCCCGACATCGTGCCGCCGACCGTCACCGTATCCGCGAGCTATCCCGGCGCGTCCGCCGAGACCGTCGCGGAGACGGTCGCCGCACCGATCGAGCAGGAGATCAACGGCGTCGACAACATGCTGTACCAGTCGAGCCAGTCGACCGGCGACGGCAACGTCACGATCACGGTCACGTTCAAGATCGGCACCGATCTGGATGCGGCGCAGGTGCTGGTGCAGAACCGGGTCGCGATCGCGGTCCCCCGCCTGCCCGAGGAGGTGCAACGGCTGGGCGTCGTCACGCGCAAGACCAGCCCCGACTTCCTGATGGTCGTCAATTTGATCTCGCCCGACAATTCGCTCGATCGCGGCTATATCTCTAATTACGCGCTGACCCAGGTCCGCGACCGGCTCGCGCGGATCGACGGGGTCGGCGACGTGCGGCTGTTCGGCAGCCGCGACTATGCGATGCGCGTCTGGATCGATCCCGGCCGCGCCGCCGCGCTGAACCTCACCGCCGGCGATATCGTCGCGGCGCTGCGCGCGCAGAACGTGCAGGTCGCCGCCGGTTCGCTCGGCCAGCCGCCCTATTCGCACGGCAGTGCCTTCCAGCTCAACGTCGAGACGCAGGGCCGCCTGCTCGAGCCGGGGCAATTCGCCGACGTGGTGATCCGCACCGACGCCGACGGACGGCAGGTGCGCGTCCGCGACATCGCGCGCGTCGAACTGGGTGCGCAGGACTATAATTCCAACACCTATCTGTCCGGCCAGCCGACCGTGATCGCGGCGGTGTTCCAGCGTCCCGGCTCCAATGCGCTCGCCGCCGCCGAGAAGGTCGAGGCGGAGATGCAGGCGATGTCGAAATCCTTTCCCAAGGGGCTGGAATATCGCGTCATCTACAATCCCACCGAATTCATCGCGCAATCGGTGGATGCCGTGATCCACACCCTGTTCGAGGCGATGGTGCTGGTCGTGCTCGTCATTCTGGTGTTCCTCCAGAAATGGCGCGCGGCGATCATCCCGATCGTGGCGATCCCGGTGTCGCTGGTCGGCACGTTCGCGGTGCTCGCGGCGGTCGGCTATTCGCTCAACACGCTGTCGCTGTTCGGGCTGGTGCTGGCGATCGGCATCGTCGTCGACGATGCGATCGTGGTGGTCGAGAATGTCGAGCGCAATCTGGCGCGCGGCCTGCCGCCGCTGGAGGCGGCGATGGTGTCGATGGACGAGGTTTCCGGCGCGCTGGTCGCGATCGTGCTGGTGCTCTGTGCGGTGTTCGTGCCGACCTTGTTCCTCACCGGCCTGTCCGGCGCCTTCTACCAGCAGTTCGCGGTGACGATCGCGACGGCGACGGTGATCTCGCTGATCGTCTCGCTGACGCTGTCGCCCGCGCTCGCCGCGATCCTGCTGCGCGCGCACGACACGCACGAGGGCGGCAACCGCGCCATCCGCTTCGTTCGTGCCGCGGGTGACCGTTTCAACACCGGATTCGAGCGGTTGAGCGTGCGCTACGCCGCGCTCACCGCCCGGCTGGTGCGACGGCCGAAGCGGATGATGGCGGTCTATGCCGGGCTGATCGTCGCCACCGTCGGTCTGTTCTGGGCGACGCCGACCGGCTTCATCCCGGCGCAGGATCAGGGTTATTTCCTGACGATCGTCCAGCTCCCCGCGGGCGCCTCGGTCGAGCGTACCGACGCGGTGGTGCAGAAGGTCGCCAAGCGCATCCTGCCGCTCGCCGGCGTCAAGGGCGTGGTGATGCTGGCGGGCTTCGACGGCCCGTCGCAGACGCTCGCCCCCAACACCGCCGCCGCTTATGTGCCCCTGAAATCGTTCGCCGAGCGCGAAAAGCTGGGCGTCACCTTCGCGGGGCTGATGGACGCCACCCGCAAGGCGACCGCCGACATCGACGAGGCACGCATTCTCGTCGTCCCGCCCCCGCTGATCCAGGGGATCGGATCGGCGGGCGGCTATCGGCTGATGGTGCAGGATCGGCAGGGTGCCGGCTACAAGCAGCTCGACGCCACCGCGGGCGCATTGATCGCCAAGGCCAACCAGACCGAGGGGCTCGCGCAGGTCTATACCTTCTTCAACACCGCGACGCCGCGCATCTTCGCCGATGTCGATCGCCCCAAGGCCGATATGCTCGGCGTGCCGCCGGCGCGCGTGTTCGAGGCGTTGCAGGTCTATCTGGGCAGTGCGTTCGTCAACGACTTCAACCTGATCGGCCGCACCTATCGCGTCACCGCACAGGCCGACGCGCCGTTCCGCTCGACCCCCGCCGACATCGCCGACCTCAAGACGCGATCCGACAAGGGCGGGATGGTGCCGCTTGGGTCGGTCGCGACCTTCCAGGACCGCACCGGTCCGTATCGCGTCACGCGCTACAATCTCTATCCGGCGGTCGAGGTCGATGGCGACACCGCGCCCGGCTATTCCTCGGGACGGTCGCTGATCGCGATGGAGAAGCTCGCCGCCGACACGCTGCCGCGCGGTTATGGCAGCGAATGGACCGGCATCGCCTATCAGCAGAAAGCGGCGGGCAGCACCGCGGGGATCGTCTTCGCGCTGGCAGTGGTGTTCGTCTTCCTGGTGCTGGCGGCGCAATATGAGAGCCTGCTGCTGCCGCTGTCGATCGTGCTGATCGTGCCGATGTGCCTGCTGGCGGCGATGATCGGGGTCAATCTGCGCGGGCTCGACAACAACGTCCTGACGCAGATCGGGCTGGTCGTGCTGATCGCGCTCGCCGCCAAGAATGCGATCCTCGTCGTCGAATTCGCCAAACAGGCCGAGGAGCAGGACGGCCTCTCGCCGGTCGAGGCGGCGGTACAGGCCGCGCAGGTGCGGCTGCGCCCGATTCTGATGACCAGCTTCGCGTTCATCCTCGGCACGGTGCCGCTGCTGGTCGCCAGCGGTGCGGGCGCGGAGCTGCGACAGGCGCTGGGGACGGCGGTGTTCTTCGGGATGATCGGCGTCACCGGTTTCGGGCTGATCTTCACGCCGACCTTCTACGTCGTTTGCCGCGTGCTCGGCCTGCGGCTCGCCGCGCGCCGCACCCGCCATGGTGCCGCCGATCCCGCGCTCCAGCCTGCCGAATGAGGAGGGCCAAGATGCTCAAATCCCTGACCGCCGCCGTCTCGCTGCTCGCGCTCGCCGCCTGTGCTACCGGACCGGACTATCGCCTGCCGGTGACACCGCCGACCGCCGCCGCGCCGTTCGTCGCGACGAGTGCCGCGACCAGCGTCGCCGCACCCGACGATCATTGGTGGCGGCTCTACGACGACCCCGTGCTCGACGGGTTGGTGACACAGGCGCTGGCCGCCAACACCGATCTGCGTGTCGCGGTCGCCCGCCTCGCCCGAGCGCGCGCCACGCTGCGCGAGGTGCGTACCGACCGCACCCCGCGCGCCACGCTGGGCGCTGGCGCCAGCTACAACCGTTTTTCACAGGCGCAGCGCCCGCCCGGCGTCGGCAGCGAGACGTGGCTGATCGACGGCGGACTCGACCTGTCCTACGAGGTCGACCTGTTCGGCCGCATCGCGCGCAACGTCGCCGCCGCGCGCGGTGACGTCGCGGCCGCCGATGCCGACGCCGATGCGGTCCGCGTCGCGATCGTCGCGGACACGACCCGCGCCTATGCCGACGCCGCCGCCGCGGCCGAGCGGATCGCGGTGGCCGAGCGGATCGTCGCTTTGCTGGATCGGCAGGTGCGCACCACCGAACGCCGCGTCGACGTCGGCATGACCACCCCGCTCGACACCGCGCGGATCGCCGCGCTTCGCGACCAGCGCAGCGCCGATATCCCGCTGTTGCAGGCCGAGCGGCAGGCGGCCTTGTTCCGCCTCGCGACGCTGACCGGCCGCACGCCGCAGGAGCTACCCGCGATCGCCGCGCAGCGCACCGCGACGCTGCGCCTGACGCAGCCGATCCCGGTCGGCGACGGCGCCACGCTGCTGGCGCGCCGCCCCGACGTGCGCGCCGCCGAGCGCCGGCTGGCGGCGGCGACCGCGCGCATCGGCGTAGCGACCGCCGACCTGTATCCGCGGATCACCCTAGGCGGGTCGATCGGGCAGACCAGTACCGGGCTGGGCAATCTGTTCGGCGCCGGACCGCTCAACTTCCTGCTCGGTCCGCTGCTCAACTGGACGGTCAACCGCGACCGCGCGCGGGCGCGGATCGCCGGGGCGAAGGCCGATACGCAGGCGGCGCTGGCGAGCTTCGACGGCACCGTTCTTACCGCGCTCGGCGAAACGGAGACGGCCTTGTCCAATTATGCCCGCGCGCTGGACCGCCGCACCGCGCTGCAACGCGCGCTCGACCAGGCCGATCGCGCCACCCGCATCACCCGCGCGCAACGCCGCGAGGGGCGGATCGACAGCCTGTCGCAGCTCGACGCCGAACGTACGCTCGCCGATGCGCAGGCCGCGCTCGCCGGGCAGGACGCTGCGATCGCGACCGCGCAGATCTACCTGTTCCGCGCCTTGGGCGGCCGCTGGGCACGCGAGACGGCGGGAGGCGGCAAGCAATCCTAGACGATCGGTCTAGCCGATGATACGTCAGGTCCATGTCACCTCCGCCTCCAGATACCAGTACGCGTGCCACGATCCTCGCGACGGGCCAGACGATCATGAGCCGCAAGGGGTTTTCCGCCGTCGGCCTGACCGAGATCCTGAAGGACGCCGGCGTGCCCAAGGGCTCCTTCTACCATTATTTCGCATCGAAGGACGCGTTCGGCGAGGCGATGCTCGCCGCCTATTTCGACGAGTATCTCGCCGAGATGGATGCGCTGGTCGCGCGGCCCGGCCTGACCGGTGCCGAGCGGCTCAGCGCCTATTTCGCGGCCTGGCGCGACAATCAGGGCGCGTTCGACTGTCAGGGGCGCTGCCTGGCGGTCAAGCTCGGGGCCGAGGTCGCCGATCTGTCCGAGCCGATGCGGCTGACGTTGAAGACGGGTACCGCCGCGATCATCGCGCGTATGACCCGCATGGTTGGAGATGGCGTCGCCGATGGCTCGGTCGGCGTGACCGGGGCGGCCGAAGACGTGGCCGCGTCGCTCTACCATCTCTGGCTTGGCGCCAGTGTAATGGCGAAGATTGTCAGAACGCACGCGCCGTTCGACACCGCCCTGCGCTCGACCAGACAGCTTCTCGGTCTGACGCCGTGACGGAAGTCGAGCTGGCATCCTGCACAATCAATCTACGGGGTTGTAGACGACCGGTCTAATATGAGCTATGTCGGGCTTCATCACAGCGAAGGAAGCCAGACATGAAGATCCTGATCGTCCTCACCTCGCACGACCAGCTCGGCGATACCGGCAAGAAGACCGGCTTCTGGCTTGAGGAACTGGCCGCGCCTTATTATGTCTGCAAGGACGTTGGCGCCGAGATCACGCTCGCCTCGCCAAAGGGTGGCCAGCCGCCGCTCGATCCCAAGAGCGACGAACCGTCGTCGCAGACCGATGCCACCCGCCGCTTCGCCGCCGACCCGGAGGCGCAGGCCGCCTTGGCCGACACGCACGTACTGGCCGAGCAATCGGCGGCGGATTTCGACGCGATCTTCTATCCCGGCGGTCACGGCCCGCTGTGGGACCTTGCCGAAGACCCGCGGTCGATCGGCCTGATCGAGACGGCCATCGCGGCGGACAAGCCGGTGGCGCTGGTCTGCCACGCGCCGGGTGTCCTGCGCCACGTCAAGGCTGCCGATGGCACGTCGCTGGTCGCCGGCAAGACCGTCACTGGCTTCACCAACAGCGAGGAAGCCGCGGTCGGCCTGACCGACGTGGTACCCTTCCTCGTCGAGGACATTCTGAAGGCGAATGGCGGCAAATTCACCCGCGGAGACGATTGGGCGTCGCACGTCGTGGCGGATGGCCTGCTCATCACGGGGCAGAACCCCGGCTCGTCGGCAGATGCCGCGCAGCGGCTGCTTGACCTGCTCGCCGAGCGCAGCACGGACTGACGGTCCGGTGCGCGGCCCGGCATGGGGCGATGCCGGGCCGCGATGGGGCTTCCCGACCGGCGGAAGGCGCCACGGTCACGCCGCGCACGGCGCCGGCATCACACTGCCAATCAATGCGTTAGGTGAAGAACGCGGCGCGCATCGGCAGCATTGCAGCACCGATGACGGGGGCGTCGGTGCCGATCGCAGAGCCGACGATCCGCGGGGCGGGACGGTGATGCCCGCGACGCTCGGGGTTGGTGAAGCGAATGCGGGCGGCGATCCGGTCGGCCAGTGCGGGCGGCAGTCTGCCGCCGAGTACGATCAGTTCGGGATCGAGGATCGCGGAGATCGCCGAGGCGACGAGGTTGAGCGAGGGCGCGCACGTGTCGAGCCAGCCGTTGATGGCCGGATCGTGCGGATCGAAGCCAGAGAGCATGGCATGCAGGTCGGGCCACGAATGGCCATGCGCCGCAAGCCAGAGCCGCAGTGTCTCCAGATTCGGTTGCGCCCAGCCTTCGGGCAGGATCGAGGCGAATTCGCCGGCGTTGCGATGCGCACCGCGCATCGGCGCGCCGCCCGCGACCACACCGCCGCCGAAGCCTGCCGCGAAATAGAGATAGGCGAAGTCGCCGACCGTCCGCCCGACCCCCAGCATCGCCTCGCCCACCGCCGCGACATTGCCGTCATTTTCGACCCATAACGGCCCGCCGAGCCGATCGGCCAGCATTGTATCGAGCGGGATCAACGCCCAGGGATCGAGTTGCGCAGGCGGATTGAGCCGCGCTCCGTCACCGACGAAATAGCCGGTCACCCCTACGCCGATGCCGATCCGCCGCGCCGGATCGAGCCCGGCGGTCCGGACGGTATCGTCGATCAGGCGCGCGAGCTGATCGGCCGCGGCCGGGAAATCCGCGCTCTCGAGCGGCGCCGAGGCGCGTGCCCGAATCGCACCGGTGATATCCATCAGCGCGAGCGAGACCGCATCGGTCATCACCGAGATGCCGACGGCGAAGGCGGCGTCGGCGAGCAGGCGCAGCGGCGCGCTCGGCTTGCCCCGGCCGCTGATCTCCGGCATCCCTTCCCCCACCAGGCCGCGCTCGAGCAGCGGCTCGACCAGGCGGGTGATCGAATGCGGGGCGAGGCCGGTCGCCCGCGAGAGATCGGCACGGGAGGCAGCCCCCCGCTTCGACAGCAGCGTCATCACCACGCGCTCGTTGGCGGTCGCCGTCCGACGGCCGTCGTCGCGCAGGAAGGATGCCGGGAAGGCGCCGGCGAACGGATCGGTCATCGCTCCTCGACACCGCGCCCGCCGCGCCGTGTCAACCGGCCAAGGGCAAAGACGCCGTCGAAAAAGATGCGGCGGCGGTTCATTGTACCCAGCGCACCTTGTAGAGATGCAGATCGGGCACCGGCACATGCCGCCGCTCGCTGCCGTCCGGGCGCATCACCGTGAAGCCGTGCGCCCACCAGCTCGCCTCGGCCTGCACCCAGGCGATACGATCGTCGACCGCACTCACCGCCTTGACCTGCCGGCCGGGATTGAGCGGCGCATAGGCTGCAAAGCTGCCGCCATCGGGATCGAAGCGCCATACGCCGTCGTCGGTCGTGACAAAATAGCCGCCGTCCGGAGCAGGCGACAGATCATGGCCGTCGTGCCGGCCCGGCAGCGACCAGCGCGCGCTTTCGACCAGCCGCGGCCCGGCCGCGCCACGGTCGAGGCGGAAGGCCTGAACGAGATCGTGCGACAAGGCGAACAGCCGTTGCCGGCGCTCGTCCCACACCGCGCCATGACCGGAGGGCAGCGGCAGGGTCTGGATGACCCGCTCGCTGTGCCGGAGATCGTACAGGTCAAGCCGGTCGCCGGCGGGATCGATCGACAGCGCGATCACGACCAGGCCGCCGGGCAGCAGTGCCGCCGAATGTGCCATCGGCACGCGGGCCCGGAACTGGACCTTCCCCGTCGCCCGATCGATCAGCACCGCGCCGCCGGTCGAGGCGGTGACGAGGATCGCACGGCCGTCCTCGACCGGTTTGCATTCGTCGATATGGCCGAGCAGGCGGTCGCGATAGTCGCGCGGCAGATCGGCTGCGGCCTTGGCCGACCAGCGCCACGACTCGGTGGCGGCTTTGCTGTCGATCTTCAACTCACGCACCTGATCGTCGCCGCAGGCATAGACCAGGCCGGACACCTCCACCGACGCGGCGGCGAGCAACATGCCGAGCAACATCATCGTCATAGGTTCCTTCGTCTGCGCGGCTGCGCCAAATCGCTCCGCGTCACCGTTATGTCACCTATAGTTATTAAATGACGTTCCCAAGTCAGACCTAGGGGGAAATGTCATGTTGCTGCGTACCACTTGCCGTGTCCTGTTGATGCTGTCCGGCGCTATCCCCGCGATCGCTGCCGCGCAGAGCGACACGCTTCCATCGGTGTTGCGCGAGAATGCGTCGGCCACCGCCGGACCGGAGGCGGAGGGGGATATCGTCGTCACCGGCGCACGGTTGCAGGCCAAAAAGGACATCGCTGCGAAGCGCGAGATCGCTGTCATCTCCGACAGCATCAGTTCCGACGAGGTCGGTACGCTGCCGGACTTCGGGCTCGGCGAGGCGCTGACCCGCGTGCCGGGCGTCTCGACGATCCAGAACAACGGCCGTGGCGAGGCGCAATTCCTCTCGATCCGCGGGCTCAACGCCGATTACAATCTCGTCGAGATCGACGGCGTGCCGCTGCCCGCCAACGAGATTGCGCGCCGCAACGTCTCGCTCGACGTGATCCCGTCGTCGCTGGCGAGCCGGGTCGAGGTCTACAAGTCGATGACCGCGGCGATGAACGGCAACGCGATCGGCGGCATCGCCAACCTGCGCACGCGCAGCGCGTTCGACAATGGCGGCAAGAGCTTCGTCGGCGGTCGCGTCGATATCGGCCGCTGGGACTTCCGGCGCACGCGCGGCGGCAACCCGCCGTCGGGCCAGGCCGAACTGGTCGGTTCGACGACCTTCGGTTCCGAGCGGCAATTCGGCATCGTCGTCGCCGGCAGCTATTTCCGCCGGGTGAGCGCGTCGCTCGACAGCGCGAGCACGGCACCGTTCTACGTCGATCCCGCGAGCGGGCGGCGGCTGAACCCGGCGATCAGCGATGCCAGCAATGCCGCCGTCGTGCCGTCGGTGCGCCGCTGGCTGCACTATGACAATCTTCGCCAGCGCTACGGCGGCTTCGCCAAGCTGGAGTTCGACGATCATGCGATGTTCAGCGGCGCACTGACCGTCGCCGACTTCCATCACACCAACGACGAGGATCGTCAGGCGAACAGCGTCACACCGAACACGGCGGTGACCGCGGCGACCAACACCTACACCTATATTACCGATGTCACGCCGTCGGGCGGCAAGGTCACCAGCGGCAATTACGCTCAGGCCGACGAGTCCCGCTTCTTCCAGAAGCGCGGCATCAAATATGCCGACCTGCATGGCGAACTGACGCTCGGCGACCATATCCGTGCTGACCTCGGGGTCAATTATGCGGTCGTCACCTATCGTCAGGATGCGACGACGTCGGTCTTCCGTATCCCCGCCGGCACACGTCTCGCTTACGCTTATGCGCTCACGCCGGGCGGCTTCCCGCAATTCACCTTCGCGGAGCCGGCCTATGTGACCGATCCGACCAGGTACAATTTCTACGACTATCAGACCACGCCCGACGATCAGAAGGAGAAAGCGCTGACCGCGCGCGCCAATCTGACGGTCAACATGGCGAATGAGGATGACGGTTTCGGCTTTGCGACGGGCGCCTATGCCCGCTTCCTTGACCGCCGCTACGACCGCACCGTCAGCGATTACACCCCCGTCGCCGGAGCCGCACCACTCTCCAGCTTCATCGCGCCGCAGCGTTATACGCCCTATAACGGCAGCGGACAGCGCGTGATGTTCTTCGATCCGGCCGCGGTCACCGCCTATTTCCACGCCAATCCCGGCAAGTTCACGGCGAACGCGACCAACGGCCAGGCAAGCCTGCAATCCGACTATACGCTGACCGAAGAGATCAAGGCCGGCTATCTGATGGGGCGCTACGCCCGCGACGCGGTGCGGCTGACCGCCGGCATCCGCTACGAAGACACCGGATTGTCGACGGGCTCGTACAATTTCACCACGCTCGGCAAGACGACGCGTCTCGGCTACGGGCAGCAGCGCCAGCATTATCACGACTGGCTGCCGTCCGCGCAGCTCGATTGGACCGTCACCGCGAATCTGCGCGCCCGCGCCGCCTTCAGCCGGACGCTCGCACGGCCCAATTACAACGATCTGGCGGGACGGCAGTCGATCGCGATCAACACCGGGACCAACTTCGTCACCATCACGACCGGCAATGCGCAGCTCCGCCCCCGCCGGAGCGACAATTACGACGTCAGCCTCGAATATTACGCCGGCCGCGACGTCCTGTTCTCGGCAGCGGGCTTCATCAAGACGGTGCGCGACGAGATCCTGACGGTCAGCGACACCGCGCTGCAACCGTATAACGGCGTCGTCACGCAGGTCACCACAACGCGACCGGTCAATGCCAGCGGCACGGTGATCCACGGCGTCGAACTCAATGCGGTGGTCACCCGCATGGCCTTCCTGCCGCAGCCGCTCGACGGCCTCGGTCTCGCCGCCAACGTCACCCTGCTGCAACCGACGCCGCCGACGGTGATGATGACCAACGGCACCCGCCGCCGCCTGTCCAGCCTGGTCGAGAGCGCGAACGTCGTCGCCAATGTCCGTGCGTTCTACACCGTCGGCCCGGTGACGGTGCAGGGCGCATGGAACCACCTCTCGCCACTGTTGCTGACCGTCTCGACCACTGACCCGACGCAGGACGTCCGCTACAAGACGAGCGACACCTTCGATGCGCAGGTGCGCATACGCCTGTCGCGCGCGATCACCGTGGTGGCACAGGGCAAGAACCTGTCGGACAATCGCCCGACGCGTATGGTCGGTCCCGGCTTCGGCCTGCTCAGCGAAGAGCTTGAGAATGGCCGTGCCTATTATCTCGGCACGTTGTTCCGCTTCTGAACGGACGGGGATGCCGCGGGCGGCGCGCACGACGGCGGTACTGGACATATCGGCCGCACCATGGTTTCGGCGACGCATGACCCGCAGCCCGTACCGCCGGTGATCGCAGACCTCGACCTTCTGTTTCGCGGCGGGGCGATCGGGTTGCTGATGCTGGCGGCGGTGGTATTCGCGCGTGCGCCGGCCTCGCTGCCCAGCCGGTTCGGCGTGGCGCTGACATCGTGTACGATCGTCGGAACGCTCGCCGGCCTGCCTCATCCACCGGGCGTGTTCGATCCGCTGCTGGATCTGAGCGCGAGCGCGGCGATACCGTTGTTCTGGCTGTTCGCGCGCGCGTGGTTCGACGATGCGTTTCGCCCCACGCCCGCCGCCCTGGGCCTGTCGGCGGCGTTTCTGGGCTGCACGCTGTACGCCAGCCTAACGGCACGCGGCTGGGCGCCGCCGATCGTCGGGCTGGAGGTGGCGGTCTATCTCGGCGGGATGGCGTTCGCCGTCCATGCGCAATGGCTGGTCTGGCGCAACCGATCGGGCGATCTGGTCGAGGCGCGACGGACGGCGCGGACGATCTTCGTCGCGTCGATCGGGCTCATCATCCTGTGGCTGCTGGGCAGCGAGATCGTCGGCCGCGTCACGGGCGAGCGCGCGCTGTCCGGCATGGCGGCCGCGGCCGGACTGTTCCTCGGGGCGTTCGCGATCACCGCGCTGCTGTTCGGATTGCGGCATCCCGAGGTCTTCCCCAGCACGATTGCCGGCATAACGGACGAGGACGCGGTGCCGGAGCCCGTGCCGGAACCGCTCGACGCGGCCCTCGAACACCGGCTCGCGACGATGATGACGCAGGAGCGCGCCTATCGCGATCCCGAACTGACGATCGGCACGATCGCCGCCCGCGTCGAGACGCCGGAATATCGCGTGCGCCGGCATATCAATCGCGGCCTCGGCTATCGCAACGTCAGCGACTATCTCAACGAACATCGGATCGCCGAGGTTCGCGACGCGCTGGCCGACCCGGCGCAAGCGGACGTGCCGATCCTGACGATCGCGATGGACGCGGGCTTCGGGAGCCTCGTGATGTTTAACCGCGTCTTCAAGCAGCGCCTGGGCGAGACGCCGAGCGCATTCCGGCGACGGCATATCGGCGGCTAACCCGGTCGCGGACCGGTCCTTTCCGAAAATGACCGGTCGATTTCGAGGAATTGCAGGCCCGCACCGCTCCGGACCGGCAGGGCGACCGCGTTCACCAACAGGACGCGTCGATGCCGAATATTCTCCCTTTCCCGGTCGGGCTGATCGCCACCGGTCTGACCCTCGCCTGCGCCGGCTGTTCCCCCGAGCCGATCACATCGCCGCGGCGCGATACCACGCTGGTCGATACCGTTACGATCCATCATGCCGGCGGGCGCACCGCCTCGTTCGACGGCATCGTGCGTCCACGCCGCGATCTCGCGCTCGGCTTCAAGACGGGGGGGCGGGTGCTCGCATTGACGGTCCAGGTCGGCGACCATGTCCGCGCCGGGCAGGTGCTCGCCCGTCTGTCGCGCAACGCGGCGATCGCTGATAGCGGACAGGCGCGCGCCGAACTGGCGGCGGCGAGCGCCGAGGCGGTGCGGGCCCACGAGGCGACACGACGTGCGGCGGGGCTGGACGGGATCGGTGCGCTGTCGACCGCCGAGGTGCGCGACCGCGCGCTGGCCGCCAGCGCCGCCACGGCGAAGCGCGCGGCGGCCGCGGCGGCATTCGCACATAGCCGCGCGACGCTCGCCGACGCTTTGCTGGTCGCGCCCGAGGACGGGGTGGTGACCGAACGCACGGTGGAGCCCGGCATCGTCGTCGAGGCCGGCAGCCCCGTCGTCCGGCTCGCGGCGGGCGCTCCCGAAATCGAGGTGCGCCTGCCCGAGCGGGCGCATCCGGCCGTCGGCACGCTGGCGGAGGCGAGCTTCTGGTCGGCGCCCGATACGATCGCCGAGGTACGGCTGCGGCTGGTCGGACCGGCGGCGGACGGCGCGCTGCGCCTCCGCACCGCGCGGTTCGCGTTGCTCCGCGACCTCCCGCCGATCCCGTTCAACAGTTCGGCCACCGTCACGCTGCGAACGCCCGATGCCGATGCGACCGTCCGCGTGCCGCTGACCGCGCTCGGCGCGCGCGGCGGCCGGCCGCACGTCTGGTCGCTGGCGATGGCCGGCGACCGCGTCCATCGCCGGGCGGTGCGGCTCGTCGATCTGCGCGGCGACGACGCGATCGTGGCCGGACTGCGCGACGGCGAGCGGATCGTCGCGAGCGGCGGCGATACGCTGTCCGAGGGGCAGCGCGTCGTCATGACCGGCGTCGTCCCGGGCGGCAATTGAGCGATGGACCGGTTCAACCTGTCGCGCTGGGCGATCCGTCACCCGGCGCTCGTCGGCTTCCTGATCGCGCTGCTGTTCGCGGCGGGTGCCGCCCAGTTCTTCGCGCTCGGCCGCGACGAGGATCCGGGCTTCACGCTGAAGGAGATGATCGTCGCCGCCGCCTGGCCCGGCGCGACGCCCGCGCAGATGCAGGCGCAGGTCGGCGATCCGATCGAGCGCCGGCTGCGCGCCACCGAGCAGCTCGATTTTCTCCAGACCTATTGCGTCGACGGCCATTGCGTCATCCGCGTCTCGCTGAAGGACGGCGCACCCAGCAGCCGCGTACCGGCGATCTGGCAACAGGTGCGCAATCGGCTGAAGGATATCGAGCCCGATCTGCCCGCGGGGGCGTCGGTCGCCGCCGATGACGATTATGCCGATGTCTACGGCTACGTCTTCACACTGACCGGCGCGGACAATGCCCGGCTGGTGACGCTTGCCGAACGCGCGCGCGAGGCGATGCTACGCGTCCCCGGTGCGGGCAAGGCGCGGATCATCGGCGAGATCCCGCGCCGCGTGTTCGTCGATCTCGACGGCCGCCGGCTCGCCACAATGGGCCTGTCGCCGGATGCCGTCGTGCAGGCGCTAGCGAATCGCAGCAGCGTCGCGCCGTCGGGTACCGCCGAGCGTTCGATGCGCGTGCCGGTCCGGATCGGCGGTGCGATCGACGGAGTCGATACGGTCGCGGCCACCGCAGTCCCTGCCGCAACCGGCTCGATCTCCATCGGCGATCTCGGCGTGGTGAGCAACGGCTCTGCCGATCCGCCCGACGGGCTGGTCCGCCATGGCGCGCGACCCGCGGTGGTACTGGCGATCGCGATGGCGCCCGGCGCGGACGGGCTCGGCTTCGGCCGGCAGCTGACGCAGGCCGCCGCGGATTTCGGCCGGACGCTGCCCGCCGGGGTCCGGATGACGCAGGTCCAGGACCAGAGCCGCAACATCCGCGAGGCGGTGGATGCGTTCCTCATCAAGTTCTTCTGCGCGCTGTCGGTGGTGCTGCTGGTCGCGTTCGTCACGCTGGGGTGGCGTACCGGCGTGGTGGTCGCGCTGTCGGTGCCGCTGACGCTGGCGATCGTCGCGCTGTTCATGGGGGTGAGCGGGATCGGGCTCGAGCGGATCTCGCTCGGCGCGCTGATCCTGTCGCTCGGCCTGCTCGTCGATGATGCGATCATCAGCGTCGAGGCGATGGTCGTCCAGCTCGAACAGGGTGCGACGCGATCCGATGCCGCCGCTTATGCGTGGACGCACACCGCCTTCCCGATGCTGACGGGAACGCTGCTGACGATCGTCGGCTTCCTGCCGGTCGGCTTCGCGCAATCGACGACCAGCGAATATGCCGGCGGCATCTTCTGGGTAACCGGGTCGGCGTTGCTGGTCAGCTGGGTCGTCGCCGTCGTGTTCACCCCCTATCTCGGCGTGCGCCTGCTCCCCGAGGCGCAGGCGCGGCACGACGCCGCCGCGCGATACGACACGCCGCTCTATCGCCGGCTCCGCAGCGTGGTCGAGGGGTGCATGACCCACCGCAGGGTGGTGGTCGCCGCCACCGCCTTGCTGCTCGCAGCGAGCCTCACCGGCGCGCTGCTGGTCCGCCAGCAGTTCTTCCCCATATCCGACCGGCCCGAGATCATCGTCGACGTCAGCCTGCGGCCCGGTTCCTCGCTGACCGCCACCGCGGCGGCGGTGAAACGGATCGAGGCGGGCATCGTCGCGGATCGCGACGTCGCGCAGGTCGACAGCTATGTCGGCGGGGGCGCTCCGCGCTTCTATCTGCCCTACGGCCCCGCCCTGCCCGATCCGGCGACCGCGACGATGGTCCTGGTCGCGACCGATCTGCGTGCACGCGAACGCGTCATCGCGCGGCTTGCCGCGAACCGCGCCGCGCCCGAAGCCAGGCTGCATATCCGTCGCCTGTCGCTCGGACCAAGTGCGGGCTTCCCGGTACAATATCGCGTGACCGGCCCCGATCCCGAGACGTTGCGACGCCTGTCGGCGCGCATCGCGACGGTGCTGCGCGCGACGCCGAATACGACCGCGGTACAGGTGGACTGGGGAACGCCGTCGGTCGCAATGCGGCTCGATCTCGATGGCGCGCGGGTGGCGCGGCTCGGGCTCGACCGGGCACGGCTGGCTGGCGAGGTCGCGACGATGATGTCGGGTCGGCCGGCGGGCGAGGTGCTGCGCGGAACCAAGCGGATCGGCATCGTCGTGCGCGGCAGCGCGGCGGAGCGTAACGATCCGGGGCGGCTCGCCGATCTGGCGGTGAGCACCCCCGGCGGTCCGGTCCCGCTCGGCGAGATCGCGCGGATCGGCGTGACCACCGAACAGCCGATCATCTGGAAACGCGACAATATGCTCTGCATGACGGTGCAGGCGGATATGACGGGCGACGTCCAGGCGTCGGACATCGCCGCGGCCGCCGAGGACCGCATCGCCGCCATCGCGCGATCGCTGCCCGCCGGCTACCGGATCGAGGCGGGCGGCGACGGCGAACTGTCCGCCAAGGCCAATGACGCGATCTACCGGCTGCTGCCGATCACCGTCGCGCTGATGCTCCTGCTGCTGATGATCCAGTTGCAGAGCATCGGTCGCACGCTGCTGGTGCTCGCCACCGCGCCGCTCGGCGTGATCGGCGCGGTGGCGGCGCTGATCCTGACCGGCGCGCCGTTCGGCTTCGTCGCGCTGCTTGGGCTGATCGCGCTTGCGGGCATGATTATGCGCAATTCGATCATTCTAGTCGATCAGGTGACGCACAACCAGGCCGGGGGCATGGCGCTCCACGCGGCGATCGTCGCGGCGACGATCGGTCGCGCCCGGCCGGTGGTGCTGACCGCGCTGGCGGCGGTGCTCGCGTTCATTCCGCTGTGCTTCAACATCTTCTGGGGACCGATGGCGATCGTCATGATCGGCGGGCTGATCGGCGCGACCGCGCTGACCCTGGTGGCGCTGCCGGCGCTCTATGCGCTGGCGTTCGATCGCCCGTCGCCCCTCACAGAACAGGACAATCGACATGGGTGATCGCAAATGGCCGCTGATGCTCGCCGTCGCGCTGGCGGGCTGCACCGTCGGGCCGGATTTCACGCCGCCCGCACCGATTCTGCCGCCGGTCTGGCAGGCGGCGGATACCGCCGCGTCGCCGACCCCCGGCGATGTGCCCTGGTGGCGCAGCTTCGACGATCCGGTGCTCGACGCGCTGGAGGTGCGCGCCGGCACCGCCAATCTCGATATCGCAGCGGCGATCGAACGGATCACCGCCGCGCGGATCGAACGCGGCCAAGCGCGCGCCGCCGGCGCACCGCAGGTCGAGGGGCAAGCGGGCTATAGCCGCGAGCGTCTCGGCACGGCAGGGATCGCTTCGGTCACGCAGACGCTGCTCGGGATCACGCCGGCGACGACCCCACCCAAAGGCGTCGACTTCGATCTCTACAGCGTCGGCGTCGGCGCGAGCTGGGAACTCGACCTGTGGGGCGGCCACCGCCGGCGGGCCGAGGCGGCACAGGCCGTGGTCGAGGCCAGCGACGCCGCCGCGCGCGGCGTGCGCCTGTCGGTCGAGGCGGAGGTGGCGCGTACCTGTTTCCAGTTGCGCGGCCTGTGGGACGAGCGCCGCATCGCGCAGGACGGCGCCGGCCTCGCCGAGCGCAACGTCGGGATCGCCCGCACGCTGCTGGCGCGCGGTCTCGCCACGCCGATCGACCTCGCCGCGCGCGAGGAGGCCTTGCGAACCCTGCGCGGCGAGATCGTCGATCTCGACCAACAGGCGGCGATGGCGATGCGCGCGCTGGCGATCCTGATCGGCGCGACCCCGGATAGCGTGCCGGTCGACCCGGCGACGCAGCCGCCGCCACGACCGTTGCCGCCGGTGGCGGTGCGCCTGCCCTCGGCGGTCGCGCGCCTGCGCCCCGATATCGTCGAGGCTGAAGCACGGCTCCACGCGGCCGCCGCGCAGATCGGCGTCGCGCAGGCGGATTTCTATCCGAAGATCAGCCTGACCGGCCTCTTCGACATCGACGTACTCCATCTCGCCGATTTCGGCTGGGACGCGCGCAGCACCAGCATCGGGTCGGGCCTGTCGCTGCCGATCTTCTCCGGCGGACGATTGCAGCAACAGCTCGACCTGCGCCGCTCCGAAGCGCGCAGCGCTGCACTCGCCTATCGCCAGACCGTCGTTACCGCGTGGCGCGAAGTGGATGACGCCTTGTCGGCCAGCCGCGCGGCGACGGCGCGCCTCGATCTGTCCGACCGCGACCTCGCATCGCGGCGGCGGACGGTGGCGATGGTCGAGGCGCGTCATGCGCGCGGCGATCTGGCGGCGGGGCCGGTGATCGAGGCACGGCAGGCGGCCCTGCCGGCGGAACGCGCGGCCATACGACAGCGGGTCGCCGCCACTCTCGCGCGTATCCAGCTTCACCGCGCGGTCGGCGGCTAGGTTCGCGCGTCCGCGCCACGTTTAAAAATCTGTCGGCAGCCTCTTGATCTTGCGATGACCATTCCCAGTTTTCGCGCGCCGGACGCCGAACCGGGTCCGGACCGGACATCGAGGGCGCCGGTTCACGCGCCGGTGCCGCTCATGTCCAGATCGCTTCACAGGAGGATTTGGAGATGAGGACCAATTTCGATTTCACGCCATTCCGCCGCTCGACGGTGGGGTTCGACCGCCTGTTCGATCTGCTCGAAACGGGCCGCAGCGACGCCGCCGACGGCTATCCGCCGTTCGACATCGTGCGCGAGGGCGAGGACCTTTATCGCATCACGCTGGCGGTCGCCGGCTTCCGTCCCGACCAGATCGAGGTGATCGGGCAGCAGAACCAGCTGATCGTCACCGGCAAGCGCGACGAGGAGAGCGGCGAGGCGCGCTATCTGCACCATGGCATCGCCGCGCGGCCGTTCGAGCGGCGCTTCCAGCTCGCCGACTTCATCGAGGTGGGCGAGGCGCGTTGCGACAACGGCCTGCTCAGCATCGCGCTGAAGCGTGTCGTTCCCGACGCGTTAAAGCCGCGCCGGATCGCGATCGAGGGTGGTTCGTCCGCCACCCCGCGCGCCTCGGCGAGGGCGGCAGCGACGCGCTCCGCGCCGCCTGATCCGTCGATCGACCTGCATCATGCCACTGACCAGAAAGGAGACAGGACCCATGGCCATTCGTGATCTGATCCCCTGGAGCCGCACCGACGATCGCGTCCCGGCGCCGTTCGTGGTCGAGCAGGACCGGCGCGATCCGTTGCTGTCGCTGCACCGCGAGGTGAACCGCCCGTTCGACGATGTCCTTCGCGGCTTCGGCGTGCCCGCCTTCGCCGGTACGGCGCGCGCGTTGCTGACGCCCAGGCTCGAACTCGGCAAGACCGATGCGGAGATCCGCGTCATTGCCGAGCTGCCCGGGCTCGACGAGAAGGACGTCGAGATCGTCGCCGAGGCCGGCGTGCTGACGCTGCGCGGCGAAAAGAAGTCGGAGGTCGAGGACAAGGACCGCGGCTATTCCGAACGCAGCTATGGCCGATACGAACGGCGGATCGCGTTGCCGCGCACCGTCGAAACGGACAAGGCGAGCGCAAGCTTCCGCAACGGCGTGCTGACCGTCACGCTGCCGAAATCGGCGGCCGCCGCCGACACGGTCCGCCGCATCCCGATCCACAGCGATGCGGCCTGATCGGCGCGTTCGAACACGCCAACCGATTGAGCCAGCCCCACGCGACGCCCCGGCCGCAGCCGTGAGCGTCGCGTGCTGCGGCGCGTTATTGCGCCTCGCGCGTCGTCGTGATCTTGCCGTAGACCGGAGCCTTGACGGTCGTCAGGCGATCGGTGGCGTCGCCGGTGAGGTCGAAGGCGACGATGCGGTTGGTGCCGACCTGCATCCACGGCGCGGGCGCATAGAGCGTGTGCACCGGACCGATCGACCAGAAGCGGCCGAGATTGTGCGTGCCAAGCCAGAGCTGCCCCTTATGCAGACCGCGCATGTCGAGATAGGTGTCGACCGGCCGGTCGACGGTCATCTCCGCCTCGTAGAAACAGGGGCCGGTGCAGGGCGCGACGGTGAAGCGCAGCCCCGACAGATCGTCCATCGGCAGGCGGTACATCCGCCAGTCCTCCAGCACCGCGCCGTCGAGCGTCACCGCGCCGGTCAGCCCGGTCTGCTCGGTGCGGATCGCGTGGGAATAGTTCACGCGGCCGGTGTTCTCGACCAGCACGTCGAGCGTCGCGGCACCGGCGCGGGCGGGCAGCGTCACCGTCTCCTGCCCCAGGCGGCGATCGAGCGTGCCGACCAGTTTGCGATCGACATAGACCTGCGCATAACTGTGCATGCCCTTGAGCGTCAGCGTCTTGCCCGCGCCCGCCGGCAGCGTGACGCGATACAGGACATAGCCGTAATTCTGGTCGAGCTCCTCGAAGGTCATCGGCAATTTGGCGCGGACCGGCTCGGGGAGATGGTCCCAGAGCGACGCGCTGCGCCGGATCGGCGAGACCGGGAAGGTGACCGCGACCGTCGGCGCCGGGGTCGGCGCGGCAGGCTTGCCGGTGACCGCGGCGATGGCATTGGCGATCAGCGCATATTTGTAGCGCGGATTGCCCGCCTCGTCGATCGGCGCGTCGTAATCGTAGCTGGTCGTATCGGGATGATAATCGGTGCCGGTGTGCGAATCGGCGCCGTTCATCCAGCCGAACGTCGTGCCGCCGTGGACCATATACAGCGAGATCGAATAGCCGCGCTGCAGCATGAAGCGCATCTCTTCGGCCTCCTTGCGGCCGTTGGTCTCGTGATGGTCCTCGCCCCATTTGTCGAACCAGCCCGCCCAATATTCGCCGACCATGCGCAGTCCCGCGGGCCGATACGCCTCGAGCTTGGCGACCGCATTGGCCGCGCCGCCCGAGCCAAAATTGACCACCGAGGGCAGATGCGGCAGCGAGCCCTTGGCGAGGTCCGACGCCTGGTTCGAGGTGAACAGGATGCCGTCGGCGAGGCCGGCACGGCGATAGGTCGCCTCCAGTCCCTGCAGATACGCCTTGTCGTCGCCGAACGCGCCATATTCGTTCTCGAGCTGCACCGCGACGATCGGCCCGCCGTTGGCGAGCAGCAGCGGCTTCACCTCCTGCCCGAGCCGGACGATCCAGCGCTCGACCGCGGCGGTATATTCGGGGTCGGTCGAGCGCAGGACGAGCTTTCGATCCTTGAGCAGCCACGCCGGATAGCCTCCCAATTCCCATTCGGCACAGACATAGGGGCCGGGGCGCAGGATGACGTTCAGCCCCTCCGCCTGCGCGTCGCGGATGAAGGCGGCGAGGTCGTTCTGGCCGCTGAAATCATAGACGCCGGGCCGCGGCTCGTGGACGTTCCAGAAGGCGTAGGTGGTAATCGTGTTGAGCCCCATCGCCTTCGCCTTGCGCAGGCGGTCGCGCCAATAGGCGCGCGGGATGCGGACGTAGTGGATCTCGCCCGAGATGACCTGATACGGCTTGCCGTCCTTGACGAAGCCGGCGCCGCTGACCGCGAAGCTGCGCGCCGGGGCCTCCGCATGCGCGCCCGTCGTCGCCGCCACGATGGCGAGCGCAGCCCCCCATATCGATCGCTTCGCCAAGGTCATTCGTCTCTCCCCCTTATAGATTGGTCGTGGCCGCCAGCGCCGCGTCGATATCCGCCGCCTCGTGCCGTTCGCGCAGGATGCTGCCCGGCTCGCCGATGATGCGGTTGACGATGCGCCCGCGCCGCACCGGCTCGCGCGCGGCGATCCGGTCGGTCCAGCGCTGCAGATTGGGATAGTCGCCGGCGCTCAGGAACGTGCTCGCGCCATAGGTGCCGGTCAGCAGCCCGCCATACCAGGGCCAGACCGCGATATCGGCGACCGAATATTCGTCGCCCCCCAGATAGCTGTGCTCCGCCAGATGCGTGTCGAGCACGTGGAGCTGGCGCTTGGCCTCCATCGCATAGCGGTCGATCGCATATTCGATCTTGATCGGCGCATAAGCGAAGAAATGGCCGAAGCCGCCGCCGACGAACGGTGCCGAGCCCATCTGCCACATCAGCCAGTTGATCGCCTGGACCCGCGCCGCCGGACCGGTCGGCAGGAAGGCGCCGAATTTCTCGGCGAGATAGAGCAGGATCGAGCCGCTTTCGAACACCCGCGTCGGCGGCGTCGTGCCGTGATCGGCGAGCGCCGGGATCTTGGAATTGGGATTGAGCGCGACGAAGCCGCTGCCGAACTGGTCGCCCTTGCCGATCTCGATCAGCCAGGCGTCATATTCGGCGCCGGCATGGCCCGCCGCGAGCAGCTCCTCGAGCAGGATCGTCACCTTCTGCTCGTTGGGCGTGCCGAGCGAGTAGAGCTGGAGCGGATGGCGGCCGACCGGCAGCGGCGCATCGTGCGTCGCGCCCGAGACGGGGCGGTTGATGCTGGCGAACTGGCCGCCGTTCGCCTGATTCCACGTCCACACCTCGGGCGGTACGTAGCCGGCGGGCAGATTGTTCGCGCTATCCTGATCGGCCATGGTCGGTCCTTTCGTCGTTGGTCTATCGCCGGGTCTGCCGGCCGCCAAGCTCGCCGGCCTAGCAGGCTGTTCGGCGAGGGTTTTGTCGATCGGCCGGCTGACTAGACCGCGGCGCGGTCGAGCGCCTGGCGCAGGTCGGCGAGGATGTCCTCCTCATGCTCCAGACCGACCGACAGGCGGACGTAGCCGTCGGAGACGCCCGTCGCTTGCCGTTCCCCGGACGACAGCTGCGAATGGGTCGTCGACGCCGGATGGATCGCGAGGCTGCGCGCGTCGCCGATGTTGGCGACATGATAGAAGAGCTCCAGCGCGTTGATAAAGGCGCGCCCCGCCGCCTCGCCGCCGGCCAGTTCGAAGCCGACGAGGCCACCCTGCCCGCCGGTCAGATATCGCGCGGCCCGTTCTGCCTGCACGTCGGTCTGCACCGAGGGATGGATGACGCGGATCACCTCGGGCCGCGACTGGAGGAAGGCGACGACCGCCGCGGCATTGGCGCAATGACGCGGCATGCGCAGCGGCAGCGTCTCGAGCCCCTGCAGGATCTGAAAGGCGTTGAACGGCGACAATGCGGCGCCGAGATCGCGGAGCAGCACGGTACGTGCGCGCAGGATATAGGCGATCGGACCCAGCGGTTTCGCCGCCTGGCTCCACACCGCGCCATGGTAGCTGGCGTCGGGCGTGTTGAGCAGCGGCTGGCGCTCGGGAAACGCCTCCCAGTCGAAATTGCCGCCGTCGACGATGATGCCGCCGATCGACGTGCCGTGGCCGCCGATATATTTGGTGGTCGAATAGACGACGATCGCCGCGCCGTGATCGAATGGCCGGGCGAGCAGCGGCGCCGCGGTATTATCGACGATCAAGGGGATGCCGAGCGGCCGGCCCAGCGCTGCGATCTCGGCGATCGGCCCGACGATCAGCTTGGGATTGGGCAAGGTCTCGACATACCAGGCGCGCGTCCGCCCGTCGCTCGCGCGCGCGAAGGCGTCGGGATCGGCGGGATCGACGAAGCGCACCTCGATCCCCTGGTCCTTGAGCGTGTTGGCGAACAGATTCCACGTGCCGCCGTACAGATCGGTGCCGCTGACGATATTGTCGCCGGCACACGCGAGATTCTGCACCGCATAAGCGGACGCCGCCTGTCCCGACGCCACCGCCAGCGCCGCCGCGCCACCCTCGATCGCGGCGATCCGCCGCTCGAGCACGTCGGTCGTCGGATTGCCCAGCCGGGTATAGATATTGCCGAGTTCGCGCAGCGCGAACAGGTCGGCGGCGTGATCCGTGTCGCGGAACTGATAGGAGGTGGTCTGGTAAACCGGCGGCGCCACCGCGCCCGTCGCCGGATCGGCGCGCCAGCCGGCATGCAGCGCGAGCGTTTCGGGGTGCAGCGTATGATCGACCATGGCCATCGTCCTCTTCGAGCGGGTGCTGTGTCGACCGCGATGCTAGCCACGCGCCGTCCGAAGGGGAGATACTTTTGCTTGCCGCCGCCCAGCCGGCGCCATCGCCTTGGGCCGCGTCGCGGGATCAGCCGGGCGTCACGTCGACGGCGAAATCGGCGCGCATCGCGCTCCGCTCGATGAGGACGGCATTGGGCTCGTCGGTACGATCGATCCAGTCGAGCGCCTCGGCGCGGCTGCGTCCGAATGCCATGTGCCTCGCGAGCAGCCACTCGCGGCGTTGTGCCGACGGGGTGCGGACGTAGCAGCAGCGATCCAGCAGACCGCGCACCGGCGACCACGGCCCGTCGAGGAGCAGGTAATTGCCCTCCACCACGACCAGCGGTGTGCCTGCCGGCACCGGGATCGCGCCGGCGATCGCCTCTTCGATCGTGCGCTCGAACCGGGGGGCGTAGACGGTTTCGCCGGCGACCGGATGCCGCAGGCGATCGAGCAATGCGACGAACCCGGCGACGTTGAACGTGTCGGGCGCGCCCTTGCGATCGCCGCGGCCGAGCCGGTCGAGCTCCGCATTGGCGAGATGGAAACCGTCCATCGGCACGACGACCGACCGGTCGGCGAACTGCCGCGCAATCCGGTCGGCGAGCGTCGACTTGCCCGCGCCGGGCGGACCGACGACGCCCAGCAGCGCGCGGTCGCGGCGGGCGAGCAAGGCGTGGATCGCGTCGCCGAGCGGTGCGGGTAGCGCCTCCGTCATCGCGCCGACGCGAAGGTGCCGTTCTGCAGGCTCGCCTCGATCTCCTCGAGCGATCGGCCCTTCGTCTCGGGAACGAAGCGCCAGACGAACCCCCAGGCGAGCAGGTTCATCCCCGCGAACAGCCAGAAGGTCGCAGCAGTGCCCAGCCCCTCGACGAGGCTGAGCGTGGTCAGCGTCACCAGCAGGTCGAAGCTCCAGTGCGACAGAGCGACGAGGCTCATCCCCTTGCCGCGCACCGACAGCGGGAACACCTCCGCGCCGACCAGCCAGATCGCCGCCGAGATGCTGCCGACGTTGAACACCTCGTAGCCGAGCAGCCCCGCCGCGGCGACCCAGCGCATCGCGCCGGTCGGCGCGCCGTGTGCGAAGGCGATCGCGATCATCGCCAGCCCGATCACCGCCCCCGGCAGGAACCGCAGCATCAATCTACGCCGCCCCCAATGATCCACCGCCCAGGTGCCGAAGATCGTCGTCAGCACGATCGTCACGCCGACGACGAGCGCGGTCAGCAGCGCCGCATTCTGGCCGAGCCCGGCGTTGGTCGCGATCGTGGGCGCGTAATAGATTACCGCGTTGGTGCCGGTGATCTGCGAGAACATCGCGACCCCGGCGCCGGCGATCAGTGCCGGGCGCATGCGGCCGGACAGCAACGTCCGCCAGCGCCCCTCGACGTGCACCGTCTCGCCGATCGCCGCGAGTTCGGTCTCGACCTCCGCCGCGCTCGGCCGCAGCCGTGCGAGGATGGCGCGCGCCTTCGCAACGTCACCCTTGAGCGCGAGATAGCGCGGGCTTTCCGGGAGCACGATCATGCCGATCAGCAGAATCGCCGCCGGCAGGACGCCGAGCAGGAACATCAGCCGCCAGTCGCCGCCCTCGCCCAGCAAACCGTCGGCGACGTGGCTGCCGCCGAGCAGCCAGCCGACGATCGTCGATACCAGGATGCCGCCGACGACCGCGAGCTGGAACATCACCACCATCGCGCCGCGCCGCGCCGCCGGCGCCAGTTCGGCGATATAGACCGGGATGATCTGGCTCGCCGCGCCGACCGCGAGACCGAGGACGAGACGCGCGGCGGTCAACGACGCCACCGAGCCGGCGATGGTCGACGCCACGGAGGCGATCATGAAGACGAAGGCGGCGACCATGACGGTGGGCCGCCGGCCGATCCGGTCCGACAGCGGCCCGGCGCCCATGCATCCGACGAGCGCGCCGGCGACGATCGCGGCGGTGACGATCTGCTTGCCGACGACCGAGATTGGGAAGCTGTCGCCGATGAACAGCAACGCCGCCGAGATGATGCCGGTATCGTAGCCGAACAGCAGGCCGCCCAGCGCGGCGATGCCGGCGATCAACAGGACATGAGCACGCATCCGCAATCCTTCGTTCCGGCCGATCGACGGCTGACACCCGGCCGTAATCCGCAATCGCCGTTCGTGCCAGTGGGGCGGCGGTTTCCTGACGTGAGAGTCGATGACGCCCCGCGGGCTGCGGCCCCATGCCGGTCCGTCCGGACCGCCGCTTGACGACATGGCGGGGCGTCGGCCTAATCGCCCGATGCGCAGCCGCAATTGGCTATCCCTGTTGCTCGCCCTGACGGCGTGCCGGCCGTCGCCGCCGCCTGCCACGCTCGTCCTGTGGGCGTGGGAGCGGCCCGAGGATTTGCGCTTCGCCAAAGGCCGCGCGGAGGTCGCGGTCGAGAGTGGCTCGATCGTGCTCGATGGCGCGGCGGTCGAGGCGCGCGGGCGGCGCCATCCGCTGCTCGTCGCCGAGCCGCCGACGACCAGCGTCGTCCATGTCGAGATCCGCCGCGACCGCCCCCTCGTCTGGAATGCGGCGATGCGCGCGACGACGGCCGCGGCGATCCTGCATTACGCCACCCGCCTGTCCGCCCGGCGCGTGCAGGTCGATTTCGAGGTGCGTGCGTCCGAGCGCGCGATATTGCTGGACGTCCTCGGCGACGTCCGCCGCGCGCTGCCCCGCGCTACCGTATTGTCGATGACCGCGCTGGCGTCGTGGTGCGGCGAGGACTGGCTGGGTCGGGCGCCGGTCGACGAAGTCGTTCCCATGCTCTTCCGCATGGGACGGCGGGGTGAGACCGTGCGGGCGATGCTGGCGGAGGGCGGCGATCTGCGGCATGATCGCTGCCGCGGCGCGCTCGGGGTGGCGGTCGGCACGCCGGTGCCGCGGGCGCCGGCGGGACGGCGGGTGTATCTGTTCGATCCGCGAAGCTGGACGCCGCGCGACTTCGCCGCGGCGGAGCGGGAGGTACGGCGATGGCGGTGAGGTGGCGCGTTCCGATCGGTGTCGTCCTCGCGGCGGCGCTCGCGACGCGGGCGCTCGGCTCGGGCGATCCGACGCCCCGGCCCGTATTCGTCTTCGCCGACCCGCAGGATGCGACCGAACGCGCCGCGCTGGCGGGCGGGCGGCTGCCGATCGTGAAGGGTGCGACGACGGATGCGCTGTTGTTCCTCGACTGGCGGCGGCTGACCGGACTTCAGGTGGGACAGAGCGCCGCAGGTGCCCTCGTCGCGCCGTGCTGCGGCACGCCCGCGACAAGGCAGCGCGACTGGCTGGACGTCCGCCGCACGATACCGGGCGCGACGGAGGTCTATTGGATCGCGGCGGAGCGCAACGGTCCGAACTTCGTCGCGATCCCCACCTGCTTCGACGATGCCTTCACCACCGCCGCCGCGACCCTCGCCGACCGGGCGCGGCGCTACGGCAAGGCGGCGCCTGCCGTGCGGGCATGGCTCGACGCGCAGGACGCCGTCTTCGCCGCCTGTTCCAAGCCGGTCGCCGCGCTGCCGCCGCTGCCGGCCGCTGCGCCGTCGTGGCTGCGTGCCGATCGCGCCTATCAGGAGGCGGCATTGGCGCTCTACAACGGTCAGGCCGACGAGGCGGCCCGCCGCTTCGCCGCGATCGCCGGGGATGCGGCATCGCCCTGGCGACCGTCCGGCCTGTACCTGTCGGCGCGGGCGCTGCTGCGTGCCGCGTTCGATGCCCCGGCACCTGCGCGCTTCGCCGCGGCGCATGCGGCGCTCGACCGGCTCGCCGCCGCGCCTGCCGGCACCTTCGGACGGGGCGAGCTGATGCGGATGCGCCAGATCCTCGCCTTCCACGAGCATCCCGATCGGCTTCTCGCACGGCTGGACCGCGACCTGAACGCGCCCGCACCCTTGCCCGAGGTCGCGGTCGCCGTTCGCGACTATCTCACGCTCGCCGACCGTCATCCGGCCAAGCCGGAGGCGGCGGACTGGATCCGGACGATCCAGGCGAAGGATCGTGTCGCCGCTTCGACGCACGCGCAGGAACGCTGGAACGCCGGCCACCGCACCGCCTGGCTCGTCGCCGCATTGCTGCTCGCCGACCCGGCGGACGCAGGCGCGGCCGCGCTGGCCGAGGCGGCGGGACGGGTGCCGCCTACCGATCCGGCATGGCTGACCGCGCGTTATCATCGGCTCCGCCTGCTGACGCCACGGGCGGACGCCGCACAGATCCGGGCGGAGGCGGACGCGGTGCTGGCGCGCGACGACCTCATCCGGTCGGATCGCAACGTCTTCGAGGCGGTGCGCACCCAGACGGCCGCGTCGCTTGCGGATTTCGCCGCCCATGCGCTGCGTGCGCCTTATTGCCGGACGGGTCTCTCGACCTGCACCGCCGACGTCCGGACGGCGGGCGACGGCCTGATCGGCCGACGCCCGTCGGGTGGGTTCGCCGGCCTCGGGCCGGACGCACGCGCGGTGATCGACCGACTGCCGCTGCGCGAGCGGATGGCGATCGCCGACATGACCGCGATGCCGCGCGAGATCCGGCTCGACATCGCCCTCACCAGCTTCGTGCGGGCGGTGCAGCTGCGCGACGATGCGGCGGTGGATCGTCTCGCCGCCCGGTTGGTGACTCTGCTCCCACAGGTCGCCGCAGACTGGCGCCGGATCGCGGCGACGCCGCCGGGCGCGGACAAGCTGTTTGCCGAGGCGTTCGTAATGATGAAGATACCGAGCCTGCGCGTCGATCTGGCGGATTACGCCCGTCCGACCGGCACGGTACGCCAGTTCGGCGGCTATTGGGTGGATCTGCTGCTGCCACTCCCCGGCCAGCGCGGGCCGTCCCGCCCGTTCCCGCCCGCCAGCGCATATCTACCCAACGGCTATTGGGGCAGCGCCTACGCGTCGGATCGCGAGGCCAACCGCGCGGATCTCGCCTGTCTCGAAAAGTGTGGCTCCGGCATCCTGCCGCTGCATTATCCGCCCTTCGTGCGGGCGACGCTGCCCCGCGCCCTGGCGGAGCGCCGCGCCTTCATCGTCTCGATGCGCCACTTCGACGACAGCGGGCGTCCGGTAACGGTCCGGACGGCAGGTATATCGCTATGGAATAATGCGCTCACTTACGTCGTCCGCCATCCGGGTGACCCCCGGGCAGCCGAAGCCCTGTATCGCCTGATCCGTGTCGCGCGCTGGGGTGGCAATCACGACCATCTCGGTCGCCGCGCGTTCCTGCTACTGCACCGGCGGTATCCGCGCTCCGGATGGACGGCGCGGTCGCCGTTCTACTACGATTGAACCCGACCCGCCGGCCGCGCGAGATCAGACGGCGAGGAGGGCCGCGCCGATTAGAATGGCGGACACGCCGGCGGTTTGCGGGCGGGACAACCTCTCCCTCCGCATGACGAGGCCGAATATCGCGGTAACGGCTGCGGCGAAGGTGCTCAGCACGGTGACGATCGTGACGGCACCCGTCGCCAACCCCACTGCGAAGGTTCCATAGCCCATGAGATTGCACAGGCTTTGCAGCACGAGCAGCGGCAGCGCATTCCGGTGCGGCAAGATCCGATCCCGGCGCAACGCAAGCGTCGGCGCGAGCACGAGAATGCTGATCCCGAAAAACAGCCACAGCATGGGCGTCGCGCCGATCGCGGGAACGGAGAACTTGCCCTGTATCCAAAAGCCGACGCCGAAGCACAGAGCGGTCAGCACAGCGTAACCGACGCCGTCGGCTCGACGCCCGTCTTGGCGGCTTGGGGCGACCGCCGCCAGCGGCGCGCCGATCAGGCAGATCACGAGTCCGGCCAGACGAAAACCGCTCAATCGATCGCCGCTGATCGCCAGACCGAGACATGCCGTCACGGCGGCATAAGTCGTGATTAACGGTGCGACTAACGAGGCGCGACCGATCGAAAAGGCGCGGAGCAGCGACATCGAGCCAGCGAGATTGAACGCCACGGCAAGAACGCCGTACGACCATCCCGAAGCGGATGCCGCGCATGCCTTTCCCCGCAGCGACGGCATTGCGATCAGCACCAGCGTGACCGCCAGCCATCCCATCGACTGCGTGAACAGTGCAGTCCTGCGTATCCCGACCAGTTTGGCTGTACTGCCCGCAAGATAGTCAGCCGCCCCCCAGCTCAGCGCGGCGAGCAGGCCCATGAGCATGGCGATGGCGATCATGTGGTTGTCCAAACGTCGACCGAGCATCGACGGGTCGACGCTGCGCTGCATTCATGAGGATCGATCATCGTGCCGGCCCACCGCATGACAGAAGAGGGCATGGCTTGCGCTTGCGTGCTCGTGCTGGCCATCGGCAGCGATGACAGCTATCGTCAAGATCATGCCAGAGTCGGCTCCGGCCTGCAGACCCTTCGTGGTGATCCTGGCGTATGACGGACTTTGCCTGTTCGAATTTAGCACTGCCCTCGAAACCTTAGGGCCGCCGCCGCCCGGATGGGAGGAGCAATGGTATGATGTGGCTGTTGCGTCTGCGGAAGCGACGCCGCTGCGCGCGGGCGGAGGCGTAAGACTGGCAATCGACGGCGGGCTTGAACTCCTCGAAGAAGCCGGGACGATCGTCGTTCCCGGCTGGCGCGCCGTAAACGAGCCGGTCCCGGACGCGCTCGTAGAGGCTTTGCAGCGTGCTGGCCGGCGCGGCTGCCGGTTTGTCTCGATCTGCACCGGCAGCTTCGTATTGGCTGCCGCCGGATTGCTGGACGGTCGCCGCGCTACCACTCACTGGCACCATGCGACGGTGCTTTCGACCCACTATCCCGCGATCGACGTCCAGCCCGCCGTTCTGTATGTTGATGAAGGCGATATACTGACGTCCGCCGGCTGCGCTGCCGGACTGGATGTCTGCCTGCATCTGATCAGGCGCGACCATGGACCGATCGCAGCCAATCGCGTCGCCCAGCGAATGGTGGTGCCGCCGCACAGGCAGGGCGGACAAGCCCAGTTCGTCAATCAGCCGTTGCCGGTCAGGGAGAACGCCGCCTTGGCTCCGCTGCTCGATACGCTGCGAAGCCGGATCGATGTCGATGTCGATATCGATGCCCTGGCAGCCGAAGCCTGCATGAGCCGACGAACCTTTCTTCGCCGGTTTCACGACACGACCGGCACGACGCCGGGCGAGTGGTTGCTCAGCCTCAGGCTCGAACGCGCCAGATTGCTCCTGGAGACGACCCGCGTGTCGATCGAGCGGGTGGCACAGGGCAGCGGCTTCGGCTCCGCGGAGACCCTGCGGCATCATTTCCGCACGAGGCTGGGCACGAGCCCGACCGCCTATCGTCAGCAGTTTTCGAGCGTTGGTGCCTAGATGCCCCGCTTTCGCCGGATCGAATGCCGCGATCGACAGACGTCGCCAGCAGAGGCAATCGCCGGCGCCGTCGCGACATCCAACACGCCTTATCCCAGCGTGTAGCGCAAGGTCGCGAATACCGTGCGGGGACTGCCGTAGTAATTCCCGCGCGCGGTCGAGAAGATGCGTGCGTAATAGGTGCGATCGAGCACGTTGTTGACGTTGATCGACACGCCGAGCTGCTCGGTGAGCTTGTAGCCCGCGCGCAGGTCGAGCACGGCGTAGCTGCCCTGTCGAACCAGGGTGGACAGCACGCGCGTGCCGTTGGCGGCGATCGACGACCGCGTGCCGCCGGAGGTCGCCCCGAAGACGGTCAGGCCGCCGCCGATGCTGGCGCCGGCCAGCATGCCGTTTGTCGGCGCGTAATTGGTGAACACCTTGCCCATGTGGCGGGGGATCACCGGGACCAGCGATGTGCCCTCCAGCGCCGGGTTGATGTCCTCCAACAACTTGGTGCGCGTGTAGCTGTAGCCGCCGTTGATCCGCCAGCCCGGCAGGATCTCGCCCGTCGCCTCCAGCTCGATGCCGCGCGCGCGTACCTTGCCGAGCTGGTAGTAGAGATTGGCGTCGACGGGGTCGTTGAACAGCCGGTTACGCTGCGTGATCTGATAGGCCGCGGCGGAGAGCAACAGCCGGTCGTGCATCAGCGAGACCTTGCTGCCTGCCTCAAACTGCTCGCCGACCATCGGCTCGATACTGCCGCCGTCGCCGCGCTGGCGACCGACCGGCTGCGCCTGCGGCGTGAAACTGTCGGCATAGCTGGCGTAGAGGTTGAGGTGGCGGGTCACGTCCCAGACCAATCCGGCATAAGGCGTGAAGCGGTTGTCGATCGTATAGCCGGTGCGGGCCCCCGGGGTCGGCAACACCGTGCGCGTGTCGGTATCGAACCAGGTCAGCCTTCCGCCGCCGATCAGCGTCAGCCCGGCGAGCGGGCTGAGCCGCATCTGGCCATACAGGCCATATTGTTCGAGGTGGGTGACCGATCCGCCATAGACCTGCGTGACGCATTGCGGCGGCGTCTGCACCGGCGTGCAGATCCCCGCGGTGCCCTGCACCGGATAGGGCGGCAGCGGGCCATAGGGATCGAGCGGCGGCTCGGCCGGCGAGACGGGATTGAAGACGTCGATCCGCGCATAATTCGACAGGCGGGTGAAATAAGAGGTGCCGGCACTCGCCTGGTAATCGGCGCCGAGGATCAGCGTCTGGTCGCGCCCAAACAGCGGGAAGCTGCCGATGCCGTTGACGTCGAACGACCGCGTCTGCTGCTTGCTGTCGCCGCGATAGGCGATCTGGTTGGTGAGGCCGCGGTTGGCCGGCGTCACCGGCTGCGCGCCGATATAGCTGTAGACGTCGACGCGGTCGACATCGGTGTAGAGCCCGGTCGCGCGCAACGTCCAGCGATCGGAGACGCGATGCGCCAGCTCGACGAAGCCCGACCAGGTCTTCGCATCGAAGCGGTTCCAGTCGGCGCCCAGATAGGTCGAGCGCCGCACGTCGAGCAGACGCCCGTCGCTGCCGTCGGCACCGCCGGCATAGCCGGGCAGGCCGGACTGGACCGCCGGGCGGAAGCGATCGTAATTCGCGCCCGCGGTCAGCGTCGTCCGCGAACCGATCTCCAGCGTACCCACGGCGAAGGCGTCGAGCCGGTTGCGATGCGCCGTGTCGAAGAACTGGTTTTGATCCTGCGCCATGACGCCGGCGCGGAGCGCGGCGACGCCGCCGACCGGGGTCGAGACGTCGAGTTCCAGGCGGAGATTGTCGTAGCTGCCGTAGCCGGCGCTCGCCTGCATCCGGGCGGTATCGAGCGGCCGCTTGCGCACGAGATTGATGCTGCCGGCGGGATTGCCCGAGCCGCTGAACAGCCCGGCCGGCCCCCGCAGCACCTCGAGCCGGTCGTAGAAGAACAGATCGGGCACCGCCGAGGGAAAGTTGACCGACAGCGTCGGGACGCCGTCGATCAGATAGTTGTTGATCGCGAAGCCGCGCGAGAGGAACGACGGGTCCTCGCTGCCGACGCCGTTGACGGTGATGCCGTTGGTCGCGGTCAGCGCGTCTTCGAGCGTGAAGAGGTTCTGCGCCTCGATCTGTTCGCGGTCGACGACGGTGATCGTGTTGGGCGTGTCCTTGAGCGGCGTGACGGTCTTGCCGACGCCGCGGCCATAGCTCTTGCCGACGACGAGGATCTCGTCATCTCGCTGCGGATCGGCAGCGCCAGCCGCGACGGGTTCGGCCTTGGCCGACGAGGCCGGCATGGGCGCGGCACCATTCACCGAAGCCACGCCTGCGAGTAGAACGCCCAGATAAATCACTTCACTTCCCCTTCGATGCCGGCGACCTAACGGCATCGTTGTTGCGAGTCACTAGCAATATCAATTGCTGAACCATGTCTTATTGTTAATGGCTTGTGGCCGGAGCATATGGGCGTCCGCCGTCGTGGCGATTGCCTGCACCCGAACCCCACGCTACCCGAAGGGATGGATCGCACCCGCCCGCCCGTCTCCTGCCGCGTTGCGGATACGCCCGCGGCCGATGACGACGCCTGCCAGGCCGCCGACGGTGTGGCGTTCGATGCCGCCGCGCCGATGACGCGCGCGTTCAACCATGTCATCGCCGGTCCGCATTTCCGGCGCCGCTTCGGGCGATGGCCCCTGCCCGCCGCCGACCCGCGCTCGACGATCAACGACGTGATCTTCGACCGGATGATCGATCCGCGCTGGACGCCGCTCGAACGCGCCTTCGTCGACAAGGAGACCGCGAAACGGGAAGCGCAGCGGCTGTCACCGGGCCTGCGCGTGCCGGAGACGCGGCTGGTGGTGGCGATGGACGACGTACCGTCGCCGGAGGCGCTGTTCGATCGGCTGCATCCCTTCGTCGGCACCGCGACGATCGCCAAGCCGACGCATGCCAGCGGCGGCACCGTCTTTCTGCGCGACGTCACCGGGCCGGAGGACCTGCGGCGCTTGTTCTGGCTGGCGCAGGCCGATTACGCGTCGATCCTGCGGGAGATGCAATATTGGCGGCTGCCGCGGAAGATCATCGTCGAGGCGCTGGTCCCGAGCGCCGCGGGGACATCGCCCGACGATTACAAATTCCATTGCGTGCGCGGGCAGCCGCTGGTCTGCCAGGTCGATCACAGCCGCTTCGGCCGGCCGTGGAGCCGGCTCTATCGCGTCCCGAGCTTCGAGCCGATGGACCGCGACGACGGGCTGGCGCCGCCCGCCGGCCATGCGCTGCCCACCGCCGAGCGGATCGCGGCGATGATGGCGGCGGCCCGCGCCCTGTCCGCGCCGTTCGAATTCGTCCGCGTCGATCTCTACGACGGCAGCGACGGCATCTATTTCGGCGAACTGACCTTCACCCCGGCGGCGTCGCTCGGCATCGCGCCGGCGGCGGTGGGCGATCATGCCGAGAATGCGACGCACCGCGTCTATAGCGGGATCGTGATGGCGGCGCTGGCTGGCGACGGACGGGCCTGACCGCTCGAACGGCTATCCCGGCGCCGGCGTACGCGTCAGAACAGCCCGATCTTCGCCCCCAACGCGTAGATCATGCCGCCGAAGCCCACCAGGAAGAGCACGGTGGCGACCGTCGCGCCGAGATCGATCCCGGCGTGGCGCCGCTTCACAGGCCCGGTGCCGCCTTCACGATGCCGTGGACCTGCTCCAGCGTGTCGAGGATGAGGCGGAGGTCGGCGGCGGTCAGCGCGCTCGCCTCGTCGACATACGCGCCCGCGTCGAAGGTCGCGGCGAACGCGTGGAGATGGTTCAGGGCTTCGCCCAACCGGTGGGTCGCTGCATCTTCGGTCATGCCGCCAGCCTAGCCACCCGCCGACGATTCGCACAAGCGCGGCGCGGCCCGCACGATTCCGCCAACCTGGGGCCGTAACTTTGGTTTGACAGCGGCCACCGCCGCCTCGCAGGACCGAGCATCGGGAGACGAGCGTGGCCAGCGTCGAAATATCAGGACTGACCAAAGGCTTCGGCGGCGTGACCGTGCTGCAGCCGACCGACCTCGTCGTCGAGGACGGCGAATTCCTCGTGCTGGTCGGCCCGTCGGGATGCGGCAAGTCGACGCTGCTGCGGATGATCGCCGGGCTCGAAGACCCCAGCGGCGGGCACGTCGCGATCGACGGGCGCGACGTCACCCATGCGCCACCGTCCGAACGCGGCGTCGCGATGGTCTTCCAATCCTATGCGCTCTATCCGCAGATGACGGTCGCGCAGAATATCGCCTTTCCGCTGAAGGTCGCCGGCGTCGCCAAGCGCGAGATCGCCGAACGGGTGGCGGCGGTGGCGGCGATGCTCGATCTTTCCGACCTGCTCGACCGGCGCCCCCGCGCGCTGTCCGGCGGCCAGCGCCAGCGCGTGTCGATCGCGCGGGCGGTGGTGCGTCGGCCGCGCGTGCTGTTGCTCGACGAGCCGCTGTCCAACCTCGACACCGCGCTGCGCGCGCGGATGCGGCACGAATTTGCCCGGCTGCACCAGCAGCTCGGTACGACGATGATCTACGTCACGCACGACCAACTGGAGGCGATGACGCTCGCCAACCGCATCGTCGTGATGAGCGAGGGGCGCGTCGAGCAGGTCGGCGCGCCGCTCGACGTCTATCGCCGCCCCGCCAGCCTCGCCGTCGCCGCGGCGATCGGCTCGCCGGGGATGAACCTGCTGCCGGTGACGATCGCCCAGGCCGGCGAGGACGGCGCCGCGGTTCGTCTGCCCGGGGGCGCCACGGTGCGCACCGCCGCCCGCGTCCCCGCCGATGCGGTGGGTGGCGCCGCGACCCTGGGCGTGCGGCCCGAGCATCTCGTCGCGGCCGCGGATGGCGCCTTCGCCGGCGTGGTCGAGCTGTTCGAGCGGCTCGGGCCGCTGTCGTTCGCGCATCTCGGCGCGCAGGGGGCGATCGGCACGATCGTCGCGCAACTGCCCGGGGATCGCGCGGTGACGCTCGGCGAGACGCTGCGCTTCGACGTCGCCGCGGCGGACACGCATCTGTTCGCCGCGGACGGCCGCGCCTACCCCTTGACGCTGCCGCCGAGCAGTCCGGTCAGATAATAACGCTGGAGCGCGAGAAACAGCAGCAGCACCGGCATCGTCGCCACCACCGCCGCCGCCATCATCAATTCGCCGTCCGCGGCATGCTCCCGCCCGATCGCGGCGATCGCCACCGGCAGGGTGTAGAGATGCTGGTCGGCGAGCACGATCAGCGGCCACAGGAAATCGTTCCAGCTCCCCAGGAACAGGAACAGCGCCAGCGTGACGACGATCGGGGTGAGCAGCGGCAGCACGATGCTGACGAAGATCCGCGTCTCGCCCGCGCCGTCGATCCGCGCCGCGTCGATCATCTCGTCGGGGATGGCGAGCGTCGCCTGGCGGACGAACAGGATCGCGAAGATGCCGGCGAGGCTGGGCAGGATCACGCCGGCATAGCTGTTGACCAGCCCCAGCTCCCTGAAGATCAGGAACAAGGGCAGCATCGCCACCTGCCCCGGCACGACCAGCGACGCGATCAGCAGCTGGAGCAGCCGCGCCCGCCCGCGGAAGCGCAGCTTGGCGAAGGCATAGCCCGCCGGAACGGTCAGCAGCAGCCCGAGCAGCGTCGAGACCGCCGCGATCCCCAGACTGTTCACCAGCGCCGGCACGATGCGATAGTCGAACCAGGCGCCGTCGATCGATCGCCGGACCAGCAGCTCGTAATAATTCTCGCCCGACCAATGCGACGGCCACAGCGGCGTCGGCAGGGTGGTCGATTCGCCGCGCGGCATGAACGAGACGACGACCATATAGGCCAGCGGCGCGATGGTGAGCGCGGTCAGCGCCGCCACCGCGCCGGTCGAGACGATCGTGCGCAGCCGCGTCACAGCCATTCGTGGCGCCTTCCGATCCGCGTCTGCGCGATCGTCACCGCGAGGATCATCAGGAACAGCACGAACGCGACCGCGCTCGCCTGCCCGAGGTTCCACCATTTGAAACCCTCGTCGAACATGAAGTAGAGCACCGTCGTCGTGCTCTGCGCCGGGCCGCCGAGCGTCATCACATAGGGTTCGGCGAAGATCTGCAGGAAACCGGCGACGCTCATCACCGTCGCCAGCAGCAGCGTCGGGCCGATCGCCGGCAGGGTGACGTGCCGGAAGCGGCCCCACCGCCCCGCCCCGTCGAGCCGCGCCGCCTCGATCAGGTCGCCCGGCACCGCCGACAGCGCGGCGGTGAAGACGATCATGTTGTAGCCGAAGATCTTCCAGGTCACGAACAGCAGGATCGCGGGGATCGACACATGCGGGTCGCCGAGCCAGTCGACCGGCGCGATGCCGACGGCGGCGAGCGCGCGGTTGATCAGGCCGAAGCGCTGGTTGAACAGGATACGCCATACCACCGCGGTCGCGACGACGCTGGTCACATAAGGCGCGAACAGCAGCACGCGCCACAGCGGCTTCCACCGCACCGTCGCATCGTTGAGCAGCAGTGCGACGAAGAGCGAGGTGCCGATCGCCATCGGCACGCCGAGCGCGGCGAACAGCAGGGTGTTGCCGAGCGCGCGCCAGAACAACGGCGTCGACAGCAGACCGGTGAAATTGCCGAGGCCGACAAAATGCAGGTTCGACCAATCAGCGAGCGCGTAGATCGAATAATCGGTGACCGACAACGCCAGCGCGAGCGCGGTCGGCAGTACGAAGACGAGCGCGATGATCGCCAGCACCGGCGCGGTGAACAGCCAGCCGGTCCGCTCCTGCCGGGTCATGCGATCCGACCCGCCTCGACCAATGCGCGGCGTTTGGCGAGCAGCCCGTCTACCCTGCGGTCGAGCGCCGCCAACGCCTCGTCCATCGACTGGACGCCGCGGACGATCCGCTCGGCGGCGAACTGCACCTCGGTCTGGATCTGCTCCCATTCGATCACCGGCGGGGCGGCGGCGGGCTGGCGCATCTGGTCGGCGAACGGGCGCAGCACCGGGGCGGCGAGTTGCGGGGCGGTCCAGGCGCCGACGCGGGCGGGCAGATTGCCGATCAGCCGCTGGTAGCGCAATTCGCTCTCGATCGAGGTCAGATGGCGGACCAGGGCCCAGGCCTCGCGTGGGCGCTTGCTCTGTGTCGAGACGCACAGGCTGGCGCTCAGTCCCGACACCGGACCGGCGCCGTGCGGTCCCGGCAGCCGCGCAGTCGCCCAGCGCGCGCGCGGGAGCAGATCGGCACGGCGGGCGAAATCCTTGAGCGTCGTCGGACCGCTCGGCCAGACCGCGCAATAGCCGGTGGCGAAGGCAGCGACGGGGTCCTGCACCTCGGTCGACAGCGCCATCGGCGCGTAACCATCGGTGTAGAGCGAGACGTAATAGGCGAAGGCGGCGCGTGCCTCGGGGGTCTGGAAGGCGCCGCGCGTGTTGCGATCGCGCAGCATCGTCGCGCCGGCCTGCGACAGCATCGTGATGAGCCCGTTGGGCCAGTTGAGCAGCATGAGGAAGACGTAATCGTCCGGCCGGCGGCGCTTGATCGCGCGCGCCATCGCCCGCCAGCCATCCCAGTCCTCGGGCGGGCTGTCATAGCCGGCCTCGCCGAGAATATCGCGGCGGTAGAATTGCACCTGCGGCGCGACCGACCACGGCACCGCATAGTCCCGCCCCGCGAAACGCGTCGCCGCCAGCACGCCGGGAAACATGTCGTCGACGAGGTCGGGCGACGGCAGTGGCGCGATCGCGCCGATCGTGGCGAACTCCTGCACCCAGCCGTTGAACAGCATCAACACGTCGGGCATCGCCCCGCCGGCGAAGGCGGTGAGCAGTTTCTCGTGGCTCGCGGTGGTCGGCAGCGACTGGACCTCGACCGGGACGCCCGTCGCGGCGGTGAAGGCGGGCATCAGCAGCGGCGAATAGTCACCTTCATAGCTCATCGCCCACATCGACAGCGGCGCTTCTGTTCCGCCCGGCCCCGCACAGCCGGCGAGCGCCAGCGCCGGGATCAGCCCGAGGGCGGACCTGCGCGTCCATGCGACGTCCGTGCTGCCCTCTCCCATCGCGGCGACGATGCCGCATCCGCTGCCGGGGCACCACCCATACGATCGATTAAATCGTTCATATGTCGACTGTTTTATCTACTACGTGGCCGCGGCGGCGATTGAACCGCCGGGCGATGCCGGTAAGGATCGCGACAACAGAACGCCGGCCGAAACCGAGCCGGCACACAGGGGGATCATCATGTCGCGCCGCATTCACCGCAGCCGCTGCCTATTGTCAGGTGCGGCGCTCTTCCTTGCGCCGCTCGCGCAGGCACAGACCGCCGCACCCCCGGACGAGCCTGCCGCCGACGCACCGGCCGACGACATCATCGTCACCGGATCGCGCATCCAGCGCCCCGATTATGCCGCGCCCAATCCGATCGTGTCGTTCGGCGCGGCCGACCTGCAGCAATCGGGCAACACCAACGTCACCACCTTCCTTCAGCGCGTGCCGGCGCTGACCAACTCGCTCGACAGCACGCGAACCGCGGGCAGCAACCAGGCGGACGGCAGCTTCGGCCAGGTCGGCCTCAACCTGCTCGACCTGCGCGGGCTCGGCCCCAACCGCACGCTGGTACTGGTCAACGGCCGCCGCCACGTCGCGGGGCAGCCCGACACCGCCGCGGTCGACATCAACGCGATCCCGACCGACCTGATCGACCGCGTCGACGTGCTGACCGGCGCCGCTTCGGCCGTCTACGGTGCCGACGGCGTGTCCGGCGTCGTCAATTTCGTGATGAAGCGCGACTTCGACGGCATTTCGGCGCGTTCGCAATTCGGCATCTCCGACCGCGGCGATGCCGCCAACCGCTTCGCGTCGATCGTCGCGGGACACAATTTCGCCGATGGCCGTGGCAACGTCACGCTCGCCTACGAATATAACGCCGACGAACCGCTCGCCAACGACGACCGTTCCTACCTCACCGCCGCGCAACGCCAGTATTTCGTTAATGTCGATGGCTATGTCCCCGGCCAGGCGGGCAGCTACCAGAAGGCACCGCTCGGAGACCTGCGCTATCCCTATAGTTCGAACCAGGGCATCATCTACATCGGCGACCAGACGTTCCGCGGCGACGGCGCGATCTACACGCCGGGCCGCGTCCTGCAGAACGACGGCTACAGCATCGGCGGCGACGATACGCCGGTGGCGGGCTATATCGGCGACATCTTCCCGCGCACCCGTCGCCACGCGGTCAACGCGCTCGCGCATTACGACGCATCGGACGCGTTCAAGGTCAGCCTCGAAGGTAAGTTCGTCCAGTCGACGATCACCAGCTTCAGCGGCTATGGCGGCAATTATCCGGCGACGATCGCGCTCGACAATCCGTTCATCCCCGCGACCATCCTCACCGCGGCGCGCGCGGCCGGCCTGACCTCGATCGACGTCAACCGCAACAATTTCGACATCCCCCGTCGCGGCGAGACCGATCGCCGCCGCACCTATCGCGGTGTCGTCGACGTCGCCGGGCGGTTGAACGACCATGCCAGCTACGACGTCTCCTACACCTACGGCCAGACCGACGTCCGCGCGACCAAGCTTAACGACCGGGTGAACACGCGCTTCCTCGAAGCGCTCGACGCGGTACGCGGCCCCGGCGGCACGATCGTCTGCCGATCGGCCGCCGCTCAGGCGGCGGGCTGCATACCGGTCAACACCTTCGGCGGGGCCACCGTCGATCCCGCCTCCTACGCTTATTATCTCGACAATCCGGTGAGCAACGCGCGGATCACCCAGCATGTCGTCAATGCCGCGCTGACCGGCGACTTCGGCCGGTTCTTCGAGCTGCCCGGCGGCCCGATCGCCTTCGCCGCGGGCGGCGAATACCGGCGCGAGTCGAGCCGCTTCACGCCCGCGCAGTCGCTCGTCGACAATGCCTTCTACCAATATGACGAATATATCATCCCGACCGCGTCGCGCGGCCGTTTCGACGTGTGGGAGGCGTTCGGCGAGCTCAACGCGCCGCTGCTCAAGGACCGGCCGTTCTTCCACCTGCTCTCCGTCGGCGCGGCGGGACGCTATTCCGACTATTCGACGGTCGGTTCGACAAAAGCCTATCAGTTCAACGGCATCTGGGCGCCGATCCGCGCGATCAGCTTCCGCGGCTCCTACGGGCGTTCGGTACGCGCGCCCAATATCGGCGAGTTGTTCCGCCCGACGACCGGGTCGAGCGCCTTTTTTTCCGACCCGTGCTACGTCGGCAACCGCAATCTCGGCAGCGCGTCGCGCGCCGCCAATTGCGTCGCGCTGATCAGCGGGCTGGGCGGCAATCCGGCGACCTTCACCGCGGCGAACAATCCCGATGCTGCGATCTTCATCCCCGGTTCGGTGTCGGGCAATCCCGATCTGAAGGCGGAGGTGGCGCGGACGTGGACCGCGGGCGTCGTGCTGCGCCCCGATGTCGTCCCCGGCCTGTCGATCGGCGTCGACTGGTACGACATCCGCCTGCGCGACGCGATCAACAACCCCAATGGCGATGCCGCCAACAGCATCGCTGCGCTCTGCGTCGACCAGCCGACGCTCGCCAATCCGTTCTGCGGGCAGATCAGCCGGCGCACCGGCAGCGGCTTCATCAACGGCTATACGATCACGCCGCAGAACGTCTCCGCCTTCCGCACCTCGGGCGCCGAGCTCAACGTCGCCTATCGCTTCCGCACCACCGGCGCCGGGACCTTCGACGTGCGGCTGGTCGGTGGCTATCTCAACACGCTCGAACAGGTCGCGACGCCGGGCGCCGAGGTCGAGAACAACGTCGACCAGATCTTCCGCCCGCGCTGGAACGCGACGCTGTCGCCGACGTGGAGCGACGGGCCGCTGACCCTGAGCTACAATCTGCGCTGGCAGAACGGCGTGCGCCGCTTCAGCCGCTTCGAGAGCGACGGCAACGCCAATCTCATCGATCCCCGCTATTTCCGCTACAAGGCGCTGTGGCAGCACGACGTGCAGGCGCAGATCGAGGTCGCCCGCGATTTCGCCTTCTACGGCGGGGTCAACAACCTGACCGAACAGAAGCCCGATATCGGATTCCAGACCAACGTGCCGATCTCGCCGGTCGGCCGCTATCTCTATGCGGGCGCGAAGATGCGGTTCGGCGGCAGCTGAGCCGCCCGACGCTTGATCGCGCGGCGGAAACTGGCATGGAGCGGCGATGCTCCATGTTCCGCTACTGTTCGCGCCGCTCGCGACCTATGACGTCGTCATTCCCTGCCACAACCGTGCCCATGTCGTGGCCGATGCCGTCGCCAGCGTGCTGGCGCAGGACCATCCGCCCGCCCGCGTGATCGTCGTCGACGACGGCTCGTCCGACGACAGCGCGGCGGTAATCCGCGGCCTCGCCGCGGCGCATCCCTCGGTCGATGCGATCGTGCTGCCGCGCAACGTCGGCGCATCGCAGGCGCGCAACACCGGCGCGGGTGCCGCCCGGTCCGACTGGATCGCCTTCCTCGACAGCGACGACGTCTGGCTGCCCGGCGCGGCGCGGGCGCTGCTCGACGGCACCGCGGGCGGACTGCACGACATCGTCGTCGGCCATTTCGCCCGCGTCGAGGGTGACGGCGCGCCGCAAGCGCCCGAATGCGGCTGGGACGGCGGCTGCATCCGTCGCGGCCTGGCCAGCGGCGGCGTCATCGGGCCGAGCTGGTCGATCGTCCGCCGCGCGATGGTGGCGCAGGTCGGGGGATTCGACCCCAGCTTCCACAATTGCAACGACTGGGACTTCTACACCCGGACCGCCGCGGCGGGCGCGCGCTTCGCCCGGATCGACGCGTGCGTGGCGCTCTATCGCACCGTCGCGGGCAGCCGGCTGGTCAACGACACCGCGATCGGCGCACGCAACGCCGACCGCGTCCTCGCGCACCCCTATCTGATGGCGCTGACCGCCTGATCAACCCGTTGCGGCGGGGATCGGCAAGGCGCGGAACAGCGGCGCCGGCGCCTCGACCAGCGTGTCCGCCGGCACGTCCTGGCGCAGCCAGACGCCGCCGCCGATGCGCGAGCGCGCGCCAATCGTCACCCGGCCGACGATCGTCGCATTGGCGTGGATCACCACATCGTCGGCGACGATCGGATGGCGCGGCGCGCCCGATTTGTCGCCGAATAGATCGGGGTCGCCACCCAGCGTGACACCCTGGTACAGGCGGACGCGATCGCCGAGGATCGCGGTCTCGCCGATCACCACGCCGGTGCCGTGATCGATGAAGAACCGCCGGCCGATCCGCGCGGCGGGATGGATGTCGATGCCGGTACCGGCGTGCGCGATCTCGGCGATCAGGCGCGCGACCAGCGGCGCGCCGAGGCGATACAGCAAATGCGCGATGCGATGATGGATGATCGCGGTGAACGACGGATAGGCGACCAGCACCTCGTCGACGCTGCGCGCCGCGGGATCGGCGGCATAAGCGGCTTCCACGTCGCTATCGAGGATGCGGCGGATCTCGGGCAGGCCGGCGGCAAAGGCCCCGATCAGCCGCTCGGCGCGCAGCGCCGTCGCACGGACGTCGCCCTCGCTGCCGCTATAGCCCAGTTCGAGGTCGATCTGCGCGGCGAGCTGCGCCAGCGTCGATTCGAGCGAGGCGGCGATGAACGCATTTTCGTTGGCGGCGGTCAGCTCCGATGGGCCGAGCCGCAACGGGAACAAGGCGGTGCCGAGCTCTCCGGTGATCCGCTTGAGCGCCTGACGCGAGGGGAAGCGGCTGCCGCGTTCGTCGTTGTGCGGGTGCGCGGTGCGCCAGGCGATGCGGGCGCGCTGCAATTGCTCGACGACGACGTCGATCTCCTGCGGGAAGGCGATCGACGGATATTCGTCGGCGCTGAGCTCAACCATGGTTTCGATCCTTGCTGCGGCCCGTCATCTGGGCGGAGCGCAGCGCCTTGGCAAAGCAGCTTGATTTGCCCCGCGCAAAGGCTGGATATCAGCGCCCGCCAGGATCAGTGCAGCTTGAGCCGCGGCCGGACGATGCGGTTGACGTGGCCGATCACGATCAGCGCGCAGCCCTTGATCCAGCCGTGGATGGCGATCAGATGCATGCGGTACAGCGACAGATAGACGAACCGCGCCAGCCGCCCCTCGATCGCCAGCTTGCCGCCGACCAGATTGCCCATCAGCGTGCCGACGGTAGAAAAGCGGCTCAGTGACACCAGCGAGCCGTGATCCCGGTAGACGAACGGCCGCAACGGCCTGCCCGCCATCTGCCGCTTGAGGTTGACGAACACCGCCGCAGCCATCTGATGCGCCGCCTGCGCCCGTGGTGGCACCGGGCGGTCGCTGTCCGGCAGCCGGCACGCCGCACAATCGCCGATCGCGAAGATGCGATCGTCGTTGACGCTCTGCAACGTCGGCGTCACCACCACCTGCCCGCCGCGGGCGAGGTCGAGCCCGTCGAGCCCGTCGGCGATCGGCACCGCCTTCACCCCCGCCGCCCAGACCATCAGGTCGGCGTCGATCCGGTCGCCGCTGCCGGTGGTCAGGCCGTCGCGGTCCGCCGCGATCACCGGCGTGTCGATGAGCACGCGGACGCCGAGCGCCTCCAGCTCGCCGCGCGCGGCATCGGCGAGCCGCTCGGGCAAAGCGGGAAGGATGCGCGGACCCGCCTCGATCAGCGTCACCGCGAGCCGGCTCTCGTCGAACACCTCCAGCCCGTAATGGCCGAGCGCCGCGGCGGCGTTGAACAGTTCCGCGGCCAGCTCGACCCCGGTGGCACCGCCGCCGACGATGGCGATGCGGACGTGCGCGTCGCTGGCGGGATCGGCGGTCATCGTCCGCGAGACGCGCAGGCAATGATCAAGCAGCCGGTCGCGGAAGCGGTCGGCCTGCGCTCGGCTGTCGAGGAAGGTGCAATTCTCCGCCACGCCGGCCGTGCCGAAATCGTTGGTCACCGAGCCATAGGCGAGCACCAGATAATCGTAGCGGATCGCATGCGCGGCGATCACCTCGCGACCCTGATCGTCGTACACCGGCGCCAGATGGACCTGCCGTGCGGTCCGGTCGATCGCGCGCAGCGTCCCGTAGAAGAAGCGGTAGCCCCAGCGATGGCAATGGCTGCGATAGCCGACTTCGTCCATGTTGGCGTCGAGCGAGCCGGTCGCCACCTCGTGCAGCAGCGGCTTCCAGATATGCGTGCGGTTGCGATCGACGACGATGATGTCGTGCGCCTTGCGACCGTAGCGCGCACCGAGCCGGGTGGCGAGTTCGAGGCCCGCCGCACCACCGCCGACGATGACGATCTGGGTCTTGGACGTCATGGCTTCGTCTCCGCATCGAACACGCGGGCGGGCGCCGCTCGCGCGTTGGTTACGGCATCCCCTCGTTTCCGATCGGCGGACCTAGCGGCGGCCGATCTGATCGTCTTGCGGCACAGTATACCGTGCCGGGACCTATTGGGTAAATCTCGGCCGCCCGGCCCACCCTTTGCGTCAGGCCCTCACCCATGCCGTCATCACGGGAAGCGAAAGATCTCAATGAAGCGTCGCTGTACCCCGGCCTCCGCCGGGGTACAGCTCTTGCGTACCTTGGCGACTATCGCAGGACTGCCGCGCCAACCGCCGGCACCCCCGCGGATCACGCCGCGCGGAACATTTCCGGCGGCAGCGCTATCAGGCTCTCCGCGCCACCCTCGATCTTGCGGCGCAGCGCGCCCGCGTCGGGCGCGATCCGCTCGGCGAAGAAGCGGGCGGTGACCAGCTTGGCGTCGAGGAACGCCGGGTCGCCCTCGCCCGCAACCTTCAGCTCGGCGGCCGCCTTCGCCATGCGCAGCCACATCAGGCCGGTGGCCACGATCCCCATCAGATGCATGTACGGCACCGCCCCGGCACCGACGTTCTCCGGGTTCTTCATGCCGTTCGCCATGAACCACATCGTCGCGGCCTGCAGCTCGCCGAGCGCCTTCTTGAGCGCGGTGGCGATCCCCGCGGTCGCCTCGACGGCTTCGGCCGCCGCGGTTTCCTCGGCGACGATCTTGAACAGCGCCTGCACCGCACGACCGCCCTTCAGCGCGAGCTTGCGGCCGACGAGGTCCATCGCCTGCACGCCGTTGGTGCCCTCGTAGATCATCGCGATCCGGGCATCGCGGACATATTGCTCCATGCCCCATTCGGCGATGTAGCCGTGGCCGCCATAGACCTGCTGCGCGTTGGTCGCGACCTCATAGCCCTTGTCGGTGCCGACGCCCTTGATGACCGGCGTGAGCAGGCCGATCAGGTCGCCCGCCATCTCGCGCTCGGCATCGGTGCCGGCATGATGCTCCAGATCGACCTGCAACGCACCCCACAGGCAGAGCGCACGCAGCCCCTCGGTCCACGCCTTGGCCTCCATCAGCATGCGGCGGATGTCGGGATGGACGAACAAGGTGTCCGCCTTTTCCTCGGGCTGCTTCGGCCCGGTCAGCGCGCGGCCCTGACGACGATCCCCGGCGTACTGGACGGCATTCTGATAGGCGACCTCGGCGATGCCGAGCCCTTGCAGGCCGACGCCGAGCCGTGCCGCGTTCATCATGATGAACATCGCGGCGAGACCCTTCATCTCCTCGCCGACCAGCCAGCCCTTGGCGCCGTCATAGTTCATCACGCAGGTCGAATTGGCGTGGATGCCCATCTTGTGCTCGATCGAGCCGCAGGTGACCGCGTTGCGCTCGCCGAGGCTGCCGTCGGCGTTGACCAGCACCTTGGGCACCACGAACAGCGAGATGCCCTTCGAACTGTCGGGCGCGCCCGGCGTCTTGGCCAGCACAAGATGGATGATGTTGTCGGTGAGGTCGTGCTCGCCCGCCGAGATGAAGATCTTGGTGCCGGTGATCGCATAGGAACCGTCCGCCTGCGGCTCCGCCTTGGTGCGGATCAGGCCGAGGTCGGTGCCGCATTGCGGCTCGGTGAGGTTCATCGTGCCGCCCCACTCGCCCGACACCATCTTGGGGACGTACATCTGCTGCTGCTCGGGGCTGCCCTTGGCGACCAAGGCCGCGATCGCGCCGTGGGTCAGGCCGGGATACATGGCGAAGGCCATGTTCGACGAGATCATATATTCCTGGAAGGCGATCGACACGACGTGCGGCATGCCCTGCCCGCCATATTCCGGCGCGTTGCCGAGCGTCGCCCAGCCGCTCTCGACGTACTGGTTATAGGCGTCCTTGAAGCCGGCGGGGGTGGTGACGCTGCCGTCCTCGTTCCGGGTGCAGCCTTCCAGATCGCCCGACTGGTTGAGCGGGAACAGCACCTCGGCGACGAAGCGGCCGCCCTCCTCAAGCACCGCCTCGACCACGTCGGGGGTGGCGGCGTCGAAGCCGGGCAGATTGGCGTATTTCTGCAGGCCGACGACATGCTCGAGGATGAAACGCGTGTCGCGGACGGGGGGCGTATACTGGGGCATCCGATTATCCTTGTGTGTCGGCGATATGGACGGCCTCGACGACCGCCACGAATTCGGTGAGCTCGGCGATCGCGGCGTCGATGTCGTGCTTCTGGCGTTCGAGCAGTTCGATCCGTGCGCGGCAGCGGTCGATCGACACCTGCCGCTGGAGACGGCGGCCGTCGTCGAGATCGTAGAGGTCGATCATCTCGCGGATCTCGCCGAGGCTGAAGCCGACGCGCTTGCCGCGCAGGATCCAGGCGAGCCGCGCGCGGTCGCGATGCGAGTAGATGCGCTGGGTACCGCGCCGCTCGGGCGCGATCAGCCCCTCGTCCTCATAGAAGCGCAGCGCCCGCGCGGTGACGCCGAACTCTTCGCACAGATCGGAAATCGTGAAGGAGTCGCGATCGTGGCGATGTTCGATCACGGCATAAGCGGGTGACGAGGCCATGGCCGATTCGTTACGTCACGTTTACGTCAACGTCAACCTACTCACCTGCGCTGCACAGCCGTTTTCCAGACGGCGCGCGCAGCGTCGCCGCCTCGGCCACTGCGCCGCTGAGCCGCTCGACGGTCAGCGAATCGAGCGAGGCGCGGCCGGTGCAGTACCGATCGCAATCGGCGGGCATCGCGGCGGGGAAGACGATGCGTTCGCCGTCGAAATGCGCGTCGAATCGGCAGGGGCCGAAGGCGACCGCGACGGTCTGGCCGCGCCGGCGGGCGGTGCCGGCAGCGGCGCAGCCCTGCCCCTCGCCGTAATCGATCAACGCGCCGATCCGGAAGAGGTCGCGGCCGGCGGGGACGATGCAGAGCCGGTCGGTGTCGGCGGCCCACGATCCGGCGAGGCCGGCGCGCGCGGGATCGCCGACGAGGCCGGCACGCAGCGCCGCGCGCTCCAACCGGCTGCCCGGCGTATCCTGCGGCGCCGGCGGCGGCGATCCGCAGCCGGCGAGTAGCAGCGCCGCGAGCAGCGCGCGCCTCATCCGATCGCCTGCAACCGATCGCCGTCGACCCGGCGGTAGAAACAGCTCGCCGCGCCGGTATGGCAGGCGGGCCCGGCGGGATCGACGATGATCCACAGCGCATCCTGATCGCAGTCGATGCGCATCTCGACGACGCGCAGCACGTTGCCCGACGTCTCGCCCTTCTTCCAAAGCCGCGCGCGGCTGCGCGACCAGAAGGTCGCCTCGCCGCTCGCCTGCGTCGCGGCAAGCGCCTCGGCGTTCATGTGCGCGACCATCAGCAGCGCGCCGTCGCGGGTGGTGACGACCGCGGTGATCAGCCCGGCGGCGTCGTATTTGGGATCGAGGACGAGTTCGGTTTCGCGGGGATCGGCCATGCCAGCGTCTATAGCGAGTGCGGAGGCGGCGTCATCCTCCCGTGCATCCGCTGAAAAGCGCAACTATGTTGCCCTTCGGTTGCGCACGCGGCAAAGCTGCGCGCCAGATGGCAACCCACCCCTTCCGCATCGCCAATTTCCGCAGCTATTGGCTGTCGCGCCTGTCCGGCACGATCGCGCAGACCGCATTGGCGATCGTCATCGGCTGGCAGGTCTATGGCCTCGCCCGCGAAACGATGGACGTGCGGCAGGCGGCGTTCCTACTCGGGATGATTGGCGCGGCGCAGTTTGTGCCGTTGTTCGTGCTGACCCCCGTCACCGGCCTCGTCGCCGACAGCGTCGACCGGCGCTGGATCGTCCGCGCGACGACAGCGGTGATCGCGCTGGTCGCCGCGTTCCTCGGCGTGCTGACTTGGCTCGGCGAGCTGACGCTGCCGGCCCTGTTCTTCGCGGCGGTGGTAATCGGCGTCGTGCGTGCCTTCACCGGCCCGGCCTATTCGGCGCTCGCCCCCAATCTGGTGCCGCGCGAGAGCCTGCCGACCGCGATCGCGATCTCGTCGATCGCGTGGCAGGTGGGGTCGATCGCCGGGCCAAGCGTCGGCGGGCTGCTTTATGCGATCCATCCCGACGTCGCCTATGCGACGATCACCGGGCTGTTCGTACTGGCGCTGGCGACGATGTTCCTGATCGGGCCGGTGCCGCAGCCGCCGGCGCAGACCGACAAACACCCGCTCACCCGCATCCTCGACGGTTTCCAGTACGTCCGCAACAACCGGCTGGTGCTGGCAACGATCACGCTCGACCTGTTCGTCGTGCTGCTCGCCGGCGCGACCGCGCTGCTGCCGATCTACGCCCGCGATATCCTGCACGTCGGCGCGCAGGGGCTGGGCGTGCTCGCCGCGGGCATGGGGATCGGTGCGGCGGTGACCGCGGTGTGGTTCTCGGTACGGCCGATGGACAGCAACGTCGGCACCAAGATGCTGATCGCGGTGGTCGTCTTCGCCGTGGCGGTGCTGACCTTCGGCCTGTCGACGTCCTTCCCGCTCAGCCTCGCCGCGCTGATCGTCGCGGGCGGCGCCGACATGGTGTCGGTCTACGTCCGCCAGTCGCTGATCCAGCTCCACACGCCGGACGAGATGCGCGGCCGGGTGAGCGCGGTGTCGCAGCTCACCATCTCGGCATCGAACGAACTGGGCGAGGCGGAAAGCGGGCTGATGGCGTCGCTGCTGGGTCCGGTCGGCGCGGTCGCGTTCGGCGGGATCGCGGCGATCGTCGTCACCCTGCTCTGGGCGCGGCTGTTCCCCGAACTGCGCGCCGCACGGACCTTCGACCCGCCAGACATGTTACAGATCGAACCGCAGCACGGAGAAGCCAAGCCATGAAGGCCAACACCATCCTGGAAACGATCGGCAACACGCCGCACATCCGCGTCGCCAAGCTGTTTCCCGATTCGGAAGTCTGGATCAAATCCGAACGCTCCAATCCCGGCGGCTCGATCAAGGATCGCATCGCGCTGGCGATGATCGAGGCGGCGGAAGCCAATGGCGACCTCAAGCCCGGCGGCACGATCATCGAGCCGACCAGCGGCAACACCGGCGTCGGCCTCGCCATGGTCGCAGCGGTCAAGGGCTACAAGCTCGTCCTCGTCATGCCCGAATCGATGTCGCTCGAGCGGCGGCGGCTGATGCTCGCTTATGGCGCGACCTTCGACCTGACTCCGCGCGAGAAGGGGATGAAGGGGGCGATCGAGCGCGCGATCGAGTTGGTCCATGCGACGCCGGGCGCGTGGATGCCGCAGCAATTCGAAAACGGCGCCAACATCGATGTCCACACCCGCACGACGGCGCAGGAGATCCTCAACGATTTCCGCGACTCGCCGATCGACGTCATCATCACCGGCGTCGGCACCGGCGGCCATATCACCGGCGTCGCCGAGACGCTGAAAAAGCATTGGCCGAACCTCAAGGTCTTCGCGGTCGAACCCGCCGCCTCGCCGGTCATCGCCGGCGGCCAGCCGGGGCCGCATCCGATCCAGGGGATCGGCGCCGGCTTCATCCCGCGCAACCTGCACACGCAGGCGCTCGACGGGGTGATCGAGGTCGACGCCGCGGTCGCCAAGGACATGGCGCGCCGCTCGGCGACCGAAGAGGGTATCCTCGTCGGCATCTCGTCGGGCGCGACGCTCGCCGCGATCCTCCAGAAGCTGCCCGATCTGCCGGACGGCGTCCGCGTGCTCGGCTTCAACTATGACACGGGCGAGCGCTATCTGTCGGTGCCGGACTTCCTGCCCGAACAGTGACGGTTCCTTCCCAGGCGCGCAGCCCGATGTGGCTGCGCGCGGTGCTGGCGGCGACTGCGATCGTCGCGGTCGCCGTCCCCGCCCTCGTCGTCACCCATCCGCCCGCGATGCCGCAGCCGCACAAGCGTGTCGTGCTGCAACGGCGAGTCGTGCCGCCCGCCGAACTGCCGCCGGTCGAACCGGTGACGTTCATCGATCTGACGCCGGAGGACGCCAAGGCGTTCAACGCCGGCGTACCCTTCTCCGATTTGCCCAATCCGGCGGCGCGGCCGTTCCGCTTCGCCGGCGGCGCGGAGGATCGCGCGCGGGCGACCGACTGTATGGCGGCGGGCGTGCTCTACGAGGCGGGCGACGATACCGAAGGCGAGCGCGCGGTCGCGCAGGTGGTGCTCAACCGGCTGCGCCATCCCGCCTTCCCCAAGACCGTCTGCGGCGTGATCTTCGAGGGGCAGGAGCGCAGCACAGGCTGCCAGTTCAGCTTCGCCTGCGACCATGCGCTGACCCGCTGGACGCCGACCGCCGACGCCTGGCGGCGGGCACGCGAGGTGGCGACGATGGCGCTGGGCGGCGCGGTCTATCGCCCGGTCGGCTATGCGACGCATTACCACACCGACTGGGTGGTGCCCTATTGGCAGGCGAGCCTCGACAAGGTCGTTGCGGTGCACAGCCATCTGTTCTTCCGCTGGACCGGCTGGTGGGGGACGCCGCCCGCGTTCAACCGGCAGGTGAGTTCGAGCGAGCCGGTGATCGCGCAGCTCGCGCCGATCTCCGACGCGCACAAGATGGGCGGCGCGCTTGCGGAGGCGGATGCGGATGCGGTATTGCTCGAGGCGTCGGCGGCACTCGGACTGATCGCGCCGGACGGCGTGGAGGGCGAGACGGCGCCGTTCACCGCCTCGGCGGCCGATGGCGACAGTTTCTTCGTGACCTTGCCGTGGGGCGTGCAGCCCGAATTGTATCCGACGATCGCCGCCAAGGCGTGCGGCGAGCGCAAGGCGTGCCGCTTCTCGGCGTGGAGCGATGCAGCAAAGACGCCGACCGCCGCGCCGCTGACCGCCGATCAGGTCGCGGCGATGGCGTTCAGCTATATCCGCGACCGCGATGTCGGGCTGGAGCGGACGCTATGGAATTGCGCCAAATATCCGCGGCCTGACCGGCGGCAGTGCATGAAGCAGCAGGTGCTGCTGACAGCCGTGCCGGTGGCGGCAGTGACGCCGACGCCAGTCGCAACGCCGGTAGCGGAACTGGGCGGCGTGCGGCGTAAGGGGGATACGGTAGCCCGCGGTAACGAGGTGCAGGAAGCCACCGGCGCAAAACGGCCAGCGTCCGCCTTCCCGTCGGCTTCGTCTTCCGCGCGTCGCCTTCCGATGACGAGCGAGCGGTAAGCGTCGTCGACGCCCTGTCAGCCACCCCGTCACCCCGGACTTGTTCCGGGGTCCACTCCGCGGCGAGGAGCGCGGCTTGAGGGGATACCATTCCCCTGCGGCCCAGTGGACCCCGGAACGAGTCCGGGGTGACGGGTGGTCGAGGCGCGGTTTGGAACCGCAGCGCCTATTTGTGGCCGCGGATCGCCTTCGCAAGCGCCGCCCCGTCCATCTTCGAACGGCCCTCGATGCCGATCTCGCGTGCTTCCTTCAGCAGGTCCGCCTTGCTGCGGTCCTCCAGTTTCCCGCCGGGATGATCGAGCGTGCCGGCCGCCTTGGCATTGGCGATCCGCGCCGCCTTCTCCTTGGAATTGCCCTGTTTCAGCAGCTCCTCGTAGAGCGCGTCGTCCTTGATCTGCGCGCCATGGTCCTTGGCCATCACCCTCTCCTTCGCGCCCGAAACGCGCATCGCGACAATCGGTTCGTTTTGCGCATTACAAATACGCGACAAACGCGGAATGCGTTCCTATATGGCCACCCGCACGATGTGAGCCCCCGCCACCATGCTGACGACCCATCCGTTTGAAGACGACAAGCTGCGCGAAGAGTGCGGCGTATTCGGTGTATCCGGCAGCGACAGCGCCGCGGCGCTCGTCGCGCTCGGCCTGCACGCACTGCAGCACCGCGGCCAGGAGGCGGCTGGCATCAGCAGCTTCGATGGCCATCACTTCCACACCCATCGCGCGATGGGCCATGTCGCGGGCAATTTCGACCGCGACGACGTGATCCGCGCGCTGCCCGGCGATTATGCGGTCGGCCACGTCCGCTATTCGACGACCGGCGAGACGGCGCTGCGCAACGTCCAGCCGCTCTATGCCGAACTCGCCAGCGGCGGCTTCGCCGTCGCGCATAACGGCAATATTTCCAACGCGATGAAGCTGCGGCGCGAGCTGATCCGGCGCGGCTCGATCTTCCAGTCGACCAGCGACACCGAGACGATCATCCATCTCGTCGCGACCTCCAACTATCGCACCCTGCTCGACCGCTTCATCGACGCGCTGAAGCAAATCGAGGGCGCCTACAGCCTCGTCGTGATGACACCCGAGGGGATGATCGCCTGCCGCGACCCGCTCGGCATCCGGCCGCTGGTGATGGGCAAGCTCGACGGCGCGGTGATCTTCGCCTCCGAAACGGTGGCGCTCGACGTCTGCGGCGCGACCTTCGAACGGCAGGTCGAGCCGGGCGAGCTGGTGATCGTCCAGAACGGCGAGATTCGGTCGATTCGCCCGTTCGCGCCGATGGCGCCGCGGCCGTGCATCTTCGAATGGGTCTATTTCAGCCGCCCCGATTCGATCGCCGGCGACCAGTCGGTCTATACGGTGCGCAAGGAGATCGGCGCACAGCTCGCGATCGAGACGCCGGTCGAGGCCGACCTCGTCATTCCGGTGCCTGATTCGGGCGTGCCGGCGGCGATCGGCTATGCGCAGCAATCGGGCATTCCGTTCGAGCTCGGCATCATCCGCTCGCATTACGTCGGCCGCACCTTCATCCAGCCGGGCGACAAGGTCCGCCACCTCGGCGTCAAGCTGAAGCACAATGCCAATCGCGCGCTGATCAAGGGCAAACGGATCATCCTCGTCGACGATTCGATCGTGCGCGGCACCACCAGCCTCAAGATCGTGCAGATGATGCGCGATGCCGGCGCGGCCGAGGTGCATATGCGCATCGCCAGCCCGCCGACGCGGCATAGCTGCTTCTATGGCGTCGACACGCCCGAGCGTGCCAAATTGCTCGCCGCCAAGCTCGACCTCGGCGGGATGACCGATTTCATCCACGCCGACAGCCTGTCGTTCGTCTCGATCGACGGTCTCTACAAGGCGCTGGGCGAGGCGAAGCGCGCCGACATCCGGCCGAAATATTGCGACGCCTGCTTCACCGGCGACTATCCGACGACACTGACCGATCAGGACGACAGCGTCGCGGTCGACCAGTTCGCGATGCTGGCGGAGCGGGTCAACTAAGGCATGGCCAGACCGCTTGCGAACCAACTCGCGCTGGTCACCGGCGCGAGCCGCGGCATCGGCGCCGCCACCGCGATCGCGCTGGGCGCGGCGGGCGCGCATGTCGTGCTGACGGCGCGCACCGCCAAGGATCTGGAGGCGGTCGAGGAAACGATCTTCGACGCCGGCGGCTCGGCGACGATCGCACCGCTCGACCTGACGCAGACCGACAGTATCGCGCGGCTCGCCGCGGCGGTCGGCGAGCGCTGGCAGGCGCTCGACGTGCTGGTGCTCAATGCCGCGATGCTCGGCAGCCTCGCCGCGGTGCCGGCGATCGACGCCAAGGAACTGGCGCAGGTGCTGACGCTCAACGTCAGCGCGCAGGTGGCGATGATCCAGGCGTTCGACCCGATGCTGCGCAAGGCGGCGGCGGGCAAGGTGATCGGTCTAACCTCCAGCGTCGGGCGCAATCCGCGCGCCTATTGGGGTGCCTATGGCGCGTCGAAGGCGGCGTTCGAGACGATGCTCGGCGCCTATGGCGACGAGACCGCCGACATCAGCCAGATCCGCACCGCGATCGTCGACCCCGGCGCGACCCGGACCAAGATGCGCGCGCGCGCCTATCCGGGCGAGGCGCCCGAGTCGGTCAAGCCGCCCGAGACGGTGGCGGACCGGATCGTCGCGCTGGCGGTGGCGGGCTTCGAGGCCGGACACCGCGAACGGGTGGGGTGACTCCAAGTCCTCCCCCGCCAGGGGGAGGTGGCAGGCCGAAGGCCTGACGGAGGGGGAGGATACGGTCCGCTCAGCGTATGCGGCAACGCCCCCTCCACCACCCGGCTAGGCCGGGCGGTCCCCCTCCCCCGCTAGCGCGAGGGGGGAATTTACTTGCGCTTCACCAGCGTCACCTGTGCGACGTCGATGCCGCGGCCGCGGAAGCCGCCTTCGCAATACATCAGATAATAGCGCCACAGATCGCGGAAGCGCGCGTCGAGCCGTTCGGGCAGGCGCCCGGCCTTGTCGGCATTCTCGAACCGCTCGCGCCAGTGGCGTAGCGTCTGGGCGTAATCAAGGCCGAAGCTGTAGGGGTCGGTCCACGCCAGTCCCCGCGCCTCGCATAGCGTGCGAAAGCGGCTTTCGGACAGCAGCATGCCGCCGGGGAAGATGTAGCGCTGGATGAAATCGACGCTGGCCGCATAGCGGTCGAACACGTCGTCGGCGATGCTGATATATTGCAGCGCTGCGCGCCCGCCAGGCTTGAGCACCCGCGCCAGCGTGTCGCAATAGGCCGGCCAGTAATCCTGCCCGACCGCCTCGACCATCTCGATGCTCGCCACCGCGTCGAACTGGCCGCTGACGTCGCGATAGTCGGTCAGGGCTACCGTAACCCCCGGCAGGTTCCGCGCATCGACCGCCGCCTTCTGCTCGGTCGAGAGCGTCAGCGCATGGACGCGCCGCCCGCCCGCCGCCGCGGTGGCGGCGAACGACCCCCAGCCACAGCCGATCTCGAGGATCGTGTCGCCCGGCGCCGTGCCGGTGCGATCGAGGATCGCGGCGAGCTTGCGGTCCTGCGCGCGCTCGAGCGTGTCACCGCTCGTAAAGATCCCGCTCGAATAGGTCAGGCCGGGATCGAGCCATTCGCGGTAGAAGTCGTTGCCGAGGTCGTAATGGTCGGCGATGTTGCGCCGCGAACCCTGCTTGTCGTTGCGGCGCAGCCGATGCCACAGGCGGAGCAGCAGCTTCGATCCGCCGCCCGCTCTGGCCAAATCGGCGAGGTCGACCCGATTGCGCATGAAGAGATCGAACAGCGGCACCGGGTCGGGGCTCGACCAGTCGCCGTCGCGCCACGCGCGATACCAGCCGACCGAACCGCCCGTCGCCAGCCGGACCAGCGCGCGCCAGCGGTGAAGGGTGACGATCGGCACCGGCCCCGGCTTTCGTCCGCCGAGCAGCCGGTGGGTGCCGTCGGGCAGTCGCGCCTCGATGCCGCCGCTCGCCAGCCCGGCATCGATCCGGTCGAGCAAACGGTGGAAGATCGGGGCGAGCGCGCGTGTCTGGAATGTGTCCGCAGCCATGTCGCGGGCGCTCATGCCGCAGCTTGCCCGATCAGGAAAGGGTCAGCGCGCCGCAATCGCCTCGCCGAGCGTCAGGATCGCGGCGACATGCCGTCGCGCGATCTCCAGCGCGTCGTCGCCATAGCCGCCGCCGACGGTGCTCGCGAGCGGGATGCCGCGGGTCAGCCGCGCGATCAGCCGCTCGCGCCGCGCCAGTCCGTCGAGCGTCAGCGACAGCCGTCCGAGCCGGTCGCCCGCAAAGGGATCGACGCCCGCCTGATACAGGATCAGCTGTGGCCGATGCTCGGCGAGGAAGGGCGTGAGCGTTGCCGCCAGCGTCGCCAGATAGGCGTCGTCGCCGACCCCGTCGGCCAGCGCCACGTCGAGCGTCGAACGCGCCTTGCGCGCCGGGAAGTTCTTCTCGGCGTGGATCGAATAGGTCGCGATCTCCGGCCGCCCGGCGAGCAGCGCGGCGGTGCCGTCGCCCTGATGGACGTCGCAATCGACCACCGCCAGCCGGTCGACCGTCCCCTCCTCGATCAGCCGCACCGCGGCGAGCGCGAGATCGTTGAATACGCAATAGCCCGCACCGGTGTCGGCGAGCGCATGATGGCTGCCGCCCGCGGTGTTCGCCGCGAAGCCGTAATCGAGCGCGAGATGCGCCGCCAGCCACGTGCCCCCCGGCACCGCCTGCGCGCGCGCCGCGACCTCGGGCGTGATCGGGAAGCCGATGCGGCGCGTCTTCAGATACGGCACGTCGGCGGCCAGCACCTCGGCGACGTAGCCGGGGTCGTGCACCGCCTCCAGCCAATGCAGCGGCATCGGTTCGGGGGCGTGCCACGCCACCCGCGGCCCCTCGGCCAGCAGGAGGTCGCGGATCAGGCCGTTCTTGTTCCAGCGGTAGGTGGAGCGCGCCGGCGCCGGCGCGACATAGGCGGGATGATGGACGATCGGGATCACGCCCGGTAGTTGGGGATGCGGTGGCCGTTCCCCAAGCCGCCTGCGGAGTGACGCATGACCGATACGCCCCCTGACGTCCGGAGTTTCCTCGATTATCGCAACGCCTTGCCCGGACCGGCGCGGCACGCGATGCCGCCCGCCGAGGCGCGCGAGGCGTTCCGCGCGACTCGCGCGCTCGCCGATCTGCCGGTCGGTGAGCCGGCGGCGGCCGGCCGATGAGCAACGACGCCAACGCCCGCCTGCCCTACCGTCCTTGCGCCGGCGTCATGCTGGTCAACCGCGACGGCAAGGTCTTCGTCGGCCAGCGCATCGATACGATCCTGGAGGCATGGCAGATGCCGCAGGGCGGGATCGATCCCGGCGAGGACGCCTATGCGGCGGCGGTCCGCGAGCTCGGCGAGGAGACGGGGATTTCGCCCGACAAGGTCGAACTGGTCGCCGAGGCGCCGGACGACTTCTTCTACGACCTGCCCGACGACATGGTCGGCAAGGTGTGGAAGGGCAAATGGCGCGGCCAGCGTCAGCGCTGGTTCCTGTTCCGCTTCCTCGGCGAGGATGCCGACGTGCGGATCGACACGCCCCACCCCGAATTCCGCGCCTGGCGATGGAGCGATCCTGACGACCTGCCGACGCTGATCGTGCCGTTCAAACGCGATCTCTACACGGCCGTGCTCGCCGCGTTCCGGCCTCGGCTCGGCGCAGACCAAACGGGGTGAGCGGATTTTGGGGGTTTCCTCTACGGACTCAACGGGTAGAGCGCGCGATGTGCGCGCTACCCTGCTGTCCCCGATCCTCGTTCTGATCCTCGCCCCGCTGCTGCTCGCCAACGCGGCGGCGGATGGCGAGCCGGACGACAGCAAGGTGCCGATCCCCGCCGCGATCCGCTCGATGCTCGATGCGGCGATCGAGAGCGGCAACGACGGCGACGTGTCGGTGGTGGTCAAATATGCCCGGCTTGCCGATCCGGCGAGCGCCGATGCGGTGCTGGCGATCGCGCAGAAATGGCGCAGCGACCGCGCGCAGGCGCGGCAGACGACGATCCGGCAGGCGAGCATGTTCGACCTGTGGAGCGGCCGCGCCGAGCTCGGCGGCTACATCACCACCGGCAACACCGACAGCAAGGGCGGTTCGGCGGTGCTCGACCTGACCCGCGAAGGCCTGCAATGGCGGCACAAGTTCCACATCCAGGCGGATTATCAGGAAAACGCCGGGATCACGACGCGCGAACATTATCTCGCCAGCTACGAGCCGAACTACAAGATCAAGGATCGCGTCTACCTCTACGGCGCCGCGCAATATGAAGAGGACCGGTTCCTCGGCTTCTATCACCGCTATTCCGCGTCGACCGGCGTCGGCTACAGCGCGATCAAGACCTCGGCGATCCGGCTCGACATCGAGCTCGGCCCGGCGTTCCGCCAGACGGCGTTCACCGATCAGACCGACCAGAGCAACATCGCCGGTCGCGGCACCCTGGCGTTCAACTGGCGGCTGCTGCCCGGCCTGTCGGTGACGCAGAACGCGTCGGCCTATGTGCAAAGCTCGAATTCGACGCTGAGCGGCACGACCTCGGTCAACGCCAAGCTGATCGGGCCGCTGTCGGCGGCGCTGTCGTACAACGTCCAATATGAAAGCATGCCACCGGTGGGGTCGCTGTCCACGGACACGACCAGCCGCGCGTCGCTGGTATACAGCTTCTAGGCTGACGCGCAGCGGCCGGTTCCCCCCGCCGCGTCCATCGGCTAACGTCCCCGGATGAGAGGATTGCCGGACGACGAAGACGCACTGGTCGCGACGATCGACCAGGCCGCGATGCTGGATCAGGTCGAGCGCTGGGCGGCGGTGAACAGCGGGACGCGCCATCTCGCCGGGGTCGGGCGGATGGCGGCACTGCTCGCCGACGCCTTCGCGGTGCTGCCGGGGGAGATCATGCTGGTCGAACCCGAACCGGCCGAAGCGGTTGCCGCCGACGGCAGCGTCGCGGACATCGCCCACGGCCGCCACCTCCACCTGCGGGTGCGGCCCGACGCGCCGGTGCAGATGCTGTTCACCGGCCATATGGATACCGTCTATCCCGCCGATCATCCTTTCCAGACGCTGACCCGCCGCGCCGACGGCACGATCAACGGCCCCGGCACCGCCGATATGAAGGGCGGCCTCGCGGTGATGCTCGCGGCGCTCCGGGCGGTCGAGGCGGCGGGCGCGGCGCGGCTCGGATATGAGGTGGTGATCAACTCCGACGAGGAGACCGGATCGCTGTCCTCGGCCGCGTTGCTCGCGCGGGCCGCGCGCGGCAAGGTCGCGGCGCTGACCTACGAACCGGCGCTGCCCGACGGTACGCTCGCCGGTGCACGCGGCGGTACGGGAAATTTCTCGATCGTGGTGCGTGGGCGTAGCGCGCACGCTGGCCGCAATCCCGAAGACGGCCGCAATGCGATCGTCGCCGCCGCGGCGCTGGCGGTGCGGCTCGCCGAGGCGCACGCACCGGGCCTCGCGGTCAATCCGGCGCGGATCGACGGCGGCGGTCCGAACAACGTCGTCCCCGATCTCGCCGTGTTGCGCGTCAACTTCCGCCCGGCCGCCGCCGCCGAGATCGCCCGCGCCCGCGCCGCAATCGACGCGGCGGTCGCAAAGGTCGCCGCGGCGCATGACGTCGCGATCACGGTCCATGGCGGCTTCAATCGCCCGCCCAAGCCGCTCGACACCGGCGCGGAGGTGCTGTTCGGGCTCGTCGCCGCCGTCGGTGCCGATCTCGGCATTCCGATCGCGTGGCGCGCCACCGGTGGGGTGTGCGACGGCAACAACATCGCCGCCGCCGGCGTCCCCGTCGTCGACACGATGGGGGTGCGGGGCGGGGCGATCCATTCGCCGGACGAATTCATGATCGTCGACAGCCTCGCCGAGCGGGCGGCGCTGTCGGCGCTCACCATCCACCGCATCCTGCGAAAGGGGCATGCATGACCTTCCGGATCAGGGCGGCGCGTGCCGACGACCTGCAGCATCTCTACGAAATGGCCAAGCTGACCGGCGGCGGCTTCACCAATTTGCCGCCCGACCGCACCGCGCTGCGCGGCAAGCTCGAGCGCGCCGGGGCCGCCTTCGCGCGGCAGGACGGCGCGGTCACCGACGAATTGTTCGTGCTGATGCTGGAGAATGTCGCGACCGGCGAGGTGCGCGGCACCTGCCAGCTGTTCACGCAAGTCGGGCAGCAGCATCCTTTCTACAGCTACCGCCTCGGCACGCTGACCCAGCACAGCAAGGAGCTGGCGCGCACCTTCCGTGCCGAGATGCTGGCGCTGACCACCGATCTGGAAGGATCGTGCGAGGTCGGCGGGCTGTTCCTCCATCCCGGCGAACGCGCCGGCGGGCTCGGTCTGCTGCTCGCGCGCAGCCGCTATCTGTTCATCCGCGCGCACCGCGCCCGCTTCGCCGACCGTATCCTCGCCGAATTGCGCGGCGTGATCGACGAGGCGGGCGGCTCGCCGTTCTGGGACGGGCTGGCGGGGCGGTTCTTCGGGATGAACTTTCAGGACGCCGATCAATTCAACGCGATCAACGGCCATCAGATGATCGCCGACCTGATGCCCAAACACCCCATCTATACCGCGATGCTGTCCGAGGCGGCGCGGTCGGCGATCGGCCTGCCGCATCCCAGCGGTCGCGCGGCGATGCGGATGCTGGAGAACGAAGGCTTCAGCTACGAACATTATGTCGACATCTTCGACGGCGGCCCGACGATGACCGCGCGGACCGACCGGGTGAAGACGATCGAACAGGCACGCGAGCGGCGGATCGTCGCGATCGACGACGTCGACGGCGACGAATCCCTGATCTCGGTCGGCCGGCTGGCGGACTTCCGATGCGCTTATGGGATGATCCGCCACGATGACGGCGGCATCGCCCTGTCGCGCGACTGCGCGGAGGCGCTCGGCGTCGGTCCCGGCGATGACGTATTGCAGGTGCCGCGGTGGTGATCGAGATCAATTTCGACGGCATCGTCGGCCCCAGCCACAATTATGCCGGCCTTTCGCCGGGCAATCTCGCCGCGACCGCGCATGCTGGGCAGGTGTCGCAACCGCGCGCGGCGGCGTTGCAGGGGCTCGACAAGATGCGCGCCAATCTCGCGCTCGGGCTGACGCAGGGCGTGCTGCTGCCGCACCGGCGGCCGGACAGGGCGTGGCTCGATACGCTGTCGACCCGCTACGAAGACGCGCCGCCGCTGTTGCAGGCGCAAGCCATGTCCGCCTCGGCGATGTGGGCGGCCAATGCCGCGACCGTCTCGCCGGCGCCGGATACGGCGGACGGCCGCTGCCATCTCACCGTCGCCAATCTGATGACGATGCCGCATCGCAGTCACGAATGGCCCGAGACGCTGGCGCAGCTCCGCGCCGCCTTCGCGAAGGACGCCTTCGCCGTCCACGGGCCGATCCCCGCCCCGTTTGGCGACGAGGGCGCGGCCAACCACATGCGCCTCGCCGCGGCGCATGACGCGCCGGGGGTCGAGCTGTTCGTCTACACCGTCGCCGGCGGCCAATTCCCCGCACGCCAGCACCTGCAGGCGAGCGCCGCGATCGCGCGCGCGCATCGGCTCGATCCGGCACGGACGCTGTTCGTCCAGCAGTCGGAGGAGGCGGTCGCCGCCGGTGCCTTCCACAACGACGTCGTCGCGGTCGCCAACGAACGCGTGCTGTTCGCGCACGAGCGCGCCTTCGCCGACAAGGACCGGCTCTACGCCGACCTGCGCCGCCTGCTGCCCGAAGTCGAGATCGTCGAGGTGCCGGAGAGCGAGGTCAGCCTCGCCGACGCGATCGCCTCCTATCTGTTCAACGCACAGCTCGTGACGACCGCGCACGGGCCGACGCTGGTCGTGCCGATGGAGGCCAGGGCCAATAGCGCGGTCTGGGGCTGGCTCGAACGCCATCAGGCCGGCAACGGCCCGATCCGCCGGGTCGAGACGGTCGACGTCACCCAGTCGATGGCCAATGGCGGCGGCCCCGCCTGCCTGCGGCTGCGCGTCGTCGCCGATCCCGCCACGATCGATCCGCGCTTCCTCGTCGATGCGGCGAAGCTCGATGCGATCGGCGCGATCGTCCGCCGCTGGTGGCCCGAGACGATCGACCCCGACGCCCTCGGCGACGACGCCCTCATCCGGGACATCGAAACCGCCCACGGCAGGCTGCGGCAGGCGCTGGACCTGTCGGGTTAATTGACAATTAACCTAACGCTGCCCGCGGCGAATGGCAGTTTTCCGCCACTGGCCCGGTGCTTGCGTGGGGCAGCGCATGTGGACACGGATCAAACGCCTCTTCACCATCAAGACGAAATTCGAGGCGTTCCTCGTCATCTATGGGCTCGGCCTCGGCGCGGTCGAGCGCGGCATCCATTATCTCCAGCAATATCCGGGCTATGGCGGCTGGCTGCTGTTCGCCTGCTGTCCGATCGCGGTGTTCATGGTCGGCGGCGTGCTGCTCGATTCGGTCGAGCGGCGGCAGTCGGACTAGGGCCGCCCGATAGGATAAGTTCGTCGCATCGTCGCGCAGGATGCTTATCTGGACGCTGATGAGCGGGCTTACCCATTTACAACGGCTTGAAGCCGAAAGCATCCACATCATGCGCGAAGTCGTCGCCGAGGCGGAACGGCCGGTGATGCTCTATTCGGTCGGCAAGGATTCGGCGGTCATGCTGCACCTCGCGCGCAAGGCCTTCTTCCCCGCACGCCCCCCCTTCCCGCTGCTGCACGTCGATACGACGTGGAAATTTCGCGCGATGTACGACTTGCGCGACAAGGCCGCGGCCGATGCCGGGATGGAGCTGATCGTCCACACCAATCCCGATGCGGTCGCCGCGGGGATCAACCCCTTCGATCACGGCAGCCGCCACACCGATCTGTGGAAGACCGAGGGGCTCAAACAGGCGCTGAAGGCGGGCGGCTATGACGTCGCCTTCGGTGGCGCGCGCCGCGACGAGGAGAAGAGCCGCGCCAAGGAGCGGATCTTCTCGTTCCGCTCGGCGAGTCAGGGCTGGGACCCCAAGGCGCAGCGGCCCGAACTCTGGAGCCTCTACAATGCGCGCATCCACCGCGGCGAGAGCATCCGCGTCTTCCCGCTGTCCAACTGGACCGAGCTCGATATCTGGCAGTACATCCTCGATCAGGGGATCGAGATCGTCCCGCTTTATTTCGCCGCGCCGCGCCCGACGGTGGAGCGCGACGGCATTCTGCTGATGGTCGACGACGATCGCTTTCGGCTGCATCCCGGCGAAGTGCCGGTCGAACGCTCGATCCGCTTCCGCACGCTCGGCTGCTATCCGCTGACCGGGGCGGTCGAGAGCGCGGCGGCGACCCTGCCAGACGTGATCCAGGAGATGCTGCTCACCACCACCTCCGAACGCCAGGGCCGCGCGATCGATCACGATCAGGCCGCCAGCATGGAGAAGAAGAAGCGCGAGGGGTATTTCTGATGACCGCCTATACGCCCGACGCGCTAATCGCCGCGGACATCCATGCCTACCTCGACGGTCATGCGCACAAATCGATGCTGCGCTTCATCACCTGCGGCTCGGTGGACGACGGCAAGTCCACGCTGATCGGCCGGCTGCTCTACGATTCGAAGACGATCTTCGAGGATCAGCTCAGCCAGCTCGAGGCGGACAGCAAGCGGCTCGGCACGCAGGGGCAGAATATCGATTTCGCCCTGCTCGTCGACGGGCTTGCCGCCGAGCGCGAGCAGGGCATCACGATCGACGTCGCCTATCGCTTCTTCGCCACCGACAAGCGCAAGTTCATCGTCGCCGACACGCCCGGCCACGAACAATATACCCGCAACATGGTGACGGGCGCCTCGACCGCCGACCTGGCGGTGATCCTGATCGACGCGCGCAAGGGCGTGCTGACGCAGACGCGGCGCCACTCCTTCCTCGCCCATCTGATCGGCATCCGCCACATCGTGCTGGCAGTGAACAAGATGGACCTGGTCGATCACGATCAGGCGCGGTTCGCGCAGATCGTCGCCGATTACGAAGCGTTTGCGGACAGTATCGGCATCGCCGGCTTCACCGCCATCCCGCTCTCCGGCCTGACCGGCGCCAACATACTGGCCCGCTCCGACGCCATGCCCTGGTACGAAGGGCCGGCGCTGCTGCCGCATCTCGAGACCGTGCCGATCGAGGCCGATCGGGCGACCGCCGCACCGTTCCGGCTGCCGGTCCAATGGGTCAACCGGCCCGATCTCGATTTCCGCGGCTTCGCCGGCACGATCGCCGCCGGCCGCATCCGCACCGGCGATCCCATCCGGATCGTCCCGTCGGGCAAGACGAGCAAGGTCGCGCGGATCGTCACCTATGACGGGGATCGCGACACGGCTGGCGCCGGCGAGGCGGTGACGCTGGTGCTCGCCGACGAGGTCGATTGCTCGCGCGGCGACGTCATCGCCGCCGCCGAGGCGCCGCCCGAGGCCGCCAACCAGTTCGAGGCGACGCTCGTCTGGCTCGCCGATACCGCGCTCGTCCCCGGTCGCGGCTATTGGCTCAAGCTCGGCACCCGCACTGTCGGCGCCACGGTGCAGCCGCCCGCGCATGTCGTCGACGTCAACACGCAGGCGCATCTCTCGGCCAAGACGCTGGCGCTCAACGATATCGGCGTGGCGGAGGTGTTCACCGACGCGCCGCTGGTCTTCCAGCCCTATGCCGACAGCCACGAACTCGGCGGCTTCATCCTGATCGATCGCGAGACCAATGCGACGGTCGCCGCCGGGATGATCCACCACGCGCTGCGCCGCGCGCAGAACGTACATTGGCAATCGGTCGACATCACCCGCGAGGCGCACGCCCGGCAGAAGGGCCAGTCGCCGCGGCTGCTGTGGTTCACCGGCCTGTCGGGATCGGGCAAGTCGACGATCGCCAATCTGGTCGAGAAGAAGCTGCATGCGCTCGGCCGCCACAGCTTCCTGCTCGACGGCGACAACGTCCGCCACGGGCTCAACAAGGATCTCGGCTTCAGCGATGCCGACCGGATCGAGAACATCCGCCGCGTCGGCGAGGTCGCTAAATTGATGACCGATGCCGGGCTGATCGTGCTGACCGCCTTCATCTCGCCGTTCCGTGCCGAGCGCGATCTGGTGCGCGGCCTGCTGCCCGCCGGCGAGTTCGTCGAGATCTTCGTCGATACGCCGCTGGCCGAGGCGGAGGCGCGCGACCCCAAGGGTCTCTACGCCAAGGCGCGAGCCGGTGAGATCGCGCATTTCACCGGTATCTCCAGCCCCTACGAACCGCCGGAGCGGCCCGATATCCATATCGACACGCGTCGCGAAAGCGCCGAGGCTGCCGCCGAACGGATCGTCGAGCATGTGCTCGGCGTGTGGAGTTTCGAACTGTGACGGCTGCGGCCACCGACGTCGAACTGGCGCGCAGCGTCGCCGTAGAGGCCGGCGCACTGCTGCTCGCGATCCGCGACCGCGGCGAGGCGCACGGCAAGGCGCTCGGCGACGCCGGCGATCGCGAGGCGAACACGCTGATCCTCGATCGCCTGCGCGCCGCGCGACCCGACGACTTCATCCTGTCGGAGGAATCGATCGACGACCGCGCCCGCTGTGCGGCCGAGCGGGTGTGGATCGTCGATCCGCTCGACGGCACCCGCGACTATGCGGAGGGGCTCGACGATTGGGCGGTGCATATCGGCCTCGCGATCGGCGGCCGTCCGACGGTGGGCGCGGTGGCGGTGCCGACCACCGGCCGCGTCTACACCACCGCCGAGGCGCGCTGCACGCATCTGCGCAGCGCCGCCGCCCCGCGCATGGTGGTCAGCCGCACCCGCATGACCGACATGGTCGCGCGGGTCAGCGAGGCGCTGGCGACGACACGGGTCGGCATGGGGTCGGCGGGGGTCAAGGCGATGGCGGTGGTCGACGGCCGCGCCGACATCTACCTGCACGACGGCGGCCAGTATGAATGGGACAATTGCGCGCCCGCCGCGGTGGCGCTGGCGGCGGGCCTCCATGCCTCGCGCATCGACGGCAGCCCCCTGGTCTACAATTGCGCCAATCCGCTGCTCCCCGACCTGCTGATCTGCCGCCCTGAACTGGCGGACCAGGTGCTGGCGGCGGTCGCTGCGGCTACGCGATAGGCGCGGCCCGGCGGCCGCGCCGTTGGTCTCAGGTGATGTTGGCCCCGCTGATGTGGATCGTCCCGTTGACTCCCGCCGGGAAGAAGCCGCCGGACGGCACGGAAGTGGCGGAAGCATAAAGCACGCCCAATGCCTGCTCCGGAGTACGACGGATCTGGATCCAATTGGCGTCTTTGATCGTGATGTTCGACGTCACGGCGTTCTTGCCCGAAAAATTCCCGATACCCCGATCAAGCGTGCTGGGGCCATCGAACTGGTCGCGTCCGCCGCTCATGGCATTGGCGCGGTCGAACAACGAGGTTTCACCCGCGGCTGGCTTGAGCGGCTCGAGGTCTGCCCGGTAGAATAGGGCATTGCGCACCGTCGAGTCGTTCGCCGCCACCCCGGCGCTCAGCGTACCGAGCGATGCGCTTACATCGCTGCCGGCGACGGCAGCCACCCGGGTGATCGCACTGGTGGCGACGGCGAACAATGCCACCGCACCGAGCAGGAAGTCCTTTTCCGACGCATAGGGGTTGAAGGCGCTCGCCGGCGCCTGGGCGTTGGGGCCACTATAGGCGGCGATCGCCTGAAAGGCGCTACCCTGCCCTCCGGAGATGTCGATCGAAGGCTGGGCGGTGACCGCCGACCCCAGCGCTCGACGCAGCAGGCCGACGCGTGCAACCGTCGCACCCCAGACCTCGCGCACCAGCGTCTTGAGCGCCGGATCGGAAAACGCGACCGCTTGCCCGCCCTTCACCTGCCCCGCCGCACCGCTGCCGCTCGTTAAACTCGCCGACAGCGTCGTCCCATCGAGCGAGCGCTGGAGATAGGCGGCGAGCAGGTAATGCAGCTGCAACGTGAAGTTCAGCCAATCTGCACTCGTCGCCGTATAGGCCCCCGGTACGGCGGCGGTGGCCGTCGCCGTTGCCGTCGGGGTGGGCGCAGGAACGCTGGTCGCATCCCGGATTTCGTCGTTGCACCCCGACAGCAACGCCAGCCCCCCCGCCGCCACCGATGCACCGCCGATCAATCCGAGGACGCGCCGCCGCGTTTCGCTGACATCCGTCCCCTTCACGTTCATGCCCATGATATCATCCCCCCTTGCTGCTGTAGATCAGTTCGCTTTGCCGCTGCGCACGACGGCGCCGTTGATTCCGTTCGGGAAGAAACCGCCTCGCGTGACCGCATCCGCGCTCATGAAAAGCACGTTGAGCGCCTGTTGCGGCGTTCGGCCGAGATAGACGCCGGTCGCATCGGTCGTTGCCGTGCGCGCCGTGCCATCGACCGGCGACAGCCCCAGGTCGGTGCCTGTCGATCCATCGATCCGGTCCCGCCATGCCGCCAGCCGGTCGACCTTGGTGAGTAGGCCAGGGCTGGACTGAGCCAATTCATACAGCATCGACCGGATCGTCGTGGCGTTGCTGGCGGCGCTCGCCGCCATCGACGCCATCATCGGCCGCGTCACCTCGTTGGTCATGCCCGGCAGCAGCGCGGCATAAACGGACGCCTGAACGCTCACGAAGGTCTCCGCTGCCAGCAGTAGGTTGCGGACCATCTCGAAGGCGTCGGTCGGCGACGGTTCGTAGAGGTACAAGGTCGTGTCCGCCGTCATCGCGCCGGCCGCCACGAACAATCTGGCGAAAGTCGCCGCCGAATAGTCGATCAGGGTCTGCGCGGGCGCATCGGCACGCAAGATTCCGCGTAGCATCAGCGTACGATACCAATGTTCGTCCGCCATCTCGTGGATACGGGCCTGGATGCCGCGCACGCCGCTGGGGAAGCTGACCGGGAGCACCGACGTCGCCGACACCCCCGGTTGATCGCTGAGTTCGCCGCCGCGGATATGCTCGGCCGGCAACTGCCGCCCTTTGCCATATGTCAGAACCTGCAAGAAGTTGGTCGTAAGATATTGCAGGTTGAGCGCGAACTGTAGCGGCGCGGTATCGACCGACGACGACACCTGCGCCGTGGCCGGCCTCGCCAGTCCGGTGAGGATCGCGCCCCCTACCAGCGCTGCCAGTGCAGCACGGCGACCGCCATTGCACACCCCGACGTCGCCCTCGAACCATTCCTCCCCCGTCATCTTCCTCTCCCCTGACTTGACCCGCCCCCTCGGCGTGACGCCGGATTAACCGGATGCGCAACAATCGCATCGGCTGCCCCTTTCGCCTGTTTGGATCAAAAAGATTTGTAGGACAATACAGAAACTGAATATCGTATTTATTCCGAGCCGGGGGCCATGGAGGGGCCATGCAGCCCAACGGTAACAGGGGGGAGGCCAAGTCGATGTCGAGAAAAGGAAAACTTGTCGCAGGGGTCGCCGTTACGGCGATGGTCGCAGCGTTTGCTGTCAGCGATGCCACAGCACAGACACAAGACGCAAAAACCCAGGCGAATGCAGAGGATAAGGCTACCGAACAGAAGAAAAAGGTGAAAGTTCAAGAACGTGAGAGCAAGCGCACCAAGAAGGCGGCCAGCTCATCGAAGGTTGACGAATCGCAACCCAAGATCAGCAACGAATCGGGACGACTTGAAGGTGACATCGTCGTCATCGGCCTGCGCGAGAACGTGAAGGGCGCCCGCGCCGCGAAGCGGCACGCGCAGCAGATCGTCGACGTCGTGGTTGCGCAGGACATCGGCAAATTGCCGGACAAAAACGTCGCCGAGGCACTCGCCCGCGTTCCGGGTGTACAGATCGATCGCGAACGTGGTGAAGGCGGCACGATCAAGATCCGGGGGCTCGATGGGGTGATGACCACGGTCAACGGGTCACCGACCTTCTCCGCGGGCGACCGGACCACCTATCTCCAGGATATCGCGTCGGACCTCGTCGCCGGCATCGAAGTCTACAAGACGCGCACGCCCGATCAGGTCGAGGGCAGTCAGACCGGGGTGGTCAATCTCACCATGCGCCGTCCGACCGACTTCAAGCACGGCGCCACCTACTCGCTGAACCTGCGCGAAGATTATGCGGACCAGGTGAAGCGCTTCAATCCGTACTACAGCGCGCTGATCGCCTACAATGCCGACACCGGTATCGGGAAATTGGGCTTCACGCTCAACGGCACCTACAACAAGGTGAGGTGGAACGAGGCGATCCGCTACAATGCGCTGCCGGCTCTGATCACCGATCCCCGCCTGATCGTCTCACCCACGACGCTTCCGGCGAATACCTATATTCCGCCGCAGGTGGGCTTTGCCGGGACGAACGGCTGGTCCCAGCGCGCAGCACTTTCGGCATCGGCGCAATGGCGCCCGGACGACCATTGGTCGATCACGCTGGAAGGCGGATACAACCATCAGACGATGCTGTGGGCGGATCACCGGTTCGACATTCCGGTCACCTACTCGGCCTCGTCTGCGCCGCCACCCGTGTTGTCGAACATCGTGATGGCGGATGACGGCCGTCTGGTGAAATCCGTTTCACTCAATAGCATCGACCCGGTAGGCCCGGGGCGCGATTCCTACCAGCATAAGACCGTCGCCTTCAACGGGCGCTTCCAGGCCGAATATCGCAGCGACCAGTTCGAGTTCAACACCTGGGTGAACTACACCCGATCGGACAACGACTCGAACGACATCTTCCACTGGGTGCGCTTCAATCAGCAACCGCAGTTCGACGTCGTGTTCAACGATCCCGCCGACCCGAAAGGCGGTTCGAAGGTCACCTTCAAGAACATCGACCTGACCGATCCCAAGAACTATCTCTACGTCGACGGTTTTTCGCAACGCAAGGAATTCACCCATAATAGCGCAAAAGAGTTCCAGGCGGACCTGCGGTACAACACGCCGTGGAATTTGGTCGATTGGTTCAAGGTCGGCGTGCGCTATTTCGAACGTGTCTATGATCGCCAGTGGGGCCAACGGGAATTTTACAACCTACGGATACCGATCAGTAGCTTGCCAGACTATCACCTTTCGGGCCTCGGTGCTGCTCAGGGAGGGTCCAATGCCAATTGGCTGATTGGCGACAACGACTCGATTCGCTCCAGCTTCAACGCCATCCGCAGTCTGGCGGTCAAAGTTCATCCGGAGCTGATCGACTATTATCCGGCGTACAATCCATTCCGCGCCTTTTCGGGTCCCGAAACGACGTACGCCGGGTACGGCATGGTTCATTATAATGTCAAACTGCTCTTCCCGATCGAAGGGACGGTCGGAGCGCGGCTGGTCAACACGATCAGAAAGTTGAGGGCATTACAGCGCACAACATCGGTCGAGTTGGTCAACGGACGCTATCAGGTCGTCGATACCGACACGCTAAACGCGCCGAAGAATAATTCTCTCGATGTGTTGCCCAGCCTGAATGCGATCGTCCACATCACACCAAAATTGCAGCTTCGCACCTCATATACCTATGGGGTCGATCGCCCCTCCTCTTATCTGCTCAACCCTGCGCTTTACATAAACCTTGCCAATGCCGGCCAACCCTATGCCTCGGGAGGCAATCCCAAGCTTGGCCCGATCAAGAAGACCGCCTATGACGCGTCGCTGGAATGGTATTTCGGCGCGACAGGATCGATCAGCCTGGCTGCGTGGCAGTGGAACCAGGACGGTCTGCTCGCCAACCAACAACTCCCGGAATACCTTCCGGAGTCGCCCGATATGCCGACGCTGGTTACCCGCCCCTATAATCTCGGCAAGGGGCATCATCGCGTTCTGGAAGGATCGGCAACCACCTTCTTCACCTTCCTGCCCGGCATACTCAAATCGTTCGGCGGCTCGGTCAACGCCACGCTCAACATGACCCATGTCGATTATCCATCATATAACAACAAATATGATGCAGTTGCGCGTTCTGGTCCCTATCTCTGGGTATCGAAGTACATCTACAATCTGGTCGGCTTCTACGAACGCAACGGTCTCAACGTCCGCGTCGCGTACAACTGGCGTTCGCGGCAACAGGTCTGGCGCGACGCCTATAACCCGTATAACAACATCTTCGTCGACCCGATCGAACGGCTCGATGCTTCGATCAACTATGACATCAACAAACACCTGACCGTCGCGCTTGAAGGGTCCAACCTGACGCGTAACGGCACCAAGAGCTATTTCGGCACATACGACGTGCCGCGGGATGTCCGCTATTTCTCAAGGAACTTCAGCTTCTCGGTGCGGGCGAAGCTCTGACGTACCCGTGCCGGCGGACCCAAGATCCGCCGGCACGGCATCGGCTGCCGTCACCCGGCCACCTAACTTTCTGTTACACCGGCAGTCACGCCCGCCGCATCGGCATAGCGCCGCGCGATCACCGCGCAGGCGATCAGCTGGAGCTGGTGGAACAGCATCACCGGCAACAGCACCGCGCCGACCTGCGCCGCGGGAAACAGCACGCCCGCCATCGGCACCCCGGAGGCGAGACTCTTCTTCGAGCCGCAGAACAACAGCACGATCGCATCCTCGCGGGGCAGACCGAGCAGCCGCCCGGCCAGCCAGGTGAACGCCAGCACCGCAGCGAGCAGCACCGAACAGAAGAGGCCGATCAGCATCAGGTCCTCCGGGGATACGCGGTGCCACAGACCCTCGACCACCGCCGCCCCGAAGGCGCTGTAGACGACGAGCAGGATCGAGCCGCGATCGACGATCGTCAGCAGCCGCCTCTGCCGCGCGACAAAGCCGCCGATCCACGGCCGCAGCAGATGGCCGGCGACGAACGGGAGCAGCAACTGCGCGACGATCGCCTCGACCGCCGAGAGCGAAATGCCGCTCCCCTGCCCGCCGACGCCGCTGCCGATCAGCAGCGCGACCAGCGCCGGGGTCAGCACGATGCCGACCAGGTTGGAGAAGGAGGCGCTGCACACCGCCGCGGCGACGTTGCCGCGCGCGATCGCGGTGAAGGCGATCGAGGATTGCACCGTCGACGGGAGCAAGGTGAGGAACAGCATCCCAGTCGCCACCGCGCCGGTGAGACCGGGCAACCGGCCGAGCGCGAGGCCGAACAGCGGGAAGACGAGGAATGTGGTGGCGACGACGGTGAGGTGCAGCCGCCAGTTGCGCGCGCCTTCCCAGATCGCGGCGCGTGACAATTTGGCGCCATGCAGGAAGAAGAGCAGCACGATGCCGACATCCGCGGCGCCGGCGACGATATCCACATAGCCCCCTCGCGCCGGCACCAGGCTGGCGATCACCACCGTGCCGAGCAGCATCAGGATGAAAGGTTCGAAGAAGGAGAGGATCGCGCGCAGCATGGCCAGCGCTTAGGCCGTCATCCGCCGCACGGCCACCCCGTGATCGCCGACGGGGGATATGAAAACCCCCGCCGAACCATCTCTGGTCCGCGGGGGAGATCCTGGTGCGCCCGGAACGATTCGAACGTCCGACCCTCAGATTCGTAGTCTGATGCTCTATCCAGCTGAGCTACGGGCGCACATCGGAGGCGCGCTGATAGCAGACGTTTCGCCCGGCGCAAGTGCGTTGCGCCATTTTCTGCGCGCGCATAGACCGATGGCATGAAAACCGCCCTCCTGCTCGCCCCCGTGCTCGTCCTCCTCCCGCTCGCCAGCTGCGCGCACGATGCGACGCCCTATCCGTCGCTGGCGCCGCGTGCGGTGGAGAAACTGGGCTTCGCCGAACCGGCGGTCGCGATCGTCGAAGCCAAGCCCGATCCGGCGCTCGATGCGAAGATCGCCGACTGGCAGCGCACGCTCGATACGATCGCCAAGGGGTATGGCAACGATGCCGCCAAGGCCGACGCCGCCGCCGGTCGCGCGCGGGGCAAAGGCGTCGGCAGCGATGCCTGGCTCGATGCGCAATCGGCGCTGGCCGGACTGGACGACTGGCGGGCGCAGACCTCGTCGCTGCTCACCGATCTGGACCGGGCGGCGACCGACCGCGCCGCGGCGCTCGCCCCCGCCTATCCCGCGCTCGCCACGCTGCGCGAACGGATCGTCGCCGAGGCGGATCGACAGAGTGCCACGATCGACCGGCTGCAGGCGATGCTGCGCGCCGCCTAGCGACGCCACTTGAGCAGCGGCAGGATCGTCGAATAATCGTCGGTCCAGGCGACGAAGCCGGCGCGTGGGGTAAGCGGCACCCAGCGCGCATCCGCCTTGCCCAGCGCGCGCATCGTCGCCGGGTCCCGCGACAATGCGATCCACTGACTCGGCGAGGCGACGGGGGTGGGCTGCTCGGGCTGGTAATAGAGCTTGGCGGCCTGCCAGCCGCCCGCCTGCGCCGCGGCGGCGACGACCGGTTCGAGATCAAGGAAGCGGTTGGAGATATGGACGAGCAGCAGCCCCTTGCGTTGCAGCACCCGCGCATAATCGCCGAACGCCTCGCGCGTCATCAGATGCATCGGAATCGCGTCGGACGAGAAGGCATCGAGCGCGAGCAGGTCGAGGCTCGCCGGCCGGTCCGCCTCGATGCTGATCCTCGCGTCACCGATACGGATGTCGGGCCGCGGCAGGCAGTTCCTGAGATAGGTGAACTGGCCGGTGTCGCGCGCGATCCGCACCACCGCCGGATCGATCTCGTAGAAGCGCCAGCGCTGCGCCGGCTGCGCATAGCAGGCGAGCGTCCCGGTCCCCAGTCCGACCACCCCGACCCGCGCCGCCGGGCCGTACAGTCCGTCGAGTGCCTCCATCGCGCGGCCGATGCCGGAGGGTGGCGCGTAATAGGTCGTCGGCAGCCGTTCGAGGACGGGACTGCCGGTGAACTGGATACCGTGCACCGTCGTGCCATGGTCGAGCTCGCGCACGCCGCGCCCGTCGCGGATCGTGTACACGCCGAAATAGCTGCGCGTCCGCGCGCCCTGTTCGAGCGACAGCTCCACCGCGCGCCAGCCGCCGAAGATCACCAGCGTCACCGCCAGGATCATCGCATAGGACGGGCGCGCACCAACCGAGATCACCCCGATCAGCGCGATGCCGATGAAGGTCAGCCCCTGATGCCCCTCGCCGAACAGCGCCACCGGCCCGCGGAAGGTCAGCGCCGTGAGCAGCACCAGCGTCGCCACGACGCCGGCATAAGCGAGGCGCCGCTTCGCCGGCGTCGTCCACAGGCTGCGGATGCGGTGCGTCAGGAACACCTGCGGCACGAGCAGCCCCGCCGCGAAGATCAGGATCGGATATTCATAGGTCCAGTCGAACACCACCGGCGCGACCAGCCCGGCGAACACGCCGCCGAGCGCGCCGCCGAATGCCATCGCGAGATAGAATCCGGTCAGCCGGTCTGGCTCGGGCCGCAGCCGGTACATCTGGGTGTGCAGCGCGACCGACGCCATGAACAACAACGTCAGCGCGATGGTGAGATTGACCAACGGCGATTCGTTGAATCCGCCGATCATCACCCCGCCGAACATCAGGATGGTGATCGGCGCGATCCGGGTGAGCAAATCGGCGATCTCGCGGTTGGCGGCGAAGGCGATCGTGAAGCTGAGCAGATAGAGGCCGAGCGGCAGCACCCACAGCAACGGCATCGCGACGATATCGGTGGTGATATAGGTCGAGGTCGCGAGCATCAGCCCCGACGGCACCAGCGCCAGCGCGACCCAGTGCATTATCCGTCGCCGCGTCGCCGGTACGCTGGTCGGCCGCGCGACATCGGCGCTCGCCCCGCGCGGCAGGCGGAACGCGCAGGCGATCACCAGCACGATCAACAGCACATAGCCGCCGCTCCACAGCCAGCTCTGCTGGCGCAGCGCGAGCAACGGCTCGACTAGCAACGGATAGGCGATCAGCCCGCCGAAACTGCCGAGGTTGGACGCCGCATAGAGCGCATAGGGATCGCCCTCGCGGCTCGCGATGCTGAACCAGCGTTGGACCAGCGGCGCCTGTGCGGAGACGGCGAAGAACAACGGCCCGATCGATGCACCGAGCAGCCACGGCACCCACAGCGCCGGGGTGACACCCGCCGGGCTGCCGGTCAGCGCGAGCCCGATCGGCAACCATGCCGCGCCGACCAGCAGCACCCCGAGATGGATGAGCACCTGCAACCCCGGCCGCACCCGCGCCAGCGCGTGCGCATAGGCGTAACCGCCGAGCAGCAGCGTCTGATAGACGAGCATCGCCGAATTCCACACGGCGGGCGCGCCCCCGAGCCGCGGCAGCGCCATCCGCGCGACCATCGGCTGGACGAGGAACAGCAGGAACGATCCGGTGAGGATCGTGACCACGAAGGTGATGCGGCAGGCGCGCATGGCGCCCTCCGTTGGCTCAGCCATTCAGCAGTCGCGCCGCATGCGCTGCGTGATAGGTCAGCACGCCCGAACAGCCGGCGCGCTTGAACGCCATCAGCGTCTCCAGCACCAGCGCGTCGCGCTCGCCCGCGCCGGCGGCAACCGAGGCCTCGAGCATCGCGTATTCGCCCGACACCTGATAGGCGAACACCGGCACCTCGAAGCGCGTCTTCACCCGCACGATGATGTCGAGATAGGGCAGGCCGGGCTTGACCATCACGCTGTCCGCGCCCTCGGCAAGGTCGAGCGCGACCTCGCGCAGCGCCTCTTCCGCGTTGGAGGCATCCATCTGATAGGTCTTCTTGTCGCCCTTGAGCAGCCCGCGGCTGCCGACCGCGTCGCGAAACGGGCCGTAGAAGCCGCTCGCATATTTGGCGGCATAGCTCATGATCTGGACGTTGTGGGCACCCTCGCCCTCAAGCGCGCTGCGGATCATGCCGATGCGGCCGTCCATCATGTCGGACGGCGCGATGATGTCGGCACCAGCGCGCGCCTGGTTGAGCGCCTGCTGGATCAGCAGATCCGCGGTCGAATCGTTGACGACATAGCCCGCCGCGTCGACCAATCCGTCATGGCCGTGACTGGTATAGGGGTCGAGCGCGACGTCGGTCAGCACGCCGACCTCGGGCACCGCATCCTTGATCGCGCGGATCGCACGGCACATCAGATTGTCGGGGTTGAGCGCCTCGCGCCCGTCGTCGGTCTTGAGCTCAGCCGGCGTGAACGGAAACAGCGCGACGCAGGGGATGCCGAGATCGTGCGCTTCCTTCGCCCGCGCGACGATGCCGTCGACCGACCAGCGCGACACGCCGGGCAGGCTGTCGATCGGCTGTTCGACGCCCTCGCCCCCGACGATGAACATCGGCCAGATCAGATCGGCCGGGGTCAGCACGGTTTCGGCATGGAGGCGGCGGCTCCAGCCGCTCGAACGGGTACGGCGCAGACGGAGCGCGGGATAGGCAGCGGTCATGACGCATCCTGCTTGACGGGTATGGCTGGCTTTGAGGGATCGCGGCGCACTTGCCAAGCGTTGCGCGCCCGTAACCGATCGGAACCCCATGACCCAGTTCACGTCCGCCGCTCTGATCGTCAACGCCAAGTCCCGAAAAGGTCAGGCCCTGTTCGAACGCGCATGCAAGGCGTTGAGCGGACTACCTTATCCCGTCGATGCCCATGCCGTGGAAAATCCCGACGACCTCGTCGAGACGGTGCGCAACGCGCTCGCCAAGAAACCGCAGCTCGTCATCCTCGGCGGCGGCGACGGCACGATCAGCGGGCTGGTCGACCTGCTCGTCGGCCACGACGTGGTGCTCGGCGTGCTGCCGCTCGGGACCGCCAACAGTTTCGCGCGTACGCTCGGCCTGCCGATGGACGTCGAGGGCGCGATCGAGGCGATCCGCACCGGCGTGCGCAAGCGCATCGACCTCGGCCGCATCGACGGCGACTATTTCGCCAATTGCGCGGCGATGGGGATCAGCCCCCAGATCGCCGAGACGGTGCCGCACGGCCTCAAGAAGGTGCTCGGCCGGATCGGCTATCTCGGCTGGGCGAGCTGGCAGTTCGCGCGGTTCAAGCCGTTCATCCTGACCGTCGACGACGGCAACGAGACCAAGACGATGCGTGTCGTCGAGGTGCGCATCTCCAACGGGCCGTATCACGGCGGCACCTGGCTGGTCGACGAAGCCTCGGTCAATTCGGGCGAGATCGTCGTGCAGGCGGTCACCGGCCGCTACAAGCGGACGCTGGTGAAGAACTGGGCGGCGAGCTTCTTCGGCCACGAATCGCGGCATCAGGATACGGTGAGCTTCTCGGGCAAGTCGCTGCGTATCGACACCAAGCCGTCGCTGCCGATCTCGATCGACGGCGAGGTGCTGGCACATACGCCGGTGATGGCGGAGGTCGCCCCCGGGGTGATCGAGGTGATGGTACCGGCCTCGGAGTGATTTGTCGCGAATACGGGAAATGGTTTCGCTCTAAGGCGCGGAGACGCGGGGGCTTTGCAGAGCGACGCGAACGCCCACCGTTTGCCCTGAGCCTGTCGAAGCCTGCCCCCTTCGCGTCTTCGCGGGCAAATCACCCCACCGGCATCTGCTTGGCGGTCGGTTCGGTGGCGGCCTTGGCGTGCTCCTCGCCCTCGACCGCGGGCAGCAATTGCCCCTTCCGCCAGCTGCCGTAGCGGTAATAAGCGATCGTCATCACCATCGATGCCGCCGAGCCGGCCGGGAAGCTCCACCAGATCGCGTCGGCGCCCCAGCTGGGTTGCAGGGCATAAGCCAGGCCGAGCCGGATCGGGAAGAGCGCCACCGCCAGGATCAGCAGCGGCCCGACCACCGCGCCATTGGCGCGCACCGTCGCCGACAGCACCATCGAGACGCCGAACAGCAGGAAGCTCGCCGAGCCGATGATATTGATGTGCGCCGCGAGATCGATCGACCCGGCATCGCTGCCGAGGAACAGCCCCAGCGCGGCGCGGTCGAGCACCGCGACCGCGACGATCAATGCCGCCGTCATCGCGAGGTTGAGCAGCAGCCCCGATCGCGTGATCCGCGCCACCCGTTCCCAGCGCCCCGCGCCGATATTCTGCGCGACCATCGCACTCACCGCCGCGCCGACCGACATCGCCGGCATCTGAATATAGGTCCACAGCTGGCTCGCCGCGCCGTAAGCGGCGGTGGTCGTCGTGCCATAGCCGTTGACCAGCCCGATCATCGCCAGCGCCGATCCGGTCGCGACCAGCATCTGCAACCCCATCGGCACGCCCTTGGTGACGATCGGCCGCAGCAGCGCCGGATCGGGGATCAGATAGCGCCACTCCGCGCCGCGCAGCCGCACGACGAGATCGCGGCGGTAGACATAGGCGAGCAGCGCCGCGAACGACACGGTATTGGCGATGAAGGTCGCCGTCGCCGACCCGGCGATGCCGAGTGCGGGGATCGGCCCCGCCCCGCGGATCAGCAGCGGATTGAGCAGCACGTCGACCAGCGAGCCCAGCGCCATGAACTTGAGCGGCGTCACCGAATCGCCTGCCCCGCGCAACACCATGCTGAGCAGCACCGCCAGAAAGCTGGTCGGCATCGCGACGAAGATCACCCGAAGGTAGGAAAGTGCCAGCGGATAGGCGTCGGCCGGGGTGCGCAGCGCGGTGAGGATCGCCGGCGCGGTCATCCAGCCGGCCGCGACGACGAGCAGCGACAGGATCGCGAACAGACCGTGTGCGGTGCCGACCACGCGGCGGACGCCGTCGATATCGCGCCGGCCCATCGCCTGCCCGATCAGGATCGTCGCCGCCATGCCGAAGCCGAACACCGCCGATACCAGCAGGAACATAACAAGTCCGGCATTGGTCGTCGCCGCCAGCGCGCGCTCGCCGAGCAGCTGGCCGATCCAGATCGCGTTGATCGAGCCGTTGATCGACTGGAGCACGCTCGACCCCAAGGTGGGGAGCGCGAAGAGCAGGAGCGTCTTGCCGATCGGCCCGGACGTCAGGTCGCGTTGCGGTCTCGCCATTCGTGATGCCCCCTCCTCCGCTCGCATCTGCAAGGGCGCGGCCTTACGCGATAACCGCGTCGCCGCGAAGACGCGGCGATCGTTCAGTCGGGTCGAGCCCTCTCACGAACCACCCGTCACCCCGGACTCGTTCCGGGGTCCACTCTGCGGCTGGGAGAACGGCCGAAATTGGCAGCGCACGCCTGTGGCCCGGTGGACCCCGGAACGAGTCCGGGGTGACGGGGAGAGGGAGGCGCCGTTCCAGCTCCTATCCCAGCCGCGCAAGCGCCGCCGACAGCCGCTCGGCCTCCGCCGCCTTGTCGGCATGGTCTGCCTTGGCCTTCTCCACCGCTTCGGGCTTGGCGCGCTCGACGAAGCTCGGATTGCCGAGCCGCCCCGCCAGCGCGTCGCGCTCCTTCGTCGCCGCGGCGATCGCCTTGGTCAGGCGGGCGCGCTCGGCATCGAGATCGATGATGCCGTCGAGCGGGATGACATAGGTCGCCTCGTCGACGACCAACTGGATCGCCGCGCCCGCCGGCGCAGGCGCGAACGACACCTCCTGCAACCGCGCGAGCTTGCGCAGCGCGGTATAGGCGCCGTTGACACGCCGCTGCGTCGTCGCATCGGCATCGCGGACATAGGCTTTGAGCTGCGTGCCCGGCGCGATGCCGAGCTCGTTCTTGGCGGTGCGCACCTCGCCGATCAGGCGAATGCGCCACGCGATATCCGCCATCGCCTCGGCATCGATATGCTCGCCGTCGACCAGCGGCCATTGCGCGACGATCAGATCGTGCTCGCGCGGCGCCATCGCATGCCACAGCTCTTCGGTGATGAACGGCATGAACGGGTGGAGGAGGACGAGGATCTGGTCGAGCACCCAGCCCGCCACCGCGCGCGTCTCGGCGGCATGCTCCGGATACGTCACCGCATCCTCGCCGAGCGTCGGCTTGATGAGCTCGAGATACCAGTCGCAGAAGCGGTTCCAGACGAACTGATAGATCGCCTCCGCCGCCGCGTCGAAGCGCAGGTCGGCGAGCGCGAGGTCCATCGCCTGCACCGTCGCGATCGTCTCGCCGATGATCCACTGGTTGACCGCCAGCGTCGCCGCGGGCGCCTTGCCCGGTGTCGAGCCGCCGATGCCGTTCGCCTGCGCGAAGCGGCTGGCGTTCCAGAGCTTGGTCGCGAAGTTGCGATAGCCCTCGACGCGCTTCTCATCCATCTTGATGTCGCGGCCCTGGCTCTCCATCGCCGCCATGAAGAAGCGCAAGGCATCGGCGCCATATGTGTCGATCAGGCCGAGCGGATCGACGGTATTGCCCTTCGACTTGGACATCTTGGCGCCATCCGCGGCGCGGACGAGACCGTGAAGATACAGCGTCTTGAACGGCACTTCCTGCATGAAGTGCAGGCCCTGCATCATCATCCGCGCATCCCAGAAGAACAGGATGTCGAAGCCGGAGATCAGCACGTCGTTGGGGTAACGCCCGCCGAGCGTCGGGTCGTCGGTCTCCGGCCAGCCGAGCGTCGCGAACGGCCACAGCGCGGAGGAGAACCACGTGTCGAGCACATCGGGATCGCGGGTCAGCGCGACGCCCGCCCCGGCCTGCGCCTGCGCGGCCTCCTCGGTCTCGGCGACATAGGCCTTGCCGTCGGCGTCGAACCACGCCGGGATCTGATGTCCCCACCAGAGCTGGCGCGAGACGCACCATGGCTGGATATTGTCCATCCAGTTGAAGAACGTCTTTTCCCAGCTCTTCGGCACCATTTTGATCGCGCCGGACTTCACCGCCTCGATCGCCGGCTGCGCCAGCGTCTTGGCGTCGACATACCATTGGTCGGTCAGCCATGGCTCGATCACCACGCCGGACCGGTCGCCATACGGCGTCTGGATCGTGCGCGGCTCGGCGTCGTGTTCGACGCCCTCCTTGTCGACGTGCGCGATCAGTACGCCCTCGGCCTTGAGCCGTTCGACGATCGCCCCGCGCGCCGCGAACCGGTCGAGCCCGATCAGCTCGGCCGGGATCAGCCCGTCTGCGGTCTGGCAGACCTGCGCCTTGGCATCGAGCATGTTGAGCATGTCGCGCGCCTCGATCCCGGCGCGACGGCCGACCTCGAAGTCGTTGAAGTCATGCCCCGGCGTGATCTTGACCGCGCCAGACCCGAGCGCCGGATCGGCATGGTCGTCGGCGACGATCGGGATCAGCCGGCCGGTGATCGGCAGCTTCACCTGCTTGCCGATCAAGGCGGTATAGCGCGCATCCTCGGGGTTCACCGCCACCGCCATGTCGGCGAGCATCGTCTCGGGTCGCGTCGTCGCGACCTCGATGTAACCCGAGCCGTCGGCGAGCGGGTAGCGCAGATGCCAAAATTTGCCCGCGATCTCCTTGGTCTCGACCTCGAGATCGCTGATCGCGGTGCCGAGGCCGGGGTCCCAGTTGACCAGCCGTTTGTCGCGGTAGAGCAGGCCCTGCCGATGGAGCTCGACGAACACCTTGAGCACGGCCTTCGAAAAGCCCTCGTCCATCGTGAAGCGTTCGTTGGCCCAGTCCATCGAACAGCCGAGCCGGCGCAGCTGCCGGGTGATCTCGCCGCCGCTCTCCGCCTTCCAGTCCCAGATCTTGGCGACGAAGTCCTCGCGGCTGAAGTCGGTGCGCTTCTCGCTTTTGGTGGCCATCTGCCGCTCGACCACCATCTGAGTCGCGATGCCGGCATGGTCGGTGCCGACCACCCAAAGCGCGTCCTTGCCCTTGAGCCGCGCATGCCGCGTCAGGATGTCCTGCAGCGTATTGTCGAGCGCATGGCCGATATGCAGCGAGCCGGTGACGTTGGGCGGCGGGTTGACGATCGTCCACGGCTCGGCATTCGGCCGGTCGGGGCGGAACAGGCCGTTCGCCTCCCAATGCTGATACCAGCGGGTCTCGATGGCGGCGGGGTCGAAGGTCTTGGGAAGCTCGGTCATGCCGGGGCTGTAGCGGCTAGGTGACGTCAGTCCAAGTCGCTCAAATCCGTCGTCAGGATCACCCCGCCCTCGTCCAACGGCGCATACATGTCGACGGGCAGTTCATCCCAACAGACCAGCAGCCGCTTCATCTTCTGGGCGATCAGTGCAGGCTCCCCGGTCGAGTTGTTGAAGATGAGGCATTCGTCGACGTGGTGCGCAAACCACGCCAGTTCTCGAAACGAACGCAGCCGCCGCGCGGCCACCTTATCGGCGGGAACGTCGTGCCCACCCTCGGCCACACGATTGCGGATGCGGGAAAGTTGCAGATCGACAGTATCGAGGACGACGTAGATCATTCTGATCTCGAAGCCTCGTTGTCGGGCCATTTCGACCAGCCGCCGATATTTGGGCGATGACAGGACGGTTTCGACGCCGATCGTTTGATAGGCGGCGATCGACGCCTCGAGCCATTGCTCGACGCGCTGAACAGCCGCAAGATTCGCAGCCTCGGTCGGCAAGCCCTCGACCTCGGCGATCTTCGCGGTCAGCAGGTCCGGGTTGATGATCCAAACCGATCCACCCCAACCTTCGATATCGGTCCTGTTGTATAGCGAGCTCTTGCCGCTGCCGTTCGGCCCGGCGACAATCCAGAATATCGGCCGTTCAGGCCTGCGCGGCGTCTTGCTCGGCACGCGCGCGTTTCCGCTGCTCGGTCTTGATCCGGCGCACATTGGAGCGGAACGCCGCCAGCATATCCTGAGCGAAGGTCGTGCTGTCGGCCTGCACGACCTTCATCTGGATGATCGTCCCATCGGATGCGCGGACGCGCTTGGTCGGCAAATCGCTCGGACGAATAGGCTTCGGCTTGGTCATCGTTTTCTCCGCTGCCGATATAGGCCGCCCGAGCGATCGCGCAAAGCGCTACTTCGCCGTCCAGCGGTCCATCCAGCCGAGCACCTCGCGATACCATTGCCGCGAATTGTTGGGCTTCAGCACCCAATGGTTCTCGTTCGGATTGACCAGCAGACGCGATGGGATGCCGCGGCGCTGGAGCGCGGTGAAGGCGGCGATCCCTTGCGTATAGGGAATGCGGAAGTCCTTCTCGCCGGTGATGACGAGCTGCGGCGTCTTCCAATTCTGCACGTAATTGACCGGGTTCCATTTCTCGAATGCGGCGGGGTCCTCGTAATAGGCCTTGCCGCCGTGTTCCCATTCGTCGAACCACAATTCCTCGGTCTCATAGGCCATGGCGCGCGCATCGAAGACGCCGTCGTGCTGGACGATACACTTGAAGCGATCGGGCCACTGGCCCTCGATCCAGTTCATCATATAGCCGCCGTATGACGCGCCGAGCGCGCAGGCGCGGTCGCCGTCGAGCCAGCCGAATTTGTCGGTCGCCGCCTTGAGCCCGGCTTTCAGGTCGTCGAGCGGCCAGCCGCCCCAATTGTTGCTGATCGCGTCGGTGAACGCCTGACCGTAACCGGTGCTGCCGTGGAAATCGACCGCGACCAGCCCATAGCCGGCGCCGGCGAATACCGCCGGATTCCAGCGATACGACCAGCTGTTGTCGCTCGATCCCTGCGGGCCGCCGTGGACCATGAAGGCGACCGGCACCTTGCCGGTGCTGCCCGCCGGCTTGACCGCATAGCCCCAGACCGTGTCGTTGTTCGCGCCGGTGAAGCTGAAGCGCGTCACGCCCGGCATGTCGATGCCGGCGAGCTTTGCGGCGTTCACCTGGGTCAGCCGCGCGGGCTTGCCCTTGCCCGCAACGGCGTAGAAATCGTCGGGCGCGGTCAGGCTGTTGAGCGCGATCACGGCGCCCTTCGGCGTCGCCGCCACCGCGGAGACATGGCCCTGCTGCGTCAGCCGCGTCACCTTGCCGCTCGCCGGGTCGACCGCGAACAGCGGGTTTTCCTGCGTGTCCTGCGCGGTGACGTAGATCCGCTTCGAATCGGGCGACCATGCGACCGAAGATACCGACCGGTCCCAGCTTTCGGTCAGCGCACGCACCTGCCCGCTGGCGAGATCGCGCAGCATCAGCACCTGCCGGTCCGCCTCGAAGCCGGGCCGCTTCATTGCTACCCAAGCAAGACTGCGGCCGTCGGGCGAGACCGTCGGCAGCGTGTCGGTGGCGCGGTTCGTGGGGGTCAGATTGACCGGCGCGGTCGCCCCGTCGGCGGGCGCCGACCAGATATCGAGATTGGTCGACAACGGCTCGGTGGTGCCTGCGATGCGCAACGCGAAATAGACGGTCTTGCCGTCGGCGCTCCACGACACTTCCTCCCCGCCGCCGAACGGGCGCGAGGGGGCGTCGCCATCGAGGCCGTGTTCGATCGCCACGCCGTCGCCCGGCGCGCCCGCGGCGGTCAGGGGCAGGACGAAGATCTGCGAATGGCTGCCGTCGACCCATGTATCCCAGTGCCGCACGAACAATTTGTCGTAGACGCGGCCCTCGCCCGCCTGCGGGTCCTTCTTCTCGATCGCCGGGGCGAGGCTCGGCGCGTTGGGCTTGCGGTCCGCCCAGACGAGGATACGGTCCGCGGTCGGCGCGACCTTGAAGCCGCCGAACCCGCCCTGGAAGCCGGTCAGCTTGCGCGGCGCGCCGCCGGCAACCGGCACCGACCAGATCGCATCGTCGCCGCCCTTGTTGGAGCTGAAATAGACGGTGCTGCCGACGATCTGCGGATCGTTCTCGTTGACCTCGGGCTCGGCGACCAGCGGTTCGGGCTTGGCGCCCTTGCGCGACAGGTCGAGCCGCCAGAGGTCGTAGCGTCCGCGATTCGCGGCGAGATCGGTCTCGCGCTGCGCCCAGACCATCCATTTGCCATCCGTGGAAACGGTCGGCGCACCGATCCGGCTGAGCGAGGCGACATCGTCGATGGTGAGCTGGCGGGCGGCGGCGGGTGCGGCGATGACCGCGACGGTGGCGAGCAGGCTCGCGGCGAACAGGGTTCTCATGCGCGGCAGGTTAGGCAGAAGTACGCGGCGGAGCAACGGGTCGTCGGCTACCGCGTATCCGCCATCAACCGTCATCCCCGCCTAGGCAGGGATGACGCATAGTGATCGACGGGAAACCCCTCAGCGCATCTGCGAAGTGATCTTGGCGATCTCGCGCGCGACCATCGTCTCGACCATCTCGGGCAGATGCGCGTCGAGCCACTCGCGCAGCATCGGGCGCAGCATCTCGCGCACCAGACCCTCCAGCGTGCCTTCGCTTTCGGGCTCGGGCTTGACGAGCAGCTTGCTCAGCGTTTCCAGCGAGCCAAGGCTGGCGGCGGCGGCACGGTTGGACAGGATCGGTTCCTCGGACATCGGCGTCTGAACGGCTGCGGCGCGCGTCGGTTGCGGCGAAGGGGCGGGTTGCGGTTGTGCCTGGGCACGCGGGGCGGGCACCGGCTCGACGTCGGGCTCGGGTTCGAAACGCGGCTGCGGCTGCGGCTCCGGGATCGGCGCATGTAGCGACGGCATCGGATCGCTCAGCTCGAGCACTTCTGCCGCTTCCGATTCGATCGGCTGGGGCTGCGTACGGGTCCGGCGCGAGCGCGCCTGCGTCCCCTCGCCTTCCTCGGCGATGATCCGTTTGATCGACGACAGGATCTCTTCCATCGACGGCTCCGCGCTCATATCCCCCATGATCCTGACGTCCCTACCCTTTTCGACGCCGTTATTGGCGGCTTGGCGATGCAGCACCTGTCGTCAGACCGGGGCTCCTGTCAACCGGCGTGTTGAGCAAAGGATCGCTCGGCTTCGCAACGGCAGCATTTTGTGCCGGCGTCTGCGCGGTCGACACCGCGACCGGGACCGGCTCGCCGTCGCTGCCGTAGTCGCTGATCCGGTTGCGCACGCGCTTGTAGTTGACGGTCGGATCGTACAGCGCCCCCCCGTCGAGGCCGAGGTCGCGCGCCTCCGCATTGCCCATCGCGGCGAGCAGCGCGAAGCCGGCGACATAGGCGTCGCGGCGTGCGCTCACAAGCGTCACCTGGCTGTTGAGCAATTCCTGTTCGGCGTTGAGGATGTCGAGAATCGTGCGCGTGCCGACGCTGTTCTCGGCGCGCACGCCTTCGAGGCTCAGCTTGTTGGCGTTCACCGCGGTCTCCGACGAGGCAATCACCTGCTGCGACGATTGCCAGACAGCATAGGCCGACCGCACCTGCGAGATCACCGCGCGCTCGGTTGCGGTGACGTTCTCCAGCGACTGGCCGCGCAGTGCCTCGGCCTGACGGATCTGCGCCGCGGGGCGCCCGCCCTGGAACAGCGGCAGCGTGACCTGGAGACCTGCCGATGCGGCGGTGCCCGAATTGGGCAAGCCCGAACCGGCGGGAAGCGTCTGGAGATAGTTGAAATAGTTCGGCCCCGCGACGACCGACAGGCGCGGCAGCCGGTTGGCGCGCGCGACGTTCACGTCATAGCGCGTCGCATCCGCCTGACGCCGCGCGGCGATTAGGTTGGGATTGTTGTTGAGCGCGACGCTCATCGCCGCATCGGGTGCAGTGGGCAGATTGGGCAGCGCCGGCGGCTCTTCGAGCGCGACCGGCGGCGTGCCGACGATCTGGATATAGGTCTCGCGGCTGGAGATCAGCTGCGCCTCCGCCTGCTGCAATTGCGCGCGAGCCAGCGCCAGCCGCGCCTCGGACTGGGCGACATCGGTGCGGGTCAGGTCGCCGACCTGGAACCGGTCGCGGCTCGCGCGCAAATTGACCTCGAGCACCCGCACGTTCTGCTGGTTGAGCGAGGTGATCGCCTCGTCGCGGATCACGTTCATATAGGCCGCGACGACGTTGGTGAAGGTGCTCGCCTCGGTGCCGCGCAGCGTCGCGCGGCCGGCATCGACACGCGTCTCGGCGGCGCGCACCGCATTCTTCACCGCACCGCCCTGGAAGATCGGCACCGACAGATTGAGCGATCCCGCCGCGGTCCGCTCGGGATTGGCGAAGTTGTTGTTCGCCTGCAGGAAATTGTCGGTGAGCGACCCGGACACGTTGACGCCCGGGATGCCGTTCGACCGGGCGATCGGCACGTTTTCGTCGGTCGCGCGCTGCGCGGCGCGCTGCCCGGTCAGCGTCGGGTTCGATGCATAGGCCTTGGCCAGCGCCTCGCGCAGCGTCTCCGCGCTCGCCGGCGCGACGACCCCCAGCAGCGCCGCGCCCCCCAGCAACAATCCCCGCATCATCCCCCCGTTTATCATTGTCTAGAACTTGAAACCCTGCGGCGTCGCGAAGCCGGGCAGCACGACGCAATCGCAGTCGAGGAACGGCGACAGTCCGAACCCGCCTTCGGTCTTGCGACCGCTGGCGAGCCGGATCACGCCATGTTCGGTCAGCCCGGTGACGACGCGCCCGCCCGTCTTGATCTGATCGACCAGTGCCTCGGGCAGATGCTCGACCGCGCCGTCAACGATCAGCACGTCATACGGCGCGCCCTCGGAATGGCCGGCGGTGAGCGGTCCCTCGACGACGGTGACGTTCGGCGTTCCGGCCAGTCCGTCGCGGGCAAGCGCGACGAGCGCCGGGTCCTGCTCGACCGCGATCACCTCGGCGACGATCTGCGCGAGCAGCGCCGCGGTATAGCCGCCCGCCGCGCCGATCAGCAGCACGCGATCGCCCTTTTCCAGATAGGCTTCGGTCAGCAGCCGCCCGGTGACCATCGGCAGGTTGATCGCACGGCCGCCGCCGACCGGCAGCGCGGTGTCGCGATAGGCGAGACGGCGCGATTCGGCGGGGACGAACATTTCGCGCGGCACGGTGTTCATCGCCACCAGCACGCGCTGGTCGCTGACCGCATTGGTGCGCAGCTGGCTGGCGACCATCGCTTGCCGCATCACCGCCAGATCGGTGGAATCGTGCTGGATGGTGTCGACGCTGATATTCATGCTGATCCCTCTCGCACAACCGTATTAGCTGCGCAATACACTTCGTGATGAACCGGCTTGTATCGCGCGCGATGCGTCGCGCCAAGCGGACGCAGGCGTATTGCCGTGCGGCGGAACGGATGGCCAGCATCGTGCACAGTCCGTATGAGGCGCGGCATGCTTCCTGCGACCTATCACAAATTCATCGACTGGATCGGCGACGGCACCGGCCTTCCCGATACGATCCTCCACATCCACGCCGGTATGGCGGTGCTGATGATCGCCCGGCTGCTCACCCGCCGCTCGCTCGGCAGCTTCGTGCCCTGGTCGTTCGTCGTCCTCGCCGAGGCGTTCAACGAGGTGATGGACCGACTGAACTTCGGCTCGTGGCGCTGGGAGGACACGACCTCGGACGTCCTCAACACGCTCTTCTGGCCGACGGTGATCTGCCTCGGCCTGCGGATGCGGCCGATGCTGCTGCCGCGCGACGCGGCGCGGGTGAAAATGTCGGAAACCGCATAACGGAGATTGGAGGCCCGACCGGGAATCGAACCCGGGTGCAAGGATTTGCAGTCCTCTGCGTCACCACTCCGCCATCGGGCCTCGACGCGGGAGGGCGGCTGATGATCGGTTTTGGCCGGACCGTCAACCGCCGATTTGCAAGAAACGCTCCAGCATCGCCACCAGCGGCACGTCGGCGGGCGGCATCGCCAGCGACCGCATCGCCGCGGGCTCGACCCAGGCGAGCGCCGTCGCCTCCAGCGCCTGCGGAACGCCCTGCCAGCAGCGTAGGACGTAGAGCAGCAAGAGCAGGTGCCGCTCGCCGAGCCCGGCGCTGGCGAAGGTCAGCGGCACCAGCGCCGCCGGATCGACGGTGATCGCCAGTTCCTCGTCCAGCTCGCGGACGAGTGCGGCCTCGGGCGCCTCGCCGGGCTCGATCTTGCCACCGGGGAACTCCCACAGGTCCGCCATCTGCTTGCCGGGTGGCCGGCGCTGGAGCAGCACCCGACCGTCGGCGTCGATCAGCGCCGCTGCGACGACCGGCATCAGTCGCACCGGCATCGGCGTCGTTTCGGACCTGTCGTCAGCCATTCCTTAAATTTCTCCAGATAGTTGATCGGCCATGTCAGGCCATACGCCCCCTCGCCGCCGGCGCCGCGCGGCGGCCGATCTCCGGCGCGATTCGCGGGGCGCCACCGCGGTGGAATATGGCCTGATCGTCGCGCTGATCGTCATCGTCATGGTCGTCGCGCTCAAACAGGTCGCCCGGGCCAATACCGATGTCTGGCAGCAGGTCAGCACCAAAGTGGTCAACGCCGGCTGACCCGGCCCTCGAAAAAGCTAAACTGGTTTAAATGTTTAGCAACCTTGCGCCGGTTATGTCCGCCCTGCTGCTCCGGTTCACCGGTTCAGCCGGGTGACTGAAGTGTCGATTATGGAGACCGGAATGCAGACGATTCGCAAGTTCATCAAGAACAGCAAGGGCGCGACCGCCATCGAATACGGCCTGATCGCAGCGCTGATCGCCGTCGCCGCGATCGCCGCGATGCAGGGCCTCGGCAACAAGCTGAAGACCACGTTCAACAACGTGTCGACGAACATGTCGGCGACCTGATCCCACCTTCGGGTAGGATCGATGCGAAGGGCGGCGGAACTCCGGTTCCGCCGCCCTTTTTCTCGTGAGGCTTACAGGCGGCCCATCGCCAGGAACTTCTCGCGCCGGTCCTGCCGCAACGTCGCGGCGTCGCGGTGATCGAGGCTGGCCAGTGCCTCGTCGAGCGCATCGCCCAGGGCACGAATCGCTTCGGCGGGATCGCGATGTGCGCCGCCTAGCGGTTCGGGGACGATCGTGTCGATCACGCCGAACGTCTTGAGGTCCTGCGCGGTGACGCGCATCGCCTCGGCGGCGTCCGCCGCCTTGTCGGCGGTGCGCCACAGGATCGAGGCGCAGCCTTCGGGGCTGATGACCGAATAGATAGCATGTTCGAACATCAGCACGCGATTGCCCGCCGCTAGCGCCACCGCGCCGCCCGAGCCTCCCTCGCCGACGATCGCCGCGACCACCGGCACGCCCGCCGCCAGACACGCCTCGGTCGAGCGCGCGATCGCCTCGGCCTGGCCGCGCTCCTCCGCCTCGATACCGGGGAAGGCGCCCATCGTGTCGACCAGCGTCACCACCGGCAGGCCGAATCGGCTCGCCATCTCGACCAGCCGGATCGCCTTGCGATAGCCCTCGGGCTTGCCCATGCCGAAATTGTGGCGCAGCCGCGTCGCGGTGTCCGAGCCCTTCTCATGGCCCAGCACCATCACCTTGCGGCCGCGGAAGCTGGCGAAGCCGCCCATGATCGCCTGATCGTCCGAAAAGGCGCGGTCGCCCGCCAGCGGCACGAACTCGTCGAACAGCCCGGCGACATAGTCCTTGAAATGCGGTCGTTCGGGATGCCGCGCGACCTGCGTCTTCTGCCACGGGGTCAGCTTGGCGAAGGTATCGCGCAACAGCTTGTCCGACTTGGCCTGCAGCCGCGCCAGATCGGCCGCGATGTCGATCGTGCCGTCCGCCGCGGTTGCGCGGAGTTCGTCGATCCGCCCCTGCAGCTCGGCAATCGGTTTTTCAAATTCGAGGAAGCTCGCCATGGAACGCCGGTTACGGGCGACGCGCGCGTCCGTCAACGCGCCCGGGATCGCCGAGCGGATGGCGCGCATTGACCAGCTCGACCAGCTGGCTCGCATCGACATGCGTGTAGATCTCGGTCGTCGCGATATCGGCATGGCCGAGCATCGACTGCAAGGCGCGCAAATCGGCGCCGCCGGCAAGCAGATGCGTCGCGAAAGCGTGGCGCAGCACGTGCGGGCTCACGCGGTCGGGCGGGATGCCCGCCTCCGCCGCCAGCGCCTTGACGAGCTGGTAGAGGCGGATGCGCGAGAGATGCCCCTTGCCCGACGGGAAGAGCCACGGCGTCTCGACCGCGACATGCCCGCGCCACGCCGCCACCGCCGCGCGGGCGCGGTCGGACAGCGGCACCAGCCGCTCGCGCCCGCCTTTGCCCTTGAGGATCAGATAGGGCCGATCGGGATGGACGGCATTGCGCGGCAGGCTGACCAGCTCTGTCGCGCGCAGCCCCGATCCGTAGAGCAGCTCGACCAGCGCCGCGAGACGCAGGTCGTTGGGCAGCGGCCGTTCCACCCCGATGCGCGCGGCGATCGCCGCGAAGAGCCGCTCGACATCGCCATGGTCGAGCACCTTCGGCAGCGGCCGCGCCGCGCCGGGGCGCGGCAGCGCCTTGCCCGGATCGTCGGCGCGGTGCCCCTCGTCGGCAAGGAAGGCATAGAAACGCCGCAACGCCGCCGACTTGCGCGCGACGGTGCTCCGCGCCAGCGCGCGCCAGTCCTCCGCCAGCACCTGCAACCGTGCATCATCCGCCGCGACGAGCCCGCCCGGCACCGACGCCGAGGCGAGCGTCAGGTCGCTGCGATAGGCGGCGATCGTATTCGCCGCCGCGCCCGCCTCGGCGGCGAGCATCTCGAGGAACCGCTCGATCAGCGCGGGGTCGCCACTACTCACACCCGCGCGAGCGCCTCGGCGGCGATCATCCGCGCCTCGCCCTCCAGCCCGACCGCACGCAGCGCGCTGACGATCCGGTAGAGCATCGCCGGCGGCACGCCGCGCCATTGCGGCGTCTGCATGCCGATCGCGGCGAGCAGCACCACCGTCCCCGGCTGGCCATCGGATGCGGCACGATCGATCGCACGCGTCCAGCTGTTCTCGGCGCCGATCTTCACGTCGAGCGCCGCGGCGGCGCGTTCGGTGTCCTCCTGCGTCAGCCGGCCGAGCCCGGCGAGGCCGGCGAAAAACAGCCGCTGCTTGAGCGCGGCATTGCCGGTGCCCGCATAGGACGACAATTGCCGGTAGCTCAGCCGCCCGCCGCTGTCGGGGTCGGCGAGCGCGATCATCGCCCAGGCGTCGCTGCCCTCGTCGACCGCGGCCCGCCAGCGCGCCGCGCTGCGATCGAGCCCCGCGGTCAGCATCGACGCGACGAGCTGCGGCGCGTCGGCGATCCCGGTCCGTACCGGCAGCCGCGCCGCGGCGCGCGCGGTCAGCACCAGCCGCGGATAGGCGGGCGTGGTGCCCCACAGCGCGCGCAACGCGGTCAGCCGCGTGTCCATGTCGCCGCCGATATAAGCGGTGCGCAGGTCGTTGATCGACGCGGCGACCGGCGCCGGGGTGTCGTTGGCCGCATCGAGCGCGCCGTACAGGTCGACCAGCGCCGCGGCGGACAGCACCCCCTGCCCCGCCGCTGCCTCCGCCGAGGCCAGTCGCTCGGCCATCGGGATCCCCGGCGCGAGCGCATACCAATAGCGCGCCTGCGGTCCCGCGGTCGCGAACATGTCGGCGGGAATCGTGACTCCGGTCGCCGCGGCGAGGCCGAACCGCCAGGCGGTCAGCGCGTCGACCCCCGCCCATTCGATCGTCACCGCCTGTCCGCCACCAGGACCGGCACCGACCACCTTCTGCGCCAGTTGCAGGTCGATCCCGGTCGCGACGTTGCGCTTGCGCGCGGCGGTGACGAGCGCCTTGGCGCGCGCCGGTTCGCCGGCGAGCCCGGCGCACATCGCCTGCGCCAGCGTCCAGCCGCGCTCACGGGTCGCCGCGAAGCCGGCATCGGCGATCGGACACAATTCCGCCGGATCGCCGGTCGCCAGCGCGGCGTTCATCGCGACCTGATAGAGTTTGGGCGTATAGCCGGCATTGTCGACGCTCTGCACGACAGCACGCGCGCCGACCGCCTCGCCCATGCGCAGCAACAGCCACGCGCGCTCGGCGGCGAAATCGGCGCCATGGACCTGCGCCGGCGTATCGAGCTGCGCGACCAAGGTCCGCCGCAGCAGGATCGACAGCCAGCGCGACGGCAGCGGCGCGGCGACGCGGCGCATCAGGCCTTCGAGATAGCGCCCGTCCGCCTCCCCGAACGCATCCGCGGCGAGCGCGCCCTCGCGCTCCCCTGCCGGTCCGACCCGGTCGAGCGACCGGCGCGCCGAGAGCGGCATCTCATATTGGGCGAGCACCGCCGGATCGACGGTCGGCGTCGGGCTCGGCGTGGCGCTCGCTACCGGTTCCGGCAGGTCGAGCGGCAGCGGCTGGACGAGCCCGGTGGCGGCGGGTGCCGGCGCGGTGGTGAGCGCGCTGCCGGTGGGCGTCGCCCGTGGCGCGGACGAGGTCGCGCGGGGCGAGGGGGCAGGCGCCGGTTCGCCGAAGCCGGGCGGCAGGATCGATTCGGGCCGCTCCTGCGCATAAGCGGCGACGGCGGCGGCGGTGATCGCGACGGCGGCGACGCCGCGCGTCAGTCGACGCAAGCCTGAGCGCCGCTTGTGTCCTGAAACCGCTGCCAAGATTCCCCCGTCATGCCGGACTTGTTCCGGCATCCACCGTTCCGCAGGCGACTGGTCCGTTGCTCCTGCGGCACCGTGGACCCCGGAACAAGTCCGGGGTGACGGCGTGGATGGAGCAGCCGGATCACTCATCGCCAAGCCGCCGTCCAGGCGACGCGCACAGCATGCGCCCTAGCTGAGGTTGGCAAGCGTCACGGCCTTTTCGACATGCGTCTGCGGCCGCTCCGAAGCACGACCAGCGAGCAGGAACAGGCCGCCGCCCACCACGACGAGGAGCACGATGACGGAGAGGACCAAGCGAGACATACCGTACCTTAGGACACGTAAAAGACGGATGCGGAGCTTTTGCCCCGTCCGGACCCGCTGTATAGCGCTCCATTCCATGTTGCAAAGCGCTCATCCCCCGGCTGCCGCCCCTGCTCGCCATGATCCCGCTCGGCCGATCGTGCTGGTGGGGCTGATGGGCGTCGGCAAGTCGACCGTCGGCCGCCGGCTGGCGAACCGGATGCGCCTGCCTTTCGTCGACGCCGACACCGCGATCGAACAGGCCGCCGGCATGACCGTCGCGGAGATCTTCGCGCGTTTCGGCGAACCCTATTTCCGCGACGGTGAACGCCGCGTCATCCAGCGGTTGATGGACGGCACGCCCAAGGTGATCGCCACCGGCGGCGGTGCCTTCATCAACGACGAGACGCGTGCACTGATCCTCGCCGAGGCGACCGCGATCTGGCTGCGCGCGCATCCCGACGTGCTCGCCGAACGCGTCGGCCGCCGCGACACCCGCCCGCTGCTGCGCGGCAAGGACCCGCGCAAGGTCCTCGCCGAGCTCGCCGCCATCCGCAACCCGATCTACGCCGAGGCGCATATCCACATCACCAGCAACGCCGCCCCGCACGAGACCACGGTCAATGCGATCCTGAAGGCGATCGGCCACGGGCGGCACGCGGCATGAGAACCGTCACCGTCGAGCTCGGCGACCGCCGCTATCCGATCCATATCGCGGCCGGGCTGCTCGCAAGCGCCGCCGACCATCTCGCCCCGCTCGCGCGCGGCCGCACGATGGCGATCGTCACCGACGAGAACGTCCGCCCCCATGCCGACACGTTGCAGGCGGTGCTCGCCGCCGCCGGGGTGCGGAGCGAGGCGATCGTCCTGCCGCCCGGCGAGAAGACCAAGAGCTGGGAGCATCTCGCCGGCCTGTGCGACCGGCTGCTCGACCTCGGCGTCGAGCGCGGCGACCATGTCGTGGCGCTCGGCGGCGGGGTGATCGGCGACCTCGTCGGCTTCGCCTGCGCGATCCTCAAGCGCGGCTGCCACTTCGCCCAGATCCCCACCACCCTGCTCGCGCAGGTCGACAGTTCGGTCGGCGGCAAGACCGCGATCAACACGCGCGCCGGCAAGAATTTGATCGGCGCCTTCCACCAGCCGTCGCTGGTGCTGATCGACCCGTCGCTGCTCGACACGCTGCCACTGCGCGAAGTCCGCGCCGGTTATGCCGAGGTCGTCAAATACGGCCTGATCGACGATCCCGCCTTCTTCGAATGGTGCGAGGCGAACGGCGCGGCGCTGCTCGCCGGCGATCCGGCGGCGCGCGACCATGCGATCGCGCATGCCGTCGCCGCCAAGGCGCGCATCGTCGCCGCCGACGAGCATGAGACCAACGGCACGCGCGCGTTGCTCAACCTCGGCCATACCTTCGGCCATGCGCTGGAGGCCGAAGCGGGCTTCTCGCAGAAACTGATCCACGGCGAGGGCGTCGCGGCGGGCTGTTCGCTCGCCTTCGCCTTCTCCGCCGCGCAGGGTATCGGTTCCGGACAGGACGCGGGCCGCGTCGCCGCGCATTTTCGCAGCGTCGGCCTGCCCGACGGTCTCGCCGCCGCCGGCATCGCCGCAAGCGGCGCGACGCTGGTCGACCATATGCGCCACGACAAGAAGATGGCGGCCGGCACGCTCCCCTTCCTGCTCGCCCGCGGCATCGGTCGGACCTATCTCGACAAATCGGTGGATCTTGCGGATGTAGCCACGTTCCTCGACGCGCAGCCACGCTGATGCCCAACGGCATCGCCAAGGGCAATCTGCCGACCAAGATCTGCCCGGCGTGCGAGCGCCCCTTCGCGTGGCGCAAGAAATGGGCGCGTGACTGGGATTCGGTGGTCTATTGCTCGGACGCCTGTCGCAAGAAGCGGTAGGCGGCCGGCAGGACAACGATCGGGTCGCCGCATGGATCTGGCGGGCCGGGCGATTGCAACGCCAGACCGCGGACGTTCAGGACGTCCGTATCCGCATCGCAACCCGACCGGCAATGAATGAGACCGCTGCGGCTGGAACTGCCAGGATGCACAGGAAGAGCAATCCTGCCGCGAGCAACGGGCCTGTTCCGGCGTTGATCCACATCACTGGCAGCTGCGAGAACGTGATGATGACTCCGGCCAGCCACCCGTGGCTTCTCGATAAGTACCCGGCGACCGCCGCCAATGCGAGGGAGACGGGATACCAGAGTGTCCAATACTCATTGCTATCCCAGGGCTCCGGCGCTCCCGTCACCTCACAAACCTGCTGCCAGTACAATCCGCTGGCGAGCAGCAGGGCAAGAAGCTTCATCAATCGCGCACGCATGCCCGGTTGTTCTCACATCGGCGCTTGGGTGCCAACCTGTGGAGAGGCCTTCGATGTCCGCCCGTGATCGCTCACCCGGCGATGCCAACGCCTCCTCACCCCGTCGCGGCGATCCCCGGCACCAGCGATCGCGGCTTGAGCAGCATCGCTTGCCGCACCTCGCCAGGGTCGGCGAGCACGCGCGCGGGCTTGCCGATCAGATAGCCCTGGATCGCCGAACAGCCCTCGCGCGTCACGATCGACAGTTGCGCGGGCTGCTCGATCCCCTCGGCCAGCACCGACATGCCGAGCGTTCGGCCGAGCGCCGCCACCGACCGGAGGATCGACACCGCCTGGTCGTCATGGTCGATCGCCGACACGAACGAGGCGTCGAGCTTGATCCGGTCGAACGGGAACGAGCGGAGCACGTCGAGCGACGAATAGCCGACGCCGAAATCGTCGAGCGCGATGCCGATCCCCATCGCCTTCAGCGCCTGCAACTGGTCGAGTGCGAAGTTGCGATCGTGGATGATCGCGCTCTCGGTCAGTTCGAGCACCAGCCGTTCGGGCGGCAGGCCGCTGTCGGCGAGCGCCGCCGCCACCGTCTCGACCAGCCGCGGGTCGGCAAGATGCTTGGGCGACAGATTGACCGCAACGACGTGCCGGTTGGTCCACAAGGCCGCCTCAAAGCACGCCTGACGCAGGATCCAGATGCTCAGCGGCACGATCTCGCCGCTTTCCTCCGCCAGCGGGATGAACACCAACGGCGCGATCCGCCCCCGGGTCGGGTGGTTCCAGCGGACCAACGCCTCGTAACCGGTGATCTCGCCGGTTTCGACCGAAGCCTGCACCTGGTAATGGAGTTCGAACGCCTCCGCCTCGACCGCGGCGCGCAGGTCGGTGACCAGCTCGCGGCGCGCGCGTACCGCCTCGTCCATCTGCGCATCGTAGAAACACGGTTCCGGCGAGCGCGCCGCCTTGGCGCGGCTCATCGCGAGATCGGCCTTGGCGAGCAGCGCATCGGGATCGAAGCCGTCGTGATGCGCCAGCGCGACGCCGATATTGGCGTCGATCGTCGCGGTGAAGCGGTCGAACACGAACGGCGTGGCGAACGCCGCGCGCAGCCGCAGCAGGAAGGCATCGAGTTCCTCGCCGGCGTCATAGGAGATGATCGCGGCGAATTCGTCGCCACCCAGCCGCGCGATACATTCGCCGGGACGCAGGCGTGTGGTCAGCCGCGCCGCCAGCGCCATCAGCAACTGGTCGCCGGCCTGATGGCCATAAGTGTCGTTGACCACCTTGAACCGCGACAGGTCGAGCATCACCGCGGCGAGCCGGTGGTAGCCGCCGTCGATGCGGAAGCGCCGCTCCAGCTCCTCGGTGAAATGCATCCGGTTGGGCAGGTCGGTCAGCGCATCGTGCAGCGCCATGCGCCGCAGCCGCCGATACGATTCGCCCTGCGTATGGCCGTCGATCAGCGCGCTCACCGCGGCGGCGCCGATGACGATCATCGCCGCGATTGCGGTGGTGATCGCCAGCGTCGTCATCGTGACGTCGGACAATCCCTCCCCCAGCGTCAGCGCGGTGATCGTCAGCGCCGCCATGCCGGTGAAATGGAGCGTCGCCACCGCCAGCGCGAGCGTCGCCGCCGCACCGACGTTGCGCCAGCCGCGGCGACGCCTGAACAGCGCGAACGCCACACCCGACAACAGCATCGCGCAGATCAGCGAGGCGGCGACGAAACGCGCGTCCCAATGGACGATGCCGTCGACGCGATAGGCGGCCATGCCGAGATAATGCATGATCGTCATCGCCATCCCGACGATCGCGCCACCGCCGAAGCGCGCCGCGAGCGGCCGGCGCGCCGCGATCGCCAGCCCCGGCGCGGCCAGGACGATCACCGCGAGCAGCGAGGCGAGCGTCAGCAGCGGATCAAGCACCACCGGCGCGCTGGCGCGATAGGCCATCATCGCGACGAAATGCGTCGCCCACACCATCGTGCCGATGCCGACCGCGGTGAGCCCGATCCAGCCGGTGCGGCTGGGGCCGGGTGCCAGCGCGATGCGGCGGAAGGTCTGCAACGTCGCCAGCGAGCCGAGCAGCGCCACCGCCAGCGCCAATGCGACGAGCCGCAGGTCATGATCGTGTGCGAGACAAGCCACCACCCGCATCATGCGGCGTAGCCGAGGATATCGAGCCGCGCCTCGAGCGCCTGCGACGCCTGGCGCGCGAGTCCGAGCAGATAGGCTTTCTGATCGGTCGAGGCGGGCGGACGCTCGACGGTATCGACGACGCACAGGGCGCCGACGTCGACCCCGCTCAGCAGCCGCAGCGGCGCGCCGATATAATAACGGATGTGCGGCTCGCCGACCACGCCGGGCAGCTTGGCGAAACGCGGATCGTCGAGCGCGGCGCAGCATTCCAGTACGCCGCCCCGGTCGAGTGCGAAGCTGCAGAACCCGGCCTGTCGCGGCATGCAATGCAACGCGATACCCCGCGCCGCCTTGATCGCCTGCACGTCGTCATGGATCAGCGACAGCGCCGCGATCGGCGCATGGAAGGCCGCAGCGGCGGCACCGACGAAACGATCGAACGCCGGCTCCGCCGACGCCTCAAGGCGGGCAAGCCCATGCACGGCTATCGAGCGGCGACGCTCGCGCAACAGGCTCTTGAACATCCCCGACCCACTATCATCCCGACGAGTATCGACCTTGGCCGTAAGACGTTAACAAATGTTGCAAATCTAGCGACGTGAAGCCGTACTGCCGGGCAAAGGCACGATCAGGCGATCGTCTCGCCTGCGCGGTGGTTAGGCCACTTTCTTCGCTGGCTTTTCGCGATTTTCTATTGCGCGCGGCGGAGGGACGCTAGGAAGGAGGTGGAAGGCACGCCGGGGGGCGTCGCCGAGGGGGTTCCAATCAGACGATGCGCCTGATCTTCAATCTGTCGCTGCTGTCCGTCGCCGTCATCGCCGCCGGGCCGGCCGCAGCCCAGACGCTGACGCCGCTGGCGGAGGCGCGCCTGCGCCACGAGCATGTCGAGCAGGACGGCCTGCCCGAGCATGCGGACGCGGTCACCGTTCGCGTCCGCGCCGGGTTGCAGGCCCGCGAGGGGCATTGGACCGCGCTGGCGGAAGCGCAGGGCAATCTGGCGATCGTCGGCGATTATTACGACGGGCTTGCCGGTCCGGCGACCGTGCGCCCGCAGATCAGCGACCCGCAGAACGTCGCGCTCTATCGCGCGCAGCTGCAATATCGCAGCGACGCGTTGACCGTCACCGCCGGCCGCCAGCGCATCCAGCTCGACGACGAGCGCTTCGTCGGCGCCGCCGCGATACGCAACAACGGCCAGACCTTCGATGCGGTGCGCACCGAGCTGACCCCGGTCAAGGGCGTCAAGGCCGACGTCACCTATGCCTGGGGCGTGCGGACGGTCTGGGGGATCGACGGGGCGGGTGCGCGGCAGCAGGCGATCGGCGGCAACAACGTCTTCGCGACCTTGGGGGTGACGACACCGGTCGGTACGCTGGCCGGCTTCGCCTATCTGGTCGATCAGGACGAGGCGATCGTCCAGGGCTATCGCCTGTCGAGCCAGACCTATGGCGCACGGCTGGCAGGATCGCGCGGCTTCGGCAAGACGAAGCTGGCGTGGACCGCGAGCCATGCGCGCCAGTCCGACTATCACCGCAACCCCAACGATTATGCCGCCGATTATTGGCTGGCGGACATCGGCCTCGACCTCGCCGGTCCGAAGGTGGGCGCCGGCTATGAGGTGCTCGGCGCGGGGCGCGGGCGCAGCCGCGGCGCCACGCTGGCGAGCTTCCAGACGCCGCTCGCCTCGATCTTCAAATTTCAGGGCTGGGCCGACAAACTGACCACCACGCCCGCCGACGGCATCCGCGATCTTTACGGCAGCGCCGGCTGGGGCTGGCCGCAGCTCGGCGCGCTCAAGGCGGTGAGCGTGCAGGCGGTCTACCACCGCTTCGAGAGCGACCGGCTGGTGCGGCACTATGGCAACGAGATCGACCTGCTCGCGCAGGCGCGGATCGGGCGCACCGTCGCCAGCCTGCGCTACGCCGACTATCGCGCCGACCGCTTCGCCACCGACACGCGCAAATTGTGGTTGCAGATGGACTGGACGCTGTAGCGATCGGCGGAAGAGGAGGATGACGTGACGCTTCATGGCTGGTGGCTGTTCGTCGGCGCGGTGTTCCTGCTGTGCGGAACGCCGGGACCGAACATGCTCCACATCCTGTCGCGCAGCGTCGCGCTCGGCGCGCGGCGCAGCGTCGCGGCGATGGCGGGATGCCTGACTGCGCTGGTGCTGGTGCTCGCCGCCTCCGCAGCGGGGCTCACCACGCTCCTGCTCGCGCTGCCCGGGGCGTTCGAGGTGCTGCGCTATGCCGGCGTCGCCTATCTGATCGTCCTCGGCGTCAAGGCGTGGCGGGCGGACGTCGCGCCGATCGACGTCGGCGCAGGCACGCTGCCGCGTACGGTATCGCTCGCCGCGCTGTTCCGCGGCGGCTTCGCGATCGGCATCAGCAATCCCAAGCTGCTGCTGTTCGCTGCGGCCTTCCTGCCGCAGTTCGTGACGCCGACGGCACCGCAGGGGCCGCAATTCGCGATACTGGTGGTGACCTTCGCGGCGCTCGAATGCTTCTGGTACGGCGTCTATGCGATGGGCGGCCGCTCGCTGTCGGCACATCTCGCCCGGCCGACGGTGAAGCGCGCGTTCAACCGTCTCACCGGCATCATCTTCATCGGCTTCGGCGCGGCGCTGCTGCGCGCCAAATCCGCCTGAGCGTTATCCGCCCGCATCCGTATGGAATAGTCCGAAACGGTAATGAACCGAACGACGGGCGCGGAGTTGATGCGGGTCGGCCGGCCCCGCGCGGGTGCCGGACGCATTCGGAAGGACATGAGATGACACGCAAGCATATCGCCGTCGCCGCCGCCCTCAGCTTCGCCCTCACCTGCGGCGCCCCGGCCATGGCGCAGACCGTCCGCGAAACGAAGGTCGATCACGACACCAAGGTGCATGACGGCGTCGCCACCACCACGACCAAGGTGACCGAAACAAGCAAGCGCAAGACGCACCGTCCCAAGAAGGTGCTCGGCGTCAAGGTCGGCCACAAGACGGTCAAGCACAAGGTCGTGCGTGAAACCTCGGTCAGCTCGAACGGCGACCGCAAAGTCGCGGTGAAGACCAACTGATCCGTCGCCGCCGTCGTCTGTAAGAAGCCCGGCGGCAAGTTGTAGCTACCACCCATCACCCCGGACTGGTTCCGGGGTGACGGTTTTCTTGAGGCGATCGACGAGGCCTTGTGAACGCCTCGGTCGTCGCCGGCGACTCACCGCGACCGTCACAGCGCGAACCGGATAGTGCCGACCGCGCGGCGCGGATCGCCGATCGCCACCCCATAGGCATTGACCGCCGACGTATAATACGTGCGGTCGAAGACGTTCTTGAGATTGAACTGGAACGCCACCGTCCGCCCGGCGAGCGTCGTGTCGTAGCTGACGAAGCCGTCGACGACGGTATAAGCGGGCAGCCAGAAGCTATTGGCATTGTCCCCGGGACGCCGCCCGACATAGCGCCCGCCGCCGCCGAAGCGCAGCCGGTCGTCTCCCGCCAGCGCCCCGACGTCATAGGCGAAGGACAGCGAGCCGGTATCGCGCGCGACGTTGGCGAGCGACCGGCCGGCAAACACCGGATCCTCCGTCGTCCGCGCATCGGTATAGGCATAGCTGCCGATCAGGCTGAGCGTCCGCGTCACCTGCCCTGCGAGATCGAGCTCGACGCCGCGCGAGGCGGCGCGACCCGCGGTGCGATAGACGTTGAGCGCGGTCTTCGCATCGAACTGCCGGACCAGCACGTTGCGCTTGTCGATGTCGTACAGCGCCAGTGTCGCGGTGATGCGGTCGGGCAGATCGAGCTTCGCGCCCACCTCGTAGGAGCGGCCGCGCTCGGGCGGCATGGCGGAGGTGATGACGGCACCGCCGTCGAGCGGCGCGACGGTGGAATTGGGCTTCAGCGAGCGCGTGTAGCTCGCGTAGAGCGAAACGACGTCCGACGCCTTCCACACCAGCCCCGCCTGCGGGACGAACGACCAGCCATCGAGATCGGTGTTGGTGACGAACGGCCGCCCCTTCCCCGCCTGCTGCCGGAAGCCGATCAGCCGGCCGCCGGCGGTGACGATCCACCGGTCACCGAGGTGGATCGCGTCCTGCCCGAACAGCGAAACGTTGTGGAGCCGGTCGGTCTGGTCGCTGTCGGTCGGCGAGACCGCGGTCGGGAACGGTTCGCGACCGTAGACCGGCCGCAGCACGTTGAAGCCGTAACGCACCTTCTGCCGGATGAGGTCGCGGCGATAATAGCGCCGATATTCGCCCTCGACGCCGAGGATGACGCGGTGCTCCGCGCCGAAGAGACCGAAACGGCCGTCGGCATAGGCCTGGACATAGGCGTCGGTGCCGAGCGATCCGCGGGTGGCATCGTTGCTGCGCGTCAGCGTCGCCTTGGCGGTGTCGATCCCGGTGACGCGCAACTGGCCGGCATCATAGCTTTCGCTGTTGAAGCTGGCGGCGAGATGCGCTGCCCAGCCGTCGCCGAGCTGATGGTCGACCGCGAGCTGGACGAGATGGCTGTCGCCCCACATCCGGTTGACGGGATCGTCGAGCCGCCGGCGGCGCGGGATCGCCAGCGGCGTCAGCGTGCGCGGATCGAGCGCGATGCCGCGGTCGAACGGATAGGAGAAGCGGCGATATTCGTACCACAGCACCGCCTGCGTCGTGGCGCCGTACCAGCCGAGCGACGGCGCGACGAGCGTGTCGCGGCGGGTACCGAAGACGCGCCAATAATCCTCGTCCTGATGATCGAGCACGATCCGGCCGGCGAGCGCGCCGGCGATCGGCCCGGTCAGATCGACGGTCGCCTGCAGCCCGGCGCGGCCCGCGGCATAGCTCGATCCGGTCAATGCCACGGAGCCGTTCGTCGCGAGGAGCGGCTTGCGGCTGACGATGTTGATGACGCCGCCGGGGTCCATGATGCCGTAGAGCAGCGAACTCGGCCCCTTGAGCACCTCGACGCTCTGTGCGGCGGCGTTGAAGCCGCGGCCCTGCACCAGCGGCATGCCGTTGTGCATCACCGATCCGTCGCGATTGCCGCCGAAGCCGCGCTTGAGGACGGTATCCTGCGTCGCGGCGAGCGTATTGCCCTGGGTGATGCCGCTGACGTTGGCGAGCACCTCGTCGAGGTAGCGCGGATGCTGATCGCGGATCACCTGCGCGGGGACGATGTTGACCGCCTGCGGCGTGTCGAGCGGTGTCGCGGCGGAGCGCAACGTCGAGGCGTCGGGGGTCGGCTGGTAGCGGTCGTCGGCGCCCTTCGGCGCGGGCGAGGCACGGCCGGTGACGACGATGTCCTGCCCCAATCCGGTCGGCGGCGGGCGGTCGTCCGCCGCCGATGCCGGTGCCGGTGCCGCGACGGCGGGCGTCGCCGCCGCCAGGCCCGCGGCCAGCAGGCCGCTGCTCCAGATGTTCATGATTGCCGTTCCCCCTTCGAACGGCGCCCCGTAATCAAACGCTAAGCGTTCGCAATAGCGCCGCCGGCCGTTTCAACGGGTGATCTGCGCAACCTCCGCTCCCGGCTCGAAAGTTTTTTCGCGGTTTAAGCGGGAATGTCACAATCCTTGACCAAGGGGACGCGGCACGCCGCAACGGCGGCAGCGATCAGCACATCGAACGATCAACAGTGGGGCCTCATGTTCAAATCCGTTCTCGCCACCAGCACCGCGCTCGTCTCGCTCTGCACGATCCTCGCCGCGCCGGCCTCCGCCCAGACCGCGGCGCCCCAGGCGGATGCACCCCAGACCGCCGACGCCGCGACGGCGCCCGAACAGACCGGTGCCACCACGCCCGAACCGGCGGATCGCGACATCATCGTCACCGGGTCGACGCGCGCGCAGCGCCGCTTCGACGTCTCCTATGCGATCAACACGGTGACGCAGGCGGACATCGAGAAGATCGCGCCGGTCAATTTCGCCGACCTCATCGGCCAGCTTCCCGGCTTCCAGACCGAGATTACCGGCGGCGAGGTGCAGAACATCTACCGCATCCGCGGCCTGCCCAACGACGGCGGCTTCGTCAGCTTCCAGCAGGACGGCCTGCCACTGTTCCACGAGAATGACGGCGTCTTCTTCCGCGGCGACGCGATCCTCAAGCCCGACCTGATGACCGAGCGCGTCGAGGTGGTCCGCGGCGGTCCGGCGCCGGTCTATGCCAGCTATTCGGGCGCGATCGTCAACGCGATCGAGGTCACCGGCCGCGACACGGTGCGCGGCAAGGCGCAGCTGACGCTCGGCGATACCGGCCTGTACCGCGGTGATTTCGTCCAGTCGGGGCCGCTCGGCGACCGGACCTATTATGCGGTCGGCGGCTTCGTCCGCTATCACGATGGCTATCGTGACAACGGCTTCCCCAACGACAAGGGCGGCCAGTTCCGCGCCAACATCAAGCACGACCTCGACAACGGTTCGCTGCGGGTGAGCGTCAACTACGTCAACGATCACAACGTCTTCTACCTGCCGATCCCGACCGCCGACCCGCGCAATCCGTCGGTGTCGCTCGACCGCTACATCGATTATTTCAGCGGCACGCTGAACTCGCCGGCGTTGCGCAACGTCGACCTGCGCTACCGCAACGGCGCCGGCGTCGTGCAGAACGAGGCGAGCGATCTGGGTGACGGACGCCACATGCGGATGTTCAACGTCGGCGCGCAATATGACGCCGAATTCGACGGCTGGCTGGTCTCCGCCAAGGCCGGCTTCACGATGGGCAAACTCGACTTCACCGCCTTTTATTCGACGACCAATCCCTCCGATGCGAATGCCTTCGCCAGCGGCTATCAGGCGCGGGCGACGACTGCATTCGGCCCCGTCACGTCGCTGGGCTACGTGCTGGCAGGCACGAACACGGTCTACGATCCCTATGGCGCGTCCGGGCTGGTCATGCAGGGCCAGTATCGCGATATCCATTCGAAATTCTATTCGAACCAGATCAATCTGTCGGTCGCCAAGAAGTTCGAGACCGGCTTCGGCAGCCACGACCTCAAGCTCGGCCTGTACGGCAGTCTGTATGGCGAGGACAGCCGGACGATCTACCAGAATTATCTGATCGAGGTCGCGAGCCGGCCCCGCACGCTCGATCTCGTCGCCTACAATGCCGCCGGTACGCGGATCGGTCGGGTCACCGACAATGGCGCGCTCAGCTATGCCGCGACGCTGACCAAGGGCGATTCCGACGCGCAGATGATCGCGGTCTTCGCCAACGATACGTGGGAGATCGTGCCGGGACTGCGCATCGATGCGGGCATCCGTCACGAACGCTATAGCTACAACGGCTATGCCTTGCTCACCGGTGCGGCGAACCTCGGCGATCCCACCACGCTGGCCGACGACGCGACCCGCGCCTTCACCGGCGGCATCATCAACCAGCGGCTGAAGACGCATGCCACCAACTGGACGGTCGGCGCCAACTACGACTTCAACACGCATATCGGCGTCTACGGCCGCGCCGCGCATCTCGAAACGCCACCGAGCGTGCAGACCGTGATGAGCATCAACCCGACGATCATCACCACGATCGCCAACCAATATGAGGCCGGCCTCAAGCTCGCCGCCGGCCGCTCGTACCTGTACGTCACCGGCTTCTACACCAATTTCGATCCGCTCAACGCCTCGTTCCTCGCCTTCGACCCGACGACCGGCCGCAACGACGTCAATGTCCCCTTCATCGGCAAGGCCAAGGTCAAGGGCGTCGAGTTCGACGGCGCGCTGGCGGTCACGCCATGGTTCATGCTCAATGGCGCGCTGACGGTCAGCGACCCCGAATATCGCAACTTCCAGAACGCCAATGGCGCCGACCCGGCGCAGGCCGAGGGCAAGCAGATCGTCCGCCAGCCGAAGATCTATGGCAACATCCGCCCCAGCTTCGACTTCGATCTGGGCGGCAATGCGATCTCGCTGTACGGTCGCTACACCTATATGGGGAAGCGCTATGTCGACTTCTACAATCGCACGGCGCTGCCCGCTTATGGCACGACGGGGGCGGGCGTGACGGTGCGGCACGGGACGTGGCAGTTGCAGGTGGTCGGCGACAATCTGTTCAACGCGCACGGCCTGACCGAGGGCAATACGCGCACCGATCAGGTCAGCGGCCAAGGCAGCCCGGAGGCGATCTACGGCCGGCCGATCTTCGGCCGCAACGTCCGCCTCGTCGTCGGCAAATCGTGGTGAGGATGCGGCTGGCGGCGGCGGCGCTGATGCTGGCGGGCGTGCCCGCCGCCGCCGCACCGGCCGGTGACCGCGTCGTCGCCGCGCTGTCGCACCGGCTGTTCCCGCTGCTCGACGCACTCGGCGGCGACCCGGCGGCGACCGCCCGGCTCGAGGCACAACCCGGCGTTGCGGCGATGCTCGCGGCACGCGCCGCGCGGCGCAGGGCATGCGCGCAGGATCTCGCCTGTCTCGCGCAGGCGATGGTGTGGACGCCCGAAGAGGGCGCTGCGCTCACGGCGGCGGTGCCGGCGAACGCCAGCCGTGCCGATGACGGCGCACGCGCGCAGGCGGCGCGCGAGATCGAGGGGATCAACACGATCCTGCGCACCTATGCGCTCAATCAGGTGCCGCGCTACCCGCAGATCGACGGCGCCGGCATACTCGATCCGCTCGAGCTGCGCGCGCGGGTGCAGGCGGCGGACTGGCTCGCGCGGACGCCGCGCGGCGGGTCGGCGCAGGCGCTCGACCCGAGCGTCGAATTCGCGCTGGCGCTGCTCGACGTCAGCGACCGCACCGACGCGATCGGCTTCGAGCCGATCACCGGCGGCTTCAACGCCCCCGCCGTCAGGCGCGCGCGCACGTTCGACTGGTCGCGCTGGCGGTATAGCGCGCTGATCCTCACCGGCGTCGGTCCGGAGACGCCGGACGCGGCGCTCAGCCCCTATGGCAAATATCACGTCCGCCTCGCCGCGGACCGGTTCGCGCGTGGCGATATCGCCTTCATCCTGCTGACCGGTGGCCGTGCCCATCCCCGCGCGACGCGCTTCACCGAGGCGGAGCAGATGCGCAGCGCGCTGATCGACCGCTACCGCATCCCCGCCGAGGCGATCCTGATCGAACCCTATGCGCGCCACACCACGACCAATTTGCGCAACGCGACACGGGTGCTTGCCGAGATCGGCGCGCCGCTCGACCGCGACACGCTGATCGTCTGCAATCCCGGCCAAAGCGAGACGATCGCCAGCCCGGCCTTCGCGCAACGCAACCGGACGGAACTCGGCTACGAGCCAGGCACGGTCGGCCGGCGTCTGTCACCGACCGAGCTGGAGTTCCGCCCGTCGCCCAAATCGCTGCGCATCGATCCGCGCGACCCGCTCGACCCCTGATCCGAAAGTCCCGCCGATGCGCCGCTTCCTCTTCGCCGCCCTCGCCCTGCTGCCGACGCCCGCGCTCGCCTGGGGCGGCACCGCGCATGCGGTGATCGACCGTGCCGCGATCGCGGCGATCCCCGACGATGGCCCGGTCTTCCTGCGCCGGCACGTCGACTATATCGCCAGCTCCGCCGCGCTGCCCGACGCGTGGCGCAACGCCGCGGAGAATTTCGCCAAGATCGAGGAAGACCCGAACCACGGCTGGTTCCGCGAGCAATTCACCTTCCTCAAGCCGATCCCGCGCTCGCGCTATGAATTCGTCATCGCGCTGTTCAAACACTATGAAGCGATCAAGCGCAGCGATCCCGCCACCGCGGCGCGCACCAACGTGCGCTGGACGGGCACCCTCCCCTATGCGGCGATGGAGGCATATCAGCGGATCATCGTCTGCATGCGGCAGGTGCGCGCGGCGCAGGTGGCACAGCGCGATGCCGCCTTCGCCGAACAGAATTGCGCCTTCGATGTCATCCGCCTCGGCCATTATATCGGCGACGGTGCGCAGCCGCTGCACGACTCGGTCAACAGCGACGGCTGGCGTGGCGCCAATCCCAAGGGCTATACCACCGATCGCTCGATCCACGGCCGGTTCGAGAGCGGCTTCGTCGACGGCATGCGGCTGACCGCCGCCGATCTCGCGCCGCGCATCGGTGCCCCGGGACGCCGCAGCGGCGACATTTTCGACGCGATCCTCGCTTTCCTCGATACCGCCGGCGACCAGATGGAGCGCGTCTACGTTCTCGAACGGCGCAACGGCTTTCGCGACTTCGCCGACAAGGACGTGCGCGCGCTGATCTACGAGCGGACCAGCGCCGGCGCGACGATGTTGCGCGACATGCTGTGCCGCGCCTGGGCGGAAAGCGCGGTGCCGCCGGCCGAGGTCAAGCCGTCGCCGATCGACTTCGACAACCCCCGATTCGATCCCGAGACGGGGTCCGCGCCGGGCTGAAAGAAGTTTTCGGAAACGCAGTCATTCCGTGCGCAATCTTGTGACGGCTCACGATCGGGCCCAGTTTGTCGCGATGAAGAACATCGGCTTTCTCTCGTTCGGCCATTGGTCCGACGCCCCCGGTTCGGCGACCCGCTCGGCGCAGGACGTGCTGCTCCAGTCGATCGACCTCGCGGTCGCGGCGGAGGAACTCGGCGCGGACGGCGCCTATTACCGCGTCCACCATTTCGCGCAGCAGCTCGCCTCGCCCTTCCCGCTGCTCGCCGCAGTCGGCGCGCGGACGAAGCGGATCGAGATCGGCACCGGCGTGATCGACATGCGCTACGAGAACCCCTTCTACATGGTCGAGGATGCCGGCGCCGCCGACCTGATCAGCGGCGGACGGCTGCAGTTGGGCATCAGCCGCGGCTCGCCCGAACAGGTGATCGAAGGCTGGCGCCATTTCGGCTATGCCCCCGCGCCCGGTGAGAGCGACGCCGACATGGGCCGCCGCCACGGCGAATTGTTCTACGAACTGCTCGCCGGCAAGGGCTTCGCCAAGCCCAATCCGCGGCCGATGTTCCCCAACCCGCCCGGTCTGCTCCGGCTCGAGCCGCATGCCGAAGGGCTGCGCGAGCGGATATGGTGGGGATCGAGCAGCGACGCCACCGCGATCTGGGCGGCGCAAAAGGGCATGAACCTGCAGAGCTCGACGCTCAAGGCCGACGAGAGCGGCGAGCCGTTCCACGTCCAGCAGGCCAAGCAGATCCGCGCCTATCGCGCCGCCTGGCAGGAGGCGGGCCATGCCCGCACCCCGCGCGTCTCGGTGTCGCGGTCGATCTTCGCGATCATGAACGATCGCGATCGGCAATATTTCGGCCGCGGCGACAGCAGCGACCAGATCGGCGTGATCGACAATATGCGCGCGGTGTTCGGCCGCTCTTATGCGGCCGAACCAGAGACGCTGATCGAACAGCTCCGCGCCGACGAGGCGATCGCCGAGGCGGACACGCTGCTGCTGACGGTGCCGAACCAGCTCGGCGTGGCGTATAACACCCACGTCATCGAGTCCGTGCTCCGCCACGTCGCGCCCGCGCTCGGCTGGCGCTGAGCGCGGTTACTCGCCGAAGCGGAACCGGAAGCCGAGCCCGATATAGCGCCCCTCGTACCGCACATCGACCGGATAGGTCCGTGTCGCGGTATAGTTGTTGAAGTTCTTGAACGGCCCGGCGAGGATGTTGGTCACGTCGAAGCTCAGCGTCACCTGCTTGAGCACGTCGTAGCTCAGCGAATAGTCGAGCCGCTTGATCGCCCGGACGCCGACCCCGGTATATTGCGAACCGTCGGTATTCTGCCGGTAATTGGAAATATAGTCGGACCGGTAATTGTACGAAAGGCGGGTCGTGACCCCGTATTTCTCGTAGAAGACGGAGGCATTACCAGACCATTTCGATACGCCCGTCAGGCGTACCAGCGGCGTCCCGACCCCAAGCGCCTCCGGCAAGGCGTTCCGCCCGTTGATGAAGGTCACGTTGCCCTGCACGCCAAAACCGCTGAGCGCGCCGGGCAGGAAGTCGAAGAACGTCTGGCCGCCGACCTCGAACCCCTTGATCTTGCCCTTGCCGGCGTTCTCCGGACGCGACAGGCGGACGACGCCGAAGACCGGGTCCTGGATCTGGCGTTCGTAATTGCCGATGAAGCCAAACAGGTCGCGATAGAAGGCCGCGAACGTGATGCTCGACGTCGAGGTCGGATAATATTCGGCGCTGACGTCGTAATTGTTCGAGGTCAGCGGTTTCAGGTCAGGATTGCCGCCGGATCCGGTGGCGTTGACGTTGAGCAGCGGCGAATCGGGATCGACGACGCCGCCGGCGATATTCTGGGTAATGACGAGCGCCGGGTTGAGCGTGCCGAAGTCGGGCCGCGTGCGTGTCTTCGTATAGGCAAAGCGGAGCTGCAATTGTTCGAGCGGCTTGATCCGCAGACTGAGATTGGGCAGCACGTCGACGTAATTCTGCTTGATCGTCTGCGGCGTCAGAGTCTCGACATCATTGTTGTAGATGCGCGACGTACCGGAATAGGTGCCGGCCGTATTGACCAGCCGGACGCCGAACGTACCGTCGAAACCCACCGAGCCGATATCGAACTGATATTTGCTCTGGGCGTAAGCCGCGTAGCTTTCCTCCTTCGCGTAGAACTGGTCGTACGGCTGGATCGGCACGTCGTCGGCGAGGAATTTGGTCAGCGCGTCGCGATAACCGGTATCCGTCGGGTTCAGCGCGACCAGTTGACGCAGGGCGGCAATCGACCGCGTGCGCAGCGCCGCGACGTTCCCGGCAATACCGTCACGCGTCGGCATCAGATATTGGGTAAATTTCTGGGCGTCGCCGCGAAACGTATTCTGGATCAGCTCAAGCTGGCCCACGGGAAGGCTGGCGAGCGGGACGTTGAGCGGCAGCGTATATGCATAACGATTGCCGTTATTCGCCGATGCGTCGCGATCGGTGTAGCGAAAGCCGAACTTGATCTCGGGCAGCGCTTCGATCTCGGTGTCGAGGACAAGATCGCCGCGCCATTGCCAACCCTTGCCCTTGGCGATTCCGCGGCTTTCGTAATAACCGCGCCAGATATAATTGTCCGGGTTCTTTGCGTCGAACCCGACGAAGTCGAAGGACGAGCCGTTCTGCACGTCGAACGCGGCATTGACCGTCGGCGAATTGGCGAAGGCGCTGTCGAAGCTCCAGCTACGCGCGCCATATTCGGAACTGGTATAGGCAAGATCGGTCGACAGCACCGCCTTGTCGGTATGCCAGATCGCCCCGAACGCGCCCTGATAGGTGTTGGTATAATCGGCGCCGGTGCTGCGATATGCGGTCGGCGCGACACCGCCGCTCTTGGTCAGGCTTGCCGCCTGATCGGTCCGACCGGGCATCAGCACGACGTTGGAGATGACCGGCGCGCCGCGAACGCTGTCGATCCCCCGCAGATCGGCGGCGAACCAGTCGGTCGCCTGCCGGCCGCGATAGCCCTGATAGATGCCATCGAAATAGACTTCGAATTTGTCAGACGGCTTCCACTGAAGCGCCATATTGCCGGACGGGCGATACCGGCGGCCGCCGCTGCTGTAGAGGCCGACCGAATAGGGGTAATAGAATTGGTTGCCGGCACTCGCCGGCGTGACCGGCGACAGCGAGCTGACCTTCTGGACCGACTGGTCGTTATAGCGCACCGCGTTGCGATACTGCTGCTGCGCATAGGTGACGTTGGCGAGGATGCCGATTTCGCCGATCGGCGTCGTCCAGCGATCCGATACGAGGATATTGCCGGTCGGGTCGTATTTCTTGCTCTGGTCGTTGTACGTGCCGCGGAAACCGCCGCCGACGAACAGGCCCTTGAAGTCGAGTGGCCGCCGCGAACGAACGTTGATCAGGCCGGCGAGGCCCGGCTCGATCAGGTCGGCAGTACCCGATTTATAGACCTCGATACCGGCGAGCGCCTGCGCCGGAAAGTCCTGTAATGCGACGTTGCGATTCTGCGCGGTGAAGATCTCGCGACCGTTATAGGTCGAGGTCACGTCGGGCAGACCGCGGACCAGCACGCCGGTCGCCTCGTCGTCGAAGCGGGTGACCTGCACGCCGGGCAATCGCGCCAGTGCCTCCGCCGCCTGATTGTCGGGGAGCTTGCCAATGTCCTGCGCGACCAGCGCATCGACGATCGAGTCCGATGTCTGCTTGATCCGCTGCGCCGATTGCAGGCTGGCACGCAGACCGGTGACGATGATGTCCTGGTCTTGGCTCCGCTCCTCCGTCTCGCTGCCTTGCGGCGTGGCGCTGTCGGTCTGGCCATTCGGCGCGGCCAGCGCCGGCGCCGCGAACGGCGCGAGCGGCGCCACGGATAGGAGGAACGTTGCAGCTTTCATGGTTAAACTCCCCTGATAATCTCTACCGAATCAGACTGTTATCCGTCGGGTTTCTCAAGGAAGTGGATATCGTATACGTCAAAGGACGGTCAATGTTGCAAAACGGTGACACACGTTTCGCACCTAACGGCAAGTAAACTTCTGATTTAAAACAAGTCCTAGTTGCTTTGCGACTTGGGCGTCGCGGCCCGCCAGAAGATAAAATAGCCGAGCAGACCGGACAGGATCGATGCGACGAGAATGCCGAGCGACGCCTGTTCGGTCTCGGCGACATCGGCGAAGGCGAGTTCGGCGATGAACAGCGAGATGGTGAAGCCGATACCGGCGACGCCGCCAATACCGAGCACCATCTGCCACGTAACGCCATCGGGCAACGTCGCCCGCCCCAGCCGCGTCGCCAGCCAGGTCGCGGCGAGGAAGCCGAGCGGCTTGCCGATCACCAGCCCGACGACGACACCCGCGCTCAACGGCGAATGCAGCGCCTCGCCGACCAGCTCGGGTGAAAAATGGATGCGGACGTTGGAGACCGCGAACAAGGGCAGCACGATATAGGAGACCCACGGGGTCAGTACCCGGACGAGCCGTTCGGCGGCCTCATCGGTCGCCGCGGCCATTTCGTGGATGTAGCCGAGCCGCTGTTGCGCGTGATCGCGCGCCTCTTCCTCGACGGCGGGATCGTCGGTATCCTCGGCCGCGGCGACGGCTTCCTTGAACTGGTCGACGGGGCGCTGCACGCGCTCGGCAAACACCCCTTCGGACAATCGCGAGCTGGTCGGCAGCAGCAGGCCGACCGCGACCCCGGCGATCGTCGGATGGATGCCCGAGCCGAACACGCCGATCCAGACGACGAGGCCGAGCAGGACATAGGGGATGGACGCGACCCAGCGCAGCCGGAGCAGGCCGACGATGCCGAGATACCCCGCCGCCGCGAGCGCCACGAACCACCAGTCGATCGTCGCGGTATAGGCGACCGCGATGACGAGCAGCCCGAACACGTCGTCGATCGCGGCGAAGGCGAGCAGCACCGCGCGCACCGCCGGCGGCAGGCGGGTGGTGAACATCGCGACGATCGCCAGGCTGAAGGCGGTGTCCATCGCGGCGACGACGCCCCAGCCGTGCTGCGTCGGCGTGCCGTAATTGAAGGCGAGATAGAGAGCGACCGGCACCACCAGCCCGCCGATCGCGCCGGCGACGGGGAAGATCGCGGTCTGCCACGTGGCGAGCGATCCCTTGACGAACTCCCGCTTCACCTCGGTGCCGATGATCAGGAAGAACAATGGCATCAGCGCATCGTTGATCCATTCGGCGGCGGGCCGGCCGAAGGTCCAGGCACCGTAACTGAAGCTTACGGGCCGGTCCCACAGCCGCACATAGTCGGCGCCGAACGGCGAGTTGACGACGACCAAGGCGACGATCGTCGCGATCAGCAGCGGCCCGCCCGAGACCTGGCCGATCGCGAAAAATGGTTCGATTTTCTGCAGGATCGCCGCAGCGGGCGAATGATGGGCCCGTGCCGCGACGCGCCCGGACAGGCGGGGGTTGAGAGCCATGGAATTCCTGTTCAGCAAACCTTGGGAAATGATACGGATAAGCACTCCGGTGCGTTCCCGGCTGCGCTGACCCTCGTAAGCCTTGGTGATGCAGATTAGACGTATCTAGCAGCCGAGTTGTTCGTCGTTCTTTGCCTGAGCGACGCTGCCGACAATGCGACGATCATGCTTTGTACCGGATCGTTGAAGTGTCGAAGCCATTTCGGGACGCAGGCCTGAAATTGTTCCTTTGACTTTCACCCGTCAAAGGGCATGTAGGTTACAGCCGACCCTCCCCCGGGTGTCCGGCGCCTTTTGTCCGACGAAGCGAGTACCCCCCATGACGACGGAAACCAACACGGTCGAACTGGCCACCGAGCTGACCATTGCCTGGCTCAGCAATCCCAACACCCGCACCAACGCCGACGACGTGCCGGCCTTTCTCCAGTCGATGCATGCCGCGGTCGGCCGTCTCGCCAGCCCCGACGCCGCCGAGCCCGAGCAGGCGTCGCAGGACTATGTTCCCGCGGTGTCGGTGCGCAAATCGCTGGCGTCGCGCGATCACATCATCTCGATGATCGACGGGAAGCCGTATCGCACGCTGCGCCGGCACCTGACCACGCACGGCCTGACGCCGGACGATTATCGCCAGCGTTACGGCTTGAAGCCCGACTATCCGATGGTCGCGCCGTCCTACAGCGAGAGCCGCAGCGCGATGGCGAAGACGATCGGCCTGGGTCGCAAGGCGGGCCAGAAGGTCGATCAGGGCGCCGGCGCCGCAGCCGGTGCCGCCAAGGCGCCGCGCAAGGGCGGCAAGGCCGCGCTGCAGGCGGCCAAGGATACGCTCGGCACCGACGAGGAATAAGACCCTCGCGATGCACACCACGGGCGGCCCTCAGCGAGGGCCGCCCGTGGCAGGGTCCCTCATTCCAGATCGTTTTCGCTGATCACGATCAACGGCTGATCCGGGTTGCGCGCCAGTGCGGCGAGCCCCGCCTCGGCGATCTCGTCCGAGAAACGGTTGAACATCTCGACCGCATCGTCTTCCTCGGGTGCGTCGCCACTCAACGCCTCGAGCACGTCATATTGCACGGCGAATTGCAGTTCCTCGGCGTCGACCTCGCCGGAGAATTCGACCTGGCGCTCGTTCGGATTGTCGAGGATGGAAGCATTGTCGATTTCGAGCTTGTCTGCGGCCACGTGGTACCTCTTTCGTCAAATCATCCCGCGATCGGCGGGTCAGGTCGGATAGCGCTGGGCGTCGGATGATGTTCCATGCCGGCGCGCCATCGACCATAACGCGCCCGTATCAAAAGTGCGATCGGGTCGCGATGCCTGACCGGCCTTGCCTTCGCGGCGGCCAATGCGCAAATGGCCCCGCATGACCTCACCCTCCCGCCGCGGCTTCCTGCGCGATGCCGGTCTCGGTGTCAGCGCGCTCGCCGTGCCGTGGCTGCCGGCCTGGGCGCAGCCGGTGTCGACGGGGCTCGCGCCGGCGCTGCCGACGCTGACCGGCCCCGATATCGCGCTCACCGTCGATCACCTGATGGCGACGATCGACGGCCGGCCGACGCATGCGATCGGCGTCAACGGTACGCTGCCGGCGCCCTTGCTGCGCCTGCGCGAGGGGCAGCGGGTGCGGCTGGCGGTGACCAACCGCCTCGCCGAGGAAACGTCGATCCACTGGCACGGGCTGCTGGTGCCGTTCCAGATGGACGGCGTGCCGGGGATCAGCTTCCCGGGCATCGCACCGGGCACCACCTTCACCTACGAATTCCCCGTCGTGCAGGCGGGGACCTATTGGTATCACAGCCATTCCGGCCTGCAGGAGCAGATGGGGCATTACGGCCCGATCGTCATCGATCCCGCCGGCGCCGATCCGATTGCGGCGGACCGCGAGCACGTCATCGTGCTGTCCGACCACAGCCCGCTGCACCCGCATGCGATCTTCACCAAGCTGAAGCAGCAGGGCGGCTATTTCAACTATCAGAAGCAGACGCTGGCCGGGTTGCTCGCCGGGCGGGACCAGCCGGCCAAGGATCGCCTCGCCTGGGGCGGCATGCGGATGGACCCGACCGACGTCTCCGACGTGACCGGTGCCACCTATACCTATCTGGTCAACGGTCATGGCCCCAAGGACGACTGGACCGCGCTGTTCGCGCCCGGCGAGCGCGTACGCCTGCGCATCGTCAACGCCGCAGCGATGACCAATTTCAACCTGCGCATCCCCGGCCTGCCGCTGACGGTGGTGCAGGCGGACGGGCAGACCGTGCGGCCGGTGACGGTCGACGAACTCCAGATCGCTGTCGCCGAGACCTATGACCTGATCGTCACGCCGGCGGATCGCGCCTATACTGTGGTCGCGGAGGCGTGGGACCGGTCGGGGATGGCGCGCGCGACGCTGACCCCGCGGCTCGGCCTGCGCGCGGCGGTGCCGCCGCTGCGCCGGCGTCCGCTCGCCACGATGCGCGACATGGGGATGGGGGAGATGGCGGGGATGGCCGGCATGCATCACGGCATGCGCGATTTCGCCGCCGCGCCGGACGTGCCGAGGACGCCGGTCGTGCAGACGATCGCGCCGATGCCCGCGGACCGGACCGGCGAGCCGCCGCAGGGCCTCGCCGATACCGGCCACCGGGTGCTCGTCTATCGCGATCTCGTCGCACAGGAGGCCAATCCCGATCCGCGCGCGCCGTCGCGGCAACTTCGCATCCACCTGACCGGCAACATGGAACGCTATATGTGGGCGTTCGACGGGGTGAAGCTCAACGCGGTCACCGCGCCGATCGCGTTCCGCGAGGGCGAGCGCGTCCGCGTGACGCTGGTCAACGACACGATGATGGCGCACCCCATCCACCTGCACGGCCATTTCTTCGAACTGGTCACTGGCCATGGCGACCACAGCCCGCGCAAGCATACGATCAACGTCGCGCCCGGCGGCACCGCGACCTTCGATCTCACCGCGGATGCGCCGGGCGATTGGGCGTTCCACTGCCATATGCTCTACCACATGCATGCCGGGATGATGCAGGTGGTCAGCGTCCGCCCTGACCCCGCCGCCGGAGCGGGCGCGTGAGCGCGCTGCTGCCTGCGCTCGCGCTCGCCGCGGCGCAGATGCATGACATGGGCGGGATGCAGATGCCCGGCATGCAGATGCCCGCACCCGCGCGTCCCAAAGCCAGGCCGAAGGCGAAGCCCAAGGCGCGGCCGGTGACGCCCCGCGCCGCGGCGCCCGCCGCACCCACGGCCTGCCCGCCCGAACACGCCGCGATGGGCCATTGCACCGCAGCCGCCCCCCCAGACGCCCCCCCAGACGCCATGCCCGACATGCCCACGATGACCCCCGCTCCCGCGGCAGCGGCAGCGACGGCCACCGGCACCGACCAGCCCGCCGGTAATGCGCCGCCGCCCGCACCGCCGCGCGATCTCGCGGCCGCGCGCTTCTACGATCCGGCGGCGATGGCGGCGGCGGACCGGCGGATGCGCGCCGAACACGGCGGCATGACGTTCGGCCAGATCCTGTTCGACCTCGCCGAGGTGCAGGTGCGTAACGGCCGCGACGGCCTGCGCTGGGACGGCGAGGGCTGGTATGGCGGCGACGTCCACCGTCTGGTCGTCAAGAGCGAGGGCGACGGCAGCATCGACCGGATCGATCGGGCGGAGATACAGGCGCTTTATTCGCGCGCGATCGGCCCCTATGTCGATCTGCAGGGCGGCCTGCGGCAGGACCTCGGCGCGGGTGCCAAGCGCACCTATGCGACGGTCGGCGTCGAGGGGCTGGCGCCTTACTGGTTCCAGGTCGAGGGCGCGCTGTTCCTGTCCGACAAGGGCGACCTGCTCGGCCGCGTCCAGGCCTATTACGACCAGCGCATCACCCAGCGGCTGATCCTGCAACCACGCGCCGAACTCAACGTCGCCGCGCAGGACGTGCCGGCGAGCGGCATTGCCGCGGGACTGTCGGAGGCCGAGCTCGGCCTGCGTCTGCGCTACGAGATCCGGCGCGAGGTCGCGCCTTACGTCGGCCTGTCGTGGGAGCACCGCCGACGGCCGACGACGCACGACGATGCCGGCGGCGCGGCGCTGGTGCTCGGCGTGCGCGGCTGGTTCTGAGCGTCAGTACGAAACCCGATCGAAGCCATTCAGAACAACCTATATTAAGCAGTCCTCAACGTCGACGCGGCAAAGGAGCATCATGCGGTGGCGGTGGTGCTCCTTTGCTATGGGTCTGGCGGGTGCCGCATGCGCGTTGACCGGCTCGGCGGCACGCCCGACCGCCGCCCCCGTCGCCCGCCCCGTCGCCATCGTTGCGCCACGCATCGCGGACCCCTGGGCTGCCGCCGCCGATCTGTTCTTCAAGGTCGCCGCGCGCGATGACGCCATTCCCGACGCCGGCCTCCCCCGCGCGGTCGCGCAGGACGGCGACGGCTTCATCTGGCTGGCCACCGACGGCGGCCTCGCCCGCTGGGACGGCACCGGCTTCAAGACCTATTCGACCGAACCCGCGGACGGCGCCGGGTCGCTGCCGGAGCTGATGGTCAACACGCTGTTCACGGATCGTGGCGGCCGGCTGTGGCTGGGCATGAGCGCCGAGGGGCTGCTGTGGCGCGATCCGCTCACCGACAGCTTCCATCGCCCGCCCAACCGCACGCCGCTGGATCGTGCCCATGTCATGGCGATCATTGATGACGACGCCGGCGGCCTGTGGGTCGGCAGCGAGGCCGGGCTGAGCCACATCCGCGGCTCCGACCATCGCGCGACGCTCGTCAAGGGTCTGCCGCCGGGCCGGATCGGCGCGGTGCATCGCGACCGCAAGGGGCAATTGTGGGTCGGCGACGAATCGCGGTTGTTCCGCCGCGACGTCACCGGCGGCTTCGTCGCGGTGCCAGTACCCGGTGTGAACGGGACGATCACCGCGCTGCATGCCGATGGCGACGGCCGGCTGTGGATCGCCACCGCCGGGTCGGGCTTCCACGTCCTCGCGCCCGACGGCGGCGTCCGCCACCTGCCGGTTACGGTCGACGGGCATGCGGTGCCGCTCGGCACGATGGTCGACGCCGGCAACGGCGAACTGTGGGTCGCGTCGCGGGCGGGGATCATCGCCGTCGCCCCGGCGACGATGCGGATGCGGCGCCTCGCGCATGATCCGCAACTGCCCGCCAGCCTCGCCGAAGACGGGCTCAACCATCTGATCCGCGACCGGTCGGGGCTGGTGTGGATCGTCGGCGACGCGACGCTTTCCTATGTCGATCCCGCCCCGCGCCGCGTGCTCGGCCTCGTGAACGCGCTGCGCGCCGGTTCGCGGCAACAGCCCGACAGCGCCTGGTCGCTCGGCGTCGCGCCGGACGGCGCGCTCTGGTACGGCTCCCCGGACATTCCGGGATCGCGCCTCGCTCCCGCCGTCGGTGGCGGTCTCGCGCCGCCGCAACGGCTCCCGGCGGCAGTGCGCAACGTCCAGTCGATCGCCTTCGCCCCAGACGCCGCCTTCACCGCCGGCGAGGGCGGGCTGTTCCGCCTGTCGCTCGACGGCCGGCGCGCGCAGCGGCTGTCGGCGCAAGCCTGGTCGCGGGTGCTGCTGCAAGGCGACCGGCTCTACGTCGGCAACGGCCTCGGCGTCGCACTGGTCGATGCGCGCCATCCGGGGCCGCCGCGCCCCCTGCCCTGGTCGAAGGCGCTCACCGACCTGCGCGTCCGTTCGCTCGCCTTCACCCCCGACGGCATGCTGTGGGTGGGAACGGCGCGCGGGCTCAACCGCGTCGATCCCGCCAGCGGTCGCGTCGTCGGCATCCGCCCCGGCAACGGCCTGCGCGCCAATTTCGTCGGCACCTTGCTGTGCGACAGCGACGGGCGATTATGGGCGGGGACGATCGGCGGCGGCATCACCGTCTTCGCCCGCACTGCCGGTGCATGGCGGCCGATGGCGCATCTCGGCCGCCGCGAGAGATTGCCGCACGATACCGTCGATAAATTGCTGCTCGGCAGCGACGGTGACGTTTGGGCGAGCACCGATGGCGGCATCGCGCGGATCGACCCCGCCAGCCTGACGATCACGCCGCTCTACGCGTCCGACGGCGTCCCCTTCACCGCTTATTGGACCGGCGCCGGCGCCACGCTGCCCGACGGCCGGCTGGTGTTCGCCGGGTTCGGCGGATTGACGATGATCGATCCCGCCGTGCCGCCGCGCGAGGCGGCGGACGCGCCGTTGCGCTTCACCACGGTACGCGGCAACGACAAGGCCTTCGTGCCGGCGCCGGGGCGGATGCTGACCATCGGTGCCGGCGAACGCAGCCTCACCGCCGACTTCGCGCGGCTCGACTATGCCGCCGCGCGCGATCAGGTCTACGTCTACCGTCTGTTCCCGCAGGAGACCGACTGGACGCGGGTCGATGCGATGCACCGCAGCGCGCGCTACACCAATCTGCCGCCGGGCCGGTCGACATTGGTCGTCAGAGCGCTGGGCGCGGGCGATCGCGGCAGCCTGCACGTCGTCGGCGCGCCGCTGACGCTGGAGATCGACGTCGAGACACGCTGGTTCGAGACGAGCGCGTTCCGCATCGCCGCCGCCGCGGCGATCGTCGCGGCGCTGCTCGCTTTGCTCAACCTGCGGTTGCGCGCGGCGCGCAAGCGCGAGCGGCAGCTCGAATCGCTCGTCGAGCGGCGTACCGCGGAGCTGCTCGTCAGCCGGTCCGAGCTGGAGAAGCTCGCTTACACCGATACGCTGACCGGGCTCGGCAATCGCCGATTGTACGGCGAGATGCTCGCGCGCCATCTCGGCGACGCGCGGCATGCGCCGTTCGGATTGCTGCTGATCGATCTTGACCGGTTCAAACAGGTCAACGACGCGCTCGGCCACGATGTCGGCGACGCGCTGCTGATCGAGGTCGCCGACCGCCTGAGCGCGACGATCCGCCAGCACGACAGCATCTTCCGCCTCGGCGGCGACGAATTCGCGATCATCCTCGCCGGCCTCGACGGCGCGCCTGCGATCGACGAATTGTGCCGCCGCCTCTACGCCGCCTTCACCGCGCCGGTCGCGGCCGGCAACCACCGCCTGCAGGTTGCGCTGAGCATCGGCGCGGTCGTCGCGCGGGCGGAGGGGATGTCGACCGAGGCGGTCTACAAGCTCGCCGATCTCGCGCTCTACGACGCCAAACGCGCCGGCCGCGGCACCTGGCGCCTCTCGCCGATCGACCCGGACGTCTGACGGCACACACGCGTCTGGGTCGCTCGACTCGCTCGCTTCATCGCGCGTATGGAGCGCCTCGACGTGGATGGCGGCGCGTCATGTCCGCGCTGCCGGTCCGGGATCGGCGCGCCCGCTATAAAGCGTCCTAGGGTCAGGGGTAAGGGAAGCGGGATCGCTTTGAACAAGCCGAAACCGCGGCAGGCGGGGCAGCGCTTCGCTCGCGCTCGCTTGCGTCACAGGCTTGCCCATGCGCGGGGGCGGATCGACGGATGGTTCCCCGACCGCGAGTTCATCATGCGCTCGCAGGGTCAGGTGCGGTTCCTGCGCATCTCCGCGCGCACGCAGAAGCGCGCGGCGATGAGTGCGGCGGTGCTGGTGCTGGCCTATGTCGGCTCGATCGCCACGCTCGCGGTGATCCGCTGGCGCGACTCCTACGACATCGATGCCCTGCTCACCCGCCAGGCGCGGGTCGAGAAGGCGGAGAATCGCGTTTCCGCCTATCGCAAGAACCTCGACGGCGTCGCGTCCGACCTGCAGCGGCGGCAGGACTTCATCGAGAAGGTGACGCAGGCGCATCTCGGCAAACTGCCACGCGACGCCAAGCGCGACGAGACCGTCACCAACAGCAGCGGCGAAGCGCGCCGGACGATCGACAAGGTCAGCGCCGCGGTGCCCGAGGCCGGCAATCTCGCGCGGGCGGAGGCGCGTCAGATCGCCTTCGTCGAGAGCCTGACGCGCTATGCCGACCGCCGCGCCGCGACCGATGCCGCGACGATGCGCAAGCTCGGCGTCAACCCGCAGATGCTGCTGGCCGCGCGCGACGATGGCGAGGCGATGGGCGGGCCGCTGTTCGCGCTGTCGACCAACGCCGATGGCTCGATCGATCCGCGCTTCGCCCGGCTCGGCGCCAGCCTGGCGCGGATGAGCGCGCTGGATCAGGCACGCTCCCGCATGCCGCAGGTGCTGCCCGCGAGCGTCGATTCGATCTCCAGCGGCTTCGGTTATCGCTCCGACCCGTTCACCCGCCACGGATCGTTCCACCCCGGCCTCGATTTCCGCGGCCCGCTCGGCGCGCCGATCTACGCCGCGGCGCGCGGCGTGGTGAGCTTCGTCGGCCAGCGCTCCGGCTACGGCAATTGCGTCGAAGTGACGCATGGTAGCGGCCTCGTCACGCGCTACGCGCATATGTCCGCGTTCCGCAGCCATGTCGGCCAGCAGGTGGTCGCGGGGCAGACGATCGGCGCGATCGGCTCCACCGGGCGCTCGACCGGGCCGCATCTGCATTTCGAGGTGCGGATCAACAACCGCCCCACCAACCCCCGTCCCTTCCTAGAGGCGCGCAGCCATGTTCCATCGAAGATCGTCCGCCAATCTGCCGGCCCAGCCCCGGCCACCGGCCCCGCCGAAGATTCCGGTCCAGACAAGGGTAGCGACTGAAGCCATGAGCAAGAATGCCACATTCTCGATGATTGGCGCCGATGTCGTCATCACCGGCGACCTCTCGGCTTCGGCCGACGTCCATATCGACGGCCGGATCCACGGCGACGTCAACTGCCTCGCGCTGGTGCAGGGTGCGGCCAGCGAGATGATCGGCACGATCACCGCCCAGTCGGCGCATCTGGCCGGCACGGTGCGCGGCAGCATCGTCGTCGTCGACCTCGTCATCCAGCGCAGCGCGCATATCGTCGGCGACGTGCATTACGAGACGCTGACGATCGAACAGGGCGCCCGCGTCGAAGGCACGTTCGCCAAGGGCGGCGCCGAGACACCGGGCACGACGATCCCTGGCGAGCCGGCCGCCCGCGAACCCTATGAGAACCCGCCGCTGACGTGGCAGGGCGACGACCCCGACGGAACGGCGGAATGATCCGCCGGCCCGGCTACCCCTGCCAGCCGGGCCGCAGCGCCAGCCGCAGGACGCGGTCGTTCGCCGTCAGGTAGAGCGCGCGGCCCTTCTCCCCGAAGGCGCAATTGGCGATCGGCGCGCCGCTTTCGATCAGGCCGAGCGGCTCGGCCTCGGGCGTCATGAGCATCATGCCGCCCGGTACCGAACAGACCAAGGTCCCGTCGCGCGCGACCTTCATCCCGTCGGGCAGGCCCGGCCCGCCGGCCGCCTTCATCGCCTTCGCGTCGAGCAGCACCCGCCCTGCCCCCGGCCTGCCGGCGGCATCGAGGTCGTAGACCATGATCCGCGGTGCCGCCTCGTCGGAGACCGAGACGTAGAGCCGCCGCTCGTCGGGCGACAAGGCGATGCCGTTGGGGCGGGTCAGGCCGCCCTCGATCAGCGTCACCTTGCCGTCGGGGTGGCGCCGGTACACGCCGTTGACCGATTGCTCCTTGAGCGGCGAGGCATCGCCGTCGGCGAAGCCATAGGGCGGATCGGTGAACCAGATGCTGCCGTCGCGCGCGACGTGCAGGTCGTTGCAGCTGTTGAAGCGCTTGCCGTCGTAGCGGTCCGCCAACACCGTCCGTCGCCGGGTGGCGAGATCGACGCGGTCGATGCTGCGCCCGCCGCTGTTGGCGATCAGCAGCCCGCCGCCGCGGTCGAGCGCGAGCCCGTTCGACCCCGCCTCGCGGACCAATTTGGGGTTGGTGCCGGCGGCGCCCGACGGGCTGAGGAACGGCGTCGCGCCGCGCCCGCGCTGCCAGCGCCGGATGAGGTTGGCGGGCGGGTCCGAGAACAGCAGATAGCCGCCCGCCGGCACCCATACCGGCCCTTCCGCCCAGCGGATGCCGGTGGCGATCACCTCGGGCTGCGTGCCGGGCACGATCATCCGGTCGAGGCCGGGGGCGATGCGGCGGACGCGCGGCGCCTCCGGCGTCTGGGCACCGGCGCGCGTCGCGAGGAGCGCCAGCCCGCCGGCCAACACCGTGCGGCGATCGAGCGGGATCATTCCGGTGCCACCTGCGCGGTGCCGGCGCGGGTCAGCGTCAGCATCGGTCGCGCGGTCGCGGTGACGCGGCCCCAGGCGGGCAGGCCGGGTCCGTTCGGATCGCCGGTCTTGACGAAATTGACCAGATAGCGGCTGATCGTCCGCGCCGCGGTGCGATCGGTGTCGCTGGTCGCCGCGCCATATTTGATCGCGGCGGTGTCGAAGAAGAACGGGATGTCGGTGGCATGCCCCGCCCCCTTGGTCTGCGGCGTCACCGCGGAGGTCGCGACATAGTCGAAGCGATAATGATAGACCGGCACATTCTTGCTCGCCAGCAGCACGGCGACGTCGCGCGCGCCGGCGATCATCGCGCCGGTCGGACCGCCGATGTCGGCGCTGGTCGCGCCGATCATCACCGGCACCTTGGCGAAGCGGCCGGCGTCGTAGGCGGTGCGTGGATCGACGAAGGTACGCCCGTCGGGCACCGGCCCGCTATAGCCGCCCTGCCCCATCGATGCGAGATTGAGGCCATTGACCACCTGCTCGGCAGGCAGCGCGCGCAGCTTGGCGGCGGCCTGCGGATCGTCGGCGGCGATGCCCTTGCCGCTGGCGAAGGCGACGCCCGCCGCCTCCGCGGTCACCAGCGAACTGCCGTGGTTCGACCCGTCGCCGCCCGACTGGATCACCGCGCGCTGGAACAATCCCGCCGCCGCCGGCGAGCTGAGCATCGCATGGACCGACATGCCGCCGGCGCTCTCGCCGATGATCGTGACGTTGTCGGGATCGCCGCCGAAGCGCGCGATATTGGCCTTCACCCAGCGCAGCGCGGCGAGCTGGTCAAGCAACCCGTAATCCGCGTCGGCGGGCTTGAGGCCGGGATGGGCGAAGCTGCCGAACCGGCCGAGCCGATAGTTGAAGCTCGTCACCACGATGCCCGACCGCGCCAGCGCCGCGCCGCTATAGGTCGGCGGCGACGACCCGCCGTTGACGAAGCCGCCGCCGTAGATCCACACCATCACGGGCAGCTTCTTGGCATCGCCCGCCGGCCGCCAGACGTTGGCGTAGAGGCAATCCTCCGCCGGCGCGGTGCCGAGCGGCGCGGCGTCGCTCGGGAAGGGCAATTGCATGCAATCGGCGGCATAAGCGGTCGCGTCGCGCACCGCGGTCCAGCGCGCCACCGGTTGCGGGGCGCGCCAGCGCAGCGCGCCGACCGGCGGCGCGGCGAAGGGGATGCCCTTGAAGGCGACGACCCCGTCCGCACGCGCGCCGCGCACCGGGCCGTCGACGGTGCGCACCACGGGCGCGTCCTGTGCCGCCGCCGCGCCCGGCACCACCGCGAGCAGCAGCGCCAGCCGAACATATTTCGATATCATGCACCGCTCTCCGGTCGTTTCTCGTCCGCCCCTCGATGACACGCCGGTGCCCCCTTGGGCAACGACTGGATTGATCCGGCCCGGCCACCCCGACCAAAGTCGAGGGGCGCCGCGGCGTCATCCGAGATAGGCGGCAAGCCGCTCCGCCGTGCCCGCGGGCACGTGCAGGCCGAGCTTGCTGCGCCGCCACAGCACGTCCTCGGCGGTCTGCGCCCATTCCTGCGCGACGAGATAGTCGACCTCGGTGGTGAACAGTCCGCCGCCGAGATCCTGCCCCGGATCGCGGTCGAGGATCGCGGTCGCGCGCGTGCCGTATGCGTGTGCCAGCCGCCGCAGCAGATCGCGCGACACCTCGGGATAGCGCGCCTGCAAACCGGTCAGGAAGCGCCCGAAATCCGCATCCGGCAGATCGCCGCCGGGCAGCACCGCCCCCGCCGTCCACGCCGGCGCCTGCGACCCGAGCAGCGGCGCGAGATCGCGCAGCGCATGTTCCGCGAGCTTGCGATAGGTGGTGATCTTGCCGCCGTAGACGCTCAGCATCGGCGCCTGCCCCTCGCCCGCGTCGAGATCGAGCACATAGTCGCGCGTCACCGCCGAGGCATTGGCCGCCTTGTCGTCGTAGAGCGGCCGGATGCCCGCATAGCTCCAGACGATGTCGTCCGCCCCGACGCTGTGCTCGAAATAGCGGGCGATCGTGTCGAGCAGATAGTGCGTCTCGGCCGCATCGATCGCCGCGCGAGCGGGCGGTGCGTCCCACGCGGCGTCGGTCGTCCCGACGAGGGTGAACCGCCCTTCGTAGGGGATGGCGAAGACGATCCGCCGGTCTTCGTTCTGAAGCATGAAGGCATGATCGCCTTCGTAGAGCTGCGGCACGACGATATGGCTGCCCTTGACCAGCCGCACGCCGCGATCGTTGCGCGCTCCCGCAGTCCGGCCGAGCACGTCGGCGACCCATGGCCCCGCCGCATTGACCAGCGCCCGTGCACGGACCATCCGGACGTGACCGTCCTTGTCGGCAATCTCCGCGGTCCAGCCGTCCGCGCCGCGCTGCGCGCGCACCAGCCGCGTCCGGGTCGCGATACGCGCGCCACGCTCCGCCGCGTCGCGCGCGTTGAGCACGACAAGCCGGCTGTCCTCGACCCAGCAGTCCGAATAGACGAATGCCTTGCCGGCCCGTTCGGACAGGCCCTGCCCGAACGGCGACCGCGCCAGCGCGACGCTTTGCGTCCCCGGTAGTTTCCGGCGGCCGCCAAGATGATCGTAGAGGAACAGCCCTGCCCGCACCATCCACGCCGGCCGCGGCGAATGCGTCTGCGGCAGTACGAAGCGCAGCGGCCAGACGATATGCGGCGCCATCCCCCACAGGCGCTCGCGCTCGATCAGCGCCTCGCGGACCAGCCGGAACTCGCCATATTCGAGGTAGCGCAGCCCGCCGTGGATCAGCTTGGTCGAGGCGGACGAGGTATGGCTGGCGAGATCGTCCTGCTCGACCAGCAGCACCGACAGCCCCCGCCCCGCCGCGTCGCGCGCGATGCCGGTCCCGTTGATGCCACCGCCGACGACCAGCACGTCGACACTCTCGTCCGGCCCCCGTTCCATCGTCAAAATCCTTCGCTTTCGTCGCGCTGCGAGCAATACCGCATCCCGGAGCGAAACGAAGCACAGGAGAGACGGATGGCCAAGACGCACATTCTGGTCATCGATCAGGGCACGACCTCGACGCGCGCGATCGTCTTCGACGGCACCGCCCGCCGCGTCGCCATCGCCCAGGCCGAATTCGCGCAACATTATCCGGCACCCGGCTGGGTCGAGCACGATCCGGAGGACATCTGGCGCGACGCGCTCGCCACCGCACGAACGGCACTCGCGAACAGCGGCCTCGCCGCCGCCGATCTCGCCGCGATCGGCATCACCAACCAGCGCGAGACGGCAGTGGTCTGGGACCGGGCCACCGGCGAACCGGTCCATCGGGCGATCGTCTGGCAGGACCGGCGCGGTGCGGCGCGCTGTCAGGAGCTGAAGGCCGAGGGTGCCGAGGATCTGGTTCGCGCGCGCACCGGGCTGCTGATCGATCCCTATTTTTCCGCCACCAAGATCGCCTGGCTGCTCGACAACGTCGCGGGCGCACGTGACCGCGCGGAGCGTGGCGAGCTCGCCTTCGGGACGATCGACAGCTTCCTGCTGTGGCGGCTGACCGGCGGCGCGGTGCATGCCACCGACATCACCAACGCGTCGCGGACGATGCTCTACGACATCCACCGTCAGGACTGGGACGCCGAGCTGTGCCGACTGCTGCGCGTGCCCGCGGCGATGCTGCCGCAGGTGCATGACAACGCTCATGTCTACGGCATCACCCGTCCCGACCTGCTCGGCGCCGCGGTGCCGGTGGCGGGGATCGCCGGCGACCAGCAGGCCGCCTTGTTCGGGCAGGCGTGCTTCGAGCCCGGCATGGCCAAATCGACCTATGGCACCGGCTGTTTCATGTTGCTCAACACGGGAAGGGAGGCGGTCGCCTCGCAGCATCGGCTGCTCACCACCCCCGCCTATCGGCTCGACGGACGCACCGTCTACGCGCTGGAAGGATCGATCTTCATCGCCGGCGCCGCGGTCAAATGGCTGCGCGACGGCATCGGCGTCATCACCCACGCCAGCCAGACCGACGATCTCGCCACCCGCGTTCCCGACAATCACGGCGTCTACATGGTCCCCGCCTTCACCGGGCTCGGTGCGCCGCATTGGGACCCGGACGCGCGCGGCGCGATCTTCGGGCTGACGCTCGGCGCCGGCGCGGCGCATCTCGCCCGCGCCGCGCTTGAGGCGGTGGCGTTCCAGACGATGGACCTCGCCGAAGCGATGGCGGCGGACGGCGGCGGCCATCCGGCGATCCTGCGCGTCGATGGCGGCATGGCGGCGAACGACTGGCTGTGCGGCTTCCTCGCCGACATGATCGACACGCCGGTCGAACGCCCGACCGACCTCGAGACGACCGCACGCGGGGCCGCCTTCCACGCCGGCCTCGCCACCGGCGTCTGGTCGGGGCTCGATCATCTCGCCCGGCTCTGGTCGCGCGACCGCTGCTTCGCGCCGACGATGCGCGCGGAGGAACGCGCCCCGCTCGCCGCGGGCTGGCATGATGCCGTACGGCGGACGTTGAGTACGCACTAAGTAAAGACGCAGCGGTCAGGAATCCGGAGCATCCACGGCAAGTCAAGCGACGCCTTCGATGGCAAAGTCGATGGTCAAACGTATCGTAACAAACGCTAAATTCTATTGCCGATCGCCAGCGCTCCCAGTGTCCGCAAGGATACGGCCGCTTTGAAAAGAAACCCATAATCGGTAAAAAGCAACGCCGCTGCGCCGGCGGGCCTCGCGGATTCTCTACAAGACCTGGACAAATATCACGAACCAGGGGGACTTTGATGCACTATCGTCGTTCGCGTCAGGCGCGATGCCTGATCGCCGCCTCCGCTGCCGCACTCGCGGCAGCGCCGGCCGCCGCCCAGACGCAGGCGCCCGCGCCCAGACCGGGGACCGTCACCGAGGACGCCGATGGCGCGATCATCGTCACCACGACCGCGCAGAAGCGGTTCGAGAACCTCCAGAACGTGCCGATGCCCGTCCAGGTGGTGCTGCCTTCGCAGCTCGACGCGCAGGGCGCGCATCATTTCCAGGATCTCGACAAAGTGATGCCGTCGCTCGTCATCCGGCCGGCGAACCATCCGGTGAACTACAACGTGGCGATGCGCGGCATCGGCACCTTCGCTTATGCGATCGGGGTGGAATCGAGCGTCGCGGTGACCGTCGACGGCGCGCCGGTGGCGTTTCTGGCGCGTGCGATCACCGACCTGCCCGACGTCGCGATGATCGAGGTGCTGCGCGGGCCGCAAAGCACGCTGTACGGCAAGTCGGCCTCGGCCGGCCTCATCAAGATCATGACGACGCAGCCGACCGACCAGCTGCATATCCGCGCCAATGCGCGCATCACCGGCGATCACGAATTCGCCGAGCAGCTGAGCGTCACCGGGCCGCTGACCGATACGCTCGGCTTCGTCTTCTCGGGCGGTTACACGCATTGGGACGGCAACGCCCGCAACCTCGACAACGGCAAGCGCGCCAATGGTCGCGAGACGCTCAACTCGCGTGCCAAGCTGCGCTGGAAGGCCAGCCCCGGGCTCACCTTCACCCTGTCGGGCAATTACCTGACCGGCAATTCCACCGCCGCGCGACCGTTCGTTGCGATGTCGCCCGAAGCGCGCTTGCGCGGCGATCCCGCCCTGACCAGCGCGGTCGTGCTGCCGGGGGTCGTGATCGGTCCGGACAATCAGAACGTCGCCTACAACGCTCGCTCGGGTACGCAATATCACGGCGGCGGCGGACTGCTGCGGACCGAGCTCAGTCTGGGAACGCTAAACCTGCTCAGCCTGACGAACTACGACCGGTTCAAGCTCGACGATTATTTCGACTATGACGATACCGCCGCCAGGAAGCGCGTCGGCAATGCGCGCGAGATCGGCACCTTCCGGTCGCGGCTGTTCAGTCAGGAGGTGCGGCTGCTGTCGCCCGACGATGCGGCGTTCCGCTATGCGCTCGGCGTCTATTACGCCAACACCGGCTTCGAACGCCCGTTCGATCGCGGCCCCGGTTTCGCCTTGTCCAACCTGTACGCCACCGCGGGCTCGCGGCAGATCGCCGGCTTCGGTCAGATCGACTGGGAGTTCGTGCCGCATCTCACCGCGACGGCCGGTGGCCGTGTCCAGAACGAGCGTGTCGATTACACCTATGCCAATCGCCTGCTCGCCCGGCGCGATCCGACCGCGAAGAGCTATTTCGCCGGTCACGACAGCGACAACGTCTTCACCTACCGTCTCGGCCTCGACTATCAGGCGACCCGCGACCTGATGCTCTTCGGCAGCTATGCGACCGGCTACAAGGGGCAGGCCTATGACCTGTCGACCGGGTTCGACCAGAAGCGCGCCGACAGCGGCCCGATCCGGCCCGAACGCTCGCGCGACAAGGAGATCGGCGTACGCAGCCAGTGGTTCGATCGTCGCCTGACGTTCAACCTCACCTTCTTCAACACCCATTATCGCGATCTGCAGGCACAGACGATCGAGACCTTCCCCGATGGCACGTTCATCAACCGGCTGACCAACGTCGGCCGGCTGGTGACCCGCGGCATCGAGGTCGAAAGCTCGGTACGGCCGACGGACGATGTCACGCTGACCGGCAATGCGACCTATCTGCGCGCCAATTACGTCTCCTTCCCCTCCGCGCCCTGCTATGCGTTGCAGACCGAGGCGCAGGGCTGCACCGGCAATCCCCGTCGCCAGAATCTCAGCGGCGAACGGCTGCCGCAGGCCCCGACGTGGCGGATCAATGCGATCGCGGACTATTCGCCGGCGCTCGACGACAAGCGGCGCGGCGTGATCCAGGTCGCGTGGCAATATCAGGGCGCGCTCTATTACGCGCCGCGCGACCCGCAGGTGCTGCAGAACGCCTATCACATCGTCAACGTCAATCTCGGCGTGCGCGATCAGGCGCACCGCTGGGAAGCGGTCGCCTTCCTCGACAATGTGTTCGACCAGCGCCACTATAGCGCGATGGTCAACGTCGCGAGCAACTTCGACAATCGCGTCGCCACCGTCGCGATGCTGCCGCGCGACTATCGCCGCTACGGCGGCCTCCGCGTCGGGCTCAACTTCTAACCTGAGTATAAGTCTCGGATAAGAGACGACAATCCCGCTTGTATCTGTCTGACCGCCTCGACTACCAAGGTGGCGAGCCGTGAGTCGCGGCGGCAGACAGATCGCTCGTCGAAGCGGCGCAACAGGCCGGGCGCGCCCCGGTCGGGAGGAGGTGGATGATGGCGATCGGATGCCACCTCCGGTGCGGCACGACCCGGGCGTTCGATCCGTCGCGGCCCGCGGCAGGCGCATCACCCGGCGCGCCGCTTATCCTGCACATCGGAGCCTGACATGGACATCGGACGTCGTGACCTCCTACTCTCGGCGGCGGCGCTGACCGTCGGCTCCAGCGCGATCGGGCGGGCGGCGCCGGACCGGCCGCTCGGCTATGCCATCGTCGGGCTCGGCAGCTATGGCCTCGGCGTCATCATCCCGCAATTCGCCAATTGCACCCACAGCCGCCTCGCCGCGGTGGTCAGCGGCGATGCCGCCAAGGCGCAGCGCGTTGCGGCGGAGCACGGCCTGCCCGCCCGATCGGTCTATTCCTACGCCAATTTCGACACGATCCGCGACAATCCCGACGTCGACATCGTCTACGTCTGCCTGCCCAATTCGATGCACGCCGAATATACCATCCGCGCCGCCAAAGCCGGCAAGCACGTCATGTGCGAGAAGCCGATGGCGGTGTCGGTCGCCGAATGCGAGGCGATGATCGCCGCCTGCAAGAAGGCGAACCGCAAGCTGATGATCGGCTATCGCTGCCATTTCGAGCCGTTCAACCTCGAGGCGATGCGGCTCGCCCGCACCGGCGCCGCCGGCAAGATCCGCTACGTCCGTACCGAGCATGGCTTCACCCAGGGCAGCCCGTCGGCATGGCGACTCAAGCGTGCGCTGGCGGGCGGCGGCTCGCTGATGGACATGGGCGTCTACAGCCTGCAGGCGGCGCGCTACATGACCGGCGAGGAGCCGATCGCGGTCACCGCGCGGGAATCCACCGACCGGCGCGATCCGCGCTTCACCGAGGTGGAGGACATGATCGAATGGACGCTGGAATTCCCGTCCGGCGCGATCGCCGGCTGCCAGTCGATGTACAGCGCCAACCAGAACCATATCCTGCTGATGGGCGACAAGGGCCGGATCGAGCTGGAGCCGGCGACGCGCTATGACGGCAACCATATGTGGCTGGGGCGCGACGGCCGCGAACGCGAGGTGACTCCGCCCGCCGGCCCTGCGAAGACGCAATTCGCCGGCCAGCTCGACCACCTCGCACAATGCGTGCGCAGCGGACGCGAACCGATCGTCTCGGGCGAGGAAGGGCTGCGTGACATGCGCATCGTCGAGGCGATCTACCGCTCGGCACGCGAAGGCCGGACGATCCGGCTGGACGGTCGCGCATGACCGGCCTGCGTCTCTGCACCGCGCTGGCAATGCTGGTCGCGGCGCCGCTGGCGGCACAGAGCAGCGGCCCCGCCCGCTTTGCCGCCGCCGCGGACGTGCGGACGCAGATCGCCGCGATGGCCAAGGCGATGAAGCCGGGCCAGGGGTTCGCGTGGCAGCCGCTGGTGCAGGCCGACGGCCATGTCGCCGCGCTCGAGATCTGGAAGTCACCCGGCCGTCCCGCGGTCCATCCCGCGCAGGCGGAATATGTCATGGTCGTCGACGGCGCCGGTACGATGATCTCGGGCGGAACGCTCGCCGACGCCAAGCCGACCCGCCCGGATCTCACCGAGGGCAGCCGTATCGTCGGCGGGACGACGCGGACGCTGAAGCCCGGCGACGTCTTCCTCGTGCCCGCCGGCGTGCCGCATTGGTTCGGGATCACCGGCGAGCGGCTGGTCCTGCTCGGCACCAAATTGTCCACCGCCCGATGACGATCGACGCGCGCTGATCCTGCCTCGTCGTCGCAGCCGATCCGCCGCACATGCGGATCGGTTACACCGCGCTCGCGCTATAATCGAAGAACCGTCCGCGACTGACGCCGGCGCAACCGCACACGGCCGAATTGCACGCACGCGATGATTTCGCGGCGACGCACTTATCGCATTAACGGCTTTTAAATCCATTACTGACCAAAAGGCAGTCGTTAGCTGTCTCGCCCGCTTTAGCATCGGCCTGCCGGCAAACGGCGTTGCGGTGCTATAATTCTATGAGGCGATCGAGACATGACCACCATGACGTTGGTGCTCAATGATGACGCATGCCTGAAGACGGTCGGGGATATTGCCGATCGTCTACGGGATGCTGCGTCCGAGCATGACAGCATTTGCCTCGATCTGGCCACGGCCGGCACTATCGACCTTAGTACCTTGCAACTTATTGAGTCGGCCCGGCGAAATGCTGCGGATGGCGGCGCGGCGGTGACGCTTGCCCAGCCCGCTTCGCCGGCGCTCGCCGCGCTGCTCGATCGCGCCGGCTTCCTGGCGGCGGCGTCGCCTGCCGACATCACCTTCTGGTTCCACGGAGAATTGCCGCAATGACCGCTTCCATCCTGACCGTCGACGACAGCGCCAGTTTGCGCATGGCGATCCGTATCGCCCTGACGGGCGCGGGCTATGCCGTGACCGAGGCGGGCGATGGCGTCGAGGGGCTCGCCAAGGCCGCGGAGACGCGGTTCGATCTGATCGTCACGGATCTCAACATGCCCAACATGGACGGGCTGACGATGATTCGCGAGTTGCGCAAGCAACCCGAACAGGCCGGCGTGCCGATCCTGTTCCTGACGACGGAATCGGACGGCGACATCAAGGCGCAGGCGAAGGCGGCGGGCGCCACCGGCTGGCTGGTCAAGCCGTTCGTCCCCGAACAGCTCGTCAAGACCGCGCGCAAGGTGCTCGGCAGATGACCGAGGATCCCGCCGCCGCCTTCCGGGTCGAAGCCGCCGAACTGCTCGACCAGGTCGAGCAGGGGCTGCTCGACCTCGGCCATCACCTCGGAGACACCGCGTTGGTCAACGCGGTGTTCCGCGGGTTGCACACGCTCAAGGGCTCGGGCGCGATGTTCGGCTTCGACGCGCTCGCCGCCTTCACCCATCATTGCGAGAGCGCCTTCGACAAGGTCCGCAAGGGCGAGGTGCCCGCGACCGAGGAGCTCGTCGCGGTGATCCTCTCGGCGGGCGACCATATGCGCGCGCTGGTCGACGGCGATCCCGATACCGGCGAGGGCGAGGCGATCCTCGCACGGCTGGCGGATGCGGTCGCCGCCGCGCAGACCGATGGCGTCGCGGTCGCGGCGCCCGCCGCGGCGCAGCGCGGCTGGAAATTGTTCTTCCGCCTGCCCGTCGATGCGATGCGCAACGGTACCAACCCGCTGACCCTGCTCGACGAATTGCGCGAGCTGGGTGCGTGCACGATCGCGGTGCGGACCGACGCGGTACCGCCGCTGCCGGCGCTGGTGCCGACCGACTGCCATCTCGGCTGGGACGTGACGCTGACCGGCGACATCAGCCGCGAGGCGATCGAGGACGTGTTCATCTTCGTGATGGACGACATGACGCTCGAGATCGAAGCGATCGAGCCGGACGCGCCGGATGCCGCGGTTGCGGAGGCGGTCGCCGCGGCACCGGTCGAGGACGAAGGCCAGCACGAGGCGAAGCTGCCCGTCAAGCCGGCGGCGGAAAGCGTCCGCGTGCCCGCCGAGCGGCTCGACCTGCTGATGGATCGCGTCGGCGAGCTGGTAATCGCGCAGAGCCGGCTGTCGCAGCTCGCGCATCAGGACGGCGGCGTCGCGCTGCGCTCGGTGTCCGAGGAGATCGAGCGGCTGTCGGGCGAATTGCGCGACACGATGATGGGGCTGCGCATGGTGCCGGTCGGCACGCTGTTCGGCCGCTTCCGCCGCCTCGTCCACGATCTCGCGCGCGACACCGGCAAGGCGATCGAGCTGATCACCGACGGCGAGGCGACCGAGATCGACAAGACCGTCGTCGAACGCCTGTTCGATCCGCTCGTCCATATCGTCCGCAACAGCTGCGACCATGGCCTGGAGCCGGCGGACGTCCGCGCCGCCGCCGGCAAGCCCGCCACCGGCACGGTCCGGCTGGCGGCGCATCAGGCCGGCGGCGAGGTGGTCATCACGATCCGCGACGATGGTCGCGGCATCGACCGCGCCCGCGTCCGCGCCAAGGCGGAGGCGAACGGCCTCGTCCAGCCCGGCCAGGTGCTGACCGACGGCGAGTTGCTGGGCCTGATCTTCGCGCCCGGCTTCTCGACCGCCGCGCAGGTGACCAATTTGTCGGGCCGCGGCGTCGGCATGGACGTCGTCAAGCGCACGATCGAGACGCTGCGCGGTACGATCGACGTCGCCTCGGTCGACGGCGAGGGTTCGACGATCACATTGCGCATCCCGCTGACGCTGGCGATCATCGACGGGCTGCTCGTGCGCGTCGGCGACGGTCGCTACGTACTACCGCTCGCCGCGGTCGAGGAATGCCTCGAACTCAGTCCCGAGGAGGATATCCGCTCGCGCGGGCGCAGCCTGATCAGCCTGCGCGATCGGCTGGTGCCGTTCGTCCGGCTGCGCGACCTGTTCGCCACCGGTACGGCGCCCGATCCCTATCAGAAGATCGTCGTCGTCTCGATCGGCGCGGAACGCGTCGGGCTGGTCGTCGACCAGATCATCGGCAACCACCAGACCGTCATCAAGTCGATGTCGGCGCTGCATCGCGACATCGGCTCCTTCTCGGGCGCCACCATCCTCGGCGACGGCAACGTCGCCCTCATCCTCGACATCGGCCATCTGGTCGATCTCGCCCAGCCCCGGGAGGAGCGGCTGCAGGCCGCAGGATAAGCCCATGACCGATTCCACTCCCCTCCCCTGGACCGCCGACGGCACGCTCGAGGTCCTGTCCTTCGGCGTCGGCGGCGAGACCTTCGCGATCGAGGCCGTGCTGGTGCAGGAGATCCTCGACCTGATGCCCGAGACCGCGGTGCCGGGCGCCGATCCGCTGGTCGGCCACGTCATCAACTTCCGCGGGCGCGTCATTCCCCTCGCCGATCTGCGCCGGGCGTTCGACATGGCGCCGGCGGACACCACCCGCGACAATCGCATCGTCGTGATCGAGCGGCCGGTCGGCGAGACGCTCGAGCTGATCGGCCTGCGCGCCGACCGGGTCAACGAGGTGACGACCCTGTCGTCGATCGATTGCGAAGCCGCGCCGGCGATCGGCATGCGCTGGCGCCGCGACCACATCCGCGGGCTCATCCAGCACCATGGCGAGATCGTCGTCCTGCCCGACCTCGACGCCATCTTCGCGACCGTCGTCCACTGACCTGTCGGCCGACGGCCGCACGATAACCACCCGGGGGGGGAGAAACCGCCATGAACGCATTCACCAATCTGTCGATACCGAAGAAGCTGATCGTCTGCTTCACGATCCTGCTGCTCTTCGCGATCGGCGCCAATACGGTCATCTACAACAAGTCCAATGACTTGCGGGCGGCGACCGAGATGAACCAGCACACGTTTGCGGTGATCGGCGCGGCCAATCGGATCCAGGAGAATGCGGTCAATCAGGAGACGGGCTATCGCGGCTATCTGCTGTCGGGCGACGCCAAGTTCCTCGAACCCTATCGCAAGGGCGCGACTGATCTCGCCACCGCCTGGGACGAGGCGCGCAAACTGACCGCGGACAATCCGCGCCAGCAGGAGCGGTTGCAGAAGATCAAGACGCTGGTCGACGACTGGCACGACCGTGTCGCCGAGCGCGCCATCCACCTGATGGGCAATCCGCAGACCGTCGGCGACGCACGCCAGATCGAGATCAGCGGCGCCGGCAAGCAGGTGTTCGACAGCCTGCGCGCCGAGATCGCCGCGGTGACCGACGAGGAAAACCGGCTGATGACCGAGCGTCAGGCCAATCAGACGGTTGCATTCGCCACCATCGAACGCGCGATCTTCATCGGCACCGCGCTGACGCTGGTGCTGCTCGTCGCGATCGGTTTCAGCATGACGGTGACGATCGCGCGCCCCGTCGGCCGCGTCGCCGAGCTGCTCGGCACGCTTGCCACCCCGCTCGCGACCGATCGCCGCGACGAGGTCGGGCGGATGTTGGGCAGCGCACAGGCGGTCGAGGCGGCGTTCCGCGACATTTCGAACGTCGTTGCCGCAGTGTCGGTCGGCGACCTCTCGCAGCGGCTCGACCGCGATTACGGCGGCCTGAGCAGCGAGGTCGGCCGGTTGCTGACGACGATGACCGTCAATCTCAACGCGATGGCGACGCTTGCCGACCGCATCGCCAATGGCGACCTCACCGTCGATCACACGCCCTTGTCCGACAAGGATGTCCTCGGCCGTGCGCTGGTCACGATGATCGCGCGCCTGAGCACCGTCGTCGGCGATGCGACCGCCGCCGCCGCGAGCGTCGGCGCGGGCAGCCAGCAATTGTCCTCGGCCTCCGAACAGGTCAGCCAGGGCGCGACCGAACAGGCCGCCGCCGCAGAGGAAGCCTCGGCGTCGATGGAACAGATGGCTGCCAACATCAAACAGAATGCCGACAATGCGGCGCAGACCGAGAAGATCGCACGCCAGTCCTCGACCGAGGCGGAGCGCAGCGGCGCCGCCGTGCAGCGCGCGGTCGGCGCGATGCGGACGATCGCCGAGAAGATCGGCTTCGTGCAGGAAATCGCCCGTCAGACCGACCTGCTCGCGCTCAATGCGGCAGTCGAGGCGGCGCGGGCCGGCGATCACGGCAAGGGCTTCGCGGTCGTCGCCGCCGAGGTGCGGAAGCTCGCCGAACGCAGCCAGGCGGCTGCGACCGAGATCAGCGCGATGTCCACGGACACGGTCGGCGCCGCCACCGAGGCGGGCGACATGCTGATCCGCCTCGTCCCTGACATCCGCCGCACCGCCGAGCTGGTCGCCGAGATCAGCGCCGCCTGCCGCGAACAGGACATCGGCGCCGCGCAGATCAACCAAGCGATCCAGCAGCTCGATCAGGTCACGCAGCAGAACGCCTCGGCGTCCGAGCAGATCTCGTCGACCTCCGATTCGCTCGCCGATCAGGCGGAGGAATTGCAGCAGAGCATCGCCTTCTTCCGTCTTGCCGACGCGGATCACGTCGGTCCCGCGCAACCGGCGCGCAAGACGATCGCCGCCACCGCTTCGACGCGTCGCCGCGTGCCGATCAAAGGCACGAAGAGTGCCAGCCTGACCAAGGCGAAGCCGGGGACGATCGCCGACCAGCAGTCGCGCGTGCGCGGCTATGCGCTCGACCTCAACACCGGCGGCCCGGATGCCGAGGACGCTGACTTCGGCCGCGCAGCCTGACCGGGATCGGATGGCATTTCGATCGCCATCCGATCCACCACCGGCGTCATGACGCCCCCCATTCGACGCGCGACGCAGCGCCTCCGACCTCTAGGATTTTCCCATGCGAGCCACGATCAAGATGAAGCTGGGGATCGCCTTTGCGATCCTGACCGCGATGTTGCTGATGGTGATCGGCCTCGGCATCGCCAAGTCGAACACCCTCAACGACGCGATCACCGACGTCATCGCCGGTCCGGCCAAGCAGCTCCAGACGGCGCAGCAGGTCGAGACCCATCTCGGCTACATGCTGTCGAACCAGAAGGCGCTCGCGCTCAACACCGATCAGCAGATCATGGCCGGCTACAATATCGACACCGCTCGCCGGGTGCGTCAGTTCGAGACCTTGCTTGCCGATGGCGAGAGCCGGGCGGCGGCGGACGACAAGCCGTTGTGGCGCCAGGTGCGGCAGGATTGGGAAGCCCTGAAGCCCGTCTACGAGCGGATCAGCGCCCTCGGCACCGCGAACGATAACGCCAAGGCGGGTGAACTCACCGAAACCGAACAGAAGAAGATGGTCGAGGCGATCACACGCGATGTCAGCGCCATCGTCGATCGGCAGAGCGCGCACATGCACGAGGCGGACGAAGAGACCAACGTGCTTTATGCCGACGCGCGCAACCTGCTGATCGGCGTCGGCGTCGCCGCGACGCTGCTGGCGGCGGCCTGCGCGGTCTGGATTTCGACCCTGGTGTCGCGCGGCCTGAAGCGGATCGGCGCGGCGATCGACGCGGTGGCGATCGGCGATCTCGACCATGATATCGCCGCGACCAACAACGACGAGATCAAGGATCTGGTCGACACCGTCAATCGCATGACGATCAACCTGCGGCAGAGCGCGCAGCTCGCCCAGTCGGTGTCGACCGGCGATCTCACCATCGATCACAAGCCACTGTCCGACAAGGATACGCTTGGCCATGCCTTGGTCACGATGATCGAGAAGCTGCGCTCCGTCGTCGGCGATGCGACGCAGGCCTCGGCCAGCGTCGCCGCGGGCAGCCAGCAATTGTCCTCGGCCTCCGAGCAGGTCAGCCAGGGCGCGACCGAACAGGCCGCCGCCGCCGAGGAAGCCTCGGCGTCGATGGAACAGATGGCCGCGAACATCAAACAGAATGCCGACAATGCCGCGCAGACCGAGAAGATTGCGCGCCAGTCCTCGACCGAGGCGGAGCGCAGCGGCGCCGCCGTGCAGCGTGCGGTCGGTGCGATGCGGACGATCGCCGAAAAGATCGGCTTCGTGCAGGAAATCGCCCGTCAGACCGATCTGCTCGCGCTCAACGCGGCGGTCGAGGCGGCACGCGCCGGCGATCACGGCAAGGGCTTCGCGGTCGTCGCTGCCGAGGTGCGCAAGCTCGCCGAGCGCAGCCAGGCGGCCGCGACCGAGATCAGCGCGATGTCCTCGGACACGGTCGGTGCCGCCACCGAAGCGGGCGACATGCTGATCCGGCTGGTTCCGGATATCCGCCGCACCGCCGAGCTGGTCGCCGAGATCAGCGCCGCCTGTCGCGAGCAGGACATCGGCGCATCGCAGATCAATCAGGCGATCCAGCAGCTCGATCAGGTCACGCAGCAGAACGCCTCCGCGTCCGAGCAGATCTCCTCGACCTCGGAAGCGCTGTCCGATCAGGCGGAGGAACTGGAGCACAGCATCGCCTTCTTCCGGCTCGCCGACGATCGGCGGGACAGCGCCCCGCAGACGCGACGCGTCGCGACGACCGCCGTGGTGCGTCGTGCCGACGTCAAGGGAACCAAAATGGCCAGATTGTCGAAGCCCAAGCCCGGGACGATCACCGATCAGCAGACACGCGTGCGCGGCTTCGCGCTCGATCTGGCCAACGGCGGTCCGGACGCGGAAGACGCCGATTTCGGACGTGCGGCATGAGCGGCGGTGACGGCACGCTGCAGACGATCGTCTTCGGCATCGGCGACGAACTGTTCGCCTTGCCGATCGGCGTCGTCCGCGAAATCCTCGATCACGGCCCGGCGTTCCGCGTCCCCAATGCGCCCGACTGGCTGATCGGCCTGTGCGACGTGCGCGGCCTGTCGGTGCCGATGGTCGATTTCCGCATCTGCCTCGGTCTGCCCAGCGTCGCGGTGACGCCGGCGACGCGCGTGCTGGTGGTCGAATCGGACACCGGCGGCGAGCGCCCGCTCGTCATCGGGCTGGTCGTCGACCGGGTGCTCGACGTCAGCACCTGGTCGCGCGAGGCGATCGAGCCGTTGCCCGACACCGGCACCGCCTGGCATTCGCGCCATGTCGTCAGCGTGCTGCGCCGCGACGGCGGCTTCGTCGGCCTGCTCGAACTCGACGGTGCCCTGGCCGGCATGGCGCAGATCCTCGCCCAATCGGGCGCGGCGCCCCCGGTCGCGGCAGTCTCGTGAGCGATTTAAGCTATGACCGGATCGTCGAGGATCTGCTGTCGGCGCGCGATTTCGCCCGCATCTCCGCTTATGTGACGGAGGTGTCGGGCATCAAGATGCCGTCGAACAAATCATCGATGCTCAGCGGCCGGCTGCGCCGTCGGGTGCGGGCGACCGGCCACGAGACGCTTGCCGATTATTGCAACTGGCTGTTCGAAGACGGCGGCATGGCGGTGGAAGCCGAGCATCTGATCAACGCGGTGACCACCAACAAGACCGATTTCTTCCGTGAGCCCGGCCATTTCGACTATCTTACCGGCACGCTGCTGCCGGCGCTGTCGGCGGAGGGGCGCAACCGTCTGCGCGTGTGGAGCGCCGGCTGCTCGACCGGGGCGGAGCCCTATACGCTGGCGATGCTGCTCGACGCCTTCGCGCAGGAGCGCGGCGGGCCGGATTTCGGCATCCTCGCCACCGACCTCGATACCGACGTGCTGGCGGTCGCGCGGCGCGGCATCTTCCCGCGCGCCGCGGTCGAGCCGGTGCCGCCATTGCTCCAGCAACGCTACGTGCTGCGCCCGACCGCGCCGGGCCGCGACGAGGTGCGCATCGCCCCGGCGCTGCGCGCGGCGATCGGCTTCGCAGCGCTCAACCTGATGGACGATCATTATCCCGTCGGTGCGCCGATGGACATGATCTTCTGCCGCAACGTGCTGATCTACTTCGATCGCGAGACGCAGGAGAAGGTCGTGCGGCGGCTGCTCGCCAATCTGCGCTCGGGCGGCCATCTGTTCCTCGGCCATTCGGAATCGATCGCCGACCTCGACCTTCCGCTCACTTTGGTGGGCAACACCATCTTCAGGCGCCACTGACATGCCGGCCAAGCCCGTCCGCGTCCTGATCATCGACGACAGCGCCAGCGTGCGCCAGGCGATGACCCAGATCCTCTCCGCCGATCCGCAGATCGAGGTGATCGCCGCCGCCGCCGATCCCTTCGCCGCGGCGCGCTACATCCAGGCCGAGGTGCCCGACGTCATCACCCTCGACGTCGAGATGCCGCGGATGGACGGCATCACCTTCCTGCGCCGGATGATGGCGCAATGCCCGACGCCGGTCGTCATGTGCTCGTCGCTGGTCGAGGAAGGCTCGGAGACGTTACTGCAGGCGCTCGAGGCGGGTGCGGTCGACGTCATCCTCAAGCCGCGCGTCGGCGTCGCCGATCATCTGGTCGAGGCGCATCTGCATATCTGCGAGACGGTGAAGGGCGCCGCCAAGGCGCGGCTCGGCCGCCGCCAGCCGGCCGGCACGGCGCCGCAGCAGCGGCTGACCGCCGACGCGGTGCTGCCGCCGCCCAGCGGCCGCGCGATGAGCCGCACCACCGAGATGGTGGTGTGCATCGGCGCCTCGACCGGCGGGACCGAAGCGCTGCGCGAGGTGCTGACCGCGCTGCCCGCCAATTCGCCGGGCATCGTCGTCGTCCAGCACATGCCGGAAAGCTTCACCCGCGCCTTCGCCAAGCGGCTCGACGGCATGTGCGAGGTCGACGTCAAGGAGGCCGAGGATGGCGACACGGTGATGCGCGGCCGGGTGCTGATCGCGCCGGGCGGCCTGCGCCACATGATGCTCGAACGCCAGGGCGCCCGCTACGTCGCCGCGGTGCGCGAAGGGCCTCTGGTGTCGCGGCACCGGCCGTCGGTCGACGTGCTGTTCCGCTCCGCCGCACGTAACGCCGGATCGAACGCGGTCGGCATCATCATGACCGGCATGGGCGACGACGGCGCGCGCGGCCTGCTCGAGATGAAGCAGGCGGGCGCCCGCACGCTGGCGCAGGACGAGGCGACCTCGATCGTCTTCGGCATGCCCAAGGAAGCGATCGCCCGTGGCGCGGCGGATCGCGTCGTGCCGCTCGGCGCGATCGCCCGCGAACTGCTGCTCGCCGCCACGCGATAGATAGGAAAAGACGATGCTTCAGGACAGCAACGCGTTGGTCGTGGTCGAACCGGAGGAATGCCCGATGCGGCGGGGGCTGGCGCAGCTCGCCGCCAATCTCGACACGCGCTTCCTGCGTGCGGGCACGACGCTGGCCGACGCGATCGGGATGATCGACCGGATCGTCGGCGGGCTCGACACGATCGTCGATGCGCTCGACGCCAGCAACGCCGGCGCCGCCGCCGCCGATCTCGCCGAGGTCGCCGCGCGCATCACCGCTTTGCCCGCCGCGCTCGCCGGGCGCACCGGCCGGGTCAAGACGATCGCGGCGATCGCCGCGCTGCTGCGCCAGCATGTGCTCGACATGCATCGCTCGCTGCGCGTGCTCGGCATCTACGGCATGAACATCAAGATCGCCGCCTCGGGCGAGCCGCAATTCGTCGGCTTCGTCAACGGCATGAACGGCAAGCTCGCCGCTGGCGAGACGCTGCTGACCGAGGTGATCAGCAAGCTCAAGGAGCTGGAGACGGGGCTCGCCAGCGTCCAGCAGGTCGATCGCCTGCTCACCGCCGAATGCGTCAAGGCGGTGCCGGCGGTGCCGCAGCGCCTCGCCGCGGACGCCGCCGCGCTCGGCGTCCACCTCCAGGGCGCCGCGCAGCTCGCCCGCCGCGTTGCCGCGATCGCGCGCAGCATCCAGACCAAGGTGGCGGTGCTGCTCGGCGCGCTGCAGGTCGGCGACAGCACCCGTCAGCGACTGGAACACGTCGTCGCCGCACTGCAGCTGGTCGAATCGCACGGCTGCGGTCCGGGGGCGGCGGCGCATGTCGATCGCCTGCTCGCCGCACAGCTCGACGCCGTCGTTCATGACTTCGGCCGCGAGACGGGCGCGCTGGTCGACTCGCTGGACGCGCTGATCCCCGATGGCCGCGCCTTGCTCGACCTGATCGCCGAACAGGCCGGCGAGGACAATCGCGGCTTCCTCACCCGGCTGGAGGAGAGCGTCACCGGCATGGACCGGATCATCGTCCAGCTGCAATCGGCACATCGGCAGGCGGAGGGGATGACCGGGCTGATCGATGCGACCGTCACCGAGCTGACGCAGCGCGTCGGCCGGCTGAGCGCGATCCGCACCGACGTACAGGATATCGCCACCAACACGCGCCTGCTCTGCCGCCGGCACGGCACCGTCGGTCGCGCCGTCGCGGTCGTCGCGCAGGAGGTGGATGCCTATGCGCGCGACCTCGGTGCGACGACGGTCGACGTCGGGCATACGATCGGGCGGCTCGGCGATGCCGAGGTGTCGCTGGCGCTGAGCAACGACGAGCCGGATGTTGCGACGATGCTCGCCCGCGCGCTCCTCGTCATCCGCGAGGCGTGCCGCCGCACCGATCAGGTCGTGCTGCAGGGTGGCGACGATGCGCAGCGGCTGGTCGAGCTCGTCGAGGCGACCGCGGTCGACCTCGCGCAGGAGCTGGCGCTGGCCGGCACGATGGAAGAGGCGTCGGCGATCCTGGCGGAACGCGCCGGTGACCTGCCCACGCTGACGGAAGACGACGAGGGCGCGTTGCACGCCGTCCTGCCCGCGATCGCCAAGCTCTACACGATGGCCGCGGAGCGCGACGTCCACGCCCGCTTCCTGCTGCCCGGCATGGCGCCGACGGCGCATGCCGCCAACGACGATGACGACGACGACGGACTGTTCTGAACCGCCTCGGCGCGGACCGTCACCGGCCTGACCCAATCCGCGGCTAGGCGGCCGCAGATGACGCTCCTCCGCCTGCTGCCCGCCCTGCTCCTCTTCGCCGCGTCCACGCCGCTCGCCGCGCGGCCGGCGCTCACCGTCGAGCGCGTCGTCGTGCTGATGCGGCACGGCGTGCGTGCGCCGATCGACGGCGAGGCGCCGGAGGGGACGCGCACCGCGGCGCCCTGGCCACATTGGCCGGTGCCGGCCGAGCAACTGACGCCGCATGGCGCGCGGGCGATGACGATCCTCGGCGCGGAAGATCGCCGCGCATTGGTTGCCGCCGGGCTGTTGCCGCGCGTCGGCTGTCCTGCCCCGCGCACGGTGCGCATCCACGCCAACACCGCCGAGCGCACGATCGCCAGCGGAACCGCCTTCGCCGCTGGCCTCGCGCCGGGCTGCACGATCCCGGTGGATCACCTCGCGCCCGATCGCGCCGATCCGCTGTTTGAGCCGCTGCGCGCCGGTGCGACCCGGTTCGACCCGGCGACCGCGATCGCCGACATCCAGCATTATACCGGCGGCGTCGACGCGCTCGCCCGCCGCCATGCCGCAGCGATCGCGCAACTCGACATGCTGCTGGGTTGCGCCGCGCCGCAGGGATGCAGCCCGGTTACGCCCTCGCGCATCGTTGCGTCGGCCGACGGCCGGGGCATCGAGCTGAGCGGGCCGATCCGCACCACCTCGGGCACGGCGCAGGTGCTCCTGCTGCAATATGCCGAGGGGCTCGACCCGCGCGGCTGGCCCCGGATCGACGCGGCAGCGCTCCGTCGGGTCGGCGCGCTCCACGCCGCGCTGTTCGACGTCTTCACCCGTCCGCCCTATATGGCCGCGCATCAGGCCGCGGTCTTCGGCCGTCACATGCTCGCCGGGCTGACCGGCGCGGATGCCTCTCCGGTCGACATATTGGTCGGCCACGACACCAACGTCACCGCGCTTGCCGCCGTCCTGCACGTTCCGCTGCGCGCGCCGGGCTATGCCGAGGGCGATGTCGCCCCCGGCGGCGCGATCTGGCTCGAACGCGTGTATGATCCCGCCCGCAAGCGGCGCTACGTCCGGGCCTCCTACCGGACGCAATCGCCCGATGATCTGCGCCGCCTGTCGCCAAGGGTGACGATCACGCCGCTGCCGATCCCCGGCTGCGGCGTGACCGGTCTATGCGAACTCGCGACCTTCGACCGGATGATCCGTCGCCGTCTCGCCGCGGTTCAATAAGCCGCGGTGAAGCGGCTGCGGCTGTGCTGCGGCCGTTCGAGCTCATCGACCATCGCGATCGCGAAATCCGCGAAGCTGATCCTGCTCTCGCCATTCGCATCGACGACGAGCTGATCGCCGCCGGTGCGATACCGGCCGGTCCGCGGCCCTTCAAAGATCTGCGCCGCCGGCGAGAAGAAGGTCCAGTTGACCTCTTGCTCGTCCCGCAACGCGTCGAGGAAGGCGATCCCGCCGGCAGCGAACGGCTTCCATTCCTCCGGAAAGTCCGGTGTGTCGAACAGCCGCTGACCCGGTGCGACCTCAAGGCTCGCGGCACCACCGGTGACCAGCAATCGCGGCACGCCCGCCCGCTTGACCGCCGCCAGCAACGTGTCCGCCGTGACGTCGAAATGCAGCGCGCTGATCACCGCATCGCTGCCGCGGATCAGCTCGGCGAGCGCCGCCGGGTCGGACGCGTCGCCCGCCACCGCCTCGATCCCCTCCGCCTGCGGGATCGCCGCCGGGTTTCGGGCGATGCCCCGCACTTTGTGGCCGCGCGCGGCGAGCTCCGTGGCGATCTCCGACCCGGCGTGACCGCTCGCACCCAATACCGCTATCTGCATGTCGCACCTCCATTGGTTTCCATCGGTGACCAACATCGCTAGAGGTGACCCATGAAGCAAGACGGCACTTTCATCTCCCTTGGTCACCTTGGTGAAACCGCCACCGGACGCGGCGACGCCTATGCGCGCGACTGCCCAACGCGCCAGTTGCTCGATCGGATCGGCGACAAATGGAGCGTGCTGATCCTGCTGCTGCTCGGCGACCGGGAATTGCGCTTCGGCCAGCTCAAGCAGCGGATCGGCGGTATTTCGCAGAAGATGCTGAGCCAGACGCTGCGTGCGCTCGAACGCGACGGGCTGGTGACGCGCCATGCCGTCGCGACGGTGCCGGTCAGCGTCAGCTATCGCGTCACCCCGCTCGGCCGCGACCTGCTCGCCGCGCTGCGGCTGATGATCGACTGGGCGGAGACGCGCATGCCCGAGGTGGCGGCGGCGCAGGGTCGCTACGACACGCGAGTCACGGCCGATCCCGCATCGTCCGTCCTCCCGGCGCGTTGATCCGCGATGGCCGTCTTCTTTACCGCCGATACGCATTTCGGCGACCATCGCACGATCAACATCCAGCACCGGCCGTTCGCGGACACCGCGACGATGGACGCGACGCTGATCGCGCGCTGGAACGCGCGCGTCGCGCCGGACGATATCGTCTGGCATCTTGGCGACGTCGCCCGCCGGGCCGGCGATGTCGCCGGGCTGCTCGACCGGCTGCACGGCAGCAAGCATCTGCTCGTCGGCAACAACGATCCCGACGGCACCCGCGTCGCCGCCGGCTGGGCGAGCGTCGGCGATTATGCCGAGCTGTCGCTCGACGGCCACGCGCTCGTCCTCTGCCATTATCCCTTCCGCAGCTGGAACGGCCAGCATCGCCGCGCGATCAACCTGCACGGCCATAGCCACGGCCGGCTGAAGCCGATGCCGCGCCAGTTCGACGTCGGCGTCGACGCCCGCGATTTCGCGCCGGTCACGCTCGCGGAATTGCTGGCCCCGATGCCGCCGGCCGCTCGTTGAGCAGCGGCAACGCGAAGGATATCACCATGACCGACCAACCGGACGACGCCACCGACCGCCCCGATGCCGACGACACCGCCGGCAAGACGACCTGCGCCGTTGAGGAATCGGACAGCAGCAGCACCGACGATAAGCACGTCGGCAAGGCGCAGGAGGATCTCGACGCGGACGACCTGAAGGGCTTCGTCAAGGACCCCCTCGAACAATGACGGATCGCGACACGTTCGGACAGGATGCCGGCCGGCGCGACGGCGCTGCCGGCAACCGCCCGCTGATCCGGCGGGTGATCATCGTGATGATCGCCTTCCTCGCCGTATCGATGGCCGGCATGCTGGCGCTCGGCATCGCGCTTTATCGCAGTTGACCGCCGTCGCGGATCAGTCCGCGTCGGGCATCATCCGGGCGGACAGGTCCATCAGGTTGCGCGCCGCGTCGCGATCGGCCTCCTCCTCGAAGACCGCGTCGAGCGCCGGCGCCGCGTCCAGCATGTAGAGCAAGGTCCACAACGCGAACCGCCGCGCCCGGTCGCGCTCGAGGCCGAGATCGACCCTCATATGCTCGATCCCAGCGGCGATCGCCTCTGGCGGCACCGTTGCCAGTTGGTCGGTGCCGAAATAGCGGCGCATCTGGTCGTCGAGGTCCATCGCCGAGCCTCCTAGCGGCGGATCATCCGGCGGCAAGCCCGCAAGGGTCGCGGCTCATCCTTCTTCCGCCGGATTGTCGCGCCAGATCCGCTCGGCGAGCAGCGTGGCGAAGCCGAGCCACGCGACGAACGGCACTCCGACCGCCGCCGCCGGCCTGTCGACCCGCGCGGCGGTCGCGACATAGGCGGCGCCCGATGCGACCATCGCACCCGATGCCGCCGCACTCGCGCCGAGCTTCTTCTCGCGGAAGAACAAGTGCGTCCAGCCGCCGACCATCGCGGTGTTGAGCAGCCAGAGCCCGACCGCGGCATTGCGCGCCGGCCCCGCCGGTCGGCGCAACAGGCGATAGCCGCCGACCGCCAGGCCGGTCTCCAGCACCGGCCAGACCGCGCCGAAGGCGGCATCGGGCGGGGTGAAGCCGGGCTTGTCGAGCCGGCGATACCAGCGCCGGATGGCGGGGTGCGACGGATCGGGCGCGTTGCGCCGCCCGAGCACCGCACTCGCCCCCAGCACGACGCCGACCGCGCCGATCGCGAGCAGCGGTGACAGTCCGCCCGCCGCCGATGCCGCGACGCCGGATGGCGCCCGTTCCGGCGCGACGATCGTCGCGTCGGTCGGGATGGCGTCATCGTAGCGGGACAGATCGGGCTCCTTCGGGCCGCTCCCGAACACTTTGCCCATCGCCTTGTGGACGATGGGACGGCTCGCCGCGGCGAGCGCGCCATGGAGCAGGCGGATGGCGAGCCGGCTCTGCGGGTTCATCAGCCGCGGTGCGATTTTGGGAACGCCCTGCGCGTCCTCGACCATCGGGCGCATCGCCTGCTCATAGGAGTCGAACGCCGCGGCGACATCGTCGTGCCGCGCCAGCTCCGCCGCCAGCACATAGGCGCCGGTGATCGCCAGCGTCGTGCCGATCCCGGCGATCGGCGTCGCGCACCATGCGGCGTCGCCAGTCAGCACCACCCTGCCCTTCGACCAGCGCTTCATCCGCACCTGACGCAGCACGTCGAAATAGAAATCGTCCGTCGTCGCCATACCGTCCAGCACGCGGGCGGTCTGCCAGCCGGCATCGGCGAACCGCTCGCGCAGCCACGCCTTCTGGCGGTCCGTGCTCCAATCCTGCTCGCCGCCCGGCTGCTGCTGCACCGACAGCATCGCACGCGTGGTGCCGTAACGGTCGGGCCGCAGCGACACGCTGCGCCCGCCGGTCGCATTGTACCACCGCCACAATTGCCCGTCGTCCTGGGTCCGCGGGATCGTAAAATAGGCGATCGTCAGGTCCATCCAGCGCGGCGCATTTTCGTTCGCGAAGACGTGTGAGCGGGTCGCCGATCCGACGCCCTCGGCGACGATGACCGCATCGTATCGCGCGGTCCGTCCGCTGGCGAAGGTGACCACCGCCGCCGCGTCATCCTCGTCGATCGCCGCCACGCTGTCGCCGAAGCGATAGGTGGCGCGCGCCGCGGCGGGTTCGTAGACCAAGCGGGCGAGATCGCCGCGCAGGATCTCCATTTCGGCAGTGGGTCCGTCGGCTCCGAGCTCGGCGGTGATGAACTGCGCGGCGACGCTGCCGTCGCTTTTGACCCAGGCGGTGCCTTCCTCGCCGGTGCCACGATCGAGCGCCGCCTGTTCCAGTCCCATCCGCCGCAGTACCTCGCGGCCGACGCCACGCACGTCGATATTCTGGCCGCCGTCGCGAAACGCCGGCGCGCGTTCGACCACCTCGACATCGAAGCCGGCGCGGCCGAGCCACCACGCCGCGGTATTGCCGGCGACGCTGGCACCGGTGATCAGGACACGGCGGGACATGGCAGATTCTCCTCTGTCCCGCACAACGGTCGAGGTGCCGGAAGGTCGCGTTCGTTCGTATCAGGGCGGATCGGCGCGCGCATGCGACATCCTTCGTTCGCCATGACCCAGCCGACGCGCTCGGCGACATCCCAGCACATGCCTTTTCGCCCGTATCCAGGGGTTGCATCCCCCCAGCCGGTGCGATCGCCCGTCAGATGCTGCCGGACCCACCGCGGCAAGCGTGATCAAACCCACCCTTGGCCGACACAAAGTTTTGATTAACTTGATACCCTACCAAATTGGTAGATTATAGAGACGTATCGGGAAAGACCCGACACGTTCTGACTATCCAAAGCATTTCGCTATTTCTGCGATTCGCAAAGGGTGTTGATCATCGTCCACGATAAGATTCGGCTGCGATCGTCATAGATTCTTCGTTCCGCGTGAGGCTTTGAACCGATAGTTGCTTGCCCTATTATTGTCCGGACTTACGAATACCCAACATACACAGAGCAACTAAAAATTACTCTTTCCTACAATTTAATATGAAAGGACAGAACATGACCCTGATCCAGCAGAAGTTCGGCAGCTCGGCGGCGGTGGATAGTCCGCTCGACATCCGCCCGGTCGCCGGCCGTATCGGCGCCGAGATCCGTGGCATACGCATCACCCGGGATCTGGACGATCGTGCGACGCTGATCGCCGTTCGCGATGCCTTGCTCCGCCACAAGGTCATCTTCTTCCGCGGCCAGGACGATCTGGACGACGCCGCGCACGAGGCGTTTGCCGCACGGCTCGGTGATCCCGTCGCGCATCCCACCGTGCCGGTTGCGAGCGGGTCGCGCTATCTGCTCGATCTCGAAAGCCGTGAAGGCGAGGCCGCATCGAGCTGGCACACCGACGTGACGTTCGTCCCCGCTTATCCGCAGGCGTCGATCCTGCGCGCGATCGTCGTGCCGGAAGCCGGCGGCGATACGCTCTGGGCAAATGCGGTCACCGCTTATGAAACGCTGCCCGCGCCGTTGCGCACGCTGGCGGACCAGCTTCGTGCGGTGCATTCCAACCTCTACGATTATGCCGCGTTCAAACCGGGTGGAGTCGGCAGTGCCGCCGAGAAACACTATCACGAGGTGTTCACCTCGACCGTTTACGAAACCGAACATCCGGTGGTGCGCGTCCACCCGGAAACCGGCGAGCGCGCGCTGCTGCTCGGCCATTTCATCCAGAAGTTCGTCGGCCTGAAACAAGCGGATTCGCAGCGCATTTTCGATGCCCTCCAGGACCATGCGACCTCGCCGGAGAATACCGTGCGATGGCGCTGGCAGGCCGGTGACGTGGCGATCTGGGACAATCGGGCAACGCAGCATCGCGCCATCGCCGACTTCGGCAAGCAGGCGCGTCATCTCCGCCGCGCAACCGTAGCCGGTGACGTGCCGGTGGGCCTCGACGGGCAGCCGAGCCGCGCGATCAAGCCCGCCCCCGTCGAACGGGCCGCCGCCGCCTGACAGCGGGATCGCGATGGGGCGGGATCGACCCGGACCGACCGGCCGCGCCCCGCCCCATCGCTTCGATCCGGTAGTCCGCCGTCCAGAGTTCTTCAGGAAACCGCATGTCTCGCACAGCTCGCCGGATGACGCACATCCTGTACCATGCCGGCATCATCGTAACGGCCGCCTTGCTTGCCGGCGGCCCTGCCGCCGCGGCCACGTCCGCCGAACCGCCCTCTTCGGTGCGCGATCAGCTCGCCGACGAACGCCTTGCCCTCCGCCTGATCGCGCGACCCGATGTGCAAGCGGCGCTCGGCCCGCTGGCGCAGGAGTGGCAGGACGGCACCCCCGGCCTGTTGCCCGAAACGTATCGCCAGCTCCCCCAGTCGATCCGCGAGCTCGCGCTGCTGACCGCGCTGCAGGCGATCGCGTCGGATCCCCGCCGCCCCAAAGTGACGGAAATATCGGCGCCACCCCATCGCTGGTACGGGCTCGACGTGCCGGGCGGGCGATGGGGGATCAACAATCCCGACACGCTCTATTTCCTGGTGCCGGTCGAACGGGGATCCAGCTACGTATTGACCGGGCAGCGGCATGGCCGCGGGCCGATCGATGCCAATTATTCACTGCAGACCGGTGACGGCTGGGTGACGCTGGCGAACATCGGCTATGACGATCTGCAGGTCGGTGACGATGGCCGCTATCGGATCACGATCGACGATCAACCGGCGCAGGGACGCCGCAACCATATCCATATCCGCGACGACGCCCGCTTCCTGCTGATCCGCAACACGTTGGGCGACTGGGCCAAGGAATTGCCCGACACGCTATCCATCGAGCGCGTCGCCGGGCCCGCCGCGGGACCGGAGCCGACCGACGATGCGCTGGCCGCGCAGGTCGTCGCGCGGCTGCGTGCGACGGTGCGCCGCAGCGTCGCCGAATTGCAGCCGCCGATCCTGAACCGCCCCGCGAACAGCATCCCGCAGCCCGGCGCCGTCGCCGACAAACCCGGCTTCCTCGTTACGCAGCGCAATGCCCTCGGTCATTTCCGCATCAACGCCGACGAGGCGATCGTTGCGACGTTCAATCCCGGCGGCGCCCGCTACGCGACCTTCCCGGTCACCAGCATCTGGGGGATCACCCCCGATCCGCGCCGACACCAGAACAGTCTGAACGCGGCGCAGGCATTGGCCAATGGCGACGGGACGATCACCGTCGTCTTGTCCAATCGCGATCCCGGCATCGGCAATTGGATCGACGCGGGCGGTCTGCGCGAGGGCATCGTCATGCTCCGCTGGCAACGGCTTGCCCCAGCCGATCCGCCGAGCGGCGGCCCCGCGGTCGATGCGCGGCTGGTCCGGCTCGCCGATCTGCCGGCAATCCTGCCCAAGGGTACGAAGACCGAGACGCCGGCCGAGCGGGCCGCGCGGCAGACGGAACGCGCCCGGACCTTCGAGCGGCGCTTCACGGAACGCTGACCGCAGCACCGCGACGGCTCGGCGACCGACCATCCGATCAAAACATAAAGGGGGAAGCACGATGATGATCCGCATCACGAGGCGGTCACACTTTCTACGCGAGAGCATGGCGGCCGTATCGCTGCTGGCGATCGTCCAGCCGGCGGCGGCGCAAGAGCGGGCGGAGCCCACGACGCCCGCGGTTGCGGCTGCGGAGGATACGCCGGCGGACGGGGAGGTAGTGGTGACCGCGCGGCGCCGCAACGAACGGCTGCAGGACGTGCCGATCGCGATTTCGGTGATCGGCGGGTCGGAACTGAGCGCCAAGCACCTCGAACGGGTTGCCGATTTTGCGATCAAGATCCCCAATTTCAGCGCGCTGCAACAAAATACCCGCGTGTCGGGACTGTATATCCGCGGTCTTGGCGGCAATGCCAGCAACGACGGCGCGGAAGGCGGTGTCGGCCTGATCGTCGACAACGTGGTCTACAATTACGTCGGGTTCAGCTGGCTGGATTTCGTCGATCTCGACAGTATCGAGGTCGTCCGCGGCCCGCAGGGCACGTTGCTCGGCAAGAACACCACGGTGGGCGCGGTGGTGATCAGGACGCAGCTGCCCAGCTTCGACCGGTCGCTCAAGATCGCGGCGACCTATGGCGAACGGGATCTGAAACAGCTCCGCATCAATGCCACCGGTCCGGTCACCGATACGCTCGCCTACCGCCTGACCTATGCGGCGAGCCTCGGCGGCGGCTGGATCACCAACGCCTATGACGGCCGGAAGTATCTCGACAACAACCGGTGGTCGGTTCGCGGCCAGTTGCTGTGGACACCCGCAGAAAGGATCAGCGACCGGCTCATCGCCGAACATTACGAGACGAACGAATATAACAATTGGTATCCACCGACGGTCGACGTCCACTACAACCTCAAACCCGACAACAGCCGCTTCGTCACCGCCACCAACCCGACCGGAGCGCGGGCAAGCTGGTCGAGCAAGCTCAAGACCATCTTCGGCTATACGCCGAGCTTCAACGCGCCCGACAATGCCAATCTCGACACGCAGCGGCGGCTGGTCTCGCGCGTCGATGGCCTGTCGAACGAGGCGAATATCGACCTCGGTGCGGCGACGTTGACCTCCGTCTCGGCCTGGCGGCGGATGTATTTCCGCCCGTACAACGACGGCGACGGCAGCCCGTTATCGATCCTGCGCAACGGCTTCGACGTCGACGTCAACCAATATACGCAGGAAGTTCGGCTGGCATCGAGCAAGGGCGGGCTGCTCGACTGGACGATCGGCGGATACTATCTGCACGAAAACCTGCGCAGCCGGCTGCGCACGATCTATTATCGCGACGCGAGCGCCTTCTTTCTCGGCCCGACCGTGCCGTCCGCCGTCCTCGCCAATCTGGAGGTCGATCGCGACGGCCGGATGAAGATCGATAGCCTGGCCGGCTTCGGGCAGGCGACGGTGCATATCACCCCGGCGCTCTCCATGACCGGCGGACTGCGGTACACCAACGAGCGCAAGGCGGCGACGGTGGCCGGCACGGCGTTCGGCGCGGCGGAGCTGACCGGTGGCCTCGCCGGCTATGCCGCCGGCCGCGCGACGATCACCGGGCCAACCTACCGTCTCGATACGGCGGTACGCCACGGCTCCTGGTCGTGGCTGATCAATCCGGCCTGGAAGATCAGCGATCATCTGAACGCTTATGCGGTGGCGAGTTACGGGGAGAAGTCCGGCGCGGTGAACACCGCCGCCACCGCAGCGCAGGGCGGCGTGCTGATCATCGCGCCCGAAACCTCGCAGGATTTCGAAGCCGGCCTCAAAGGACGCTGGCTGGACGGACGGCTGACCGCGAACGTCAACGTCTATTCCGATACGATCCAGAACTACCAGGACACGCAGGTCGATCGCAGCCAGCCGGTGCTCGGAAGCTACCTGGCGAACGTCGGCAAGATCCGGTTGCGCGGCGTCGAGCTCGAAACCGCGCTGGAGCCCGTGCGCGGATACACACTCAGCTTCAATGCCGCGCATAATGACGCGCGCTATCTGTCCTATGAGGCGGCACCGGCGCCGCTCGAATATCAGGCCTATCTGGCGACCCAGCAGGGTGTCGCCGCCGCAGCGACGACCTTGTCGCTGACCGGATATCAAATCCGCAATGCGCCGCGGTGGACGCTGCAAGGGGGGCTGGACATCAACCGGCCACTATCCAGCGACGTGGCATGGACGGGTTACGTCAATACGGCTTACCGCAGCCGCACCAATCTGGTGAACCCGCGCTCGATCTATTTTTGGCAGCCCGGCTATGCACTGGTGAACGCGGGGCTCGGCATCAAATCTGCCGACGACCGCTGGTCGGCGCTGCTCTGGTCGCGCAATTTATTCGACCAGCGCTACGCCACCATGTTCAGCGCCGCGGGCGGCGCCTCCCCCATCAATCAGATTTTCGGCGAGCCCCGCACGATCGGCCTGACCGTGACCCGGCGGTTCCTGTGAACCCGCATCCCGCCCCCTTCCCAACGGAGACGTGCAATGACCAGACGCACCGACCATATTCGTCTCGGCGCCTTTTTGATGGCGACGGGCCACCATGTCGCCGCGTGGCGGCATCCGCGTGCTGCCGCCGATGCCGGCGTCAATCTCGAACATTGCATCGCGATCGCGCAAAAGGCCGAGGCGGCCAAGTTCGACATGATGTTCCTCGCCGACAGCCAGGGTGGCTGGATCGATCGCAACGATCCTGACAGTATCGCGCCTGTGGCGCAGGTCGCCGGCTTTGAGCCGCTGACGCTGCTGGCCGCGATCGCCGCCCGCACGCAGCGGATCGGCCTCGTCGCGACTGCGACAACGACCTATTACCCGCCGTTCCTGCTGGCACGTCTGTTCGCCTCGCTCGACAATGTCAGCGGCGGCCGCGCCGGTTGGAACCTCGTCACCTCCGCGTCGGCAGCCGAGGCGCAGAATTTCGGACTGGCGCAGCATCCGGAGCCCGAGGCGCGCTATGCCCGCGCCGCCGAATTCGCCGACGTGGTCAAGGGGCTGTGGGAAAGCTGGGAAGACGATGCGTTCCCCCGCGACCGCGCGCTGGGCCAGTTCGCCGATCCCACCAAGCTGCACATCCTGAACCATCAGGGCGAGCATTTCTCCGTCGCCGGCCCGCTGAACGTGCCGCGCTCGCCGCAGGGTCATCCGGTCGTCGTGCAGGCGGGCTCGTCCGGACCGGGCCGGAATCTTGCCGCCGCCACCGCTGAAGTCGTGTTCACCGCCCATCAAACGCTCGAGTCGGCCGCCGCTTTCTACGCCGACGTGAAAGGCCGCCTCGCCCGCTATTGCCGGCAGCCGGACACGCTCAAGATCATGCCGGGCGTAATGGCCGTGGTCGGCGACAGCGAAGCGCATGCCCGCGAGAAATACGAGGAACTGCAGCAACTGGTGCACCCCGATATCGGGCTGCGCTATCTTGCGCGCCTGTTCGAGGACGACCGGCTGCTCACGCATGATCCCGACCGGCCGCTGCCCGACTGGCTGGACGTCGACGGTCGCAAGAGCCGGCCGGCGCTGTTGCTCGGCATGGCGCGGGCGGAGGGGCTCACCGCGCGTCAGCTGCATCTGCGGGTGACCGGCGCGCGAGGCCATTGGACGATCTTCGGCGATGCCGGCCAAATCGCCGATCAGCTCGAAAGCTGGTTCGATGGTCATGGCGCAGACGGGTTCAATGTGATGCCGCCGTATTTGCCCGACCATCTCGACGATTTCATCGCGCACGTCCTGCCCGAGCTACGCCGCCGTGGGCGGTTCCGCGAAGACTATGAAGGCGCGACGCTACGCGACCATCTCGGCCTCCCCTTCCCCACGCATCGGGCGCGACAGGCCGCGTTCGCAGAGACCGCGGAATGAACCGGCGCAGCCTGCTCGCCGCCGCACTGGGCCTGATCCTGACCGCCTGCGGCGGGAATGGCTCGGATCAGGCCAAGGGGGTCACCATCGGCTATCAGAAGGGCGGCCTGCTGTTCGTCGCAGCGACCCGCGGCGCGGTCGGCAAGGCGCTGGAGGCGCGGGGGATCACACCGGTTCGCTGGGTCCAATTTCCCTCCGGGCCACCGCTGATCGAGGCGATGCGCGCCGGCTCGGTGGATTTCGGCGTGGTTGGCGATACGCCGATCGCTTATGCGCAAGCGTCCGGTAACGACCTGCGCTATGTTGCCGCGCACACCTATCCAAGTGTCGTCGGCGGCGGCCTGATCGTACCGCAAGGGGCGCCGATCCGGAGTGCCGACGATCTCAAAGGCAAACGGCTCGCGTTTACCAAGGGGTCGGCGTCCGAACTGAGCGCCGTCGTCGCGCTGAAGAAGTATGGCCTGACGCTCAACGACCTGACCCCGGTCTATCTGACACCGGCCGATGCGATCACCGCCTTCGCCAATCGGTCGATCGACGCCTGGCTGACTTGGGACCCGTATCTGACCCTCGCCAAGCAGCGGTTCGGCGCACGCGAGGTGGAGATCGACCGCGCGGGCCTGCGCGCGGGCGAGTTCTACATCGCGCGCGGTGCCTTCGTCCGCGACCGGCCGACGACATTGATCGCGACGCTCGACGCCCTGCGGGACGAGGCCGCCTGGGCGCGCGCCCATCGTGACGAGGTGGCCCGGCTCACCGCAGCCGCGACCGGCCTGCCGCCGGCAGTCGTCCGCAAGATGCAGGAGCGCTACGGCGACGACCCCTTTTCCGTCAATCCGGTCACCCCGATCGACATCGCCAACCAGCAACGCGTCTCCGACTATCTGACCGAGGCGGGTATATTGACCCGCAAGATCGACGCGAACGCCGCCGCCTGGATCGGCTGGGCCCCCAAACATTGAGGAGACGATCATGGCCAGCCTCGCGCCAACGCCACCCCGCCGTGCCGCCGATCCGCGTGCGGTCGCCGAACGCGCCGCCGCCGCCCGCGATCGACGCAGCCTGATCGCCAGATCGCGGTGGACGCCCTATCTGCTGCCGGCCGTATTGCTTGCCGGCTGGCAGATCGCCTCCGCCACCGGAGCATTGCCCGCAACCATCCTGCCCGCGCCGTCCGCGGTCGTCGAGGTCGCCGGGACACTGTTGCGCAACGGTACGCTCGTCACCAATCTGCGGGTCAGTACCCTTCGCGCATTGACTGGACTGATCGTCAGCGGCGGGATCGCGCTGCTGCTGGGGTTCGTCACCGCGCTCGCACCGGAGTTGCGGCGGCTGCTGGATCCCACCTTGCAGGCGTTGCGGACGATCCCGCCGCCCGCGCTGATCCCACTCGTCATCCTCTGGTTCGGGATCGACGAGGTCGCCAAGATTCTGCTGGTCGGCTGGGGTGTGTTCTTTCCGATCTATCTCAACACCTATCACGGGGTCAGTTCGGTCGATCGCGGGCTGATCGAAATGGGACAGGTCTATGGCATGGACCGGTGGACGCTGTTCCGCCGCATTATCCTGCCAGGCGCCTTGCCTTCAATTCTCGTTGGTCTGCGCTTCGCGCTCGGCACCATGTGGCTGATGCTCATCGTCGCCGAGACGATCGCGGCCAATTCCGGCATCGGCTACATGGCCAATCAGGCGCGCGAGTTCAGCCAGACCGACGTCATCGTTTTGGCGATCCTCCTCTACGCCGGCCTGGGCAAACTTGCCGACACCTTCACAAGATTGCTCGAACGGCGCCTGTTGCGCTGGAACCCCCTGTATGGAGCGTCCTGACATGGCCAGTGCACGACCGGTCACGATCGATACCCGCGACGTGGCTCCCACGCATGGCGGCGCCCGCCTTGCCGTTCATGGTCTCGGCGTCGCCTTCGGCGCCAATCGCGTCATCGACGATCTCGATCTGGAGATCGAAAGCGGCCAGTTCGTCTCGATCGTCGGACGCTCGGGCTGCGGCAAAAGCACGTTGTTGCGCGCCATAACCGGCCTTGAGCAGCCGGATCGCGGGACGATCGATCTTGACCGCGCCCGCACCCGCGTCGTGTTTCAGGAGCCACGCCTCCTGCCTTGGGAGCATGTGCTCGCCAACGTCGCGCTCGGGGCCGAAGGGTCGGTGCAGGAAACGCGCGAACAGGCCTATGAAGCGCTCGAACTGGTCGGGCTTGCCGACAAGGCGGAGCAATGGCCGGCGCGGCTATCCGGGGGGCAGCGCCAGCGCGTCGCGCTCGCACGTGCGCTGGTCAGCCGCCCGCGCTTGTTGCTGCTCGACGAACCGCTCGGCGCACTCGATGCGCTGACCCGGATCGAAATGCAGCGCTTGCTGGAAACGGTCTGGCTCCGCCAAGGATTCACCGCCTTGCTCGTGACCCACGACGTGGCCGAATCCGTGGCGCTCGGGGATCGTGTGGTGATGATGGAACATGGCCGCATCACCCGCGACATTGCCGTTCCCGCCCCGCACCCGCGCCGCCACGGCGATAGTAGGCTAGCAGCGATCGAAGGTGAAATACTGGATCAACTGCTCGGGACGGCACGACCAACCCGATATCCGCCCCTCGCCGAGCATCCAGCCTGAGGCCGCAGCGGTGTCGTGGCGCCGTATCGCATGGGTCCGGGGTTCACGCCGCAATAGCCGCCGTCTCCGGCAGCCCTGCCGCCAAGGCATCGATCGCGATCCGGGCACGCAGCGGCAGCAGCGGCGTCTGTGGCCACAGCACGTGACTTTCGAAAACGTGCGCCGGCAGATGAGGCAACACCATCGCCAATCGCCCGGCCGCGACGTCGTCGCGGATCAGCCAGCAGAACAGCCAGGCGAGGCCGTGTCCTGCCACCGCCGCATCGCGGATCGTGCCGAGATCGTCGAAGCGCATGCGGCTCGGTGGTACGATCTCGTCCGGTAAGCGGCCGGTGCGGGGAAACAGCCACGAGCGCACCCGCCCGGGCCGTCCATACAGCACGGCGCAATGGTCCGACAGATCGGCAAGCGTCTCCGGCAGCCCCGCCGCGGCGACATAGACGGGCGACGCGCATATCCCCATATGCTGGTGCGCGACCCGCCGCGCGGCGAGCCCCGGCCAATCCTGCAACGGCCCGTTGCGCACCACCAGATCGAAGCCGTCCTCCACCACGTCGACCAGCCGATCGTTGAAGTTGAGGTCGATCTCCAGCTTCGGGTGGGTGGCGAGCAAGCCGATCAGGATCGGCGCAACGCGCATCCGCCCAAACAGTACCGGCACCGATACGCGCAGCCGCCCGGCGACTTCGCGGCGGCCCGAGTCCAGTTGCGCCGTGGCCGCCTGGACCTCGTCGAGCGCGCGGCGGCAATGTTCGAAGAAGACCTGGCCATCGTCGGTCAGCACGAGCGTGCGTGTGGTCCGATGGAAGAGCCGCACCCCCAGTCGCCGCTCGAGCCGCGTCACGGTACGCCCCACTGCCGAACGCGTCAGGTGGAGCTTTGCCGCGGCGGCCGCAAAGCCGCCCGCCTCCACCGCCTTGACGAACACCGGCAGATCGGCGAGCATGTCGCCTCGGTTCATTGTCGCCTCCCACGCACCCGTCCGGATCCGATCTATCGCCACCGCCACGCGCCGATCAACGCTAATGTCCGACATCAACAATCGGATGGGTATGACGATGGCAAGGATGAAGCGCTGGACGATCACCGAATTTGGCCGCGACACGCTCCGGCTTGAGGATGCACCCGTTCCGGAACCGCGCGCCGGCGAATTGCTCGTCAAGGTCGCGGCGGTTTCGCTCAACTATCGCGACAAGCTGGTGATCGACAATGGTATGGGCGGGATGCCGCTTCCTTTCCCGTTCGTGCCGGGGTCGGACCTCGCTGGCACAATCGTCGCGGCGGGTGATGGCGCAGCACGGTTCGCCGTCGGCGCGCGTGTGATCTCGACTTTCTTCCCCGGGTGGATCGATGGCCCGCATCCGGGCAGCGCTGCAGAGCCCCCGTTCAGTGCGTTGGGCGGCCTTCATCAGGGCGTGCTTGCCGAATATGTCGCCTAGCCCGAGGCCTGGTTGACGGCCGCACCGGATACGCTCGACCTTGCTGCGGCAAGCACCCTGCCTTGCGCCGGCTTGACCGCTTGGAATGCGCTGGTCGAACTGGGCGGCATACAAGCGGGATCGAGTGTGCTCGTGCAGGGGACCGGCGGCGTCGCATTGTTCGGTCTGCAGATCGCCAAGGCGCATGGCGCCGAGGTCTTCGTGACCTCGGCCGGCATCGAGAAGCGCGAGCGGGCAATCGCGTTGGGCGCCGATCACGCGATCGACCGTGAAGGCTGGGTCGAAACCGTCCATCGCCTGACGGCGGATCGCGGTATCGATCATGTGCTGGACATCGTCGGCGGCGCGCACCTCAGCCAGTCGCTGGAGGCGGTGGCGATGCACGGAAGGGTGTCGCTGATTGGCGTGATCGAGGGCTATGATCTGTCCGCCGCCGCGCGCCATCTGATGCTCAAACAGGCGGTCGTCCAAGGTATCCGGGTCGGTCATCGCCGCGCGCTGGAGGAATTGGTGCGCGCGGTCGACGTCAACCGCATCGCACCGGTGATCGCCCAGCGCTACGCCTTCGATGCCCTGCTCGCGGCGCTTGACCACCTCGACCGCGGGCCGTTCGGCAAGATCGTCGTGACGATGGATTGAGTTACGCCAGGGCGAACCCGGTGCAAAAGGCTTCCGCGAAAGCACCAGGCGTTTCGACAGGCTCCCCACCTGCGGTGCATCGAAATGGCAAGGGCCATTCCGATGCACCGCAGTCACCTTATCCTATTAGAAGTTAAAGCTGGCCCCAGCACTGAAATTCCGGCCGACGAGGCCTGCATAATGCCAGCTGCTGAGATAGTTCGGATTACTGGCATAGGCGCCCGATGCCAGCGGCGCGCGGGCATTGGTCAGGTTCTGCACGTTGAAGAAGAACCGGAACTGGTCGTTCACCTGCACACCGGCGTTGAGGTCGACGTAGATGAACGGACGGACGTAGCATTGATTGGCCTTGTCGCCGCCCGACGGCACCGGCGCCAGCGTATTCTTGCAGGAGAGATCGATCACGCCGTTGACGGGGGCAATCTCGTCGGCCGCGACCTGCTTGATCCGGCCCACATAATAGGTGGTCGCCGTGAGCGAGAATTTGCCGACTTCCAGCGCATTTTGCCAGTTGCCGCGCATGCGCGGCGTGCCCCCACCCGACGACAGCTCGTACGGTCCCAGCGTGCCCGCATATTTCTGCACCACGCCCGCAGGGGTGACCAGATCAAGACGGAGCACGCGGGTTACGTCGAGGCGACTGATAAGCCGCACGCCATCGGACAACGGGATATTCGCGCTCGCTTGCACGTCGATGCCCGAACTCACTTGGTAATTGGCGTTGACGTAGGGCACGTCGAACACCAGCAAACGGGGCAATGCGTTCGGATTGGCGGGATCGGGCGCATCGATAACGTTGCACTTGTAGCCCGTGCCCACCGCCGCAAGCGCAGCGCACCCCTCGGTGGCATTGGTCTTGCCGTAATAGGCGTCGATTGCCTGACCGCGTAGCGGCCCGCTGACGATAAGGTTGGACTTTTTGATGTTATAATAGTCGGCCGTCAGACTGAGCCAGCGTGCCGGCTTTAGGATCGTGCCAAGCGTGATGCTGCGCGACGCTTCCGGCAGGATGTCGGGATTGCCCGCGGCGGCGCTGCCGATACTGTATCTGTCGGTGTATGCCGGATTTCCTGCATGCGCCTTGATGAAGTCGTCGGGCGGCGTCAGATACGAGAAGCCAGCGTAGCTGCTCGCTGGATTATACTCCGCGAAGGTCGGCGCACGAAAGCCTTGCGAGTAGGTCGCTCGCAGCGCGATCTGCTCGATCGGCGTGAATTTGACGCCGATCTTGGGCGAGAAATGGCTGTAGCCCTGCGAATAATGATCGTAGCGGCCCGACACGTTGAGGTCGAGTTCATTGGCGAACGGCGCATCAATCTCGAAGAAGCCCGCCGTAACAGTCTGATGACCCTGCGCGGAAGACGTGTTCAGCGCATAGTAGCTCAGATCCGCATTCTGGTTGCGGTTCATCAGCGTTTCGCGGCGAATCTGAAAACCCGCACCCATATTCAGATCGCCACCGGGCAGCGTCGTCACGGCCTTGATGATGGAGCCGCCGATGGTCGCAACAGTTGAATAGGAAGGCGTAGTACGGGCGGGCGAAATCTGGTTTCGGATTGCCGTGCTGTTGCGTTCCGGGTTGACGAAATTATAGGCACCCGTGTTGATCGCGTTCAGCAGGCCCTGAACGTTGATGTAGCCGCGTTGCGTCACACTGAATTCGTCGCGGGCGTAGACGCCGTTCAGGCGAAACCTGAAGCCGTCGCCCAGATTGCCCGAGATTCCGGCGGTGGTGCGAAACACGTCGACATAGCGGTCGCTGCCACTGGGGTTGTCCCCGAACAGATAATAGATGCGAGCGGCACCCTCTGCAGGATTTTCAGCATAGGCGGCAGCATAGGGATTGTTCGGGTTCAGCCGTTTGTCAGCTGCGCTGACGCAATTCACCCCCGCAGAGCAGACGTAGACCGGCAAGACGATGCCGGGATTCTTTGACGAGAGCGCAGCGGGCGCGCCGAACGGCTGGTTCTGGAGGATCGATGCAGGTCCACCGGTGATGCTGACTTCGGAATGCGAGTAGCTGCCGGTCGCGAAAGCTTCCAGATGGTCGCTCAGGCGTGCGGTGAGGTGGGCAGTCGCCGAATAGCGCTGCTGCCGGGGCTGGATGATGTTATATTCGTCGGGGAGATTATGGGCGCAGCCGACCCCCTGTTCCTTGGCCGTGCTCACTGTGAACGTGCCATAGGGGCAAGCGTTCGGATTCAGCAGCTGATATTGGTTGGTGGGTGGCGCCCCGACCTGCCCCGCGAGCGAGTTGTTGAGGTCGGTCTGCCTGACGCGGGTGACGACCGCCTGCGGATTCTCCACTACCAGCGAGTCGTCGTTGCGGTTGCGGTCCTTCAGCCCGCTTGGCCGCAGGTCGAGCGTGTTGAATGGATAGCCGCGCGAATGGTTGGTGATGTACCCGTCATAGGTATATTCACCGTTCAGATAGACGTTGAAGCCCTGCGCCTCATAGTCGCCATAGCCGGCGGTCAGCGTCGCGCGATAATGCGAGCCGTCGGCGCGTTCGGTCGCGCCGCCCTGCACCGATCCTTCGATTCCCTCGAAATGCTTCTTGCTGATCAGATTGACCACGCCGCCGATCGCGTCCGCGCCATAGGTGGATGATGCGCCGTCCTTCAACACCTCGATCCGGTCGACGATGCTGAACGGGATCGAGTTCAGATCGACATAGGCGTTGTGGCCATCGTCGTTGAGCGGGAAGTTCGCCGAGCGCAATCCGTCGATCAGCACCACGGTCGACGAGACGCCGAGGCCGCGCAGCGACACCGCGGCGCCGCCGGCCGAGAAACCGTTGCGGAAGCCGGTCGAGATCGATCTCGCGCTGTCCGCCGATACCGAACGGATCGCGTCCTGTGCGGTGGTGATGTTCGCGCGCTCGAGCGTCTCTGCGCTGAGCACGGTGACCGGCGAGATCGACGTCGCGTTCGAATCGCGGAACAGCGTGCCGGTGACGACGATCTCCGTGCCCTGGCCCGGATCGGACGGTGCGGCCCCGATCGCAGGTTGCTGACCGGGCGCGCCCTGCGCGCCGGTGGGATCGGCGGAAGCCGCATCCGTCGTCGGCGCCTGTTGCGCATAAGCCGGTGCGGCGATCGCCGTCACGAGGGCGGCAGCCGATACGCCATGTCGCACGGCGTAAAACGCGGAATTCACCAATGTCACCAAGCCTACCCCTTTTGACGCTCTCGCGATCCATTTTAGGAGCGGACCGCCGGGAAACGGGCTGGCTGGAAAAATAGAGGCTTCTCCGCCTCTCGCGATGTCGCCGATCGTAACCACAACCAACGAGTGCCTGCCCTAAGCCGACAGGATATTGCGAGTCGTTAGCATATCGACTAGGTCCACTTCGGTATGGCCCGCTACGTCGACATGGAGCAGGGCATGACCGCCGCCGAGCGGCGGCTGCGGCTCTATCTGATGTCGCGCGCCAAGCTGCTCGGGCGCGCCGTCCGGCTCACCGGTGACGGGAGTATCGCGGAGGATCTGCTGCAGGACGCTTGGCTGCGCTTCGACGCCGCCGCGGCCGGTCAGGCGCAGCGTGAGACCCTGCCCTATCTACGCACCGTCGTCGACAATCTCAGCCGCGACTGGCGGCGGCGGCGTTCTGTCCAGTCGTCGCTGTTCGCCGAGAGCGCCGACACGCCGGCCGTCGACGTGCCGAGCCTCGATCCGTCGCCGGAAAGCCAGGCCATCGCCCGTGACGAGCTACGCGCGCTGGCCGCTTTGTTCGAGACGATGCCGGTCCGGATGCGGCGGGCGGTCGAGATGCACCGGATCGAAGGCGCGACGCTGACCCAAATTGCCGAACGGCTCGGGGTGTCGGTGACGACCGCACACGGCCTCGTCGCCGAGGGCGTCGCCCGCTGCCGCACCGCGCTGCGCCAGCCGAAATGACCGCCGCGCGATGTTCGTCGCGCATTATTCTCCGAAAATCCCGACCGCCACTGCGTTTCATATATTAGGCTAATGCGACGCGTTCGCATCAAGGCCGGAACGTGAAATGGGGGTAAGCAAGTGCGAGGAACGGGACGGACCAGCGGCGGACTGCGGGGGCGGTGCGCGGCGATCGTGGTGTGGCGTGCGACATGGCTGGGCGCGACCGCGCTCGCGGGGGTGGTGGCGCCGGGCGTGGCCGCGGCACAGCAGGCCGAGCAGGCACGGGCGCGGGATTTCGCCATCGCCGCCGGGCCGCTGGGCGAGGCGCTGATCGCGTTCGGACAGCAGGCGGGCGTGCAGATCGACGCGCCGGACGACGCAGTCCGGGCGGCGGCATCGCCGGGCGTCAGCGGGCGGCTGACGGCGGAGGCGGCGCTCGCCCGGCTGCTGGCGGGAACCGGCTTCACCGGGCGGCTGCGCGGCGACCGGGTGACGATCGAGCGGCTGCCCGCGCCCGCGACGGCGGACACGATCACCACCGATGCGCTGCGCGTCGAGGGCCAGCAGACCGCCGAGGGCGGCAGCGCGCGCGACGCGCGCGGCTATGACGACATCTACGACCGCGACACGACCACCACCTATATGGGCAAAGACGAGGTCGAGCGGTACAAGGGCGTGACCCCGGCGGACGTGCTCAAGGGCATGCTCGGCGTCTACAGCGGCGACGCGCGCAACGGCGGCGGCATCGATCCGAGCATCCGCGGCATTTCCGGCCCCGGCCGCGTGCCGGTGATCATCGACGGCACCGAACAGGCGCTGACCGTCTGGCGCGGCTATAACGGCGCGAGCAACCGCGCCTATATCGATCCCAATCTGATCGCGGGCATCCAGGTCGCGAAGGGGCCGGTGTCCGAGCGCGGCGTCGACGGATCGAGCGGCGGCGCAGTCGTCGTCCACACGCTCGACGCCACCGATATCCTGCGCAAGGGGCAGACGTTCGGCATCGAAGCCAAGGTGGAAGGCGGCAACAATTCCACCGCGCCGCAGCTCCCCCGGCTCAGCCTCGGGCAGAGCTATCGGGACCTCCCCCTGTTCCCCGGCAATGGGATAACCCCGGGGCTCGTCAATTATCCGGGGGGCGACCCGGCGGTGCGGGTCAAGGCACGCAGCCCCAACGACAATGATCTCATCTCGTTCGGCGACAAGGCGGCGCGCATCGCCATGGCGGGGCGGCTGGGCGCGATCGATCTGCTCGGCGCCTATGCCTATCGCACCCGTGGCAATTATTTCGCCGGCGAACATGACGCCGGCTATTATTCGCAGGTCGATGCCGATCCCAAGAAGCAAGGCACGTTCATCCAGCGCATGGCGTTCAACTACCGGCCCGGCTACGAGGTCACCAATACCTCGTCGCGGACATCGTCATGGCTGGCCAAAACGGTCTGGCACATCGACGATGCCTCCTACCTGAAGGCCGGGTTCCGCGACACGCGCTCGACCTATGGCGACATCCTGCCGTCGCGCGTGGTCGGCTACGGCAGCCCGGGCATCGGATCGCTCCAGTGGACGCTCGGCCACATCCATTCCCAGGCCTATAACCTCGACTATAAATTGCAGCCGAACCTCTGGTGGCTCGACTTCAAGGCGAGCTTCTGGGACACGCACACGCTCAGCGACACCAACAGCAACGGCGGCTATCCGCAGGCCGCATCCTATACCGACCCGATCCTGCGCGACACCGCGATCCTGCACCAGCGCAACGACCGCTTCGGCGCGATCGCCAGCAACCAGTTTAAATTCGGTTCGCGCTTCGACCTGCTGCTGCAGGGCAACTGGCAACGCGAGGTGCTGCGCCCGACCGGCGAGTCCGCGGTCGCGCGCGGGGCGAGCTATTGCGGCTTCTTCTGCGGCAACAACCGTTCGGGGCGGCGCGGCGAATATCGCATCGACGTGAAGGCCGAATGGCGCCCGGCCAGCTTCCTCAAGCTCGATGCCGGCGTCACCTATGCCGGATTCCACGCCATCGACGACAAGCTTCGCGCAGCGATCGCGGCGGGCGACAAGCTGTTGGTCAGAGGCGTAGCGGGATATGTGAACAAGGTGGGATCGTTCAAGATCCAGAGCAAAGACGATTACCGACGTGACAGATATGGCAACGCCATCTATTGGGGAAAATCGATCGCCGACGCCACCCTGCTGGCCGACACCTTAGCTGCCAACTACAGTCCAAAGCTTAATCAGTGGACCCTTTATTCCTACCTCGATCCATTTTATCCAAATGCGCGAGGCAAGATCACACGATCGCAGATCGACTGTCTGAACGGGGCATATAGCGACAGTTCGCGCTATAGACCGGGTTATTCTGGTCGCAGCGTTTGCGGTATCGATGAGATATTCGCCTTTCGGAACCTTACGATGGCCGATACGCGGCTTTCCGGCCATGACTGGGCGCCGACAGCATCAGCGACAGCCTATCTGAGCCATTCGGCACGCGCTTATGTCCGCTATGCCGAATATTTTCGGTATCCTAGCCTATTCGAAAGCACGTCGGGCTTTTCACAATCGCTCAATGCCGACTATCCATTAAGGCCGGAGCATCTGCAATCGCTCGAGGCCGCCTATATTCAGGACTTGCGTCCGCTGTTCCGGCTCGGCGACGGCCGGAAGGCGGACTTTCGCCTGACCTGGTATCGCAACGTCACGACCGACGTGATCGATCGCAACACCAACCTTCAGTCCTCCAATCTCGACAAGCAAATCCTGTCGGGCATCGAGGCGCAGGCGCGATACGATAACGGCAGCGTGTTCGGCGACATCGGTTATGCCCACGTCTTCACCAATCGCGTCTGCGACGAAACCAGAGCATTGGTAACGGACTCCGGTTCTACTTGGCTCGGCAAGATTCCAGCCTGCGTCAAATATGGCTTTTATCAAGGTTATTTGCTGACGCAGGCCGCGCCGGACGACTCGCTCAACCTGACGCTGGGTGCGCGGCTGCTCGATCGTCGACTGGAATTCGGCCCCCGCTTCGTCTGGTACAGCCAGTATAACAACCCGCTGCTCGACACGCTGCTAAACTCCCCCGATCCGGTCCAGGGCTATGCGCTCAACGTTCCCTATGCATGGGGCAGGAACCTGACGGTGGACGCCTATGTCCGCTTCCGCGTCGATGATCGCTTCACCGCCGAGATCAACGGCACCAATCTGACCGATCATTACTACAGCGACCCGCTCAGCCGCACGCTCAATCCCTCGCCGGGACGGACGCTGCGTCTCAGCCTGACGGGGAGGCTGTGACACCCGAATTCGGCAGCCGCCGCCGCGCCTGACATGCAAACCCATGGCCGGGCCGCGACTGCCGGATACCCGCATCCGGAATGGCCGGATGCGTTACCAAGCAGGAGACGTATCATGAAAATGACCAACCTCAAGCTCTTCGCCGCCTCCGCCGCATTGGCGATGGCATTCGCCGGCACCGCTCATGCCCAGGACGTTGAAGGCGGCACCAGCGATCGCGACAACAATCGCGTTGGGGTAAGCTCGGCGTTCGGCCCGTCGCACCCAACCGCCGGCAAGGCCGGACTGAGCGCCAAGGCAACGGGGATCAACAATTTCGTCGCCTTTCAGGACCTGAAGGGCAACGGCTCAACCGACCTGAACGGCGTGACGACGATCAACAATCCGACTACCGGCCCCGACGATCATCGCAACCTCGGCCTGTTCCACTTCGCGCAAGTCGGCAACGATGACGTCTGGTTCGGCGAGTGGAGCAGCAATGCCAGCTCGGGCAGCACCGATCATACGGTCTATTATGCCGGCACCACGACCGGCACGACCGTGCCGACCAGCGGCTCGGCGACCTATGCGGTCCGGGGCATCAGCGACTATGCCAACAAGGGTCTGCTGACCGGCACCTTCACCGCCAACTTCGCGTCAGGCTCGTCGGGCACGCTGACCGGCGGCATCGCTAACAGCGCGTCGGGGTATGGGGTGAACATCGGCACCGCCGCAATCGACGGCGTGACCTTCTCCGGTTCCAGTGCGTCAGCAACCCAGTCCGGGACCACGGTTGCTTCGGGCGGTGCGGTCAAAGGCCAATTCTACGGCACCAACGCCGCAGCGCTGGCTGGTATCGCCACCTTCGGTTCGGCGCGCCAGTATGACGCGGCCTTCGGTGGCACGAAGAACTGATCCGATGCGTCGGGGGACGGGGGCCGTCATGGCCTCCGTCCTTGCCCCGCGGGGCGTCGGCATCGCCGGCGCCCTGTTGGCCGCCGCCTGCCCCTCGCCCGCGCTTGCCCAGCAGGCCGGCAGCGGCGACACGCGCCTGCGCCTTGACCAGACCGTCGAGCAGCGCAAGGCCGAGGCCGAAACGCGGGTGCGCGACCAGACCGAGCGGCTCGATCCGACCAGCGTCGAGATCGACGGCACCACCTATGCCGTCGGCCGCAACGCCAGCGACACGGGCGCGGCGCTCTACGTCTCGATCATGCGGCGACGCTGGGCGGACGTGCGTCGCTTCCTCGCCGCCTATCGCGCCCTCCCCGGTCACGAGGACGGGCTCGTCCTCTACGCCGAAGGCGGCCTCGCGCGCGAAGCGGGCGACATGGCGGGCGCGGAGCGCGCCTATCGCGCGCTCGTCGCGGCGCAGCCCGATTTCCTGCCCGGCCGGCTCGAACTGGCCCGCGTGCTGTTCCTCGACCGCCGCGATCGCGAGGCGGCGCAAGCCTTCGCCGACGTGCGCGGCGCGCTGCTCGCGCAGGGCGACAAGGCGGCGGGCGTGGTGCGGACGGTCGACACCTTTCTCGCCGCCCTGCGCAAACGGCGCGGCGTGCAGGGCATGGTGTCGTTCGGCCCCGAATACAGCTCCAATCTCAACCAGTCGTCGGCGAGCTATACCTGCCTGATCCCCGGCGCCTCGGGCGATTGCCTGTTCGACCGCAAGGTGCCCGATCCGATCGCCGCGCGCGGGATCAATATCGAGGGCAATGCCACGCTGCGCCTGCCGCTCGCCGGCCATGACGGGATCGGCGGCCGGGCACTCGCCTTCGGCGATCTCTTCCCCGGCCACGGCCGCTACAGCCAGACCGCGCTGTCGCTGTACGCGGGCTACGACCGCCGCACCGCCGCTACCGGGCTGGTCCTCGCCCCCTCGTTCGATCTCGGCACGCTGGGGGGCCAGCGGCTCTACGATGCCTGGGGTCTGCACGGCGAATATAGCCGCGGGTTCGGGTCGCGCACGCTCGTCCGGGTCGAGGGCAATTGGCGCGACTATCGCTACCGGCGCGACGGTTATCGCGATTACGACGGGCGGCAGGCGGATGCGTGGCTGACCGGCTTCCTCACGCTGCCGCACGGCTGGACGGTGTTCGGCGGGCCGGATCTGCTCGACAAGCGCGCCGGCGATCGGGTCAACGCCTATCGCCAATATGGCGCGCGGCTCGGGCTCGACCGGACGATCGGCGCGGCGGTCGACCTGCTGCTGACCGCCTCGCTCCGCCGCCGCGATTATGGTGGCTTCAGCCCGCTGCTCGACGCCAAACGCCGCGACGTCGAGCGGAATTACACGATGCTCGCGCGCCTCCCCGGCGCGAAGGTCGCGGGCCTCAGCCCCAGCCTGCTCGTCCAGCACAGCCGCGTCGGCAGCAATGTCGACTGGCTCTATTCCTACCGGCGCACCAGCGTCAGCCTGAGGATGGATCATGTCTTCTGACCTAGCATTCGCGCGGGCGCCGATGGCGACCGGCTGGCCCACCGCCTCCTATGCCGCGCGGCGTCGGCATGGCGAGAATTTGCTCGGGCTCGGCGGCACGGCGCTGGTCTATGTCGTGCTGGCGGCGATCGCGCTCTGGCACTGGACGGCCCCTTCCACGGCACCGAGCAGTCGGCCGGCGCCCGCACTGGCCGTCTTCGACGTCCCCCCCGCCGCACAAGACGCGTCCGCGACCGCACAGGCGACCACGCCGGCGCAGGAGATGCCGCGCCGGACCGAGACGCCGCCGCCGACGCCGCCGGTGCCGGTGCCGCTCGTCCAGCTCCCCGCCCCGCATCCCGCGCCGGCCGAACCCGCGACGCCCGCGCTGCCCCGCCCGCAGGGGCACAGCGACCAGCCCGCCGACGCCACCACCCCGGCAAGCGCCGCTCCTGCCGCCGCGCAACCCACATCGGGGCGAACCGCCGCGGCGGAGCGCGCGGCGCGAGCCAATTGGCAGGGCGATATCCTCGCGCATCTCCGGCCGCTGCTGCGCTATCCCCGTGTCGCCGAACGCGACGGGCAGCAGGGCGTGGCGCTGGTTGCGATCGGCGTCGATCGTCAGGGCATCGTCCGTTCGGCGCGGATCGTGCGCGGCAGCGGCTATCCGTTGCTCGATGGCGAAGCGCTGGCGACCATCAGGCGCGGCTCGCCCCTGCCCGCGCCGACGCCCGATATTCCGGGCGATCCGGTCTCGGTCGAACTGCCGATCCAGTTCAGCCTGCGGGGCTGACCCCATCGTTCACGTGCGATGGATTTGTCTGAATTAGCCATAGCTCAAGCGCGGTCATCCACGCGCCACGCCGCCGATGGTGAGGCCGGATAGCAGCCGCCCCAGCGGCATGACGAGCCCAACCTAGCTGTTCCGCGCGGGACATGACCGCCCGATCTCCGTACGTTAGCTCGCATAGGCCGCTCGCTTCACATGGATCAGCCCGAACGGGCCCTTCTGCGACATTTTTACCAATGCTTTCCAACATTCGCCTGTAAATTCATATTTGTCGTATAAATGCGTTTTCCAGTGGATTAGGCGGCGCCCCGAGACGTTCGCGACGGGCCGAGCACGACGTCTGCAAGTCAGGCGCGGCGGTATCGCCGCGGCCGGATCGGCTGGAGAGAGAATGATGACGGGTTCGATGGTGCGCACGCGCTTGGGTCGCGACAAGGGCTTCCACGCGACGGTATCGCTGCTGGCGATCGCTCTGGCCGGCTCGGCCGCACAGGCGCAGACGGCGCCACCGCAGGACGGCCCCGCCCCCGTCGCAGCGGCCGAAGCGCAGCAGAACAGCGGCACCGCCGCCCCGAGCGGCGATCAGGGACAGGCCGTCGACCCCAGCCCCACCACGCCTTCGGCCGGCGATGACATCGTTGTCACGGGTGTCCGCGCCAGCCTTCAGTCGGCGCAGAACATCAAGCGCAACGCGGCGCAGATCGTCGATTCGATTGTCGCGGAAGACATCGGCAAGCTGCCCGACCGCAATATCGCCGAGGCCTTGCAGCGCATCTCCGGCGTCCAGATCCAGCGCGCGTTCGGCGAGGGCAGTTCGGTCGCGATCCGCGGCCTGACCCAGGTCCGCACCGAGCTCAACGGCCGCGACATCTTCACTGCCAGCGGATCGAGCAACTCGCTCAGCCTGGAGGACGTGCCGTCCGAGCTGCTCGCCGGCATCGACGTCTACAAGAACCCGTCGGCGGACCTGATCGAGGACCAGCTCAGCGGCACGATCAACTTCCGCACCCGCAAGCCGTTCGACTTCGACGGCGCCAAGGCGTCCGCGTCCGTGACCAACACCTATTACGATCTCGCACGCCGGAGCAAGCCGGCAGCGTCGCTGCTGCTCAGCGATCGCTGGTCGACCGGCATCGGCGAGATCGGCATCCTCGCCAGCGCCTCCTATCAGAAAACCGCCTTCCGCCAGGATACGATCTCGACCGAGCCGTTCTACACGCTCGATCCGACCAACGCCGGCGATGCCGCGACGCTGGCGACGCTCGGCCGCACCGGCCAGACGACGACGCTGCCGCACGGCACCGGCATCGGCGAAGTGCCCGGCGACCGCCGCCGCTTCGGCGTCGACGTCTCGCTGCAGTGGCGGCCGTCCGACACGCTGGAGTTCACCGGCGAATATTTCCGCAACGATTACAAGCTGCGCTCCTACGGCTACAGCTATTTCGCCTATACCAGCGGCGTCGCGATCACGCCGCAGGCGGGTGCGCCCTTCACTTATGCGCCCAACGGCGATTTCCAGAGCGGCACCTTCGTCGACGTGCCGATCGGCAACAACACCTCGATCGGCGCGCGCCATTCGGTGACCACCGATTATTCGCTCAACGCCAAATGGCGGCCGACACCCAATCTGACGATCACCGCCGACGGCCAGTACGTCGACTCGAAGACGAACAATCTCAATTCGATCGTCGGCCTGAGCGGCACCGCGACGACGCTGACCCAGGATATCCGCGGCGACATCCCGTCGTTCCAGATCACCTCGGCGGCGGGGCTCGCCAGCCCGGCGACCTACAGCAACGGCTTCTACCTCGACAATCTCAACAATTCGAAGGGCACCGACAAGGTCGGCCGGCTCGACGGCGAATATCACTTCGACGGCGGCATCCTCAGCTCGATCAAGGCCGGCATCCGCTACGCCGATCGCCGCAACCGCACCAACGATACCGGCTATCGCTACACTGGGCTGACCGGACCGGCGGGCAATCTCCGCTACGTCGACCTCGGCGACTTCTTCCGTGGCGACGCAAATCTGTTCGGCGACATCCAGGCCTTCTCGCTGCCGACGGTGCTGAACTACGATGCGACGCGGGCGACGCTCGGCATCACCTCGACGCCGACCTTCCAGCCCAGCGGCACCAATACGCAGGCGCAGAAGACCTATACGGGCTATATGGCCGCCTTCTTCAAGGCGGACGCGCTGCCGGTGCCGATCGACGGCAACGTCGGCGTCCGCGTCGTCCGCACCAAGGTGGCGGTGACCGGCTTCTATCAGCAGATCGACCTGATCACGGCGCCGGACGGCACGCAGCAGACCGCCGCGCCGACCTTCACGGTGAACGACCAGAGCAACGATTACACGTCGGTGCTGCCGAGCCTCAACCTGCGCGCGCATCTCACCGAGCGGCTGCAATTGCGGTTCGCCGCATCGAAGAACATCTCGCGCCCGAACTTCAACCAGCTCAACCCGACGCTGACGATCACCGAGCCCGGCACCGCGCAGATCGACCAGCAGCATACCACCTCGACCGGCAATCCCTTCCTCAAGCCGATGCGGTCGAGCAACCTCGACGCCTCGCTCGAATGGTATTTCGCGCGCACCGGCTCGGTGAGCGTCGCCGGTTTCTACAAGAACATCTCCAACTACATCCAGACGGTGATCGTGCCGCGTAGCGTCACCTTCACCGACGGCGTCACCGCGCTCTACGACGTGACGACCTACGACAACGCCAGCAAGGCCAAGGTGAAGGGCGCGGAGATCGCCTATCAGCAGTTCTTCGACTTCCTCCCCGGCGCGCTGAGCGGCCTCGGCATGCAGGCGAACTTCACCTACGTCGACTCCGAGGCGCCGAGCCCGGCCAGCCAGGGGCCGGTGACGCAATTGCCGCTGGAGGGCCTGTCAAAATACAATTACAATCTGGTCGGCATCTACGAACATGGCCTGATCTCCGCACGCGTCGCTTACAATTGGCGCAACAAGTTCCTGGTGACGACCTCGGCCAACGGCACGGGCAATCTGCCCATCTTCCAGAAGTCGTCCGGGCAGCTCGACGCGTCGATCACCGCCAACGTGACGCCGCATCTGTCGCTGACGCTCAACGGCACCAATCTCACCAATACGGTGCGGTCGACCTATTACGGCATCACGACCCGCCCGCGCGATTCGATCATGAGCGACCGGCAGATCGCCGGCGTCGCGCGCATTACCTTCTGACCGTCGATGGCGCCGGACCGTCGTGTCCGGCGCAGATTATCGCGTCACGCCTGCCGTCACGCGCGTCATCGCCAGCGCGGCGAGCAGCAATGCGCTGGCGGCGAAGGCGAGCGTCCAGATCGGCTCGGTCGGGAAGAAATGCTTGGTGATCGAGCCCATCACCGTCGCGACCAGCAACTGCGGCACGACGACGAAGACGTTGAACAATCCCATATAGATGCCGAGCTTGCGCTGCGGCAGGCTGGAGGCGAGGATCGCATAGGGCATGGCGAGGATCGACGCCCAGGCGATGCCGATGCCGATCTCGCTCGCCAGCAGCCATCTCGGATCGGTGACGACGAAGAAGCTCGCGAAGCCCGCCGCGCCGCACAGCAGCCCGACGATATGCGTGCGCGCCTGCCCGATCCGCCGCGCCAGCAGCGGCAGCAGCGTCAGCGCCGCCACCGCAGCGATGCCGTTATAGGCGGCGAACAGCACGTCGACCCAATTGGCCCCGGCCTGATAGAGCGGGCTGCGCGCGTCGGGCGCGCCGTAGAAGGCGCCGGCGACGATCGGCGTGGTGTTGATCCACATGATGAACAACGCCGACCAGCTGAAGAATTGCGCCACCGCCAGCCGCTTCATCAGCACCGGCATGCCGCCGAAATCGCCGACGATATGGCCGAGCATGTCGACCGGCCGACCGCCCCGCGCGCGCAGGATGGCGAGAATGCTCGCCAGTCCATAAGCGATCAGCAGGCCGCCGAGCAGATACACTTCCTTTTCGAGGCCCAGCACCGCGACGCCGGCGACGACGATCGCGCCCGCCGCGATCCACACGCCGCTGCCGGTCAGGCGCCGCGCGGCGAGCGTGCGCGTCACATGCTCCTGATCCTCGGCATCGGCCTCGCCGTGGAATGCCGCCATCTCCGCAGGCGAATATTCGCGGGTGGTCAGCACCGTCCACAGCACTGCGAGGAACAGCGCCGCGCCGCCGAACCAGAAGGCGAAGCGCACCGTATCGGGGATGCCGCCGCCCGCCGCGACGTTCGACACGCCGAGATGTTCGAGCAGCCACGGGAAGATCGACCCGAACACTGCGCCCGCGCCAATGAAGGCGGTCTGCACCGCATAGCCGGCGGCATGCTGGTCCTTGTCGAGCATGTCGCCGACGAAGGCGCGGAACGGCTCCATCGAGACGTTGAGCGACGCATCGAGCAGCCAGAGCAGCAAGGCCGCCATCAGCAGCCCCGGACTCTCGGGCATCAGCAGCAGCGCGATCGCGGCGAGGATCGCGCCGGCGAGGAAATAGGGCCGCCGCCGGCCGAGGCGGCCGAGCCAGGTGCGGTCGCTGAGATGGCCGATCACCGGCTGCACCAGCAACCCGGTGAGCGGTGCCGCGACCCACAGCGCCGGCAGATCGTCGAGGCTGGTGCCGAGCGACTGGAAGATGCGGCTCATGTTCGCGTTCTGGAGCGCGAAGCCGATCTGGATGCCGGAGAAGCCGAACGAGATGTTCCAGAGACCCGCCCAGCTCTGCCGCGGCCGTGCGACGGCGGTCACGCGGCGCGCCGGTGGATCGCGGGGACATGAGGTAGGGTCGATGCTGGCCTCGCACGCTCTCGCACCCCGCCGTCACCCCGGCCCTGCGCCGGGGTCCCGCTTCTTTTTCTTCGGCGCCAGAAAGCGGGATGCCGGATCAAGTCCGGCATGACGAACGATGTGGAAACCGCCGCGACACCCGATCGGCCATAGGCGATGCCGCGGCTGTACGGGGCCGGGCAACCGGCCTCGCCAAACCTCCCGTCCCCCCGGTGAGCAACGCTTTCCGCGCCTGCGGACCGGTGGATGCCGAAACAAGTCCGGCATGACGGCGTGGGTTCGGCAACGATCGCGCGCCTCGGCCCCCGGCGGATCACCGCCGCCGCGCCTTGCCGGCGGCGACGAAGCGGATCGCCTGTCCGCCGCCCGGCGCCAGCGCGAGCGACAGCGTGTCGCCCTTCTTCACGCTGCGCTTCTCGATCGCGATCGCATGGCGCGCCGACGTCCGGTAATCCGCGCCCGCGCCGTCGCGATACACTTCTGCGGTATAGCTACGCCCGGAATCAAGGAAGTTAAGGGCGACGGTGAGCATGCGCGGCGCCTCGTTGGTGATGCTGCCGAGATACCAATCTTCGCCGGCGCGGTCCTTGCGCGCCACCGTCACGTACTCGCCGACCTCGCCGTTGAGCACGCGCGTCTCCGACCAGTCGACCGGCACGTCGCGGATGAACTGGAAGGCGTCCATATGCTTGGCGTAATTCTCGGGCGTGTCCGCCGCCATCGTCACCGGCGAATAGATCACGACGTACAGCGCGAGCTGCTTCGCCTCGGTCGACAGCAACGGGCTGCCGCCCGATCCTTCGAGGCTCAGCACGCCGGGGGTGAAGTCCATCGGGCCGCCGAGCCATTGCGTGAAGAACATATTGGCTTCGTGGTTCGGCGGGTTTTTGCCCGGCCAAGCGTTATATTCCATCCCGCGGCCACCCTCGCGGCTCAGCCAGTTGGGATAGGTGCGGCGCAGGCCGGTGTCCTTGATCGGCTCGTGGCTGTCGATGCCGACCTTGTATTTGGCGGCGGTCTGGACGACGCGCAGATAGTGGTTCGCCATCCACTGGCCCTCGTGCCATTCGCGCTTCTTGGTGCCGTCGGCATCGACGCGCTCGATCTGGCCGGCGTCGGTGACATAGCCGGTCTTGATGACCGGAATGCCGTGGTCGCGCGCATAGGAGAAGGCGCGGTCGAGCTGCGCGTCGTAATGGCTCGCCGAACCGCCGGTCTCGTTATGGCCGACCAGATAGACACCCTTCGCCTTGGCGTAGCGGTACAGTTCCGCCGCGTCGAAATCGGGGGTCGGCTGGTCGAACTGCATGTCGTTGCCATTGCCGAACCAGTCGCCGTTCCAGCCGACGTTCCAGCCCTCGACGAGCACGCCGGGGATGCGATTGGCGGCGGCGAAGTCGATATAGGTCTTGACGTTGGCGGTGGTCGCGCCGTGCTTCGGGCCGGTTGCCCAGGTCCAGTCGCCCTTGATCATGTTCCACCACACGCCGACGAACTTGCCGGGCTTGATCCAGCTGACGTCGCCGAGCTTGTTCGGCTCGTTGAGGTTGAGCTCGAGGTGGCTCATGTACAGGCCGGGCGCATCGTCGGACAGGATCACCGTCCGCCACGGCGAAGCGAAGGGCGCGGTCCGCACGACCTTGGGCGCGCCGGCGCCGGGGGTCAGCGCCGCCTTGAACGTATTGCCCTCGCTACGCGCCAGATTCATCGCGGCATAATCGATCAGCGCCGCCTCATGCACCGCGGCGTGCGTGCCGTCGGCCAGCTTGACCGTCATCACCGTCTGCGCGGTGCCGACCGCGTCGAGCGGGGTCTTCTCGTAGAGATATTCCTCGCGATTCCACTGGAGCGCGGGCTTCCACCACGCCGTGCCGTTCTGCGCGAAGGCGAATTCGGTCAGCTCGTCGGCGATATTCGCCTGATGCAGATTGGGCTGGTCGGGGAAACTGTAGCGGAAGCCGATGCCGTCGTCGAAGATGCGGAAGGTGACGTCCATCTCACGCTTCAGCCCGGTCTTCTCGCGGAAGCGGAGGGCAAGCTCGTTATGCCGATCGCGGATCGTCTTCCATTCGCCGAACGGCTGCGTCCAGCTACTGTCCGCCGACGCGGTCGTCTTGCCGATCAGTTCGAGGTTGCGCTCGATCTTGGGTGCGTCGGTGAACATGACGCCGAGCTTGCTGGGGTTGAGCACCGGCTTGCCCTTGCGCGTCACCGCGTAGGTCGGGCGGCCGTCGTTATCGAGCGCGATCGTCACCACCAATGATTTGTCGGGCGAGGTCGCGGTCGCCGCCGGCTGGGCAGCGACGGTCGGGATCTGGGCGACGCCATTGGCGTCGGTCTGCGCGATCGCCGTGCTCGTCAGCAGCGCCAGCGCGAGGGCGCCCCCGATCGTGTAATGCTTCATCATGCCTCTCCCATTTTGGTGGCGATCAGTGCGCCATATCCGTCGAAATGCCAGCCCTGTGTCGCGTTTTCGACGACCGGCCGCCACGCATCGGGCTGCTCGGGCGCCCAGCGCTGCGGCTCGGGCGACAGGTTGAAGACGCAGAGCATCGTCTCGTCCGATGCGCGGCGTTCGATCGCGAGCATCGCCGCGTCCGCCGCGACGACGCGAATGTCGCCGGTCAGCAGCGCGGGATGCCGCTTGCGCAGCGCCAGCGTCTCGCGCGTCCAGTGCAGCAGGGCATGCGGATCGCGCTCCTGCCGGTCGACCGCCAGCGCGGCATGATCGGCACCGACCGGCAGCCACGGCCGGGCGGTCGAGAAGCCCAGATTGGCGGCATCGCTGCGCCACGCCATCGGCGTACGCGCGCCGTCGCGCGACAGCGTCTGCGGCCAGTTGGCGATCGCCTCCGGATCCTGCAGATCCTCGAACGGCACCGCGACCTGGGTCAGGCCGAGTTCCTCGCCATAATAAAGGAAGATATTGCCGCGCAGGCTGGCCAGCAGCAGCATCTTCATGCGCGCGAAGGCACTGGGATCGCCCTGCCCCGCCCAGCGCGAAATCGCCCGCGGCGCATCGTGGTTCTCGAACGCCCAGCTCGGCCAGCCGACGCCGTCCTGCTCGGGCCATTTGTCGATCGCCTCCGCGACGATCCCCGGCGTCAGTGTCGGCGCATAGAGGAAGTCGAAGCCATAAGCGCTGTGCAGGCGGCGCCCTTCCGCGGTGAACAGCTTCATCTCGCGATCGCTGTCCGCACCGCCGACCTCGGCGACGGTGAAGCGCGCGTCATAGCTGTCGAACAAAGCCCGCACGCGCTCCAGAAAGCCGGGAATGGCGTCGTGGCTCTGATTGTATTTGTGCAGCTGGAAATCGAACGGGCGGGTGCGCGGAATGCCGTCGTCGAGCGGCGCGGGCGGATTGTCGCGTAGATCGGGGTCGAACATCATGAAGTTGATCGCGTCGATACGGAAGCCGTCGACGCCGCGCTCCAGCCAGAAGCGGGCGACGTCGAGGAAGGCCTGTTGCACCGCCGGATGGTGGCCGTTGACCTGCGGCTGCTCCTTCAGGAAATTGTGCATGTAATATTGGCCGCGGCGCGCGTCCCACGTCCAGGCCGGACCGCCGAACACCGATTGCCAATTGTTGGGCGGCGACCCCTCGGGCTGCGGATCGCGCCAGACGTACCAGTCGGCCTTGGGATTGTCGCGGCTCGACCGGCTCTCGACGAACCAGGGATGCTGGTCGCTGGTATGCGCCCAGACCTGATCGACGATCACCTTGAGACCCAGTGCATGCGCGCGCACGACCAATGCGTCGAAATCGGCGATCGTGCCGAAGATCGGATCGACGTCGCAATAGTCCGACACGTCATAGCCGAAATCGGCCATCGGCGAGCGGAAGAAGGGCGACAGCCAGATCGCCTCGACGCCCAGGCTGGCGACGTGATCGAGATGCGCGGTGATGCCCGGCAGGTCGCCGATGCCGTCGCCGTTGGAGTCCGCGAAACTGCGCGGATAGATCTGGTAGATGGTCGCGCCGTGCCACCACGGGCGGTCAGTCAGGGTCATTGGGTCGCCTTCAGGGCACAGACGGCATAGCCGAGGGGAGGAAGCGTGATCGTCAGGCTGCCGGGCGCGGCGACCGCACCGCAGCCGCTGCCGGAGAGCGTGGTCGCGCCGGTCGCGCCGATGCCGACCTCGACCTGACGGGTGAGCGGCGTCGTCGCGGTGTTGAAGGCGAGCAGCACCTCCGCGCCGCTGTCCGGATCGAATCGCGAGATGGCGAGCAGGCCCGGCGTCTCCTCTCGTGCGCGCAGCTGCTGGCGACCGCGGGTGAGCGCCGGGGTGGCCAGACGCAGCTTCGCCAGCGCGGCGGTTTGCCGGAACAGCGGATTGTCCTGCCCGAAATGCGCCGTCGCGTTGGTGGTGTCGGTGCCGAGCAGGCGGTTGTCGTTATAGACCGCGACCTTGCTTGCGAACATGTCCTCGCGCGCATCCTGATCGTTGCCGTCGCTGACGAACCCCTGTTCGTCGCCCGAATAGATCGTCGGTACGCCGCGCAGCGTCAGCAGCATCGCGTTGGACAGCATGACGCGCGCCATCACCTCGGCGTCGCTCGCCTGCGGGAAGGCCTTGCGGACGAAGGTCGAGAAGCGGCCGTCGTCGTGATTGCCGGTGAAGGTCGGCAATTGCACCGCGGTGTCGAAGCCCTTGGCATAGAGCGCATCGCCGTCGAACAGAGCCTCGAACGCGTCGGTGCCGCGGGTACCGGCGACCGTCTCGACCACCGCCTGCCGGAAGGAGAAGTCGAGCACCGCGGGCAGTTTGTCGACGATCGTATGCTGCGCGAGCACCGCCGGCCGCACCTCGTGATCCGACACCTCGCCGAAGATGTGGAAATTGGGAATGCCCTTCGCCTTCGCGCGCGCCTGCATGGCGGGGACGAATTCGGTCCAGAACTCCGGGTTGACGTGGCGCGCGGTGTCGATGCGAAAGCCGTCGATCCCGAACCGGTCGATCCAGCCGCCGAAGATGTCGATCATCCCCGCGACGACCTTGGGGTTTTCGGTCATCAGATCGTCGAGGCCGACGAAATCACCCATCGTCGAACTCTCGTTGCGATAGGTCGTGTCGCCGCGATTGTGGTAGAGCGTGACGTCGTTGAGCCATGCCGGCACCTTCACCGCCTTTTCGGCGGCGGGGACGAAGGGCGTATAGGCATAGGCCGGATCGGTCAGGCGCGCGAAATTCTCCGGCGTGCGGACGTCGTCGCCGGCGAAACCCGGATTGATCGGCTTGCCGTTGATGCCGAGCCGGCGCTGATAGGGATAATCGGCGCGGCTGCGGTACGGGCATTCGCGCTTTGCCTGGCATTCGCGATACTGGATCACGTCGGCGGTGTGGTTGATGATGATGTCCATATAGACCTTCATCCCGCGCGCATGCGCCGCCGCGACCAAAGCGGCGAAATCGGCGTTGGTGCCGAGATGCGGATCGACCTGCGTGAAGTCGGTGATCCAATAGCCGTGATAGCCCGCCGATTGCTGGCCGGCGCCGCCCTGTACCGGCTTGTTCTTGAAGATCGGCCCGACCCACAGGGCCGTCGCACCGAGCGACTGGATATAGTCGAGCCGCCGCGTCAGCCCCTTGAGGTCGCCGCCGTGATAGAAGCCTTTCGCCGTCGGATCGAAGCCGGTGACGAGCGGCCCGCCCTTCAGGCCGCCGCGATCGTTGGCGGTGTCGCCATTCTCGAACCGGTCGGGGAGCAGGAAATAGATCACCTCGTCCTGCGGCAACCGCGCGCGATAATCGGCGGTCTGCGCGGACACGGCGGGGGCCGCGAACAGCAGCGCGAGCGCGGTCGCGGTTCGTGTGGCGAGCTTCAGCATGCATCCCCCGGCATCGTCGTGCGCCCGATCCATCGCCGGCCGCATCCGGGGCCGTTGTGCGGACGCAGGCGCGCCAAGCCAAGCATAGGGCATACGTATTCACTGACGCTATCCCGCCCCGTCGCACTGATGTAGATTGCCCTCATGGCCGTGAAGAGCAGAGGACGGGGACCGGGCGGAGCGAGCGACAAGCCGACCTCCTTCGACATCGCCGCACGCGCCGGCGTGTCGCAGCCGACCGTCAGCCGCGCGCTGCGCGGCGACCGCACGGTGAGCGCGGCGACGCGGATGCGGATCGAGGCGATCGCCCGACAGCTCAACTACAAGGTCGACAAGAACGCCTCGTCGCTGCGCCGCGGCCAGAGCATGACGCTGGCGCTGCTGTTCTTCGAGGACCCGCTCGACGACGGCAGCTTCATCAACCCCTTCTTCCTGTCGATGCTGGGCTCGATCCTGCGCACCTGCGCGGCGCGCGGCTATGATCTGCTCAGCTCGTTCCAGCAGCTCTCCGCCGACTGGCACACCGATTACGAGGACAGCCGCAAGGCGGACGGGATCATCCTGCTCGGCTATGGCGATTACGAACTGTACAAGGCGCGGCTGGAGGCGCTGGTCGCGCAGGGGACGCATTTCGTGCGCTGGGGCTCGGTCGACAGCCACAATCTCGGCGTGACGATCGGCTGCGACAATATCGCGGGCGGGCGGATCGCCGCCGAGCATCTGGTCGACCGCGGCCGCCGCCGGATCGGCTTCATCGGCCATGCGGACGATCATTATCCCGAATTCCGCGACCGCTATCGCGGGCTGTGCGCCGTGTTGCGCACGCACGGCCTGCCGGTCGATCCCGGTCTGCACGCCGATGCGCTGACCGTCGAACAATCAGGCTATGAGGCGACGAAGCGGTTGCTGGCGCGCGACATTCCGTTCGACGCGCTGTTCGCGGCCTCCGACATCATCGCGCTCGGCGCGATGCGCGCGCTGACCGAGGCGGGACGGCGCGTGCCCGAGGATGTCGCGATCGTCGGCTTCGACGACATCCCCGCCGCCGCGACGACGCAGCCGCCGCTGACGACGATCGCGCAGGACTATCGCCGCGCGGGCGAGGTGCTGGTCGACACCTTGCTGCGCCGCATCGCCGACGAACCGACCGATACGGCGCTGTTGCAGCCGCGGCTGATCGTGCGGGGATCGACGTAAGCATCCATACCGTTGGTGCTGAGCCTGTCGAAGCACCGTGAGACTCACCTGCCCTTCGACAGGCTCAGGGCGAACGGGGGGAAGGGGCGTTCTCGCCCGGACGTTCATGCCTTTTCAAACCCGGCAAAGAATAGTTCGCGCAGAGACGCAGAGACGCAGAGACGCAAAGGGGGAGCGCCTGCCGCGTCCGCGGCCCGTCATTTCACGCCATGAGGTAGACAGGACCACGCACTGCCCCGAGCGCGACACCTTCGCGTCTCTGCGTCTCTGCGCGAACAAAAACCTTCCTTACAGTCACCGCGCCTTGCAATGTTGGTCGATAAACGCCGCGTGCGTCGGCATCGCGCCCGCCTCGCGACGGTAGAGCAGCTCCAGCGTCTCCATATACTCGCCGAGGTCGCCGTCGTCGATCTGGCCGGCGAGCGGGTGATGCGCGCGTGCCGCCACCCCCTGCCCGGCCAGCACCTGGAGCCAGCCGTCCTCGGTGAACAATTCTTCCTGTTCGCGGACGATCGTCCCCGCCTCCTGCCAGAGCGCGATCTTGGCGCGCAGCGTGTCGGGCAGGTCCGTCGCCCGGCATGCTTGCCAAAAGGGTTCGGCGCGGCCGTTCGCCCAATAATGGAGGATCAGGAAGTCGCGGATGCGCTCAATCTCGATCCCGGTCTGGCGATTGTATTCGTCGCGCAAGGCGGGGGCGACGGGCAGCGCGGGCAGGAGCTTGATCAGCCGCGCGATCGCCGACTGGATGAGGTGGATGCTGGTCGATTCGAGCGGTTCGAGGAAGCCGCTCGCCAGCCCCATCGCGACGACATTGTGGCTCCAGGCGCGCTTGCGGCGGCCGGTGACGAAGCGGAGCTGGCGCGGATCGCCCTGCGTCTCGCCCTCGATGTTTGCGAGCAGCGTGTCGGCCGCGGCCTCGTCGCTGGTGAAGGCGCTGCAATAGACGTGGCCGTTGCCGGTGCGATGCTGGAGCGGGATGCGCCATTGCCAGCCCGCCTCGCGCGCGATCGCACGGGTATAGGGCAAGGGCGCGCCGACATTGGCGCTCGGCACCGCGATCGCGCGGTCGCAGGGCAGCCAATGGCGCCAGTCGTCGTAACCCGTTGCGAGCGCCCCCTCGATCAGCAGGCCGCGGAAACCGGTGCAATCGAGGAACAGGTCGCCAGCGACACGCTCGCCGGAGTCGAGCGTCAGCGCAGCGACGTCGCCGGTCAGGGCATCGCGTTCGACGCCGACGATCCTCCCCTCGGTCCGCTCGACGCCGCGATTGACCGCGAACCGGCGGAGGTAGGCGGCATAGAGGCCCGCATCGAAATGGAAGGCATAAGGCATCGCCGGGATCGTCGCCGCGGTGAGCGGCCCGCCGCGGTGCATCCGTCCGGCCCGCGCCGCGACCTCGTTGAGGCAATAAGCGTCGAGCGGCTTGGCGCGGCCGAGGCGGCGGGCGCGCAGCCAGTAATGCTGGAAGGCGATCAGCCCGACGTCGCGGCCGACGTCGCCGAAGGCGTGCATGTAGCTATGGCCGGGCTCGCGCCAGCCGTCGAAGGCGATGCCGAGCTTGAACGTGCCGCCGGTGGCACGCAGGAAGGCATCCTCGTCGAGGCCGAGCGCCTGATTGAACAGGCGGATCTGCGGGATCGTCGCCTCGCCGACGCCAACCGTACCGATGTCGTCTGATTCGATCAGGCGGATGCGATAGCCGGTCTCGAGAAACCCACCCAGCGCCGCCGCCGCCATCCAGCCGGCGGTGCCGCCGCCGGCGATCACGATCGTGGTGACGGATGCTGTCATGCCCTTGGCCTATCGACAAAAAGGGCTGCCGTCACAAGACGACAGCCCAAGGTTCCGGGGAGGAATGGAGGTCGGCGTCAGAATTTGTAGGTGACGCCGATATAGTAATCGCGGCCATAGCGCTGGTAGTCGATCACCTGGCGCGGATCGTCGTTCTGATAGGTGATGAACGGACGATCGGTGAGGTTCTTCGCCTGCGCGAGGATCGAGAAGCCGCGGAGGAAGCCCTCCTGGAATTCATAACCGATTTGCGCGTCGAGGATCGCTTCCGACTTGGCGGTGCGATAGGTCGGCGACGCCGAGAGGCCGGCGACCTCGGCGAGGAAGTCCGAGCGATAACGGTAGTTGGCGCGCGCCTGGAAGCCCCATTTCTCGAAGTAGATCGTGCCGCTGCCGGTCCATTTCGACAGGCCGGGCAAGGTGATCGCCCGCGTCGGGTTGCTGGCGAACTTGATCGTCGACTGCGTGTAATTGCCGCTCGCGAAGATGCCGAAGCCGTCGAGCGCGCTGGTGATCGCCTTGAACGGCAGCGAGATGGTCGCCTCGACGCCGAGCACCTCGCCGCGACCGGTGTTGGCCGGGGCGCTGACGTTGCCGATCGTCTGGCCGGCGGCGATGACCTGCGCCTGCTGCGCCGCGGTCAGCGCCGGCAGCAGCGCCGAGAAGTCATAGGCATAGCTGTTGTTCGGATCGACGAAGTCGGTGAGGTGCTTGAAATAGCCCGACAGCGCGACATAGCCGCCGGCGTCGAAATATTTCTCCAGCGACAGGTCGATGTTGGTCGACTGATAGGGTCGCAGCGCGACGTTGCCGCCGGTCGAGCTGAACACCGGGAACAGCCCGGCCGGGGTACGACCGATGTTGGTGAGGTTGATCCCCACGTCCTGCGTGACGCGCTCCTGATCGAGGCGCGGACGCACCATCGTCTGCGACGCGCCGAGCTTGACGTAGCCATTGTCGACCAGCTCGACCGAGAAGGTCGCCGAGGGCAGGACGTTGGTGTATTTTTCGGTCTGGTCGGCCGGGGCGACGGTAACGACGCCGTTGACGACGCTGGCGATCTGGCCGACCGATCGCTGTTCGGAGCGGACCACCTGCACGCCGAGCGCCCCCTTCACCGCCTTGCCGCCGAGGTCGCCGTCGAGGCTCAGCTTGGCATAGCCGGTATAGACGTCCTCGATGACGCGATTGTCGCGGACCAGCGACGACGGCCGGTTGTCATAGGCGGCGTTGAGCGCATTGTTGTACACGTAGAGCGGGTCGTAGGTCAGCATCGCCGGGACGCCGAGATAATCGAGCGGGATGTTGGTACCGAGCAACGCCTCGGTCGGCACCGCGGCGCTGGTCGGCGTGCCGCTCGCGACGGTGCAGCCGGTGCCGGCGCCCCGCGGGCAGAGGAAATAGGAAGTATAGGCGCTGGTCTTCTCGCGCCGGCTGTAATTGCCGCCGACCTCCCAGCTGCGCACGAGGCTGCCCTCGAACTCGCCGTTGAGGCTGGCGCGGAGCGACTTGAGATCGTCCTTGAACTTGGGCTGGTTGAGGAAGCCCGACTGGACCACCGCCTGCGTGCCGTTGTTGCCCCAGCCCTGCGGATCGGTGAGGCGCAGGATGTTGGTGTTGGTGTAATCGAGCGTCGGCACGATCCGGTAGGTGCCGTTGGCATTCTGCGTGACCGTCACCGTGTCGGCGACGCCGCTCTTGGCGAAGCCGGTGCCGGTGTTGGTCTCGAGCAGGAAGTCGGTGCGCGTCGCGCGGCTCCAGCTCGCGTCGACGTTGAAGTGCAGGCGCTCGCCGAGCTTGATGTCGTTGTTCCAGCCCAGCGACAGATTCTCCGCCTTGCGCTGGTTATAATCGTTGCGCTGAACCGCGAAGACGTTGCTGAACGTCGTCGTCGTCGCGAAGCCGTTGTTGACGGTGATGCCGCTGCGCACCGGATCGGAGAAGCCGAGCGGGAATTCGATGCCGCGCAGCCGCTGCGTTTCCTCGAAATTGGAATAGAGCGCGTCGAAGGTCGAGTGGAACACCTCGGACGGCTGCCATTCGATCGTGCCGACCGCGCCGTAGCGCTTCAACTCGTTCGACTGGACATAGGGCTTGGCGCCGCCGAGGATGTACGGATCGGCGGCGGTGCCGGTGCCCGGATAGCCCCAGGCATTGTAGCGCTCGTCCTGCGACGGCGTCTGCGTCCCCGATACGCCGATCGCGATGCCGAGCGTGTCGCCCGCGAATTTGTCGATATAGGTCGCCGAGGCGCGATAGCCGTAGCGCGACGAATCCGGATTGAGATTGTCGATGCCGTTCATCTGGCCGCGGGCGTTGATCGCGAAGACGCGGCCCGATTGTTCGAGCGGACGCAGCATGCGCAGGTCGACGGTGCCCGAGATGCCAGCTGCGATCAGCGATGCGTCGGCGGACTTGTAGACGTTGACGTTGCGGAAGAATTCCGACGGATACTGGTCATATTCGACGCCGCGGTTGTCGCCGACGGTCACCTGTTCGCGGCCGTTGAGCAGCGTCGTCGAGAAATCGGGGCCGAGGCCGCGGATCGACAGGCGCTGGTCGCGCCCCTCGAGCCGCTGCGCAGTGACGCCGGGCAGACGCGCGAGCGAATCGGCGATCGAGACGTCGGGCAGCTTGCCGACGTCCTCGGCCGAGACGCTGTCGACGATCAGCGTCGAGTTGCGCTTGATCTTCGCCGAATTGGCGAGGCTGGCGCGGATGCCGGTGACGACGATCTCGCCATTGTCGGTGGCTGCGTCCTCGACGGTCTGCGTCTGTGCCGCCTCCTGATTGGGGGTCGGCTCAGCGGCGGGGGCCGGCGCCTGCACCGTCGCCGCGGCGGGCGGATTGGCGGTGGGCGACTGCGGGTTGGGCGCTTCCTGCGCGAAGGCGGCACCGCCGGTGACCAGCAGCACGCTGGCGATGGCGACGGTGCTGGAGCACAGCGCGATACGAGCGCGGCGCGTGTATAGAGACTCGGTCTGGGACACGAAGAAATCCTCCCCCTGGTGGCGTCATGCCCCCACCCGCTCCATCGCGGATGATCAGCTGACTGGTTGCCCGGCTTGTGAACGCGGGGGGATTAGGAGCCAAGTCGGCCACATACGTATTCACGGAGCGGCAGGCGCTCCGTGCTTTTCGTGCAACGTCAGGCCACTAGTGCGTGGCGTCGAGGAAGGTGTTGACGGTGAGCCGGCCGGTCGCCGGATCGGGATCGAAGGCGAGGTCCACCGGCAAATCGGCGCAGTGCAGCGTGTTCGACCGATAGAGGATCGCGCGATTGAACCGCCCCTCGTGCACCGCCAGCCGCTCGAACAACGGCGTGTCGCCCGCGATATACCCGGCCGCGGGCAGGCCGTCGCGCCGCAGGTCGGTGTCGAGCGCGGCGCGATACGGGTCGAGCCGCGTCGCGTCGATCGACTCGAAACCGGTGCTGCGATGCCGGTAGAAGGCGGTGCCGCTACGCTCGTCCGGCGACAGATAATGGAGCAGCGCGAGCCGCGTCGGCGAGACTTCGTCGAAATGCGGCAGGCGCTGGATCGGCGCGAGCGCCGCCGGCGGCGTGGTGACGATGGAATAGAAGGCATCGGCGATCGCCAGCCCGCCGACGCCGAACGCCGCCTGTGCGACGGGCTCGAGCCGGGCGAGCAGATCGCGCAGCATTCGCGGCGAGACCGGGGCGCGGATGCCGGGATAATGCGGCCCGATCGGCGCGAACGACAGGAAGGCGGCATCGTCGCGGAAGCGCGCGGCATCGGCGAAACCGTCGATGACGACGACGGGCTGCGCCTCGGCGCCGTGGTGGGTGATCGAAACCGTCCAGTCCATCGCCGGGGATGTCGGGCATGACGGCGAAGAATGCAATCGCGGGACCCGCAAGGGCTCATATCTGCACTTCCGCTAATGCGTCGGAACATCTATGATGAAGAGGCGACGGGATCAACGGAGGCGATGCCATGACGGAGCCGGTCTACACCCTGTACGACGTTCGCGATTACCCGATCGTGCGCTTCGTCGGCGAGGCGACGGAAGGCTATGCGACGCGCTGGTGCGCGGAAATGGATCGGTTGCTCGCCGATGGCGGGCGGTTCGTGCTGATCTATCCGCCGCGCCGCCAGGAGGAGGCACATGCCGACCGCGTCGCCCGCGGCCAGTGGCTCAAACACAATAAGACGGCCTTGGCCGAGCGCTGCCTCGCGGTGATCGCGATCGAGCCCGATGCCGCGCGGCGGGCGGAGATGGAGGCGATGTACCCCAATCTCGTCAAGGCGTTCGGTACGCCGCAGGCCGTACGCGCCACGGCTGCCGAGGCTGAACGGCTCGCGCGCCAGCTCCTGGCCGGCGGCGGGCCGGCGGACGAGGTATGAACGCAGCGCCGCTGGACGAGGATAAAGGATCATGGTCGATGTTAGCGGACGGGTCCACGGGGCGATCCACAATGCCGGCTGGGTCGCTTATGAGCCGATCGCGGGGATCCGCGAGGCGGCATTCGACCGGATGATGGCGATCGCGGTCAAGGCGTCGCTGTAGCAGGCGCGGTCGGCGGCCAAGCCGCCGTGGAAGCGCCGCCCCCGCCCGTCAGGATCGCAAGCCCTCGACCAGCGTCAGGTCGACGTCCGGGATCATGCCTTCCAGCACCGCCCAATAGCCCGACACCGCATCCTGCCCGGCGGTCTGGTATGCCTGCGACATCTTGATCCGCACCGCCTCGAACAGGTCGTTCTCCATCCGCGCGCCCTCTTCGGTAAGGCGCAGCAGACGCTGGCGGCGGTCGCGTTCGCCCGGACGGGTCTCGACCAACTTGCGGTCGGTTAGTTCGTTGAGTACGCGGCCCAAGGACTGTTTGGTGATCGCGAGCAATCCCAGCAACTCGCTGACCGTCAGGTCGGGTTTGCGCGCGATGAAATACAGTGCACGATGATGCGCGCGGCCCAATCCCTGTGCTGCGAGCCCCTGATCGACGGAGCGGGTGAGATGGCTATGGCCAAAATACAGCAGTTCCATGCCGCGACGCAATTCGGGCTCGCGGAGAAACTGGGCGGAAGCGGAGGGAGCTGTGGCAGCCATGTTGACCAGTTTAGCCCCCGCCCGTACGCGTCCGCAACCCCTGATGCCTGAGAGAAATCGATGACCCGTGTTTCCACGGCCGCCGCGCCGACCTTCCGTTTCGATCGCAGCGCAACCCCGGTCGAGGCCAATGAGCGTGCCGCGCGGCTGGTCGATCCGGGCTTCGGCCGCGTCTTCACCGATCATATGGCGGTGATCCGCTACACTGAGGCGGAGGGCTGGCACGACGCCAAGATCACCGCCCGCGCGCCGATCACGGTCGATCCGTCGACTGCGGTGCTGCATTATGCGCAGGAAATCTTCGAAGGGCTCAAGGCCTATCGGCTCGACGACGGCGGCACCGCGCTGTTCCGGCCCGACGCCAATGCCCGCCGCTTCAACAACAGCGCGCGCCGGCTCGCGATGCCCGAACTGCCCGAGGAACTGTTCCTGCAATCGTGCCGGCAGTTGGTCGCCACCGAGCGCGACTGGTTCCCGCAGATCGACGGCGGCGCACTCTACCTGCGCCCCTTCATGTTCGCGAGCGAGGCGTTCCTCGGCGTCAAGCCGTCGTCCGACTATCTCTATATGGTGATCGCCTCGTCGGTCGGCGCCTATTGGAAGGGCGGCGCACGCGCCGTGTCGATCTGGGTCAGCCAGGATTATACCCGCGCCGCGCCCGGCGGCACCGGCGAGGCGAAATGCGGCGGCAATTATGCCGCCAGCCTGCTCGCCCAGTCGGAGGCGATCCGTCAGGGCTGCGACCAGGTCGTCTTCCTCGACGCGGTCGAGCGCCGCTGGGTCGAGGAATTGGGCGGCATGAACGTCTTCTTCGTGTTCGACGACGGTTCGATGGTGACGCCGCCGCTGACCGGCACGATCCTTCCCGGCATCACCCGCGATTCGATCATCCGCATCGCGCGCGATCAGGGGATCGAGGTGCGCGAGGAGCTGTACGGCATCGACCAGTGGCGCGCCGATGCGGCGAGCGGTCGCCTGACCGAGGCATTCGCCTGCGGGACCGCCGCGGTGGTGACGCCGATCGGCGAGGTCGCGGGTGTCGACGGCCGGTTCACGATCGGCGGCGGCGGCACCGGTCAACTCACGCAGCGGATGCTCGACGCGCTGTCGGCGATCCAGCGCGGTCGCGCGGCCGACCCGCACGGCTGGTTGCAGCGGCTCGACTGATTTCGTCGGGGCGGCCCGAAAAGTCGTACCGGCGGGGCTTTCCAACCCCGTCGACCCGGCTATAAGGCCGCCTCCTCGTTGGGGCGTCGCCAAGTGGTAAGGCAGCGGCTTTTGGTGCCGCCATCCGCAGGTTCGAATCCTGCCGCCCCAGCCAGGATCCAGACACATCGACCTCGATGCGCCGGTCGCGGCGGCCTAGTCCCGCGCTGCCGCCGCCATGGCGCGGTTGCGTGCCGCGGACGCCGCCAACGTCTCGGTCAGCAGCGTGACGAGGCGATCGTCGCGGTCGAGAACGTTCAGGCCTTCGCGGGTCGAGCCGCCCGGACTGGCGACACGGTCGGCGAGTGTCGCGGGGCTGACGTCGGCCTCTGCGGCCATCGTCGCCGATCCCTCGAGCGTCGCCAGCGCGAGCCGGGCCGCCTGATCCTGCGACAGGCCCAAGGCCGCACCGGCCTGCGCGAGCGCATCGGCGAAACGGAAGACGAAGCCGGGGCCGCAACCGGCGAGCGCGGTGACGTCGTCGAACTGCGCTTCGCCGGCGATCCATTCGATGAGGCCGAGTGGCTGCATCCATTCGGTCAGCTCGGCACGTGTCGCATCGTCGGCGGCGGTGGAGAAGAGTGCGACGACGCCCTGCCCGATCGCGACCGGCAGGTTCGGCATCGCACGCACCACCGCGCCCGCCTTGCAGAGCGTGGCGAGCGTCGCCTCCTCCACACCGGCGAGAATCGACACCAGCACGCGCGGCGCATGACCGGCGAGCGGCCCGTCACGCAACAGGCCCAGTTGCTGCGGCTTGAGGCCGAGCAGGATGACGTCGAACGCCCCCTCCCCCGCGTCGGGGATCGCCGGGACGACGCGGACGCCATCGGGCATCGCGCGACCGCTGGGGCTGACGACGGTGACGTCGGCGGGCGACAGGCCGGCGGCGAGCCAGCGGCGGAGCATGGCGCCGCCCATGTTGCCGGCACCGACCATCAGCAGCCGCATCAGGCTTCGCCCTGCGTCTCGATCAGCGCGGCGGCGAGCGCCTCCTTGGGTGTCTTGCCGCCCCAGAGCACGAACTGGAACACCGGATAAAAGCGCTCGCACTCCTCGATCGCCGATTCGACGAGCAATTCGGTGGCGCCGAGCGACATCGTCCCCTCCTCCTCGCCGTCGATCATCGCGGCATGGCGGTAGAGCAGCACGCCCGAGGACGACCAGAGCTCGAAATGGCCGATCCACAATTGCTCGTTGACCAGACCGATCGCCTCATACACCGCAGCGCGGCGATCGTCGGTGACCTTGATGTCGGGAAAGGCGAGGAATTGCAGGACGCTGTCGTCCTCGCGCCAGAGTGCGCGCAATTCGTAGCTGGTCCAGCTGCCCTTCACCGTCGCGACGATCTCGTCGTCGTGACGCTCATGCTCCCAGCCATGCGCGGCATAATAGGCCTCGAGCATGTCGATGGGGGCGTCGGGTTCGGATTCGTGTTCAGCGTGGTCGAGCATCGTTACGCCTCTATCGCACGACAAGGCTGCCGAGGCAAAAACGCCCAGGCAACCCCATCGTGGACAACACTGTCGATAAAGCTGTGGAAAAGTCGATCAGGCGGTGGGGACCGGATCGGTAGACGGCGTCGGGGTGGCGCCGAGCCGCGCTTCCAGCGCATCGAGCCGCGCCTTGAGCGCATCGTTTTCGTCGCGCGCGGCGACGGCCATCGCCTTCACCACCTCGAACTCGTCGCGGCTGACGAAGTCGAGACCGCCGATCCACTCGCGCGCCCGTGCCCGCGCGCCCGATTCGGCCTCGCGGCCGACCCCGGCCAGAGTGCCGGCGGCGCCGTTCACCAGCTTCACCAGATCGTCGAACAGGCGGTTGTCGGATTGCATATCGAAGGGTCCCGGAAAAGCGATGCTATGTGTCAGAGCATCTGGGACGTATGCGCCGCCGGCACAAGGGTTTCGGCATCGGGGTTGAGCTGGCCGATCCGCCAGGTCAGGACGCCGGCGAAGCTGATCCAGATCAGATAAGGCACCATCAGCCACGCGGCGAGCGGGCGGATGCGGCCGAACAGCACGGTGGTGATCGTCGCGACGATCAGGATCGCGACGATCACCAGCAATGCGGCGCCGACCTGATGCATCCCGAAGAACAGCGGCGTCCATGCGAGGTTGAGGACGAACTGGACGGCGAAGGCCGTCAGAGCCAGTCCCCGCCCCCGTGCGCCACGCGCATGGAGGATCATCGCCACCGCGAGGCCGAGCAGGATGTAGAGCGAGGTCCAGGCGACCGGGAAGACCCAGCCCGGCGGGGTCAGCGCCGGCTTCTGCAACGCGACGTACCAGCCGTTGTCGGCACCCGCCGGCACCGCTCGTCCGGAGGCGAAGCCGAGCAACAGGATCAGCGGTACGGTAAAGATGGCCCAGCGCAGGAAAGACACCCGCAACTGTCCCTTGGAAGCGATGCCCCCCACCCGATGCTCCTCAACAGCGTTCACGCCTGCTTTGCCGCGCCGCGCAGCCTTCGTAAAGCACCCGTATCGGTGATCGTTCCCATTGTAGATCAATCGCGTATCGCGGCGACCAAATATTCCACATTGCCCTCCGGTCCGGTGATCGGGCTCTCGACGACACCGACCGCCGGCCAGCCTTCCGCCGACAGCCATGCGACGACCTCGTCGCAGACGCGGGTTCGGACTGCCGGATCGCGGACCACCCCGCCCTTGCCGACCTCGGCGCGCCCCGCCTCGAACTGCGGCTTGATCAGCGCGAGCAGTCGCGCGCCCGGCCGGGCGAAGCCCATCGGCCGCTCCAACACCTTGGCAAGACCGATAAAACTGGCGTCGCAGACGATCAGGTCGACGGGCTCCGGGATATGCGCGTCGGTGAGGATGCGGGCGCTGGTCTGCTCGTGGACGATGACGCGCGGATCCTGACGCAGCTTCCACGCGAGCTGGTTGGTGCCGCTGTCGACGGCATAGACGCGCGCCGCGCCGCGGCTGAGCAGCACGTCGGTGAAGCCGCCGGTCGAGGATCCGACGTCGATCGCCACCGCATCGGTGACGGCCCAACCGAAATGGTTCAGTCCGTGCGCCAGCTTGATGCCGCCGCGCGATACCCAGGGATGATCGCGCCCGCGCACGTCGAGCGCGACGTCGTCGGGGAACGCCTGTCCCGGCTTGTCGACCTTGCGCGTGCCGGCGAACACGAGCCCCGCCATGATCAGCGCCTGCGCACGCGTCCGCGATTCCGCAAGGCCGCGATCGACGAGCATCTGGTCCGCACGGGTCTTTGCCATGACGCGCGCCCTAGCGCGGAAATGGCGCGCGCGTCACCCCGCATGCGCCGGTCCTTCGCTCCGGCGCTCGCCGCCTTCGATTGGGCGCATCGGCAATTGCCTAGTGGAACAGTAGGATTATCTTCTCGGTTGTGCTGGTGTGGAAGGACGGAGGATCCGAGCCCCGGCCCGACACGCCCTTTCACACGGAGGGAGATGCAGCCATGACCGGATTTTCCAGTTTCGAAAGCGTGCAACCGACCATCCTGACCGTGCCGGGCCTCGGCGGCTCCGGGCCGTCGCACTGGCAGACCTTGTGGGAGGATTCGCGTCCCGACACGCTGCGCGTCGAGCTCGGCATGTGGAACACACCGCATCGCAACGCCTGGGTGACCAAGCTCGACCAGGCGATTTCCCGCGCCGAGGCGCCGGTGATCCTCGCCGCACACAGCCTCGGCTGCCTCGCGGTGGCGTGGTGGGCGGAGCTGAGCCCGCAGCCTTATGGCTGGCCAGTCGCCGGCGCATTGCTGGTGGCACCCGCCGATGTCGATCGGCCCGGCGCGCCCGACGAATTGCGCGGCTTCGCGCCGACGCCGCGCACTCCCCTGCCCTTCCCGTCGATCCTCGTCGCGTCGAGCGACGATCCGTGGATCGGCATCGACCGGGCGCACAGCCTCGCCGCGCAATGGGGCAGCCATTTCATCGATGCCGGGCCGCAGGGGCACCTCAACGCCGCCAGCGGCATCGGCTGGTGGGAAGAGGGGCAGGAGTTGCTCAACCGGGTGATCGCCGCGGGCACCGACAGCCGCGGCCGCGCGCGCCCGGCGAGCGACGCGCGTTCGATCCTCGCGATCAACGCCACCGAGGCGGCGCAGGCGCATTACCTCGGCCGGTGAGCGGCCGCGTCAGGCGGGCGCGAAGGGGTTCACGATCCTGACGCGCCCGTTGATGACGAGGCCGTGGTGCATGTCTTCCGAATAGAGAATGTCGCACCCGGCAATGACGGCTGCCGCCGCGATCATCCCGTCGTAGATCGAGAGGGTATAGCGTTCAGCCAGACGCACGCCGAGTTGGTGGAGTGCCACGTCGAGCACCACGATGGTCGGGCAGTTCACGATGACGGCGCGGGTGGCTCGCCTCACCTCATCCCAGGTCCATCGATGCTTGCGCCGCAAGACGTTCGCCATTTCGTTGAGCGATTGCGTACTGATCACGCCGCCATCCTCGACGAGGCTATAAGCAACGGCGCTGCGCACATCGGCGCCGAATGCATAGACGAGGACGTTAGAGTCGAGAAACGCGCTCATCGGCGCGCATTGGCTTCTTCGCGGTCGAACTTATAATCGGTCGGCAAAGGACGTGCGAGCCGCTTCATGTCTTCCAGTGCCCGTTCCCGCTGTTCTTGCGTCACCGCCAGCGTGATGACACCCAATTTCGCGAAATCGACATCGTCCCCGTCGTGCAGTCCCAAAGAGGCAACGACCTCGTCGGGGACCTTCACGATATAGCCATCCGATGTCTTCGTCAGCTTCATGACCCGCTCATACCACAATATCGTGACAGGGGCGAGACGGGGCCGTTCAGCGCCCCTCCCGCTCCTGCTCGCGCCCCTTGGCCGTCGCCGCCTTCATCGCGCGGTAGAGGCGGACGTTGAGGCCGATCAGCACCACCAGCGCGAGACCGGTGATGACGACCACCGCGGTCCACCCCTTCATGCGCGCGCGCCCTCGGTCACCTCGGTGCTGTTGTGGCGCAACGTCCTGAGCACGGTCTGGACGATATGGTCGGCGTCGAGGCCCGCTTCGGCATATTGCTTCTCCGGCTTGTCCTGATCCTGAAAGACGTCGGGCAGGCGCATCGTGCGCAGCTTCAGCCCGCCGTCGATCAGCCCCTCGTCGCTCGCCAGCGTCAGCACGTGCGCGCCGAAGCCACCGACCGCATTCTCCTCGATCGTCACCGCGACCTCATGCGTGGTCAGCAGGCGGCGGATCAGCGCCTCGTCGAGCGGCTTGGCGAAGCGCAGGTCGGCGACGGTGGTCGACAGCCCCTTGGCCTCGAGCACCTCGGCGGCCTTGAGCGCCTCCTCCAGCCGGGTGCCGAGCGACAGGATCGCGACGGTCTTGCCCTCGCGGACGATGCGACCCTTGCCGATCTCGAGCCGCTGGGGCACCTCGGGCAAATCGACGCCGACGCCATTGCCGCGCGGGTAGCGCAGCGCGATCGGACCGCTGTCGTGCAACGCGGCGGTATGCGTCATATGGACCAGCTCGGCCTCGTCGGCCGCCGCCATCACGACGAAATTGGGCAGGGTCGCCAGATAAGTAACGTCGAACGAGCCGGCATGCGTCGCGCCATCGGCGCCGACCAGCCCGGCGCGGTCGATCGCGAAGCGTACCGGCAGGTTCTGAATCGCGACGTCATGGACGACCTGGTCATAGGCGCGCTGGAGGAAGGTCGAATAGATGGCGCAGAACGGCCGCATTCCCTGCGCGGCGAGGCCCGCGGCGAAGGTCACCGCATGCTGTTCGGCGATGCCGACGTCGAAGGCGCGGTCGGGGAAGGCCTTGGCGAAGCGGTCGACGCCGGTGCCCGACGGCATCGCCGCGGTGATCGCCACGATCGTCGGGTCGCGCTCGCCTTCCTTGATCAGCGCGTCGCCGAAGACGTTCTGATATTGGGGCGGTCCTGGTGGCGCCTTGGCCTGCGCGCCGGTGATGACGTCGAATTTCTGGACGCCGTGATATTTGTCCGCCGCCGCCTCGGCCGGGCCATAGCCCTTGCCCTTCTTGGTGACGACGTGGACGAGGATCGGCCCCTCCTCGGCGTCGCGGACATTCTCGAGCACCGGGATGAGATGGTCGAGATTGTGGCCGTCGATCGGGCCGACGTAGTAGAAGCCGAGCTCCTCGAACAAGGTGCCGCCCATCGTCATGCCGCGGGCGAATTCGTCGGTCTTGCGCGCGGCGGCGTAGAAGGGCCGCGGCAGGCGGCGCGCGAACTTGCGCAGGATGTCGCGGACGCCGAGGAATTCGCGGCTCGACACGATGCGCGACAGATAGGCCGACAGGCCGCCGACCGGCGGCGCGATCGACATGTCATTGTCGTTGAGGATGACGACCAGCCGGTTGCCCGCCTGTTCGGCATTGTTCATCGCCTCATAGGCCATGCCCGCGGACATCGAGCCGTCGCCGATCACCGCGATGCCGCGGCCGGGCGTGCCGGCGAGCTTGTTCGCCACCGCGAAACCGAGCGCCGCCGAGATCGAGGTCGAGCTGTGCGCCGCGCCGAAGGGGTCGTATTCGCTCTCGCTGCGCTTGGTGAAGCCGCTGAGCCCGCCGCCCTGACGCAGGGTGCGGATCCGGTCGCGCCGGCCGGTCAGTATCTTGTGCGGATAGCATTGGTGGCCGACGTCCCACACCAGCCGGTCGCGCGGCGTGTCGAAGACGTAATGGATCGCGGTGGTCAGCTCGACGACGCCGAGCCCCGAACCGAGGTGGCCGCCGGTCGATCCGACCGCCGAGATCGTCTCCTGCCGCAGTTCGTCGGCCAGCTGGCGCAACTGCTCGGGAGGGAGTTTTCGCAGCTCTTCCGGTGTGTTGACGGTATCGAGCAGCGGCGTTTCGGGTAATTCGGCCATCGGACCCGTCTACGCGCTTGTACGATGGGTGTCGATTGTCGGCGCGCGCAACGTCAGGCGCAGTCGGCGCATTTGCCGCGCACCTCGATCACCGGACGAATTGGTGCAAAACCAACGGCTTGCGCGGCACTCCTGACACCACGCGTGACCGTGTCGTCGTCGAGATGCACCGTTTGTCCACACGAATCGCACACCAGAAAGATACAATCGTGCAGGCAATCGGGATGCGCATTGGCCACGTAAGCGTTTGAGCTTTCGACCTTCCGCGCAAGGTTGGACGCCACGAAGACGTCGAGGATGCGGTAGATGCTGTTCGCGGCGACGCGGCGGCCTTCGCTCTTCGACATCGCCTCCGCGATATCATAGGCGCTGGCCGGCTTGGTGAAACCGACGAGCGCGGCGAAGACGTTGGCGCGCATCTGCGTCCATTGCTCGCCGGACTTCTCCAGCGTCGCGCGCGCGGCCTTGGTGAGGTCGGCGCCCTGCGGCTCGTGGTGATCGTGATGCGCGTGCGCTGTCATAACGGGGACTTAGGTGGCGTCGACCGCGATCACAAGCGGCGTCAGATGACGGCGCGGCGGTTGAGATCGTGACCGAACGCCAGCAACCCGACGCCGATCACCGTCCACAAGGTTTCGGCACCGCCGCCACCTTCGTGCGGCAGGGTCATCGCACCCGCCATGATCCCGAGGCCGAAGGCGCCCATCGACGCGGGCATGACATAGCCGTGCTCCATAACGCCGCGACCGAGCGCGACCGCACCGAGGAAGATGGCGACCGTCAGGCCGATCTCGTGGAAGATCGGGTTGAGCAGCAGCCCGCCCGCCGCCGACAGCATCGCCAGCAGCACCGCGCTCGCGAGGCAATGGACGACGCACAGGCCGGACAGCGCGATCGCGGCGCGATCGAGCCAGGCCCAGCCGAAGCGGCGTACAATATGCGTCCCGTGCGTCATTGCTGCCGTCCATCTAGGCCGGTTGCTGCAAGGTTACAATATCACATGGCGCATTCGGCAGCGATTTTCTTGCGGTCTTTCATCGACAAGCCGGTAGCCCCGCGGCCACCGGCGGGCCGCGGTCAGCTGGCGGCGAGCGACGGCGTGTCGTTGCCGGGATGAACCAGCGCGAGCTGCGCGGCTCGCGCGTCGCGGATCGGGCCGGCGGTGGGCGTGGCATCGAGCTTGAACCCGTCGACATCCTGCGCCAGCGCATCCGCTTCGGCGGCGAGTTCGCGCGCCGCGGCGGTCGCCTGTTCGACCATTGCCGCATTCTGCTGGGTCATGCCGTCCATCTCGCCGACCGCGACGTTGACCTGGCTGAGCCCCCTCGCCTGCTGCTCCGACGAGCGGGCGATACCGGAGACGAGATCGCTGACCTCGCCGATCCGCACGAAGATGCTGTCGAGTGTGCGCCCGGTATCGGTGACGAGGCCGACGCCGTCCTGCACCAGCGCCCCCGAGGCGAGGATACGGCCCTTGACGTCGCGCGCCGCATCCGCGGACCGCTGCGCCAGCGCCCGCACCTCGGAGGCGACGACCGCGAAGCCGCGTCCCGCGTCGCCGGCGCGTGCCGCCTCGACGCCGGCGTTGAGCGCGAGCAGATTGGTCTGGAAGGCGATGCCGTCGATCACCGAAATGATCTCCGATATCTCGTTCGACGAGCGCTCGATCGCGCCCATCGCCTCGACGGCGCGACGCACGATCCCCCCCGATTCCTCGGTCTCGCGACGGACGTTTCCGACGATCGTGTCGGTCCGGTTGGCGCCGCTCGCCGCCTCGCTCACCGCCGAGGTGATCTCGTGGATCGCCGCCGCGGTCTGTTCGAGCGCCGCCGCCTGCTGCTCGGTGCGCAGCGACAGGTCGTCCGAGGCGCTGCGCAGCTCGACCGTCGCGACCTTCACCCGCGTGGCGGACTCGGCGACCCGGCTGAGCGTTTGCGACAGGCGCTCCGTCGCGGCATCGAACGAACGCGCCAGTTCGCGATAATCGTCGGGCAGCGCGTCGCCGATCCGGTAGCACAGGTCACCGCTGCCGAGTTCACCCAGCGCCTTGGTCAGTTCGCAAACGACGGCGTCCTGTTTGCGCGCGTTGGTGACCTGCGCCTGCGCCGCGACCCGGAACACCTCGACCGCGGCGACCATCGTGCCGATCTCGTCGGCCCGATCGCCGCCGGCAAGACGCAGGCTAAGGTCGCCATCCGCCATGCGGCGCATCGCGTTGGCGGTATCGCCGACCGGCCTCAGCACGCGACGGAGCAGATAGGCGAGCGCCGCCGCGGTCAGCGCGATCAGAATGAGGCCGATCAGCGCCAGCAACGCGATCGTCCTGGCGAGCTGACGCTGGCCGTGTTCGGCGAGCGCCTGCTGGACCTTGGCGGTGGCGATCACGAGCTGGTCGATATGCTGTCGGTGGGTCGCATAGAGTGTTGCAAGCCGCGCGTAGCTTTCCTGCATCGCCGCGGCGTCGCCACGTTCCACCGCGGGCATCAGGACGCGGTCGAGCTCGCCCCAGAACAGCTCGGCGTCATGTACCGCGCGATCGAGCGGCTGGCGGATCGACGGCTCCGACAGCGACGACGCCTTCCAGCGGGCGACGCTGCCACGAAAGGCCTGTTCGGCCCGGGCGAGCGACGCGCGTCGGCGGGGCAGCGACGCCGGATCGCGCGCGAGCAGCGTCGCGTCGAGGAAGGGTTCGATGACATAGGCGGGGGGCGGCAGGATGTCCGCGTCGAGGTCGCTGATCTCCTGATTCTGACGCGCGATCGGGCCGCCGACCCGGATCGTATCGATGCCGAAACCGGCAACGACACCGCAGAATAGCACCAGCGCGATCGCCGATAGCCCTGCAATCCGGCATTTTTCCTGAATAGTCATACGATTGATCCGCCCACCCCGACGTACTCCACTCGGCATCGCTTCGTCCTATTGCTAGTATAGTTGGACCGAAGCATCCGCTCGCCTGCAAACCGCATTGCGCGGATGTCGACGATCGCGAGGTGAAATCTCGATCAGGAGGAGCGGAAGCGTTCGTCAACCATCCTTGGAATTGTCTCAACTACTTGAGCGGGTGGAGTGCGCGCGACGGCGCAATGCGGTACGAACGCAGCGTGCTTTAGAAAAACTCCCTCGCCACCCCGGCGCGGGCCGCTCATGGTCGGGCGCATGAATGGACCATGGCATTGAGGACGGTAGGCGAGCTGAGCGCGCGCCATCGTGGGTTGCTGTTCGCGCTGGTGATCACCGCGGGGGTGCTCAACCTCGTCGATCGCCAGATCATCGCGGTGCTCAAGCCGACGATCGCCGCCGAACTCGGCTGGAGCGACGACGATTACGGCACGCTCGCCGCCTGGTTCCAGACCGGCGCGGCGATCGGCTTCCTGTTCAGCGGCTGGATCGCGGACCGGCTCGGCGTCAAATGGGCCAATCCGGCGGGGGTGGCAGCGTGGAGCGTCGCGGCGCTGCTGCACGGCTGGGCGATGACGATCGGGCAGTTCACCGCGGTGCGGATCGCGCTCGGCGCGACCGAGGCGATGGGGACGCCGACCGGGGCCAAGACGGTCACCGCGGTGCTGTCGCCGCGCTGGCGGTCGACCGGCTTCGGCGCAACCAACGCGGCAAGCAGCCTCGGCGCGATCCTCGCCCCGCTGGCGATCCCCGCCGTGGCGCTGGCGTTCGGCTGGCGCGGGACCTTCGTCGCCGCCGGGCTGTTCGGGCTGATATGGGCGGGCGGCTGGCTGATCGCGGCACGCGGCGTGCGCTTCACGCCGCACCGGCCCGCCACGGCGACGCCGCTGGCGGCGCTCGACGGCCCGATCCTGCGCGATTCCCGGACCTGGGCGGTGGCGGGCGCCAAGATCCTGTCGGACGCGACCTGGTGGCTGCTGCTATTCTGGCTGCCCGATTTCTTCCATCGCCAGTTCGGGCTGTCGGGGGTCGCGCTCGGCGTGCCGCTCGCCATCGCTTATGGCGGCGCGGCGGTGGGGTCGCTGGTCGGCGGCAGCGTGTCGACGCGGCTGCTCGGCAAGGGGGTTGCGGTGAACCGCGTGCGCAAGGGCATCATGCTGGTCGCGGCGCTGGCGGTGGTGCCGATCCCCTTCGCGCTGCTCATCCACGATTATCCGCTGGCGATCGCACTGATGGCGCTGGCGCTCGCCGGGCATCAGGCCTTCTCGACCAATTTGTTCGCGTTGATCGCCGATATCGTGCCGCAGCGCCGGGTCGGGCGGGTGACCGCCTTCGGATCGTTCTGCGGCAACGTCGGCGGCATCGGCATCGCCAAGGTCGCCGGACTGACGCTGGCGGCGGGGCTCGGCTATCTGCCGCTGCTGCTGTTCGCGAGCGTCGCCTATCTCGCCGCGCTCGGCTGGATCCAGTTGCTGCTGCCACATCTGCAGCCGCTGGCGGAGGGTATGGACGGGGACGCGGTATAAAGGCGTGCTGTCGGGGGCCGCGATGCTTCTTTATACCCCAGCGCGCAGAGGGATAATAAGGTCGCGCGATCAAAGGGGATTTCGATGAACGCCAACCGTTTGTTCGCGCTGCTCGCCACCACCTGCCTGTCCGCCGCCATGCCGGCCTTCGCCCAGGAAGCGCCCCCGCCCGTGCCCGTGCCCGTGCCGGTGAGCGACGCGCCGGGCGACACGCAGGACGGCGAGATCGTCGTCACCGCGCGTTTCCGCAACGAAAGCCTCCAGCAGGTGCCGATCGCGATCACCGCGATCAGCGGCAGTTCGCTCGCCGAGCGGCAGTTGAACACGGTCGAGACGATCAGCGCGGCGATCCCCTCGGTCGGTTTCCGCAGCGGCGCGTCGAACAAGGACCGGACGATCTTCATCCGCGGCATCGGCACGATCACCACGTCCCCCGGCGTCGAGCCGTCGGTGTCGACCGTGCTCGACGGCGTCGTGCTGACCCGGCCGGGCCAGTCGACGCTCGATCTCGGCGAGGTCGAGCGGATCGAGGTGCTGCGCGGGCCGCAGGGGACGTTGTTCGGCAAGAACGCTTCGGCGGGCGTCGTCAACATCGTCACGCGCAACCCAACCGACGACTTCCACGCCTTCGGCGAAGCGGGCGTGACCACCGATCGGGACTATCGCATCAAGGGGGGTGTGTCGGGCGCGATCGTGCCGGGCAAGCTCCAGGCGCTGATCGGCGGGCTCTACAGCGATTTCGACGGCAACACCCGCAATGCGACCACCGGCAACGACACCAACGGCTCGCGCCGTTACGGCGTGCGCGGCAAATTGGTCGTGACCCCGGTCGATGCGCTCAAACTGACGCTGATCGGCGATTACCTCAACACCTATGAAACGGTCGCCCCGGTCTATGCCTCGACGCGGCAGGTCGCCTACCCCACCGGGATCGTCAGCGTCTCGGCACCGCTCGCCGCGGTGCTCGCCAATGCCGGGGTGCGGCCATCGGCCGGCAATCGCGTCGCGGCGACCAATATCGACACCAACGTCCGCGACGAAAATTACGGCGGCTCGCTGACCGCCGAACTGGCGATCGGCGAGTATCGCGTCACCTCGATCACCGCGTGGCGGCAGTGGCTCAACCACCAGCAGCAGGATTACGACGGCCTGCCGACGCTCACCGCCGCCTTTCCGCAGGGGATCGACGACGGCCGCGTCGACAGCAAGCAATTCTCGCAGGAGCTGCGCCTCGCCTCGCCGCGCGGTGGACTGATCGACTATGTCGTCGGCGCTTACTACCTCCACGCCAGGACCGACGAGGTCTACGCGCGGACGCTGACGAGCCTTGCCGGCACGGTGCAGACGACGACCAACGGCGTCGCCGACTATGGCATCACCGACGACAATTATGCGCTGTTCGGCGAGGCCAACATCAACTTCACCACGGCGTTTCGCGGGATCGGCGGCTATCGCTCGACCTGGGACGACCTGTCCTTCTACCATCTGCGCACCTCGTCGGCCGATCCGACCAACAGCGGCGCGCCGGCGCTCGATCGCCCCGGCATCCGCGCCTATCACCGGGCGCAGGGCAGCACCGACCGGCGCGGCGACAGCTATCGTCTCGGCCTGCAACTCGACCTCGGCGATCGTGCGCAGACCTATTTCACCTATTCGCGGGGCTACAAGGGACCGGCCTACAACGTCTATTTCAACATGCGCTCGCTCAACGCGACCACCCCGCTCGACGAACTGCCGCTGAGCCCGGAAACGTCCAACTCGTTCGAGATCGGCCTGAAGGGCAGCACCGCCGATCGCACGCTGAGCTACAGCCTCGCCGCCTATACGACGACGTTCGACGGCTATCAGGCGAATTTCGCCGACGTGGTCAATGGCGCGCAGGTGACGCGGCTGATCAACGCCGGCTCGGTGCGCTCGCGCGGCGTCGAGGCGGACGTGACGCTGCGACCGGCCAAGGGCTTCACCGTCGATCTGTCGGGCGCCTATACCGATGCCAAGGTGCGCGACTTCCTCTGCCCGCCGGGTGCCCCGGTGAGCTGCAACGTCGACGGTCAGCCGCTGCCCTATGCGCCGCGTGTCAAATTGTACGAGAATGCCGCCTATCGCTTCGCGCTGTCGGACGCCCTGGCGTTCGAATTGCAGAGCGACGTGACGTTCAGCAGCAAGGTGCAATATTCGCTGAGCGAGACCGCCAACACGATCCAGCCGGCCTATGCGATCTGGAACGCCAGCGTCGCGCTGGTCCGCCCTGCCGACGGCTGGCAGCTGCGGGCCTATGTCAAGAACATCACCGATACGTCCTACGCCAGCTTCCTCGCGCCGGGGACGTTCGCCGGAACGGTCCGCTTCGTCCCCCGCGACGACCGCCGTTACGGCGGACTGCTGCTGCGCAAGGATTTCTGAGCGAGGGGATAGCGATCACGGCCCCTCGCCCCGCGGCGGGCCGGAGATCCGGGAGAAGGGATCAACGTTGCCACCCACGCCTTTCGGCATCCAAGCTGACATGAATGGTGCGGGTGGTCGGGCTCGAACCGACACTCCTTGCGGAACGGGATTTTGAGTCCCGCGCGTCTACCAATTTCACCACACCCGCACGGAGCCGCTTACTCAACCCGCATTCGCAGCGCCTGAAGGCACCGCGAGTAACCGGAACGGCCCTGCTCGTCACCCGGAGCGATCATAGGACAGCGTCCGCGAACCGGACCCCGGTGACGAGGCAAAGGCCGGTAGCCAATTGGCGAAGGGATCGCAAGCGTCTTGGATTAGCACCACGAGTCCGTTATGCTAATCCATGTCGTTGCGGACAGGTCGCCAGCCGTGCTGGATTGCCGCTCCGCTTCAAGATGGTGCTGACAGCATGATGGTCGAGCAGGATAATTTGGAGCAGCAGCTGGTGCGCGCGCTGCAACAGGCCGACGCCACGGGGGATTGCCTCATCGCCGCGCTGCTCAGCCAGTGCCTCGATCTGATGCATCATCGCGCTGCGTCTTCCGAACGGATCGCCGCGGTCAATTGATCGGGGCACGCCGGCGATAGCTCAGCGCCTCGGCGATGTGGACGCGATTTACGGTTCCCGCGTCGGCGAGATCGGCGATCGTCCGGGCGACACGCAGGATGCGGGTATAGCCGCGCGCCGACAGGCGCATCGCCTCCGCCGCCTGGGCGAGCAGGCGACGCCCGGCTTCCTCCGGCGTGGCGATGCGGTCGAGCAGCGCGCCATCGGCCTCGGCGTTGGTGCGGATCGCTTCGTGCGCATAGCGTTCGCTTTGGATCGCGCGGGCGGCGGCGACCCGTTTGGCGACGTCCGCCGAGCCTTCCGTCGGTGGCGGCAGGATCAGATCGGTCGCGGTCACGGCGGCGACCTCGACGTGCAGGTCTATCCGGTCGAGCAGCGGTCCCGACACCCTGGCCTGATAATCCGCGGCGCAGCGCGGCGCGCGTGCGCAGGCGAGGCTCGCATCGCCGAGATGGCCGCAGCGGCACGGGTTCATCGCCGCGATGAGTTGCACGCGCGCCGGAAAGGTGACGTGCGCGTTGGCACGCGCCACGCTGACCACGCCGGCTTCCAGCGGCTGACGCAGCGAATCGAGCACCGCGCGCTGGAATTCGGGCAGCTCGTCGAGGAACAGCACGCCGAGATGCGCGAGACTGACCTCGCCCGGCTTCACCTTGAGGCCGCCGCCGGTCAGCGCCGCCATCGAGGCGCTGTGATGCGGACTGCGGAACGGCCGGTTGCGGGTCAGCCGCCCGCTGGCGAGCGTGCCGACGACCGACTGGACCATCGACACTTCGAGCGCCTCCGCGGCGTCGAGCGGTGGCAGGATGCCGGGCAGGCACGACGCCATCAGCGACTTGCCCGCCCCCGGCGGGCCGATCATCAACAGATTGTGGCCACCGGCGGCGGCGATCTCCAGCGCGCGCTTGGCGACCTCCTGCCTCTTCACCTGGCGCAGGTCCGGACCGTGGCCGATCGGCTCGACCTCGCCGGCAGGCGGTGCGGCGAGCAGGCCGTGGCCCTTGAAATGGTTGATGAGCGCGAGGAGGTCGGGCGCGGCAAGCACCTCGATCGATCCGGCCCAGGCTGCCTCTGCCCCCTGCGCTGCGGGGCAGACCAGCCCCCTGCCCTCGGCGCTGGCGTGGATCGCCGCGAGCAGCACGCCCGGCGACGGCGCGATGCGACCGTCGAGGCCGAGTTCGCCGACGACGACATAATCGGCGAGATGCTCGACATCGATCACCGCCATCGCCCCCAACAAGGCGAGCGCGATCGGTAGGTCGAAGTGCGAGCCCTCCTTGGGCAGATCGGCGGGCGACAGATTGACGACGATCCGCTTGGGCGGCAGCGCAAGGCCGAGCGCGGAGATCGCCGCCCGCACGCGTTCGCGGCTCTCCGCCACCGCCTTGTCACCGAGGCCAACGACGTAGAAGGCAGGCACGCCCGGGATGAGCTGCACCTGCACCTCGACCCCGCGCGCCTCCAGCCCGAGATACGCCACCGTCTGAACGATCGCCGCCATGTCTGCCCCTTCGTTTCCACCATAGCGGCGTTCGGGCACGATCGGTGCGGACGCGACGAACGCAGCCGTCTTGTCAGGATAACACACGCTGCCTATCTCGACCGGCATGACGCATCGAAACCCTGCCCTTGCGTTGACTTCCGCGCCCCGTCTGGCTAAGCGCGCCCCATCAAGGCCGTCCGCGTGGCGGCCCTTTTCTATTCAGACGATCAGGGAATGAATCATGAAGCGGACCTTTCAGCCGAGCAATCTGGTGCGTGCACGTCGCCACGGCTTCCGCGCCCGGATGGCGACGGTCGGCGGCCGTGCGGTGATCCACGCGCGTCGCGCGCGTGGCCGCAAGAAGCTGTCGGCGTAATTTCGGTGCCGGACGTCGGTCCTGCCGACGTCCGGGCTCCCGTCGGCGCAGCCGACATGCAGGTGACCGTCGGCGCAGTCGACATACGGGCGACGGCCGCCGCAGCCGACATCCGCACGATGACGCTGCGCCGCGATTTCCTCGCGGCCAATGCGGGCAAGCGCGCACCGATGCCGGGCTTCGTCCTGCTGGTGCACGATCGCAAGGACGGCGATCCGGCGATTCGCGTCGGCTTCACCGTCACCAAGAAAATCGGCAACGCTGTCGTCCGGAACCGCATGAAACGGCGGTTGCGGGCTTTGGCGCGCGAGCTGTTGCCGGAGGGCGGCATCCGCGGCGCCGATCATGTGCTGATCGGCCGCGACGGCGGCATCGAACGCGACCATGATCTGCTCAAGGCCGAGTTCGGCAAGGCGCTGGGCAAGATCGCGCGCGGCGAGGATTCGCCGTCGCGGCCGCGCGGGCCGCGCAAGCCTCGTCGATGATCGCGCAGCTTCTCATATGGATAGCGCGCGGCTGGCAATTGGGGCCGTCACTGATCTTGCCGTCCTCGTGCCGCTATCAACCCTCCTGTTCGGCCTATGCAATCACCGCGCTTCGCCGCTATGGCGCCGCCAAGGGCGGATGGCTGGCGGCCAAGCGGATTGCGCGTTGCCATCCCTGGGGCGGGTACGGACCCGATCCCGTCCCTTGAGCTACGGGGCTGTATTTTGAACAAAGAACGCCAGAATTTCATCCTGTTCGCGGTTTTCGCGGCGGTGATCCTGTTTGCCTGGCCGCTGATCCAGGGCAAGTTCTTCCCCGTGGCCAATCCGCCGGTGACGAAGATCGTCAATGGCAAGTCGGTGCCGGTGACGACGAAGACCGCCGATCCGACCGCGGACGCGCCCGCCGCGACGCGCAGCCGCCAGGCGGTGCTCGGCGAAAGCCCGCGCGTGCGCATCCAGACGCCGACCTTGCAGGGCTCGATCAACCTCAAGGGCGCGCGCATCGATGACCTCGTGCTGGTCAGGTACAGGGAAACGATCGCCAAGGATTCGCCGCCGATCCGGCTGCTGTCGCCCGCCGGCGCGCCCGAGGCCTATTTCGCCGGCTTCGGCTGGCGCGACGACGGATTGAAGCCGCCCGCCGCGGATGCGGTGTGGACCGCCTCGTCGCCGCTGCTCGCGCCGGGCCGCCCGGTGACGCTGACCGCCGCCAACGCGACTGGCCAGCGTTTCGCGATCGAACTGTCGGTCGACGACCAATATATGTTCACCGTCAGGCAGACGGTGCAGAACGGCGGCGCCGCGTCGGTGCCGGTCGCGCCTTATGGCTATGTCAACCGCGTCGGCGTGTCGAAGGACCCCGGCACGTGGCAGATCCATACCGGCCCGATGTCGGTCCATGGCGGCGGCGCCGATTACGGCACGAAGTTTAAGGACCTCGACAAGGCACCCGAGAAGTTCACGACGACCGGCGGCTGGCTCGGCTTCACCGACAAATATTGGCTGACCGCGCTCGTTCCCGATCAGGCGGCACAGTTCGACGGCCAGTTCCGCGCCGGCGCCAACACCGCCTATCAGGCCGATTATGCCTTCGCGCCCAAGCTGCTGCCCGCCGGCCGCGCGCTGACCCAGACCAGCCGCTTCTTCGCCGGCGCCAAGGAGGTGAAGGCGCTTCAGCATTACGAGAATTACGCCGGGGTCGCCAAGCTCGACAAGGCGATCGACTGGGGCTGGTTCGAGATCGTCGAGAAGCCGATCTTCACCTATCTCGACTGGCTGTTCCGCATGATCGGCAATTTCGGCGTCGCAATCATCCTGCTGACGGTGACGATCCGCGGCCTGATGTTCCCGATCGCGCAGCGCCAGTTCGCCAGCATGGCGAAGATGCGCGCCATCCAGCCGAAGATGAAGGCGATCCAGGAGCGCTACAAGGACGACAAGCCGCGCATGCAGCAGGAGGTGATGGCGCTCTACAAGACGGAGAAGGTCAATCCCGTCGCGGGCTGCCTGCCGACCCTGCTCCAGATCCCGATCTTCTACGCGCTGTACAAGGTGCTGATGCTGACGATCGAGATGCGCCACCAGCCGTTCGTCGCGTGGATCAAGGATCTGTCCGCGCCCGATCCGCTGACGCCGCTCAACCTGTTCGGCTATCTGCACTTCACCCCGCCGCACATGATCGCGATCGGCGTCGTGCCGATCATCCTCGGCATCTCGATGTACTTCCAGTTCAAGCTGAACCCGGCGCCGATGGACGATACGCAGAAGCAGGTGTTCGCGATCATTCCCTGGGTGCTGATGTTCGTGATGGCGAGCTATCCGGTCGGCCTGCAGGTCTATTGGATCGCCTCGAACTTCCTCGCGATCCTCCAGCAGCGCGTGCTCTATGCCCGCCACCCCGACCTCAAGATTGCGGCCGCCAAATGAGCGAGGATGTCGTCATCCCCGAGGACGAGGGTTTCTCGGCCGAGCTGATCGAGCAGGCGCGCAAGACCTTCGCGGGTCCAGTGAGCTTCCTCAAATCGGCGCCCGCGCTCGAACATCTGCCCGCGCCGGTGGTGCCGGAAGTGGCCTTTGCCGGGCGTTCGAACGTCGGCAAATCGTCGCTGCTCAACGCGCTGACCGGGCGCAACGGGCTGGCGCGCACGTCGAACACCCCGGGGCGGACGCAGGAGCTCAACTTCTTCGACGTCGGCCTGCCGCTGTCATTCCGGCTGGTCGACATGCCGGGCTATGGCTTCGCCAAGGCGCCCAAGGATGTCGTCAAGAAGTGGCGATTCCTGGTCAACGACTTCCTGCGCGGACGCGATACGTTGAAGCGCGCGCTGGTGCTGATCGATTCGCGCCACGGCGTGAAGGACGTCGACCGCGAGATCCTCGAGATGCTCGACAAGGCGGCGGTGAGCTATCGCCTCGTCCTCACCAAGGCGGACAAGGTCAAGGCGACCGAACTCGCCGACGTGATGGACAGCGTCGCGGCCGAGGCGCGCAAGCGGCCGGCGGCGCATCCCGATATCCTCGCGACGTCGAGCGAGGGCGGCATGGGCATCGCCGAGCTCCGCGCTGCCGTGCTGGAAGCGGTGGGCTGATCCGCCCCCGCTGACCCGGCCACTCGCGTTCGGGCGGCGGCCACGACCACCCGTCACCCCAAACTCGTTCCGGGGTGACGGGTAGGCGTGGCGAGGTCTGATACCCACCCGAGCACGCTGGACCTGCCCTCCCCGCGCGGCTAGTCCCTTGGCCATGAAGCTCATCATCGGCAACAAGGCCTATTCGAGCTGGTCGCTGCGCGGCTGGCTGGCGTGCAAGCAATCGGCGCTTCCCTTCGAGGAGGTCGTCGTGCCGCTCTACGACGCGGAATGGGACCGCCGCCGCGAGGGTGCCGAATTCGCGCCCTCGTCGGGCAAGGTGCCGATCCTGTGGGACGGCGAGGCGGTGGTGTGGGACAGTCTCGCCATCGTCGACTATCTCGCCGACAAGGTCGGCCGCGAGCGCTTCTGGCCCGCCGACGAGGCGGCGCGCGCGATGGCACGGTCGATGGCGGCGGAGATGCATTCGAGCTTCACCGCGCTGCGCCGCAAACATGCGATGAACATCCGTCAGGTCTTCCCGGCAAAACGCCCCGATGACGACGTACTCGCCGATCTCGCACGGATCATGGAATTATGGGCGCAGGCGCGCGCGCGCTGGGGCGGCGGCGGCGACTTCCTGTTCGGCGACTTCGGCGCGGCGGACATCATGTACGCGCCCGTCGTCACGCGGATCATCACCTACCAATTGCCGATCGCGCGCTTCGCCGCCGGCTATATCGATGCGGTGATCCGCCATCCGTTCATGCAGGACTGGATCGCCGGGGCGCAGGAAGAGGATTGGGTCATCGAGCAATACGAGCAGCAACCCGCGTGACCGATGTCGTCGCGCTGACCCAGGCGCTGCTGCGGGCGGAGAGCGTCACGCCGGCGCGCGGTGCGGTGTTCGACGTGCTGGAGGCGGCGCTGGCGCCGATCGGCTTCGCGGTCGACCGGTTCGTCGTCGGTGAGGCGCCGGACGGGCCGGTCGAAAATCTGATCGCGGTGCGCGCGGGCGTCGGGCAGCATCTCGCCTTCGCCGGCCATCTCGACGTGGTGCCGCCGGGGGTGGGCTGGACAGGCCCGCCCTGGTCCGGGGAGGTGCGTGGCGACCTGCTCTACGGGCGCGGCGCGGTCGATATGAAGGGGGCGATCGCCGCCTTCGTCGCGGCGGCGGCGCGTGCGAGCGGACCGACGCTCAGCCTGCTCGTCACCGGCGACGAGGAAGGACCCGCGACCTTCGGAACGCCGGCGCTGATCGAGCGGATGGCGGCGCGCGGCATCGCGCCCGACCTCTGCCTCGTCGGCGAGCCGACCTCGGTGCGCCAGCTCGGCGACATGGTGAAGATCGGGCGGCGCGGCTCGGTCAATATCTGGATCGTCGTGGCGGGGCGGCAGGGCCATGTCGCCTATCCGCATCTCGCCGACAATCCGGCGGGCAAGCTCGCCAAGGCGCTCGCGGCGTTGCAGGACATGGGGCTCGATCATGGCAACGACTGGTTCCAGCCGTCGAACCTCGAGATCACGGATATCGCGGTCGGCAATCCGGCGCATAACGTCATTCCGGCGCGCGCCGAGGCGCGGGTCAACATCCGCTTCAACGACGGCCAGCGTGGCGACGAGCTGATCGAGCGGGTCACCGTGCTGGTGCAGGAACATGCGCCGGGGGCGGTGGTGACCGGCAAGGTGTCGGGCGAGGCGTTCCTCACCGCGCCGGGGCCGTGGACCGCGGTGCTGAGCGCGGCGATCGAGGCGCAGACCGGGCTGGTCGCGGAGCTGTCGACCTCGGGCGGCACGTCGGATGCGCGCTTCCTGTCGCGGCTGTGCCCGACGGTCGAGTTCGGGCTGGTCAATGCGACGATGCATCAGGTCGACGAGGCGGTGGCGGTGGCGGATCTGGAGACGCTGGCGGCGGTCTATGCCGATGTGATCGGGCGGGTTTCTACCCTTTAGCGCCAACATCGAAGCCCCCGTTCGTCATCCCGGCGAACGCCGGGATCCATGGTCACGACGAATGCTCGTCAGCGTAAGACCGACAGCGCCTCGTATCCATGAGTCCCGGCCTGCGCCGGGATGACGATTGGGAGACGATAAGCCGCACGCCGTTACCTCCCCCGCCGCAGCACGATATAGAGCGCGCCCTGCCCGCCGTGGCGCGGGTGCGCGCCGCGGACGGCGGCGATCGCATCGGCGTGGCGCGATGCCGCCAGCCAGTCGGCGATCGCGGCGCGGATCGCACCCCTCGCGTGGGGGCGTTCGCTTTCCGGGCGGGGCGGCTTGCCCGTCACCAGCAGCAGGACGCGCTCGCCGCGCGCGATCGCACGCGACAGGCCGTCGTCGAGCATCGCATGCGCGGAGCTCAAGGTGTGGCCGTGGAGGTCGATCGAACTGTCGGGGCTGACGATGCCGCGGGTCAGCCTTTTGTCCCAGCTGCCGTCCAGCGTGTTCTGGCGCGGCGGCGACGGCGCCGCGACCGGCTTGGCGACCGGCGTGCGCGACGCCATCGCGCGGGTCAGTGCCTTGGAGGGCTTGGTCGCCTTGGGTGGCGGCGGCGCGACGACGGCGGGCGCCGGGCGCGTGGGCGCGGCCACCGCTCGGAGCGGTTTCACCGTCGCCATCACCCGGGCCCAGAGATCGGCCTCGTCAGGGTTGAGCTGGCGCACCGGCCGCTGTCCCATATATCGACGGATCGGGGATGTATCGCTGCGGCTGGCTCCGCGCGAGCGTGCCGACCGGCAGCAGCAGGAAGGCGGTGCCGCGCGCCGCCATGCCGCCCGCGGTCGCCTCCGCCACCGCGCCGGCGCCCCAGAAGGTGTCGAAGCGGTTGGCGCCCTTGATCGCGCCGCCGGTGTCCTGCGCCACCCACAGGCCGCTCGCGTCCTGCCGGTCCATCGACAGGAACACCGGCGCGCCGAGCGGCACGTATTTGACGTCGGCGGCGGCGCTGATCCCGCCGTTGACGACATAGCCCATCGCGCCGACCGGCGGCGTGTCGAGTTCGCGGAAGAAGACGAAGCTCTTGTTCTCCGCCATGATCGCGCGACCTTCCTCGGGATGGGCGCGAAGCCAGGCGACGATGCCCTGCATCGAGGTCTGGCCGGGCTGGAGCAGCCCGCGCGCCTTCATCAACGCGCCGATGCCGGTATAGTCGCGCCCGTTCTGCGTATCGTAGCCGACGCGCATGATCTCGCCATTGGGCAGGCGCAGGCGGCCCGAGCCCTGGATCTGGAGGAAGAACACCGACGCCTCGTCGGCGCCCCAGGCGAGCACCGGCGCCTTGCCGTCGAGCACGCCGGTGTCGATCGCGGCGCGGTCGTAATAAGGCACGAGGTTGCTGCCCTGCACGCGGCCGCGGATCTTCTTGCCCTTGAGCGCATCGCTGAACTTGCCGAGATCGACGTCGATCAGGTCGTTGGGACGGGCGTAGATCGGCACGGTGTAGCCGGCACGGCGCTCGCGCGACGCGGCGATCTCGGGCTCGTAATAGCCGGTGGCGAAGGCCTTGCCGTCGCCGACCTGCACCGCCTCGAAATAGCTGGCGAAGAAGGCGCGCGCGCCACCGCGCGGCACGCCGGCGGCAGCGGCGCAGGCGGGCTGCCAGTCGGTGCCGCGGGTGAGGCCGGAGGCGTCAGTACGGCGCATCAGGCCCGGACAACTGGTGAGGAACGCCTGTCGTGCCGCCTCGGCCTGCGCCTCAGTGATCGGCAGCGTCGCGAGGCTCGGGCCGGGGACGATGCCCGCGGTTGCCGCGGTCGTCGCGCCGGGATTGGCGACGACCGGTGCGGCGGGCAGCGCCGTCGCGCCCTGGATACGGCCGTCGAAGCTGCGGCCGCTGGCGATCTGCTGACCGGGACTGACGGGGCGTGTCGTCGGCCGGCTCGGCTGGCTGACCGGCTGGCGGCCGGGCTGGCGAGGCGGCGCAGCGCCGGTGTCGAGCGGCACGACGCGGCCGCCGCAGGCGCTGAGAGCCAGAGCCAGAGCCAGCGCGATGCTGGCGATTATGCGATTACCGGTCATCCTGATCCCCGTATGTCCGCCTATCGACTGCGGAAAGCTGCGGCTGTGCCGAAGCGGAGGGGTGCCGACAAGGGCCAAGCGGTCGCAAATGCGGTGCGGCGTGTTGGACGACATGGACAAGATGGACACCTTAACGGAAACGATCTCGGGGAATCGTTTCCATTTCTGTGGTGATCCAGAGGTGAGAGGGTCGGCCGGCATGATGGCGGCATAGCAGAGCGCGGCGGGTGTAGGACAGCGGTCGGGGTCGGTCTGGTAGCGGGCGTGGTTCTATATCTGCCTCACGAGCTTTTGTTTGAGCTCGGCGCTTTCCAAGCCCATCCCGTCACCCCGGACTTGTTCCGGGGTCTACTCTGCGGCGAGGGCAAAGGCTTGAAGCGACACCATTCGCTCGTTGCCCGGTGGACCCCGGAACAAGTCCGGGGTGACGAATCTGATGAGGATATCGAGCGACCTTCGTCATCGCAGCCCTGCGCGATAGTCCGCTCCGCCCCCTATTCCTCGTCGGTGTCCGCCAGCTTCCAATTGGGGTCGCGGCTCTTCAGCGTGCGGGCGAAGGTCCAGACGTCGTGCGTTTCGACCGCGTCGGTCAGCGAGCCGGCGATGACATGGCCCTCGGCGTCGCGGGTCACCGCAGCGATATCGGCGTCGAAACGGACGGTGATCCGCGCCTCGCGACCATCGAGCGACGCATCGGCGATCACCGCGCGCTCGATCGAGACCAGACGGTTCTCCAGCGTCTCGCCGGCCTCGCGACGGGCGGCAATCGCTTCGTCGAAGGCATGGGCGACGTCGGGCTCGGCGAGGGTCGCCAGCGTCGCCTCGTCGCCCGCCCAATAGGCTTCCAGCGTCATGCGATAGGCGGATTGCGCGCCGGACAGGAACTGGTTGACGTCGAAGCCCTGCTCACCGGCGATGATCCCCCGCAGGCCAGCCTCGGCACGCGGTTCGATGTTGCGGTTGACCGGCTCGCGCGATTCGGCCGTGGCATCGATCGGGCGCGGCGCCAGGGCGACCGCGGCGGGGCGATCGTCGGCGGCACGCGGCAGCGGCTGCTGTTCGTGGCCGGTGCGTTTGCCGAGCACGCTGTACAGGCGCAGCGCCAGGAACGCCGCCACCATCGCGAGTAAAACTACGTAAAACACCGTGCCTCCGATCTTGATCGATACATAGGCCCAAAACCCCTTCAATTCAAACCGGGGCTTTCGACCCGCGGGCTTTTGAGCCCAGCCCGTTGAAACCCGGTTCGGGCGCTGCTAGGCGCGGGCGCCAAAGGCATCGAACGCCCGACATGCGGCTTCGGTCCCCTTCTTTTTCCGCTTCATTCGAGGATCATTCCCATGGCCGACCAGGACAACGGCACTTCGATCGATACGCAGTCGGCGCTCAACGGCGCGGACACCGCCCCCGCCGCCGGCCTGATCTCGCAATACGTCAAGGATCTCTCGTTCGAGAATCCCAATGCGCCGGGCATCTTCCAGAACGCCAATCCGCCGGCGATCGACGTGCAATTCAACATCGGCACCGCCCAGGTCGGCGAAGAGGTGCATGAGGTGCTGCTGAAGATCGACGTCAAGGCCGAGGTCGAGGGGCAGACCGCGTTCATCGTCGACCTGACCTATGCCGGCCTGTTCGGCCTGCGCAACGTGCCCGCCGATGCGGTGCAGCCGTTCCTGCTCGGCGAAGCCCCGCGGCTCCTCTTCCCCTTCGCGCGCCGCGTGCTCGCCGATTGCGTGCGCGACGGCGGCTTCCCGCCGCTGCTGCTCGAGCCGATCGACTTCGCGCAGCTCTATCTGCAGCAGGCGGAGCAGAACGGCGCCTTCTCGGTCGGCGACGTCGGCCACGCCTGATCCATAAGGCGGGGGGCGCGATCGCGTGAATCTGACCAAGGCGCTCGGCTCGGTGGGCGGGCTGACGCTCGCCAGCCGGGTGCTGGGGCTGGTGCGCGACGCTTTGTTCGCGCGCTTCGTCGGCGCCGGCTTTGCCTCGGATGCGTTCCTGATCGCCTTCCGCCTGCCCAACATGTTCCGCGCCTTGTTCGCGGAGGGCGCCTTCTCGGCGGCGTTCATCCCGATGTTCAACCGCAAGGTGGCCGAAGCCGGGGGCGACGGGCTGCCGACCGGGGTGCGCTTCGCCGAGGACGCGCTGTCGGTGCTGCTGCCGATCCTGATCGGCATGACCGTGCTGATCGAGATCGCCGCCTGGCCGGTGACGTGGCTGCTCACCTGGGGCTTCAACGACGCCTCGCATGACCAGTTCGCCTATGTCGTCCAGCTCTGCCGCCTGACCTTCCCCTATCTGCTGCTGATCAGCCTCGTCTCGCTGCTCGGCGGCATCCTCAATTCGCTGCACCGCTTCTGGGTGGCGGCGGCGGCGCCGATCCTGCTCAACCTGACGCTGATCGTCGCGCTGCTCGTCTTCCACAGCGACCTGCCGCTGGTCACCGCGCGCAACCAGGCGATCGCGGTGACGATCTCGGGCGCGTTGCAGCTTGCCTGGCTCTATTTCGCCTGCCGCAAGGCGGGGGTGCATCTACGCATCAAGGCGCCGCGGCTCGGGCCGGACGTGAAAAAGCTGCTGTCGCTGATCTGGCCCGCCGCGGCGGGCGCCGGCGCGGTGCAGATCAACCTCGTCGTCTCGACCGCGCTCGCCGCCTCGCTGCTCAGCCACGGCTCGGTGACCTATATCTACATGGCCGACCGGCTGAACCAATTGCCGCTCGGGCTGGTGGGGATCGGTCTCGGCACGGTGCTGCTGCCGACGATCTCGCGCCAGCTCGGCAAGGGCGACGAGGCGGCGGCGATGACGACGCAGAACCGCGGCATGGAGCTGGCGCTGTTCCTGACGCTGCCGGCGACGGTCGCGCTGATCGTCTGCGGCGTGCCGATCGTCGCGGCGCTGTTCCAGCATGGCCAGTTCACCGCCGCGGCGGCGCATGCCACCGCACAGGCGCTCGCCGCCTTCTCGATCGGGCTGCCGTCCTACATCCTCGTCAAGGTGCTGACGCCGGGCTATTATGCGCGGTCGGACACCCGCACGCCGGTGCGCTATGCGACGGTGTCGATGGTGGTCAATCTGGTGCTCAACCTGATCCTGATCGTGCCGCTCCAGCATATGGGGCCGCCGCTCGCCACCGCGATCGCGAGTACGGTCAACGTCGCCTTGCTCTATAATACACTGCGCAGGCGCGGGCAGTTCGTGCCCGACGCGCAATTGACGCGACGGGCGCCGCGGCTGCTGGTCGCGGCATTGGTGATGGGCGGGGTGATGTTCTTCCTCAACGACCTGTTCGCGCCCTATGTGTCGGGGAGCAACCTGGCGCGCTGGGGCGCGATGGCGGTGCTGGTCGGGACCGGCACCTTGGTCTATGCGCTCGCCGTGTTCGCGACCGGCGCGCTGCGCCCCGCGGACATTCGTCAGCTCATCCGTTCCAGATAAGGCCCATCATGGCAAAGCGCGTCGTTTCCGGGATCAAGCCCACCGGCAATCTCCACCTCGGCAATTATCTCGGCGCGGTGAAGCAATGGGTCGCGCAGCAGGATGCGATCCAGGCGGAGGGCGGCGAGACGCTCTACTTCATCGCCGACCTCCACGGGCTGACCGAGTGGATCGCGCCCGCCGAGCTGCGCGCCAATACGATCGAGATGACCGCGACGCTGGTGGCGGCGGGGATCGATCCCGACCGCTCGATCCTGTTCAACCAGGCGCGCATGCCCGCGCATAGCGAGATGGCGTGGCTGCTCAACAACGTCGCGCGGGTCGGCTGGCTCAACCGCATGACGCAGTTCAAGGACAAGGCGGGCAAGAACCGCGAGGGCGCGAGCGTCGGCCTATACGATTATCCGGTGCTGATGGCGGCGGACGTGCTGCTCTACAATACGACGCACGTGCCCGTCGGCGAGGATCAGAAGCAGCATCTTGAGCTGGCGCGCGACATCGCGACCAAGTTCAACGGCGATTATGCCACCGAGCTGTTCACCCTGCCCGAGCCGTTGGTCAGCGCCGCGGCGCCGCGGATCATGTCGCTCCGCGATGCGTCGGCGAAGATGTCCAAGTCCAATCCGTCCGAACAGTCGGTGGTCAAGCTGATCGATTCGGACGAGGTGATCGCCGACAAGTTCCGCAAGGCGAAGACCGATCCCGACGTGCTGCCGGCGACCGTCGAGGAACTGGCGGAGCGGCCCGAGGCGCGCAACCTGCTGACGATCTTCGCGGCGCTGGCCGACCGCACGCCGGGCGACGTGCTGGCGGATTATGCAGGCAAGGGGTTCGGCGCGTTCAAGCCCGACCTCGCCGATCTCGCGGTGGCGAAGCTCGGCCCGATCCGCGACGAGATGGTGCGGCTGCTCGACGACCGCGGCGCGATCGACGCGATCCTCGAGAAGGGCGCGGACAAGGCGCGGACACTGGCGGTGCCGGTGCTGCGCCGCGCGCAGGAGGCGATGGGGCTGGTGCTTTAACCTCTCTCCCCTCCCCGCAAGGGAGGAGCTGTCGCATATGGACATCTGCAGGCTTCGGACGACGTTCCAACGCCACCCCGTCACCCCGGACTTGATCCGGGGTCCCACTTCTTCGGACGCGGCGAGGAAGCGGGATGCCGAATCATGTCCGGCATGACGACGATATAAATGCCGTCGCGACACTGCAACTGATCGTCGGCGATAGCCCCTGCAAGGGGGGCGGGTGCGTGTGGCCTGGCGCGCTACCGCTGCTTACGCCTCCAGCTCGCGCATCAGCGTGCGGACGGCGGCGTCGATGTCGCGATCCTGGTCGCGGAGTTCCTCGATCTTGCGGACCGCGTGGATCACCGTCGAATGGTCGCGCCCGCCGAATTTGCGGCCGATCTCGGGCAGCGAGCGCGTCGTCAGGCGCTTGGCGAGATACATGGCGATCTGGCGCGGGCGCGCCACCGCGCGGCTGCGGCGGGCGGAGACGAGGTCGAGCGGCTTCAGCTCGAAATGCTGGCTGACCAGCTTCTGGATCTCGTCGATCGTCACCCGGCGCTGCGAGCCGCGCAGCACGTCGCCGAGCGTCGCCACCGCGAAATCGAGATCGATACTGTCGCCGGTGAGCTGCGCATAGGCGACGACGCGATTGAGCGCGCCTTCCAGCTCGCGGATGTTGGCGTGGATGCGCGCCGCGAGCAGGTCGAGCACCTCGTTGGGGACCTTCGCCTCGGGCAGGTCTGCGAGTTTCCTGTCCAGTATAGTGCGGCGCAACGTGAGGTCGGGCGCCTTGATGTCGGCGACGAGGCCGACCGACATGCGGCTGACGATCCGTGCCTCGACGCCGTCGAGCGCCGTCGGGCAGCGATCGGCGGAGATAACGAGGCGCTTGCCGGCGCTCATGATCTCGTTGACCGTGTGGAAGAATTCCTCCTGCGTCGCGTCCTTGCCGGCGATGAACTGGAGGTCGTCGATCAGCAGCAGGTCGGCGCCGCGCAGGCGCTGCTTGAAGCTGTGCGTGTCGCGCGCGCGCATCGCCGCGACGAAATCAAACATGAAGCGCTCGGCCGACATGCACAGCACGGTCGCGTCGGGATGCGCGGCGAGGAAGGCGTGGCCGATCGCGTGCATCAGATGCGTCTTGCCCTGCCCCGTCCCCGAATGGAGGAACAGCGGGCTGAACCGCGGCACACCGGGTTCGGCAAGCATGCGCGCGGCGTTGAACGCCACGCGATTGGCGGCATCGACGACGAAGCGGTCGAAGGTGAAGCGCGGATCGAGCGGCGGGCGATCGACAGCCGGGCGGAGCGGCGCGGCCACCGCCAGCGGCGCCGGGGCAGGCGCCGGCGCGACGGCGGCGACCGGCGCGGGCGTCTCGGCGACCAGCTTGATCGCGACCGGCGCGGCGATGCGCGTCTCGATCGACACGCCGCGCACGTCGGGCAGCAGCGCGCGGAATTCGAGCAGCAGCCGGTCGGCATAATGGTTGCGGACCCAGTTGGTCATGAACGCCGACGGCAGGCCGAGGCGGATCGATTCGGGATCGCCGTCCTCGATCAGCTCCATCGGCTTCAGCCATTGCTCGAAGAGCCGCGCGCCGGCGGATTCGCGCAGGTTGCAGCGGACGCGAGCCCAGGCGCGTTGCGCCTCAGTCTCCGTCACTGCCGCTGCCTGTCGATCGTTCAACGCATACCCCTTCGTTGCCGAAAGCGACGAAATGTCGCCCGGCGGCCGTATTCAAGACAGACAAATCCCCCTTACGGCCAACGGCCGTCCGGCATGCCCACGCTGTTCAGGTCCCCGACCGCGATGAACATCGCTGCGGTGGAGTCGAGTTATGAAGCCTGGGCCGAGTCGATCAACCCCTCGGCAGGTCACATTGTTGAAATAAACGGGATTGACAGCCCGAAGCCCGCAGAAACGCGTTCGGAAATCTTACAAGCCATTGAAAAAGCTACATTTTCTGCCCGTTTCCGCACGACTGCCCTGAATGCCAGCCAACACGAATCGCGGTGTTCTCCCGCTTTCCCGGTTCGTTCCTTTTGCGCCCGTTCCGGACATCAAAAAACCCGCCGGGACATGCGTCCCGACGGGTCAAAACTCACTGAACGGTAAGGCTTAGGCGAGCGTGCCGACCGCCTTGGTCAGGCGCGAGAACTTGCGGCTCGCGGTGTTCTTGTGGAGGACGCCCTTGGCGACGCCACGCTGCAGCTCGGGCTGCACCGCTGCGAGGGCCGTGTCCGCCGCAGCCTTGTCGCCCGACGCCAGTGCCGCTTCGACCTTCTTGATGAAGGTACGGATGCGGCCGATGCGGTTACCGTTGATTTCGGCGCGGCGATCGTTGCGACGGATGCGCTTCTTGGCTTGCGGCGTATTCGCCATTCGGTACGTCCTTGCGAGTAAATTGGTCGATGTCAGAAGAGGCGCCGGATCACCCTACGCCCTCTCGAAGGCAGCGCCCTTAGCGAAGCCGGGGGTCGGGGTCAACCGTTGCGGGGTGTTTTACCACCGGTTCCTCACCCCGCTCGTCATCCCGGCGAAGGCCGGGACCCATGGATACGGTATGGCCGGCGTTGTACGCTCCACCCGCGTCCCGTGACCATGGGTCCCGGCGTTCGCCGGGATGACGACAGGGGGATCAACTCTTCTGGCATTTCGGGCAGTAGAAGGTCGATCGCCCGCTATCCACCCGGCGTTTGACGGTGCCGCCGCAATGGCAGGGCTCGCCCTCGCGCCCGTAGACGAGGAATTGCTTCGAGAAATAGCCGAGCTCGCCGTCGGGGCGGGCATAGTCGCGCAGCGTCGAGCCGCCGGCTTCGATCGCGGCGAGCAGCACCTCGCGCACCGCCACCGCGAGCCGCTCGAGTCGCGGCAGTGCGATCTGGCCGGCGGCCCGCGTCGGTGCAATGCGCGCGACGTGCAGCGCCTCGCAGACGTAGATGTTGCCGAGCCCGGCGACGATGCGCTGGTCGAGCAGCATCGCCTTGATCGGCGCGGCGCGCGCCTTCAGCGCCTCGCCGAGATAGGCGCCAGTGAAATCCTCCCCCAGCGGCTCCGGCCCCATCGCCGCGAAGGGGGGATAAGCGGCGAGCGCAGCGGTTTCGACGAGATCGAGGAAGCCGAAGCGGCGCGGATCGTTGAGCGCGAGGCTGCGCCCCTCCCCCGTCTCGATGAGCAGATGGTCGTGGGCGAGGCGTTCGGCGGGATCGACCCGCCAGCGGCCGGACATGCCGAGATGGAAGATCAGCGTATCGCCGCGATCGGTGTCGATCATGCCGTATTTAGCGCGGCGGCCGAGCGCGGTGACGGTGGCGCCGGTGAGCCGCTGGCGCAAATCGGGCGGGATCGCCTTGCGCAGGTCGGCGCGGCGCGGCTCGACGAGGGTCAGGCGCTGGCCGGCGAGCACGGGGGTGAGGCCGCGGACGGTGGTTTCGACTTCGGGGAGTTCTGGCACGTCAAACAGCTAGGTTGCGTTTGCCCCGGCCACAAGCGGCGGCTAGGGCGGTGGCATGACCGACACCGCCACCACCGGAACCGTATCCTTCGGCTACGAGGACGTCGCCCCCGACGAGAAGACCGCCCGCGTCGGCGGCGTCTTCTCCAGCGTCGCCAAGAACTACGACCTGATGAACGATGCGATGTCGGGCGGCATGCACCGGTTGTGGAAGGATCGCTTCGTCCGGCGGGTGCAGCCGCAGGAGGGTCAGCAGATCCTCGACATGGCGGGAGGCACCGGCGACATCGCCTTCCGCCTCGCCGCATCGGGCGCGTCGGTGACGGTGGCGGACATCAATCCGGCGATGCTCGAAGTCGGCATGGAGCGCGCCGCCAAGCGCGGCATCGACGGACTGGTGTGGACCGAGGCCAATGCCGAGACGCTGACCTTCCCGGACCGGTTCTTCGACGCCTATACGATCGCCTTTGGCATCCGCAACGTCACCGACATCCCCAAGGCGCTGCGCGAGGCGCATCGCGTGCTGCGCCGTGGTGGCCGGTTCTTCTGCCTCGAATTCTCGACGACGACCTGGCCGGGGTTCAAGGAAGTCTACGACGGCTATTCGCACAAGATGGTGCCGAAGCTGGGGCAATTGCTCGCACAGGACGCCGACAGCTATCGCTATCTGATCGAGTCGATCCGGCGCTTCCCCGACATGCCGACGTTCAAGGGCATGATCGCCGATGCCGGCTTCGTGCGGACCAAGGCGGAACCGATCCTCGGCGGGCTCGTCGCGATTCACTCCGGGTGGAAGATTTGATGGGGTCGTTTGGCGGTTTCGATGCCGCCGCCTCGCAAGACCCGTCACCCCGGACTCGTTCGGGACTTCAGCGACAGTCTGCGATGCTGGTGGATCAGCGCAGTGTTCCTGCGAAAGCAGGAACCCAGGGCCAAGCAGCACAACCCTTTACGGCACTTGGAACCCCTGGGCTCCTGCTTTCGCAGGAGCACTGGCGAAATTCCGCAGCTGTTACGAATTGTTCCGGGGTGACGCGTCGGGTGTGGCAACGGCTTGACTGGCTTGACTGGAGTGCGGCGGCCGGCTCGATCGCCATGCCGTCATGACCGCTTCGGTCGTCCACGTCTGGCGACTCCTGAAATGGGGGCGCATCCTCGCGCGGCATGGGGCGCTGCGCGGGATCGAGCGCGATCCCAATACGCCGGCGCCGGTGCGGCGGCTGGCACGGGTGGCGCGGCTGGGCGCGCGCGTGCCCAAGGTGCCGCGCTATGCCGATGCCTTTCAGGCGATCGGGCCGGCGGCGATCAAGCTCGGGCAGACATTGGCCACCCGGCCAGACTTGGTCGGCGAGGAAGCGACGCAGGATCTGCTGCGGTTGCAGGATCAATTGCCCCCCGTCCCCTATGCGACGATCGCCGCGGCGATGGAGGGCAGCTTCGGCCGGCCGCCGTCCGACCTGTTCGCCAGCATCGAGGAGGAACCGGTCGGCGCCGCGTCGATCGCGCAGGTGCATCGCGCGGTGACCACCGACGGGCGGACCGTCGCGGTCAAGGTGCTGCGCCCCGGCGTCGAGGCGGATTTTACCCGCGCGATCGCCACCTATGAATGGGCGGCGGCGCAGCTTGAGGGGATGAGCATCGAGGCGCGGCGGCTGCGGCCGCGGCTGACGGTGGAGAATTTCAAGCGCTGGACCGCGCGCGAGCTCAACTTCCGGCGCGAGGCGGCGTCGGCGTCCGAACTCGCCGAGTCGATGACCGCCGAGCCCGATTTCGTCGTGCCGGCGATCGACTGGCAGCGCTCGACCGCGCGGGTGCTGACCGTCGAATGGATCGACGGAATCAAGCTGTCGGACCGCGCCGCGCTGGTCGCGGCGGGCTACGACCTGCCCAAGCTGGCCAATACGCTGGTGCAGGCGTTCCTGCGGCAGGCGATCGCGGAAGGCTTCTTCCACGCCGACATGCATCAGGGCAATCTGTTCGCCTTGCCCGGCAACCGCATCGCGGCGATCGACTTCGGCATCATGGGCCGGATCGACCGGCGCGCGCGGGTATGGCTGGCGGAGATCCTCTACGGGCTGATCACCGGCAATTACCGGCGCGTCGCCGAAATCCATTTCGAGGCGGGCTATGTGCCGAGCCATCACAATGTCGCCGAATTCGCGACGGCGCTGCGCGCGGTCGGCGAGCCGATGCGCGGGCTGCCGGTCAAGGACATGTCGATCGGGATGATGCTCGACGGGCTGTTCTCGATCACGCGCGACTTCGACATGGTGACGCAGCCGCATCTGCTGCTGTTGCAGAAGACGATGGTGATGGTCGAAGGGGTCGCGACGCGGCTCGATCCGGACATCAACCTGTGGGAATCGGCAGCGCCGTTCGTGCGCGAATGGATCCGCACCGAGCTGGGGCCGGAAGCGGCGATCGCCGACCGGCTGATCGCCGACGTCAAGACGATCGCCGGCCTGCCCGAGCTGATCCGGCGGATCGAAGCGCGTTATCCCGCACCGGGCGGCGAACCCCCTGCCCCGCCGCTGCGCGAGATCGAGGTGGTGCGGATCGGCGGCGGCTGGCGCTATGCCGCGGTCGCGGCGGCCAGCGCGGCGGCGAGCGTCGCCGCGACCTGGCTGGTCGTCCACTGAGGCGATGATGCGGCGCGTCCCCGCCTCGTTGTGGCTGGCGCAGCCGTCGCGGTTCGCCGGACTGGCGCCGCGCAACGCCGCGGCGGCGCTGGTCGCGCTGGCGCTGCTGCTGCTCGCGTGCCTGCTGGTCTTCGCCGCGCCCGTCCCGCCGGCGGCGAGCGGCGATGCCGCGCAGCGTAGCGACGATCAGGCCGACGTCGTGCTGTACGAGACGATCGTCGCCAACGTCCGCCACGGCGGCGATTATTATGCCACCGCGGCGGATGCGATGCGCGCGGGAGATTACCCGCTCAAGCCGTTCGTCACCTTCCGCCTGCCGACGCTGGCGATGGTGCAGGCGGCGGTGCCGCATGCGATCGTGGTGATCCTGCTCTACCTGCTCGCCGCGGCGGTGGCGCTTGCCTGGTATCGGCGGCTGGCGCCGGCGTTCGCGCGGCCGCCGCCGCGGATCGTCGCGATGGTGCTGCTCGCCGCCGGACTGATGGCGTTCGTGCAGCGCGACCTCCTCGCCTTCCACGAAATCTGGGCGGGGTTGCTGATCGCGCTGTCGCTCGGCGTGCATCGCGACGGGCAGTGGCTGCCTGCGGTCGCCTTCGGCCTGTCGGCGGCGCTGATCCGCGAGACCGCGGGGCTGTATCTGCTGCTGATGGCGATCCTGGCGCTCGCCGGCGGCGACCGGCGCGAAGGCGCGGCGTGGATCGCCGCGGGGGCGATCCTCGCGCTGGCGCTGGCGGCACATGCGCATGCGGTGGCCGAAGTGGTCGGGCCGCTCGATCCGCAGTCGCCGGGCTGGTCGGGGCATCTCGGCTTCGGCTTCTTCGTGCGGACGATGACGCTGTCGACCGCGCTGATGATCGTGCCGCTCTGGCTCGCCGCGCCGCTGGTCGGACTGGCGCTGTTCGGCTGGGCGGCGTGGCGCGACGTGCTGGGGCTGCGCGTGCTGGTGGTGATCGCCGCTTATGCCGCGGTGCTGAGCGTGTTCGGGCGGGTCGATACCTTCTATTGGGGGCTGCTGGTGGCGCCGTTGCTGCTCGTCGGCCTCGTCTTCGTGCCCGATGGCGCGCGCGACCTGCTGGCGGCGGTGAGCGACCGGCGGCGGATCACGGTGAAGAGGATCGTTCGATGACGCGTATCCTGCTGATCGTCGGCGGCGGCATCGCCGCCTATAAGGCGTGCGAGCTGATCCGGCTGCTGCGCCGGCGCGGTTATGCGGTGCGCTGCGTGATGACGGAGGGCGCGAGCCATTTCGTCACGCCGATGACGCTCGCCGCGTTGAGTGAGGACCAGGTCTATACCAGCCTGTGGGATCTCAAGGACGAGGCGGAGATGGGGCATATTCAGCTCAGCCGGCAGGCCGATCTGGTCGTCATCGCGCCCGCCACCGCCGATCTGCTGGCGCGGATGGCGGGGGGCATCGCCGACGATCTGGCGACGACGCTGCTGCTCGCCACCGATACGCCGGTGCTGGCGGCGCCGGCGATGAACGTGCGGATGTGGCAGCATGCGGCGACCGTCCGCAACGTCGCGCAGCTGCGCGCCGACGGCATCACCATCGTCGAACCCGACGAAGGGGCGATGGCGTGCGGCGAGTTCGGTCCCGGCCGGCTGCCCGAGCCCGAGGCGATCGCCGCGGCGGTCGACCGCATGCTCGCGCCGCGCGCGACGCCGCTCGCGGGCCGGCACGTGCTGGTCACCGCGGGGCCGACGCACGAGCCGATCGATCCGGTGCGCTATATCGCCAACCGCTCGTCGGGGCGGCAGGGGTTCGCGATCGCCGGCGCGCTCGCCGATCTCGGCGCGACGGTGACGTTGGTCGCCGGGCCGGTGACGCTCGCCACCCCGGCGGGGGTACGGCGGGTCGACGTCGTCACCGCGGCCGAGATGGCGGCTGCGGTCGCGGATGCGCTGCCCGCCGATGCGGCGGTGATGGTCGCCGCGGTCGCCGACTGGCGGGTCGCCGCCGCGCCGCATAAGGTCAAGAAGGGCGACGCGCCGCCGGCGCTGGTGCTCGCCGAGAACGAGGATATCCTCGCGACGCTGGCGCATGGGCCGCGCCGGCCGCGACTGGTGATCGGCTTCGCCGCCGAAACCGAGCGCGTCGTCGAACAGGCGGTCGCCAAGCGGTTGCGCAAGAACGCCGACTGGATCGTCGCCAACGACGTGTCGGGCGACGTGTTCGGCGGCGACGCCAACACCGTGCACCTCGCCACCGCCGACGGCGTCGAACATTGGGAGCGTTTGCCCAAGGCCGACGTCGCGCGGCGGCTGGCGCAACGGATCGCCGAGACGCTGTCCGGTTCTTGATCTGTTCGCGCAGGCAGGCTAGCCCTGCGCCATGAGCCAAGCCATCGCCATCCGCCTCCACCGCCTGCCGCATGGCGAGGGGCTGCCGCCGCCCGCTTATGCGACCGCGGGTGCGGCGGGGATGGACGTGGTGGCGGCCGAGGCGCTGACGCTGGCGCCGGGCGCGCGCGCGGCGGTGGCGACCGGCTTCGCGATCGCGATACCGGAGGGCTATGAGGTGCAGGTGCGCCCGCGCTCGGGTCTGGCGATCAAGCACGGCATCACCTGCCTCAACACGCCGGGCACGATCGATTCGGACTATCGCGGCGAGGTGAAGGTGATCCTCATCAACCTCGGCGAGGCCCCCTTCGCGATCGCCCGCGGCGAACGCATCGCCCAACTCGTCCCCGCCCCGGTTCAGCGCGCGACGCTGGCAATCGTCGACGCGCTCGACGATACCGACCGTGGAAGCGGAGGGTTCGGATCGACCGGCCGATGATCACAGCAATTCTCCTGGCAGCCCAGCTCGCCGGTGCATCGCCCATGCCGATGCCGCCGCAGGACTGGAGCGCGCTGCATCCATTGCCCTACAGCCGCGATCCCGACGATGGCGCCAATCTGTCGAGCTTCGTCCGCGCCGAGGTGAAGGCGGGGCGGTGCAACGCCGCGACGCCGTCGCCACAGGGCTATGTGCTCAAGGTCGATCTCGCGGTGCTGGTCGGTGCCGGCGGCCAGCCCAAGCGGGTGGTGCCGCGGGCGATCGCCTGCCCCTCCGTCGAGCAATATGCCGCGGGCCTCGTCTCCAGCATGGCGCGCGGCAATATCGCGCCCGGCGTGGCGGATGCCGATACCTGGTATCGGACCAGCCTCACCTTCTCCTGGTCGGCGTGACGCTCTCCGACGGGGAACTGACCCGTTACGCCCGGCACATCGTCCTGAAGGAGGTCGGCGGCGCCGGTCAGCAGCGTTTCGCCGCGGCGCATGTCGTGGTGATCGGCGCCGGCGGAATCGGATCGCCGGCGATCCCCTATCTCGCCGCGGCGGGCATCGGGCGGCTGACGATCGTCGACGACGACCATGTCAATCTGTCCAACCTGCAACGCCAGACGATCTATGCCACCGCCGAGATCGGCGCGGGCAAGGCGGAGACGGCGGCGGCGGCGGCGCGGCGGCTCAACCCGCATGTCGCCGCGGTGGCGCGACCGATACGCGTCGACGCCGGCAACGTCGCTGCGCTGCTCGCCGATGTCGACGTGGTGCTCGACGGTTGCGACAATTTCGCGACGCGGCTGATCGTCGCCGATGCGGCTTATGCCGCGCGGGTGCCGCTCGTATCGGCGGCGATCGGCCAGTTCGACGGGCAATTGGGGGTGTTCCGCGGCTGGGAGCCGGGCAAGCCCTGCTATCGCTGCTTCGTCGGCAGCGATCCCGACCGGCCCGGCGCGACCTGTGCCGAGGACGGCGTGCTGGGGCCGATGGCGGGGGCGATCGGCAGCCTCGCCGCGCTGGAGGTGCTGCGCGCGATCCATGCCTTCGGCGAGGACAGCGCCGGCAAGCTGCTGCTCGCCGATACGCTGTCGCTGCGCTTCCGGACGCTGACGCTGCCGAAGGACCCCGGCTGCCCGACCTGTGGCTTAGCCCGAAATTAAGCGACGGGCGCTAGTTAGCCGGCATGACCAGCGCCAGCCGCCCCAGGATCCTCACCGTCTTCGGCACCCGCCCCGAGGCGATCAAGCTGTTCCCCGTCGTGCGGGCGCTACAGGCGGCGGGCGGCATCGAGACGGTGACCTGCGTCACCGCGCAGCATCGCGGGCTGCTCGACCAGGTGCTCGCCATCGCCGGATTGACGCCCGACATCGACCTCGACCTGATGGAGCCGGGCCAATCGCTCGATCGGCTGACCGCGCGGTTGCTCACCGGGCTTGGCGAGGTGATCGACCGGGTGCGGCCCGACCGCGTCGTCGTCCAGGGCGACACCGCGACCGCGATGGTCGGTGCGCTCGCCGCCTATTATCGCAAGATCCCGGTCGCACACGTCGAGGCGGGGCTGCGCTCGGGCGACATTTACCAGCCCTGGCCCGAAGAGGTGAACCGGCGCATCGTCGCGCCGATCGCCGATCTGCATTTCGCACCCACCGCCACCGCCGCGGCGGCGCTGGCGCGCGAGAGCGTCGCCGCGGGCGTCCATGTCACCGGCAATACGGTGATCGACGCGTTGCTCTGGACGCGCGGTCGCATCGCCGAGACGCCGGCGCTGGCCGGCGATCTCGATCCGCTCGCGGCGCGCTTCGCGGGCAAGCGCATCGTCCTCGTCACGACGCATCGCCGCGAGAATTTCGGTGACGGCATGGCGGCGATCGCGCGGGGGATCGCGCGGATCGCGGCGCGCGACGATGTCGCGGTGATCTTCCCGATGCACCCCAATCCCAATGTCGGCGCGGTGATGGACGAATGGCTGGGCACGCCGGACAATGTCGCGCGGATCGCGCCGCTCGACTATCCGCATTTCATCCGGGCGCTCGAACTGTGCGACCTTGCGCTGACCGATTCGGGCGGTGTGCAGGAGGAGGCGCCCGCGCTCGGCAAGCCGGTGCTGGTGATGCGCGACACCACCGAGCGGCCCGAGGGCGTCGCGGCGGGCACCGCGCGCTTGATCGGCACCGACGAAGACCGCATCGTTTCCGAAGTGTTCACGCTTCTCGATGACAAGGCTGCCTATTCCGCCATGGCACGCGCCCACAATCCGTTCGGCGACGGCCAGGCCAGCACCCGGATCGCAAGGATCATCGCCGATGATTTCGGACTCTGAACTCAAGGTCGTCGTTCTCGGCCTCGGCTATATCGGCCTGCCGACCGCGGCGGTGATCGCGCGGACGGGGGCGAAGGTGCTCGGCGTCGACGTCACCGAATCGGTGGTCGAGACGGTCAATTCTGGGCGCGTGCATATCGAGGAGGTCGATCTCGACGGCCTCGTCTCCGGCGTGGTCGCGCGCGGATCGCTGCGTGCGTCGACGCGGATCGAGCCGGCCGACGTCTTCGTGATCGCGGTGCCGACCCCGTTCGGCGAGGATCATGCGCCCGATATCGCCTATGTGCTGCAGGCGGCAACGACGATCGCGTCGGTGCTCAAGCCGGGCGACGCGATCATCCTCGAATCGACCTCGCCGGTCGGCACCACCGAACGGGTGCGCGACCTGCTCGCCGAGCTGCGTCCCGATTTGCGCGTACCCGGCCGCGCCGGCGAGGCGGCCGATATCGCGATCGCGTATTGCCCGGAGCGCGTGCTGCCCGGGCGCATCCTCGTCGAGCTGATCGATAACGATCGCGTCATCGGCGGTATCACGCCGCGCTGCGCGCGCAAGGCGCTGACCTTCTACCGCCGCTTCGTGCGCGGCGCCTGCGTCACCACCACCGCGCGCGCGGCGGAGATGACCAAGCTGACCGAGAATGCCTTTCGCGACGTCAACATCGCCTTCGCCAACGAACTCAGCCTGATCGCCGATACGATGGGGGTCGACGTGTGGGAGGTGATCCGCCTCGCCAACCGTCATCCGCGCGTCAACATCCTGCAACCGGGGCCGGGCGTCGGCGGCCATTGCATCGCGGTCGATCCGTGGTTCCTCGTCCATGCCGATCCCGCCAACACGCCGCTGATCCGCACCGCGCGACTGGTCAACGACGGCAAGACCGATCATGTCGTCGCGCAGGCGAGCGCGCTGATCGAGGCGCGGCCCGGCGCACCGGTCGCCTGCCTCGGCCTCGCGTTCAAGGCGAACATCGACGACTTCCGCGAGAGCCCGGCGCTCAAGGTCGCGGTCGCGCTGGCCGAGCGGTTCGGTGAACGGGTGCGGATCGTCGAACCCTATGCGGGGACGCTGCCCAAGGCGTTCGACGGCACCGGCGCGACGCTGATCGACATCGACGGCGCGATCGAATGCTGTCCGATCATGGTCGTGCTGGTCGATCACGACGTGTTCCGCTCGGTGCCGATCGAGGAACGGCGCGACAAGGCGGTGCTCGACACGCGCGGGATCTGGCCGGATCAACCTGCGGTCGCCTCGCCGGTACAGGATGTGCTACGGCTGGTCGGCTAGCCACTTTCACGCGGGGTTCAGGCTGTTGCGGCCAGACCTGCGCGGGTATACCTGCCATTCGGCACGATCGACGGGAATCCATGCTCAAGAAGCTGCTCAACGCGCGCCGTTCCACGGCAACGCCGCTGACCGCCATTCCGGAAGGCGAACGCGTCTATGCGATCGGCGACGTCCACGGTTGCGCCGATCTGCTCGATCAATTGCTTGCCCGGATCGAAGCGGACGACCGGGCGCGCGATCCTGCGCGCACCACGATCGTCTTCCTCGGCGACCTCGTCGACCGCGGCCCGGCGTCGGCGGCGGTGATCGAGCGGCTGCGGCTGCTCGCGGCGGAGCGGCCGGATACGCGCTTCCTGCTCGGCAATCACGAGGAGGTGTTCCTCGAATCGCTCAAGGGCGAGCCCAAGGCGCTGCGCATGTTCTGCCGGATCGGCGGGCGCGAGACGATCATGAGCTACGGGCTGGACGCCGCCGATTATGACCGGATGGACTATGAGGAGCTGCATGCCGCGATGCGCGTCCGCGTGCCCGCCGAGCATCAGGCGTTCCTCGAATCGTTCGAGGATATGGTGACGATCGGCGACTATGCCTTCGTCCATGCCGGCGTGCGGCCGGGTACCGATCTTGCCGCGCAGCGCGGCGCCGACCTGCGCTGGATCCGCAACCCCTTCCTCGATCACGATCGTGCGCTCGACAAGATGGTCGTCCACGGCCATACGATCAGCGCCGGGCTCGACGAGCAGGTCCATCGGATCGGTGTCGATACCGGGGCTTATGAGACCGGCGTGCTGACCGCTTTGGGTTTGGAAGGTACGGCGCGCTGGACGGTGCAGGCGACCCGCGCGGGCTGACCGGCGGCGGGAACGTGTGGCGTCGCGGCAACGGTCGCCGGCCATTCCGAAACCGGGCGGTTAAACTGTTGTCGCGCCTATATACTTCTGCCATGCAAACCGGTGACGAGCACAAGAGGGAGTTATATCATGCGTTTCGGTAAGATTGTCATGGCCGCTGCGGCCGCCACCATGGCCGTTGCTCCGGCGGTTGCCGCTCCGGCGAACCCCGCAGCCAGCCTGTCGGTGTCGAAGTCGGTTCGCACCGGTTCGACCTCGGCCAAGAAGAACGAGCTCGCCGGTGGCGGGATCGTCATCGCCCTGATCGCGGCCGCTGCCGTCGTCGCGGGCATCGTCGTCGTCGCCGACAGCGATGACAATGCGGACAGCAACTAAGCTGACCGTTAGCCTCGGCTAGAGAGAGTAGCGGCCTTCGGGCCGCTATTTTTTTGTCCGGCGCACGGCGATGGCGGGCACGAAAAAGCCGGCGCCGGATGGTCCGGCGCCGGCTGTTCGTCGTCGTGGCGGATCAGCGGCCGCCGGGCATGCCGGGGGGCATCGCGCCGCGCGGCATCCCGCCGGGGCCGCCGGCACCCTGTGCCTGGGCCTGCGCCTGCATCTGGCGGACGACGGCCTCGGGCAGGAAGTCGATCAGCTCGATGTCGAAGACGAGCGTGGAGTTGGCGGGGATCGGCCCCTTCGCCTCGGCGCCGTAACCGAGCGCGGGCTTGATCCAGACGCGATACTTGGCGCCCTTCGGCATCAGCTTGAGCGCCTCGGAGAAGCCGGGGACGACGCCGGCGACGGGCATCGGCGTCGGCTGCTGCGACTTGTCGAAGGTGGTGCCGTTGAGCAGCTTGCCTTCATAATTGATGAGCGCGACGTCGCTGTCGGTCGGCCTGGGGGCGCCCGGCGCGCCGGGCTGCACCACCTTGTATTGCAGCCCCGACGGGGTCGTCACCACGCCGCTCGCGCGGGCGTTGCGGGTGAGGAAGTCGTCGCCTTGCCGCGCCAGGAGGAAGGCCGCGAGACAGGCGACGACGATGCCCACCCACAGATAGACGAGATAGGTCCGCTTGATGGGACGCAGCGGAACGGCGGTGACGGTCGACATCTGGGGCACCTGAAGTTGTGGTGCCGGGCCGGCCGTCACCGGTTAACATCTCTAACTTCGCACGAAGACGCATCCGGAGGAAAGCATCTTCGCAGCGATCACAATGACTTAGCGCGCACCGTCGCGCTCGGCGCGCTTGCGGTCGAGCTTGCGCGAACGGCGGACGGCGGCGGCACGCTCACGCGCGCGGCGCTCCGACGGCTTTTCGAAGTGACGGCGCAGCTTCATCTCCCGGTACACGCCCTCGCGCTGCAGCTTCTTCTTGAGCACGCGAAGGGCCTGGTCGACATTGTTGTCGCGGACGACGATCTGCATGGAACTGAAACACTCCGGTCAATAGCTATGGCGGCTGCAGACGAAAGGTCCGCGCCGTGCGAACGGTGCCCGTAGCAGCGAGCGGCCCGATGCGCAACCCGCGCGCCCGCGCCTGCCCGCCGCGCGACACGCGCGGGGATGATCGGCGCCCCGTCTTTCGGCTTGCGGCGCGGATTGTGCAAGCTAATGGTAGCGATAACCAGCTGGGAGAGATGGAAGACGGCGAACGCCGCGGCGGGAACGAGGGCATCGGCGATGCTCCACCCGCCGAGCCGGTCGCCGTACCGTCAGGGCCAGCGCCACGCCGCGCCCGCCGACCGACGTCCGATCGGCCGGTGCGTCCGATCCGGAGAAGAGCCCAATGCCGATACCCTTCGACCCCGCCGACGCGCTCGGCAGCGACTGGCGCAGCGCGCGCTGGCTCGGCCGCATCGATCTGGGCGCCGGCCCGAGCCCGGTGCTGGTCGTCGACGGCATCGCCTATGACATGGCGCGCGTCGCCCCGACCGTCGCCGAACTGGTCGCCGGCGGCAGCTTCGACCACGCGCAGGGCGAGGAGATCGGTGCGCTCGATGCGATCGGCCTGTCGGTCGAGGGCCTGCCGCGGCTGCTCAGCCCGATCGACCTGCAATGCGTCAAGGCGGCCGGCGTCACCTTCGCGGTGTCGGCGATGGAGCGCGTCATCGAGGAGCGCGCGCGCGGCGACGCCGGCGCGGCGGCCGAGGTGCGCAGCCGGCTGGAAGGGCGGATCGGCGGCAGCATGCGCGCGGTGGTGCCCGGCTCGCCCGAGGCGGCGGCGCTCAAGCAGGCGCTGATCGACGAGAATTTGTGGTCGCAATATCTCGAGGTGGCGATCGGCCCCGATGCCGAGATCTTCACCAAGGCGCCGGTGCTGGCGACGGTCGGCTGGGGCGCGGACGTCGGCATCCGCTCGGACTCGACGTGGAACAACCCCGAGCCCGAAGTGGTGCTGCTCGCCGGTCCCGACGGGCTCGCGGTCGGCGCGACGCTGGGCAACGATGTCAATCTGCGCGACTTCGAGGGGCGCTCGGCGCTGCTGCTCGGCAAGGCGAAGGACAATAACGCCTCCTGCTCACTGGGCGCGTTCGTGCGGCTGTTCGATGGCGACTTCACGATGGACGACGTCCGGCAGGCGGAGATCACGCTGCGCATCGAGGGCACCGACGGCTATGCGCTCGACGGCGCCAGCTCGATGAACCAGATCAGCCGCGATCCCGAGGAGCTGCTGCGCCAGGCGCTGAGCGAGCACCAATATCCCGACGGCCTGGTGCTGTTCCTCGGCACGCTGTTCGCGCCGACGCAGGACCGCGACGTGCCCGGCCAGGGCTTCACCCACAAGGTCGGCGACACGGTGGCGATCGAGACGCCGCGGCTCGGCCGGCTGGTCAACACGGTCAGCACCTCGAAGGCGGCGCCGCCGTGGCGATTCGGCCTGACCGCGCTGATCCGCAACCTCGCCGGCCGCGGGTTGCTCGCATGACCGGGACGGCAATGGACGGCAACGGCCGGCGCGCGCTCTACCCCTCGCTCAGCGGCAAGCGGGTCATCATCAGCGGCGGCGGATCGGGGATCGGCGCGGGGCTGGTCGAGGCGTTCGCGCGACAGGGCGCCAAGGTCGCCTTCGTCGACGTCGCCGAGGCGGACAGCCGCGCGCTGGTCGAGCGATTGGGCGATGCCGCGCATGTGCCGGTGTTCCGCCGGCTCGACCTGACCGATCTCGATGCGCTGGCGTCGGTGTTCGCCGAACTGCAGGCCGAGCTGGGCGGCGTCGACGTGCTGGTCAACAATGCCGCCAACGACGATCGCCATACGGTCGCCGAGGTGACGCCGTCCTATTGGGACCAAAGGATGAACGTCAATCTGCGTCATCAGTTCTTCGCGGCGCAGGCGGTGATCCCGGCGATGAAGGCGGCGGGCGGCGGATCGATCATCAACTTCGGCTCGATCAGCTGGCACCTCGGGCTGGAGGACCTCGTCCTCTACCAGACCGCCAAGGCGGCGATCGAGGGGCTGACGCGCAGCCTCGCCCGCGACCTCGGCCGCGACAACATCCGCGTCAACACGGTGGTGCCGGGCAACGTCAAGACGCCGCGCCAGGAGAAATGGTACACGCCCGAGGGCGAGGCGGAGATCGTCGCGGCGCAATGCCTCGACGGGCGGATCGAGCCCGAGGACATCGCCGCGCTGGTGTTGTTCCTCGCGTCGGAGGATGCGCGCATGTGTACGGCGCACAATTACTGGATGGATGCCGGCTGGCGGTGATGGGGGCTGCGGGGGGATTGGGTAGGTGGTGACTCCTCCCCCGCCAGCGCAGGGCAATCGCAAACGAACCTTCACCTAAGCCCGCCGCGCTCCAAGCCCACCCCGTCACCCCGGACTTGTTCCGGGGTCCACCCTGCGGCGAGGAGAAGGGCTTGGTTCGCCACCCTGCTCTCGCGGCCCGGTGGACCCCGGAACAAGTCCGGGGTGACGGATGGGATGAGGAAACCGATCGAGCCTCATCACCGCAGCCCACGGCGATCCTTCCCCGCCAGCGAGCGCCGGATTGAACGCCCCCAGCCGTTTACAGCCCATGCCGGGGGAATATTGACCCTGCCGCCCCGCACACGCGAGCGAGGAATTTTTGCCCTCTCGTCATCCCGGCGGAAGCCGGGACCCATGGGCCCGGTGCCGCCGGTCGTGGCACGTACCGCCGACCGCCCGTCACCGTGGGTCCCGGCTTTCGCCGGGATGACGAAAAGGGGCGCGCGAGCCGGACGCGTAGGCGGCCGTTTTCCCCCCAAAACGGTCACCGCTCGCTTTGTCGCGCGACTCCTCCTAACCAGCCGGGCGGTATGGACGGGAGCGTGACGCGATGATGGCAGCGGTGCGGCGGTTGGTGTTGCTGGTGATGCTCGTCGCCCTCGCGATCGCGGCGCCGGCCGCGGCGCAGACCACGCCGGTCGAGACCGCCAGCCGGCAGCTCGCCGGTGCCGAGACGGCGCTCGATGCCGTCGACAAGGCGCTCGACGGCAAGGTCGATCGCGAGACGCGCGGCACATTGCGCGATCAGGCGCTCGGCGCGCAGAGCGACGCGCGCGAGGCGGCCGAGCAGTTGCGCAGCCAGCTCGCGCTGGTCGACGCGCGCATCGCCGGGCTCGGGCCGCCGGTCGCCGGCGTGGTCGAGGCGCCCGACATCCGCGCCGAGCGTCGCGCTCTGGCGCAGGCGCGCAGCGCACTCGATTCGAAGGTGAAGCGCGGTCAGCTCGTCGCGGTCGAGGCGGGACAGCTCGTCACCGAGATCGACGAGACGCAGGCCGAGGAGATCAACCAGCGGATCGCGGTGCGGACCCCCTCCCCGCTGTCGCCGCACTTCTGGAGCGACATGTTCGCCGCCTTGCCGCGCGACAGCCGGCGCGTGTCGACCTTCCTCAGCCGCGAATGGGCGCAGATCGATACCGGCCTGCGCCGGGGGTTTCCGATCGGCGCGCTGCTCGGCGCGCTGCTGGCGCTCGTGATGCTGGTCCCGGTGCGGCAGTTCCTGCGCCGGATCGGCCAACGCTATCTGATCGCCGATGCGCCGGGGCATCGCGTGCGGCGCTCGGCCAATGCCCTGTGGCGGGTGTTCGTCGGGACGACGATGCCGATGGCCGCCGCCTTCCTGTTCGTGCAGGGGCTGCGCTGGTCGGCGCTGCTCGCGCCGGCGTGGAACGCGCTCGCCGACGCGCTGGTGATCGCCGCGGCGTTCAGCGGGCTGACCGCGGCGGTCGGCGCCGCCTTCCTGATGGCGCGGCAGCCGTCGTGGCGGGTGACGACGCTGACCGATGCCACCGCGACCGCGCTGCGGCCGGTGGCGTGGGCGTTCGCGACGCTGACCTTCGTCGTCATCCTCGCCAATGCGTTCAACACCACCGCCGGCGTCAGCCCGACCGCCTTGCTCGGCACGCAGGTGGTCGAGGTGATCGTCCACCTGATCCTGATCGCGGGGACGCTGGTCATCATCGGCCGGCTGCGCGCCGCAGAGGCGGCGGACGGCGAGAGCGAGGCGGAGGCGGCGGCGAGCGCCGGCGTCGGCGCGATCACGCTGGCAGTGTGGCTGATCGTCGCCGGCGCCGGGCTGGCGCTGCTGATCGGCTATGTCGGGCTGGCGATCACGATCACCCAGGCGGTGATCTGGGCGACCTTGCTGGGGGTGAGCACCTATCTGCTGATGGTGGTGATCGACGATGTCGCGACCAGCCTGTTCCAGCGCGACGGCCGCGTCGGGCTGACGCTGCGCCACGGCATGGGGATCAGCGGCAGCGCGGTCGACCAGTTCGGCGTGCTGCTGTCGGCGGTGCTGCGGCTGGCGGTGATCGTCGTCGCGCTCGGGCTGCTGCTCTATCCGTTCGGCGCCGGCTTCGGTTCGTTCCTCGACCGGGTCGGCGGGCTGGCGCGCGGCGTCGAGGTCGGCGGCATCGCGATCTCGCCGGGGACGATCATCCGCTTCGTCGCGGTGCTCGCCCTGGGGCTGTTCCTGGTGCGGCAGTTCACCGGCTGGCTCGACCATCGCTATCTGCCGAGCACCGATCTCGACAGCAGCGTGCGCAACTCGATCCGGCTGGTGGCGCGCTATCTGGCGATCGCGCTGGCGGTGGTATGGGCGCTCGCCTCGCTCGGCATCGGCATGGAGCGGATCGCGCTGCTGCTGTCGGCTTTGTCGGTCGGCATCGGCTTCGGCCTGCAGGCGATCACCTCCAATTTCGTCTCCGGATTGATCCTGCTCGCCGAGCGGCCGATCAAGATCGGCGACCTGATCCGCGTCGGCACCGACGAGGGCGACGTCAAGCGGATCAGCGTGCGCTCGACCGAGATCGAGCTGGCGGATCATTCGACGCTGATCGTGCCCAATTCGGAGCTGATCACCAAATCGGTGCTCAACAAGACGCTCGCCGGGCCGATGGGGCGGATCCAGATCCATTTCTCGGTGCCGATCGCCAGCGATGCCGACCGGGTGCGGGCGATCGTGCTGGAGACGTTCGTCGCCGAGCCGATGGTGCTCGACGCGCCGGCGCCGGCGGTGCTGATCGACGGGATCGGCGACGGCCGCATCCTGTTCAACTGCCTCGCGCACGTCGCGAGCCCGCGCAGCACCGGCGAGGCGCGCAGCAACGTGCTGCTGACGCTGCTGCGGCGGATGCGCGACGAGGGGATCGAGCTTGGGACGGTACCGCAACGGGTGGAATGGGTGACGGTGCCGCCGCAGCTCGGCGATGCCGCGGCCGGTTGAGGAGGCAAGGGTTCGATGTGCGAAGCGAACCTGTTTCCAAACCCGCCCGTCACCCCGGCCTCGAGCCGGGGTCCCGCTTCTTCGGACGGCGCGGAGAAGAAGCGGGACCCCGGCGCAGGGCCGGGGTGACGGAAGATGTAATTGCATCTCCCGGTCTGTCCTATCCGATCGCCCTACGCTGGCGGGGGCGGAATTTCCTGAATGTCCAACCCTAGCCGATCATGCCGGTGCCGGCATGCTTCCAGCGACGGTAGCCCTCGCCCATCGCCGCCGGCGGCGGGAGCGTCGCCGGGGTCGGCGCGGTGCCGGCGAGACGGTCGATCACCGCGGCGCGGGCGCGGAAGACGCGGCTGCGCACCGTGCCCATCGGCACGCCGAGGCGGATCGCGGCCTCCTCGTAGGACAGGCCCTCCTGTGCGACGAGCACCAGCGCTTCGGCCTGACCCGGGGTGATGCTGTCGAGCGCGGCGTCGAGGTCGGCGAGCATGACGCCCGATTCCTGATCGGCCGGGGTCACCAGCCGGTCGTCGTCGATATCGGGGTTCCACGACACGCTGCGGCCGCCGCGGCGGCGGTCGCTGAGGAACAGGTTGCGCAGGATGCGGAACAGCCAAGCGCGGAAATTGGTGCCCGGCTGGAAGCGGGTGCGCGCCGCCCAGGCGCGCGCCATCGTCTCCTGGACGAGGTCGTCGCCGTCACCCTGATCGCGGCTGAGATGGCGGGCGTACCGCCGGAGCGACGGCAGCACCGCGTCGATCGCGGCGACGAAGCCGCGTTCGGTGAGCACGTCGGACGGCAGAGCGGCGGTGGTCATGCGGTTCATCACTCGACACGAGACAGACTGGACGGGCGCGGCGACGAACGGTGTCGGCGCGGGCGTCGCGAGCCCATAGAGGCAGGTATCGAACGATTACAATACTGACCGGTTCCTTTTTATTTTGCGGTGCAGCATGCCGGCAACACCGGCGCGTAGAGACGCAGGAAGACGTCGAAGCGCGCGGCGAACGCCTGATCCTCGCACAATCCCTCCAGCGCGACGTCGGGCGCGACGCTGTAACGCATGCGGTTGACCGGACCGGCGAGCAGGTCGAACAGCATGTTGACCTTCCCCTCGACATCGCCCGCGTCGAGCAGGCCCTGTGCCTGCGCGGTGGCGATCGCGCTCTTCATCGGTGCCATCAGCATGACGTGCCATTGCTGGCGGCGGCGGGCGAAGGCGGCGTCGGTCAGCGAGGCGTGGTCGATGAAGATCGCCAGCCCGACATTCTCGGGCTTGAGCATCATGTCGAACATATGGCGGGCGAAGGTGCGCAGGCTGGCGATCGGTTCGGCGACGCTGTCGGCGGTGTCGCGGGCGAAGGCGTGGATCTGGTCCATCTTGTGGCGGATCGCGGCGTCGATCAGCGCATCCTTGCTGGGAAAACGGCGGTAGATCGTCTGCTTGGTGACGCCGATGTCCTGCGCCAGCGCGTCGATCGACAATGTCGCATAGCGGGCGTCGCGCATCGCCGCGATCGTACCGTCGAGGATCAGCGCCTCGATCGCCTGCGCCTCCTTGCGGCTCGGCCGGCCGGCGCGACGCTGCACGGCGCCGCCTGCGCCCGCCCGCACCCCGTCATCCGTCGTCACCGTCATCCGCGCGAGTCCTGCTCCGTTCCTTCGTCCCTACCGCCGCCACCATGGCCACCGTCCCCGGCGATGTCCACCGCCCGCCCGTTGCCGCGATGGCACACAAGGATTAGGGGGCGGGCTTGCAGGAGACAGGCCAGTGACAGCGACGACCGACGCGACCAGAGCCGGCGATCACGTCGCGATCATCGGCGGCGGCTTTTCGGGGACGCTGCTCGCGATCAACCTGATGCGCCACGACGGGCCGCGCGCGACGCTGATCGAACGCCGCCCGGCGCAGATGGCGCGCGGCGTCGCCTATAGCGCGGCGCACGAGGAGCATCTGCTCAACGTCCGCGCCGGCAACATGAGCGCGCTGCCCGACGATCCAGGCCATTTCGTCCGCTGGCTGGAGGGCAAGGCGCTGGGCGATGCCAAGACCTTCGTGTCGCGGCGGATCTATGGCGCCTATCTGCGCGAAATGCTCGACGCGGCGGTGGCGGCGAACCCCGGGCGGCTGGCCCTGGTCGAGGGCGCGGTGGTGGCGCTGGCACGCGGGGCGGAGGAGGTGACGCTGACGCTCGACGCCGGCGCTGCGATCGCCGCGGACGTGGCGGTGCTGGCGATCGGCAACCTGCCGCCGCATACCCCGCCCGGCCTCGATCCGGCGGTGCTGCCGGCGGGCTGCTATCGCGCCGATCCGTGGGCGGGCGACATCACCGAGGGGTTGGGGCCGGACGACACGGTGGCGCTGATCGGCACCGGACTGACCGCGATCGACGCGGCGCTCCTGCTGGAGGCGGCGGGGTTCGGCGGCCGGGTGGTCGCGATCTCCCGGCGCGGGCTGGTGCCGCGGCCGCATGCCGATACGCCGCCGCAGCCCGGCCTGCGCGAGCGACCGGCGGGGACGCTGTCGCGGCTGGTGCGCCACGTCCGGGACCGCGCCGCGACGGTCGGCTGGCGCGCCGCGGTCGACGAGCTGCGGCCGATCACGCAGATGATGTGGGGAGCGGCGGACGCCGTGACGCGGGCGCGGTTCCTGCGCCACCTGCGGCCCTATTGGGACGTCCATCGCCACCGCCTGGCGCCGGCGGTGGCGGCGCGGGTCGACGCTTTGTGTGCGGCCGGACGGCTCGGCTTCACCGCCGGCAAGCTGGTCGGGGCGAGTGCGGACGGCAGCGGCGCGCGCTTGTGCTGGCGGCCGCGCGGGTCCGACGATCGGGTCGAGACGCGGGTGGCGCGGATCGTCAATTGCACCGGGCCGCAGGGCGATCTGATGCGCTCCGACGAGCCGCTGCTGCGCGACCTGCTCGACCACGGGCTGATCCGGCCCGACCCGCTGCGGATCGGGCTCGACGTCGATGCGCAGTCGCAGGTGATCGGCCGCGACGGGATCGCCGATCCGCGCCTGTTCTGCATCGGCCCGATGACGCGCGGCGGCCTGTGGGAGGTGGTCGCGGTGCCCGACATCCGCCAGCAGAACTGGACGCTCGCGCGGCGGCTGGCCAATGCGCAATGGGTGGGTGGCGAGGGCCTGTAGCCCCCGCCCCCTGCCCTCTACCAGTTCAGGCCGGCGCGTGCGTAGAGATAGCGGCCGTTGAAGCCGAACGGCGAATAGGACGGAAAGCCCAGCACGCCGGTCGAATTGTTCGCCGCGATCGTCCGGTCGGGGTAGACGTCGAACAGGTTGCTGACGCCGAGGCCGATCTGCGCGCCCTTGGGCGTGGCGTAGCGCAATTCGAAATCGGTAATCGCGTGCTTGCCGGTGTGGACGTCGCCGCTGACCAGCGTCCCCGGCTGGTTGACGTCGCCGTAATAGGTCACGCGGGCGAGCGCGCCGATACGGTCGAGCGACCAGTCGATCTGCCCCGTCACCTTCTCGCCCGGCGTGCCCTGTTCCAGCGTCAGGATGCGGCTGCGCGCGAACAGCGTCGGCGCCGGGTTGAGCGTCGCGGTCGAGGTCGGCACGCGCGTCACGTCGACCTTGTTGACGTTGCCCGCCAGCGTCAGGTCGAACGCACCGACGGTGTCGGTCGCCAGCCGGTAATGCGCGACCGCGTCGATGCCCTTGGTGGTCGAGGCGAGGCCGTTGATGAAGAAGCGCGCCGCCGCGGCGCCGGTATTCGTCCCCGCGAGCAGGCGGGCGATCTCGGCGTTGACGGCAGGCGACGGGCTGGAGGACGTCGTGATATTCTCCGACAGGCCGATCTGGTTGCGGATATGGATGCGATAGGCATCGATCGTCAGGTCGAAGCCGCCCGCGCGGATCACCGTGCCGGCCGAGAGGTTGGTCGACTTTTCGGGTTCGAGCGGCAGGCCGCCGAGCGCGGTGCCGACGGGGCTGGTCGACGGATAGGTGCCGGTCAGCACCGGCACGCCGTTGGTGACGACCGAGGCGATCTGGGTGAAATATTGCTGCTGGAGCGACGGCGCGCGGAAACCGGTCGAGGCGGTGCCGCGCAGCGCGAACCACGGCGTGATGTCGTAGCGTGCCGAGGCCTTGCCCGTCGCGGTCGAGCCGAAGTCCGAATAATCCTCGAACCGGCCGGCGAGACCGACGAGGAACTGGTCGGTGACCTGCGCCTCGAGGTCGAGATAGGCGCTGCCGTTGCGGCGGCTGCGCTCGGTCCGGTTGAGCGGCGAGAAGCCGCCGAAGCCTTGCGCGCCCGGCGTCGCATTGGTCGTCGTGGTGGGGATGCCGGTGACGGTACCGTCCACCGGATAATCATAGGAGGCGCGCTCACCGGCGAGGATCTTATAGCCCTCGCGGCGTCCCTCGACGCCGAAGGCGACGTTGAGCGACTGCAAGACGTCGAACTGGCGGGTGACGTCGAGTCCGGCGACATATTGATCGTAGATCGTCGCGCCGTCGTAGAAGTTGCGCGGCGTCGCAGTGCCATAGGCATAGTTCGCCGAGTTCAGCGTACGATAGTCTATCCGGTTGCGGCCGTAGCTCAGCGAGAGGTCGATATTGAAACCGCCGACGTCACCGCGGATGCCGGCGGCCGAATTGATATCTTTCGACTTGGTGTTGATGATCGGCAGGAACCCATCGGGATAGCCCGCGCGGGTAAGCAGCGCGAGCGCGGCGGCCGACGCAGCGGGGGTGACCGACACCACGCGCGGGAAGGCCGCGCTGCGGCTGTCGCGATCCTGATAGCCGCCGAAGGCGTAGAGCTTGAGACTGTCGGTCAGCGAGGTGCCGGCGTTGACGAAGCCGGTATATTGCTCGACCTCGGGATCGCCGTAGCGACCGGTGACGCGGCGCGGCGAGACGCGGGTGTCGATGTCGGCGCGATTGGTCGGCTGGCGCTTGGTATATTCGCCCGACACGGTGATGAAGCCGTCGTCGCCGAAGCCGATCCCCTGCCACGCCGTGGCGGTGACCGCGTGCTCGCCCTTCACCTCGCGGCGGTTGTTGGCGGTGTCGACCTGCGTGTCGTAGAAGCCGTAGGTGACCGAGCCGCCACCGCCGCTGCGCGCCTCGCGCAGGCGCAGGTTGATGACGCCGGCGATCGCATCCGAGCCATATTGCGCCGAGGCGCCGTCGCGCAGCACCTCGATCCGGTCGAGCGCGACGGTCGGCACGGTGTTGAGATCGACCGCCGCCGAACCGCGGCCGACGCTGCCGTTGGTGTTGACCAGCGACGAGGCATGCGCGCGGATGCCGTTGATCAGCACCAGCGTCTGGTCGGGCGACAGGCCGCGCAGCGTCGCCGGGCGGATCGCATCGGTGCCGTCGGTCGCCGACGGCCGCGGGAAGTCGATCGACGGTGCGATCGCGGCGAGCGCGCTCGCCAGTTCGGTCGTCCCCTGCCGCTGCAGGCTGGCGCCGCTCAGCACGTCGACCGGCGCGACGCTGTCGAGGCGACTGCGCCCGGCGCTGCGGGTGCCGGTGACGATGATGTCGTCGCCCTCGTTGGACTGCGCCGCGGCGTCGGCGACGGGCGCCGCCTGCGCCGGTTCGGCGACCGCGGGGGGCTGGTCCTGCTGGGCGGGTGCGGGAGCGGCTTGCGCCGCGAGCGCGGCGGAACTCGCCGCGAGCAGAAGTTCGCTGATAATCGTCACGATCGACCCCCTATAATGGTCCGTATTCGGTGCGCTGTTGCGCGTGCAGCGCAGCATAGCCGAATAAGCCCATGACGACGGGCGAAGAAAAACTTTGCGATGGGTGAGGCCGGCGTGGGGGATGCGATGTCTCGCGCCGACGTTCGCCGCCTGCCGCCGTTCGGCAACACGCCACATGCACCCCGGCGAAGGCCGGGGCCCAGTTGGGAAAGCCGCCGTAAGTGATGACGAATGTCACCCAACTGGGCCCCGGCCTCCGCCGGGGTACGGCCCTGATACGGCTCGCATCGCCGCCGACGCGGCGTGGCCATGGGTCCCGGCGTTCGCCGGGATGACGATTTCTCCCGTCCGGGGAGGCCGTTCCCGTCAGGGCTGACACGACATAATCGGGTTCGCGCAGAGGCGCAGAGACGCGGAGGTGTTGCGTTCGTCGTCGTGACGTTGCTTCCCGCGAGCCGTCGAGACCGCGGGTGAGATTGCCTCACGCGCTATTCCTCCGCGTCTCCGCGCCTCCGCGCCTCTGCGCGAAACATTCCTTCTTCGAACGATCGGCGGCGATCCGGCGGGCGAGGCAAGGCAAGGCAGCAGATCTTCACCCGCGTCCGCATCTCAGCCCCGCACCGCTCACCCGCGCGCCAGACGCTCGTAGAAGCCGCCGAACGCGCCGTCGGTGGTGACCAGATGCACCTCGATGATCCAGTGGCGCCGCCGTCCGAAGGCGTCGGGATCGCTCAGCGGCAACGGATTGGCCGGGCTGATATGATGCGCCTGCCGCTCGCCGGGCAGCCGCGCGTGCGGGAATTCGGCGACGATATGCCCGGCGATCCGCCCGCCGAAGTGATAGCCCGCCGCCGCCGCGCCGGCGCAGGCATATGCGTAGAGCGCCGCGCCGGTGATGTCCGGCTCGGCCGCCAGCCGCTGCGCGATCGCGGCGAACTGGCGCGGCAGTTCGGCGACGAGCGCCTGCTTGGCGGGATCGTCGCCGACCGCATAGCTCTGCCCGACATCCGCCTCCCAGGTGCCGAACACCGGGCCGAGATCGACGAAGACGATATCGTCCGGCTGCACCGTCACGATCGGCGGGTTGTCCGCGGCGATCGCCAGCGTGTTCGGCCCGGCGCGGACGATGCGCTTGTGCCAGTCGCGCTCGACACCGAACGCGTCGCGCGCGATGCCGCGGATGTCCTGCTCGATTTCGCGCTCGCTGCGTCCCGGCCGGATCAGCCCGCGCGCCTCGATCATCTCGAGCAGCGCCAGCGCCCGGTCCTCCGCCGCCAGCAACGCGGCGAGGCGCGTGTCCTCGGCTTCATTCATCTCGTCCATCGCTTCACCCCCCAGTCAAAAATCCGGACCCGGCCTATCGCCCGGCGCATCGCTCGCCGCGATCATGCCGATCGATGCGGTCATCACCATCGCGATCGCCCCCCATTGCGCCGGCGTCAGCGTCTCGCCGAGCAGCGCCACGCCCGCCACCGCCCCCACCGCCGGCTCCAGACTCAGCAGCACGCCGAGGCTGTGCGCCGGAATGTGTTTGAGCGCGATCATCTCCAGCGAATAGGGGATGGCACTCGACAGCAGCGCGGCGATCAGCCCCAGCCCGAGCCACGCCGGGGTGAGCAGCGCCGTCCCCGCCTGCGCGACGCCGATCGGCACGACCAGCAGCGCCGCGCTCGCCATGCCGAACGCCACCGCCTGTCCCGCGGGCAGATGCGCGGTCCGCTTGCCGAAGACGATGTAGCACGCCCAGCCGGTCGCCGCGCCGAGCGCGAACAGGATGCCGACAGGATCGAGTGCCTGCGCGCCGACGCGCAGCGGCAGCAGCAGCGCCAGCCCCGCGACCGCCAGCGCCGCCATCGCGACATGCACCGGCCGGCGCGCGTGAAACAGGGATACCGACAAGGGGCCGAGGAACTCGATCGCGATCGTCGGGCCGAGCGGCAGTGTGCGCAAAGCCATGTAGAAGCACAGGTTCATCGATCCGAGCGCGACGCCGTAGCGGACGATCCGCGCCGCATCCGCCCGCGTGAGGCCGAATCGCCACGGCCGCACCACCACGAGCAGGACGATCGCCGAAAAGCCGACGCGATATGCGCTCGTCCCCTCGGCGCCGACCAGCGGGAACAGCCGCTTGGCGAAGGACGTGCCGACGCAGAAGGTCGTGATCGACGCGGCGAGCGCCGCATAGGGCAGCAGGCGGTGCCGCCCGCCGGACAGAGCGTGAGTCCTCATATCGACCTTCTAGCGGCGGACGGGCGACGGCGGTCGCCCTAATCTGGCATCGCACGGCGGATCGCGGCATAATCTGACCGATCATGACCGAAACCGTCGCCCTCGATCCCTTCGACCATCGGCTGCTCGACCTCGTCCGGCAAGACAATCTGCTGCCGGCGCGTGCGCTCGCCGAACGCGTCGGACTATCCGAAAGCGCCGTCCTGCGGCGGCTGCGACGGCTGCGCAGCACCGGGGTGATCGTCGCCGATGTCGCGGTGATCGATCCCGCCCGGCTGACCCCGTCGATCACGATCCACGTCCTCGTCCAGCTCCACCAGAGCAACCTGCGTACCGAAACCGCCTTCGCGCAGCGGATGCAGGCGCGATCCGAGGTGATCGGCGCCTGGAACGTCACCGGCCGCACCGACTTCCTGCTGATCGTCGCGGTGCCGACGATCGCGGCCTATCAGCATTTCGCCGATACGATGCTGGCGGCGGACGATGCCGTGCTGCAGTTCGAGACGTTGGTCACGCTGCGCGAGATCGTCCGCTACGACCCGGCGCGCGGCCGGCCGCTGCTCTGACGGGTCAGGCGCCGCGCAGCGTCCACGCCAGCCACAGCCAGCCGCCGATCAGCAAGGCGCCGCCGACCGGCGTGATCGCGCCGAACCAGCGCGGCGCGCCCAGCGCCATCAGATACAGCGTCCCCGCGAAGATCGCGCCGCCGACGACGAACAGCCACGCCGGCCCGCGCGCCTCGAAGCGCAACGCGACCAGCGCCGCCACCGCATGGATCAATTGGTAATGGCTGCCGGTCTTGAGCCAATCGACCGCCGGGCCGCTCGCGCCGTGCGCACCGAACGCCCCAGCCGCCACCGCGATGGCGCCCGACAGCGCCGCCAGTATCGCCACGATCATCGCGGATCATTCCCCCATGGCTGTTGCTCGGCGACCATCGACCGCGCCGCGCGGATATCCCCCGCCTCGATCTGGATGCGCAGCCGCTCCTTGTCGCGCGCACGATAGGCCTCTTCGGCACGATCGATCTCGGCGCCGGCGATGCCGAGGTCGCGCATCGCGACGCGCGCCATTTTCACCGCCGATTCGAGCACCTCGCGCACGACGAACACGCCCGAGGACTTCTTGAGCTTGACCAGCGCGCGCCGGTCGAACGCGCGGACGTAGATGGCGGCATCGGGAAACGCCTCGTGCACCCCCTCCAGCGTATCGGGCTCGATCTGGTCGCCATCGATGCAGAACAGGATCAGCTCCGCCTCCGCCGCACCGGCCTGACGCAGCAGGTCGAGCCGCGTGCCGTCGCCGTAATAGACCTTGGCGCCGAATTCGCCGGCGATGTCGATCATCTCGATATCGCGGTCGATCAGCGTCACCGGGATCTTCTGCGCGAGCAGCATCTGCCCCACCGTCTGGCCGAACCGGCCGTAGCCGACGATGATCGCATTGGCGCCGTCGGCCTTGGGCCCGTCGCGCGCTTGGTCCTTGGCGACCGGCTCCTCGCGGAAGCGGCGGGTGGCGCCCATCAGGAAGGGCGTCGTCGCCATCGACACGGTGATGATCGCGCCGAACAGGCTCGCCGCCTCGGGCGCGACGAGCAGGCCCTGCTGCGCCTGCGCGAACAGCACGAAGCCGAACTCGCCGCCCTGGCTGAGCAGCACGCCGAGCGCCAGCGCGCTGCGCCACGTCATCCTGAAGGCGAGGCCGATCCCCATGATGACCGCGGTCTTGGTCGCGATCAGCGCCAGCGCCATGCTCGCCACGAACAGCGGCCGTTCGGAAATCGCATGCAGGTCGAGCATCATGCCGACCGCGAGGAAGAACAGGCCGAGCAGGATCGAGCGGAACGGCTCGACATCCGCCTCCAGCTCGTGCCGATAGGGGCTGTCGGCGAGCATCACGCCGGCGATGAACGCGCCCAATGCGGTCGACAGCCCCAGCGCCTCCATCACCGCCGCGCTGGCGATGACGGTGAACAGCGCGGCGAAGACGAACATCTCGCGCTCGCCGAGATTGCCGATCAGCCGGAACAGCGGCCGCAGCACGAACCGGCCGACCAGGATCAGCCCGGCCACCGCGCCCACGGTATAGAGCGCGAGCAGCCATCCCGGCGGTCCGCCGGCATCGGCGGGGTTGCGGCTCATCGCCGCGACGATCGTGATCAGCGGCACGATCGACAGGTCCTGGAACAGCAGGATCGAGAATGCCCGCTCGCCGAACGGCGTACGCAACCGCCCCGACGATTGCAGCAGCGGCAGCACCTGCGCGGTCGACGACAGCGCCAAGGGCAGCCCGAGCGCCAGCGCCGCGGTCGGCGAGAAATGCGCGGCGCCCCAAACGACCGCGGTGATCGCCAGCCCGCACACCACCACCTGGATCAGCCCGAGCCCGAAGATCTCCTGCTTCATCCGCCACAGCCGCGTCGGGTTGAGCTCGAGCCCCACGATGAACAGCAGCAGCGTGATGCCGAGCTCGGCGACCCCGATCTTCGCCTCGGCATCGCCGACGAGGCCGAGCAGATGCGGCCCGACCACCGCGCCGGCGACGAGAAAGCCCAGCGTCGCACCCAGCCCGAGCCGCCGGAACAGCAATACGAAGCCCAGCCCGAACCCCAGCAGGATCACCCCGTCGCGCAGCATCGACGCGCCGCCGGCCGCCTCATGCATCGGCATGCGCCTCGCGCGCCGCGAAGGCCGCCTCGGCCGCCGCCTCGAACGCCAGCCGGATCGACGGATGCCGCGCGGTATAATCGAGCGCCGGCGCGAACACGTCGAGCCCCGGCCAGTCCGGCATGTCGCCCTCGCGCGCCAGCCAGGCGGTCAGCGCATCGCGCGCCGCCGCCAGCTCCTCGGGCGTCTTGCCGAGGATGTCGCGCGCGAGCAGCGACGCGGACGCCTGCCCCAGCGCGCAGGCGCGCACGAGCAGCCCGACCTCGCTCACCCGGCCGTCGTCGCCGACGCCGACGTCCACCGTCACGCGGCTGCCGCAGATCGGCGAGCGTTTCTCCGCGGTGGCCTGCGCATGATCGAGCCGCGCATGATGCGGGATCGACGCCGCGAGCCGCAGGATCTCGGCATTGTAGAGGGGCGCATTCATCGTGGACTGCTCGCATTGTCGGAGGCATCGGACCGGAGGCTCTGGCGCGCGCCGAACACCGGCAGGCCGCGCCGCCGCCGGTCGACGAAATCGGCGATCCCCGCGCTGGTCGCGTTGAGCAGGTTGTAGCAGCGCGACTGCGTCATCCAGTCGGGCCGCTGCGCCGGGCCGCCGCGCGCGGTATCGACCAGCAACGCCGCGACGAGAAAGCCAAGGCTGGCGATGATCAGCCCCTTGAGCGCGCCGAAGCCGAAGCCGAGCGCGCGGTCGACGGGGCCGAGGATCGACTGCCGCGTCCGCTTGCCGATCGCATTGGCGACGAGCTTGCCGCCGATATAGGTACCGCCGGCGATCACCACGAACGCCGCCACCGCCGCGCCCGACGCGGTGCCGATCGTGCCGGCGAGCTTGGCGGCGAGCGCGACATGGAACAGCTTGAGCATCGCGACGATCGCCACCCAGGCGAACAGCGACAGCACTTCGGTGACGAAGCCACGCTTGAGCCCGAGCAGCGCCGCGCCCAGCACGGCGACGAGTACGATGATGTCGAGAGCGGTCAGCGCCATGCCCAAGGGAATAGGGATGCGCGGGCGGGGGCGCTAGTCCTTGGTGGTCGTGGGGGCGGTCCTCGTGGCTCGGTGCGGTCGAGGTCCCCCACTTCGTCCGGCCCCTTCTTCGTCATCCCGGCGAAGGCCGGGCCCCATGGTGGCGGGCGGTGGATGGTGCGTGCCATCGCTGGCGGCGCGGTGTCCATGGGTCCCGGCCTTCGCCGGGATGACGAATGGGGAAAGCGCCGGACGGAGCGGACCGACGAAGCGGCAGCCCGCCCCTCCCCCCGGTCACCGCCCCAGCATATGATCCACGAACTCGCCCAGCGTCCGGAACCCCGTCATCCGCAGCGTGCTCTCCTCCTTCGCCACCGCCGCCGGCACCAGCGCGCGCTCGAACCCCAGCTTGCCCGCCTCCTTCAGCCGCAGCGCGCCATGCGCCACCGGCCGGATCTCGCCCGACAGCGCGACCTCGCCGAACGCGACCGCATCGATCGCCACCGGCCGCTCGGACAGCGCCGAGACCAGCGCCGCCGCCACCGCCATGTCCGCCGCCGGGTCCTGCACGCGATAGCCGCCGGCGATGTTGAGATAGACTTCGGCATTGGAGAAGCTCAGCCCGCAGCGCGCCTCGAGCACCGCGAGGATCATCGCCAGCCGCCCGCTGTCCCAGCCGACCACCGCGCGGCGCGGCGTCGCGCCGCTCGCCAGCCGCACCACCAGCGCCTGGATCTCGACCAGCACCGGCCGCGTCCCCTCCAGCGCGGGGAACACCGTCGTCCCCGTCACCCCCTCGTCGCGCTGCGTCAGGAACAGCGCGGAGGGATTGGAGACCTCCGCCAGCCCCTCGCTCTGCATCGCGAACACGCCGATCTCGTCGGTCCCGCCGAAGCGGTTCTTGATCGCGCGCAGGATGCGATATTGGTGGCTGCGCTCGCCCTCGAAGGCCAGCACGGTGTCGACCATATGTTCGAGCACGCGCGGGCCGGCGATCGATCCGTCCTTGGTGACGTGGCCGACCAGCACCAGCGCGGTGCCGCGCTCCTTGGCGAAGCGGATCAGCTCCTGCGACGAGGCGCGCACCTGGCTCACCGTGCCGGGCGCACCCTCGATCAGGTCGGAATGCATCGTCTGGATCGAATCGATCACCAGCAAGGCCGGCGGCGGCCCCATCGACAGCGTCGTCAGGATATCACGCGTCGAGGTCGCCGCGGCGAGCTGTACCGGCGCATGGCCGATGCCCAGCCGCCGCGCGCGCAGCCGTACCTGATCGGTCGCCTCCTCACCCGAGACATAGGCGACGCTCTTGCCGGCGAGCGCCAGCTTGGCGGCGGCCTGCAGCAGCAGCGTCGACTTGCCGATGCCGGGATCGCCGCCGATCAGCGTCGCCGACCCTTCGACGAAGCCGCCGCCGAGCGCGCGGTCGAGTTCGGCGATGCCCGTCGCCATCCGCTCGGGCAGGACGATATCGGCGTCGAGCCCGACCAGCTCGAACGATCGCCCGCCGGTGCGCAGGTCGTGCTTGGCCTGGAACGGCGTGACCACCGCGCTCGCCTCTTCGACCAGCGTGTTCCACTCGGAGCAATCGGCACATTGTCCTGCCCAGCGATGCGACACCGATCCGCACGCCTGGCACACATATCGTTTCTGCGGTTTCGCCATGCCGCGCGATATAGGCAAAGGAGAACGGGAAGGGAACAGATTTCGGGTCGGGCCGCGCGGACACCGGTGGGGAGGAACGAGCCCAAGTCCTCACCCGCCAGGGGAAGGCTATGTTATATGGACGCTCGTGCGGGCCGGTCGTCTTCCATGCTTATTCCGTCACCCCGGACTTGTTCCGGGGTCCACCCTGCGGCGAGGAGAAAGGCTTGATCCGACACCGTTCCCCCGCGGCTCGGTGGACCCCGGAACCAGTCCGGGGTGACGCATCTGATGGGGAAACCGATCGAACCTCATCACCGCAATCATATGCGATACCCCTCCCCGCAAGGGGGAGGATTTGGGCGCGGTCATGCGGCGCACTCGAGATCACCCCGGAATCGCCACCCCCCGCTGTACCGCCGGCCGCGCCAGCCCGCGCGCGAGCCACGCCGCCACGTTCGCGAACCGCTCGAAGCCGACCAGCTCGCCCGCGTCGTAGAAACCGACCAAAGCATTCACCCAGCCGAGATGCGCGATGTCCGCCACCGAATAGTCCGCCCCCAGCAGCCAATCCCTGCCCGCCAGCGCCGCATCGAGCACCCCCAGCAACCGCACCACCTCGGCGACGTAGCGGTCGCGCGGCCGCTTGTCCTCGAAGTCGCGGCCCGCGAACTTGTGGAAGAAGCCGAGCTGCCCGAACATCGGGCCGACGCCGCCCATCTGGAACATCAGCCACTGGATCGCCTGCCACCGCCCGGCCGGGTCGGCCGGCAGGAACCGTCCGCTCTTCTCCGCCAGATAGAGCAGGATCGCACCGCTCTCGAACAGGCCGAACGGCGCTCCGCCCGGCCCGTCGGGATCGATGATCGCCGGAATCTTGCCATTGGGATTGAGCGAGACGAACGCCGCCGACTTCTGCTCGTCCTGGCCGAAGTCGATCCGGTGCGCCTCGTATGGCAGCCCCGTCTCCTCCAGCATGATCGACACCTTGACGCCGTTGGGCGTCGGCAGCGAATAGAGCTGGATCCGCTCGGGATGCTGCGCCGGCCAGCGCTGCGTGATCGGAAAGGCGGACAGATCGGTCATCGGCGGCACCCTTGACTGTTGAACCGCCGACATAGTCACGCCGCAATCGCGCCGCTATGGCCGGCGGCAGCATGCAACCCTCCGATCTTCGTGTCGCGCTGTTCAGCGGCAATTACAATTACACGCGCGATGGTGCCAATCAGGCGCTGAACCTGCTCGTCGCCCATCTGCTGGCGCAGGGCGTCACGGTCCGCATCTATTCGCCGACGATCGATCCGCCCGCCTTCCCGCCGACCGGCGACCTCGTCTCGGTGCCGGCGATCCCGATGCCGGGAGGGCGCGCCGAATATCTGCTCGGCCGCTATCTGCCCGCCAGGACCCGCGCCGATCTCGAAGCCTTCGCCCCCAATCTCGTCCACGTCTCCGCGCCCGACCTGCTCAACCATGGCGCGGTGAGCTGGGCGCGGCGCAACGGCATCCCCAGCCTCGCCTCCTTCCACACCCGGTTCGAGACTTATTTCCGTTATTACCGGATCGGCTTTGTCGAACCGTGGATCAAGGCGCTGATGCGGCGCTTCTACAATCGCGTCGACCGGGTGATGCCGCCGAGCCCCAGCATGGGCGCGCTGCTGCGCGAATGGGGGGTGACGACGCCGATCACGATCTGGTCGCGCGGCATCGACCACGATCGCTTCGTGCCCGAACGGCGCAGCCTCGCCTGGCGGCGCGCGCTCGGCATCGGCGACGACGAGATCGCGGTTGGCTTCCTCGGCCGGCTGGTCAAGGAAAAGGGGCTCGACGTCTTCGCGGAGGTGATCAAGGATCTCACCCGGCGCGGCGTGCCGCACAAGGTGCTGGTGATCGGCAAGGGGCCGGCGCAGGACTGGTTCGCGCAACAGGCGCCGGGCGCGATCTTCGCCGGCTTCCAGTCGGGCGACGACCTCGGCCGCGCGGTCGCGTCGATGGACGTGTTCTTCAACCCCTCGGTGACCGAGACGTTCGGCAACGTCACCACCGAGGCGATGGCCGCCGGCGTGCCGGTGGTGGCGGCGCGGGCGACGGGCGCGGTCGATCTCGTCGAGCATGGCGTGACCGGATTTCTGGTCGAGCCGACCGATATCGCCGGCTATGCGGATGCGATCGAGCGGATCGTCACCGAACCGGGGCTCAAGGCGCGAATGGGCGCGGCCGGTCTGGCGCGCGCCGCGACCTACCGTTGGGACACCGCCAACCAGACCGTGCTCGACACCTATCTGGAACTGGTCGGCCGCTAAGGTTTCCCACCGCCCGGGGGATGGCAGTGAGGATCGAGCCGCTTCCACATTTTCTCCGTCACCCCGGACTGGTTCCGGGGTCCACCGGGCTGCAAGAGGATGGTCTCACCTCAAGCCGCTTTCCTCGCCGCGGGGTGGACCCCGGAACCAGTCCGGGGTGACGGGGATGGTTTGGCGAGCGACGGACTCACTTGGAGGTTCATATGCGGCGTCCCCCTTGCGGGGCAGCGCTATCGCATATGGCCGTCTGAATGCTTCGGATGACAGTCCAAAACCCGCTCCGTCACCCCGGGCTCGACCCGGGGTCCCGCTTCTTCCGACACGAAGAAGCGGGATGCCGGATCAAGTCCGGCATGACGGGGATATAACGGTCATCGCAATACCCCGATCGATTACATCCGGTCCCCCTCCCCCTTGCGGGGAAGGACGCCCCTACCCCGCCCGCCAGTCGAAGGTCAGCGGCGCCTCGCGGAAGGCGAAACGGTCGAGATGGCTCGCCACCACCTCGCGCATCCGGCTCTCGTCCTCGCCCTCCGGCACGGTCAGCACCAGATCGAGGCTGTCGCTGTCCGCCTTCATCGCCAGCAGCGATCCGTTGGGGAAGGCGATGCTGCCTTCCTCGGCGGTGAAGCTGACCGCCATCTTGTGGCTCCAATGCTTCGCCAGTTGCTGGAGATAGCGGCTCGCCGACCCCGTCGGCACACGCGCGACCGAGACGCTCACTTGAGCCGCTCGATCTTCTGGACGACGCCGTCGATCAGCGCCGCGACCTCGTGCACCGCATCGTCGGACAGATCGCCCGCCTCGACCCGCTCCATCACCACGTCGCGCAGGTTGCGCATCGCCCGCCGGATCGGCGCCCGATCATGACGCGCACGATGCGCGCCGATCTCGGCCAGCCGCGCCATCAGCATCGCCACCTGCTCTTCATGCTCGGCGAGGTGCGCCTCGCCCGCCGCGGTGACGACGAAGCGCTTGCGCGCCGTCTCCGACGGCTGTTCGGCGATCAGCTCCATCTCGGCGAGCATCGTCAGCGCCGGATAGACCATCCCCGGCGAGGGCGCATAGGCGCCGCCGGTCAGTTCCTCGACCGCCTTGATCAATTCATAGCCGTGGCGCGGCTCGTCGGCGATCATCCGCAGCAGCACCAGCCGCAGCTCGCCACCGTCGAACATCCGTCGCCGGCCACCGCCGCCGCCACGTCCTTCGTGGCGAAAGCCCTCGAACCGCCCCTCGGCCTGCGCCGCCCACCGATCCCAGCCGCCGCGCGGCCCGCAGCCGCGTCCACCGCGGCCATGCATATGTCCAAACATCGTCATTCCTTCTGCTATCACGATGTACCCAAGATATATCTTGAGAAGACGAGCGCAAGAGCCTTCTAAGATATATTTTGGCTACGGCAGGATAGCGCCTTAGCGTCAGTTTAGCGAAGTTAGCAGGGGGGTGACGCGCCCGCCCCGCCCGCCTATCTCGGCGCGATGGCAGACCTGCTCACCGGCCTCGAACCGGAGCCGACCCCCCACCTCCCGGGTGCCGACGCCCCCCTCGCCGACCGGCTGCGCCCGCGGACGCTCGCCGACGTCGTCGGGCAGGAGCATCTCACCGGCCCCGACGGCGCGATCGGCCGGATGGTCGCAGCGGGGCGCCTGTCCTCGATGATCCTGTGGGGCCCGCCCGGCACCGGCAAGACGACGATCGCGCGGCTGCTCGCCGCCGCGGTCGACCTGCGCTTCGTCGCCATCTCCGCGGTCTTCTCGGGCGTCGCCGACCTCAAGAAGGCGTTCGCCGAGGCCCGCGAGCACGCCCGCATCGGCAAGCGCACCTTGCTGTTCGTCGACGAGATCCACCGCTTCAACCGCGCCCAGCAGGACGGCTTCCTGCCCTTCGTCGAGGACGGCACCGTCATCCTCGTCGGCGCGACCACCGAAAACCCCTCGTTCGAGCTCAACGCCGCCGTACTCAGCCGCGCGCAGGTGCTCATCCTGCACCGCCTCGGCGCCACCGCGCTCGCCAAATTGCTCGACCGCGCCGAGGCCGCCGAGGGGCGCCCGCTGCCCCTCACCCCGCCGGCGCGCGACGCCCTCCTCGCCAGCGCCGACGGCGACGGCCGCTTCCTGCTCAACCAAGCCGAGACCTTGTTCTCGGTCGCGATCGACGCGCCGCTCGACCCCGCCGGCCTGTCGAGCTTCCTCCAGCGCCGCGTCGCGGTCTACGACAAGGATCGCGAGGGCCATTACAACCTCATCAGCGCGCTCCACAAAAGCATCCGCGGCTCGGACCCGCAGGCGGCGCTCTATTATCTCGCGCGGATGCTCACCGCCGGGGAAGAGCCGCTCTACCTGCTCCGCCGCCTGACCCGCGCCGCGGTCGAGGACATCGGCCTCGCCGATCCGCAGGCTTTGGTTCAGTGTATCGCCGCCAAGGACACCTACGACTTCCTCGGCTCGCCCGAAGGCGAATTGGCGATCGCGCAGGCCTGCCTCTATCTCGCCACCGCCCCCAAATCGAACGCCGCCTATATGGCGCAGAAGAAGGCGTGGCGCAGCGCGAAGGAGACGGGCTCGCTGATGCCGCCCGCCAACATCCTCAACGCGCCGACCAAGTTGATGAAGCAGATCGGCTATGGCGCCGATTACGCCTACGACCACGACACCGACGACGCCTTTTCGGGCGCCAATTATTGGCCCGACGAGCTGCCGCCGCAGACCTATTACGAACCGAGCGGCCGCGGCTTCGAGGCGCGGCTGCAGGAACGGCTGGCGCATTGGGACGCGCTGCGCCGCAAGCGGCAAACCCCTCTGGACTAGCCGCATCGCTTGATCCATGGAGTGCGCCGATTGCCGGTTTAGCTCAGCTGGTAGAGCAGCGGTTTTGTAAACCGAAGGTCGCGGGTTCGATTCCTGCAACCGGCACCATCGTCATCCCCGCAGGATCTGCCGTCCGATGCGACCCGGTACGTCGCGTTGCGCGCCGATGCGGCGATCCCGAGGCGCGGGATCGCCATCCCGACGCTATTTCCCCGCGGGCGCCGGTGCCGCCGGCGAGACCTTGATCGGCGCCACCACCGCGGCCGGAGCCGCTGGCGCTACGATCATCGCCGCTGGCGCGCCACCGGCAAAGGCGACCGGCACGTCCTCATCGATGAACCCGGTCACCGGCGCGCCGAGCGGAATGTTGGCGCTCGTACCGGTGACGAAAAAGCCTGCGACCGGAATGACGGCGATCGCGCCGACCACGCCCACCGTCCCGGTCGTGCCCTTGTCGTCCAACTGGCCCGACATGCGGATCTGGCGACCGTTCGCCCGTACGAACAGCACGCGGGCGTTGATCCGGCCGGACTTGCCCCACATGCCCTTGTTGCGCACCTCGGTGACCTCGCCGGTCACCGGGCTGCCCGCCGGGATGACGGTCATGCCGTTGACCGCGACCGGCTCGGCGGTCTGCAATTGAAAGCGCTGCCCGACTTTGAGCTTCTTGCCGTTGGTGGTCAAAGCTTCCGCCATCTTCAGCGGCACGCTGGTTCCCGCGCGCAGAACCGCCGCGTCCGGTGCGCCGGCGATGATCGGCATCGCCGTCTGCGCCGTCGCAGGCGCGCAAACAAGAAGCGCGCCCGACAGCGCGCACATCGACATCTTCATGATCACTCCCCTCGATTCGACTTTCCCCAGTCGATCAACAAATTAGAGGATGGATGCAGCACGCCGTCAAGTCGGCCGTCATCGGTATGCGAACTATATGCGTGCCATTTGCAGACGGATCATCGTCTGTAGGACGCGCCATTAACTTGTGATCAATCAACCAAAATGGTTGCATATGCTTCGATGGCGCGCTCGACTGCGGCTTGGCGAACGACCATCGGCAAACAGGGATGTCGCTGCGATACGGGATCGTCGCCGGAAGATCCGATTGCCGCTTGCGTCCCGCCTCGCCCCGCGCCTAAGGGAGCCACGCGTCGGGGAGTGGCGCAGTCCGGTAGCGCGCCTGCTTTGGGAGCAGGATGTCGCAGGTTCGAATCCTGTCTCCCCGACCATCCGCCTACAAGCCTTTGATTTCGCGTCTTAACGACGGCGATCAGTGACGGTTGTACCCCCGACTGTACCCCTCGCTGTACCCCTTGGGATGGCGAATTGGGCTTTTCGAACGTGGCGCTGCGCGGCAGTCGCTATTGATGGCGGAAGAAAATGACGGTCGCGGGCGTGCGGTTAACGCTGGCGTTACCGTTGGGCGCAATGAGCTTCGGAGACGCGCGGGTCATTGCCTTGCGTCTCGGTTCTGCGGCGGAAGCATTGCGCATGGGTTACGGTCAGTCGTCGTCGGGGGTGAACCCCGATCAGCTTAAGAAGGTGTTCAGTGACGCGCTGCGCTGGCAGTTGCAGCGTATTCTTGATGATCAGGTCGCCAGCAGTAGCCCCGCCATCGATCATGCCAGCCTCAACTCTCGCTATGCCGAGGCGTGGACCTTTCTGTCGAAGCGTGGCGTCGATGCGAAATGGTCCCTCGATGATCACGAGCGCCTGATCGACAACGGCTGGAACAGTTGCGAGGCGAAGGCCGTCGCCGATACGGTCTTCGACCTTCAGGGTGGTAGCCCCTTCTCCGGGCAGCGGATCGAAAGCTGTGTCGCTACCTTCGGGATCGCCCCGACGACCATGGCCGTCGGCCGCGGTGCGGGACTTGCCGGCGCCGCCTTGCGGGGTATCGGGGATACGACGATCGGCAGGTCCTCGGCATGGGCCGGTTCACGCCGAGGGTGGTTTCGAAAAGCCGGCGTCAGCGTCTGCCCGGTCGGCGCGAACGCCGTTTTGGCAACCGATCAAGCGTAAACTGCCGCCGCAGCCACGACTTGGCACGCCAACTGGCGAAGTCCCCGCTGTAGGATCGAGCCTTCGAATGGGCTCGATCCTACAGCGGCTTCAGAAGCGGGGGCGGTTCAGCCGCGATCGCGTTCGCCGCGCATCGTCGGCCAGTCGGAATAGCCGACCGAGCCGCCGCCATACCAATAGTCCTTCGGCGCCTCCGCGAGCGGCGCACCGGTGCGCAGGCGATCAACGAGGTCGGGATTGGCAATGAACGGTCGCCCCATGCTGAACAGGTCGGCATCGCCCCGCGCCAGAACCTCCTCGGCCAGCGCAAGCGTGTACTGGTTGTTCGCGATGTACGTCCCGTCGAAGCGCTTGCGCAGCGCGGCGAAATCGACGCCGTCCGCCTCACGCGTCTGCTGCGTTACGCCCTCGATGTCGTGGACATAGAGCAGCCCGCGCTGCGACAGCGCATCGACATAGGTGCCGAAGGTTTCCATCACGGTGCTGTCGAGCGGCGTCTCGCCGGGCATCGTCGTCGCCGGCGACAGCCGGATGCCGACACGCCCCGCGCCCCACACGCCGACCACCGCGTCAACGACTTCAAGCGGGAAGCGCAAACGGTTCTCGATCGACCCGCCATAGCGGTCGGCGCGCTGGTTGGTGCTGTCGCGGACGAACTGTTCAAGCAGATAGTTGTTCGCCGAATGGACCTCGACCCCATCGAAGCCAGCCGCCTTGGCGTTGCTGGCGGCGCGGCGGTAGTCCTCGACGATGCCTGGAATCTCGTCGGTCTCGAGCGCGCGTGGCGTGACGTGGTCCTTCATCCCGTCCTTGGTGAACGCCTGGCCGACCGGCTTGATCGCCGACGGCGCAACCGGCAGCTCCCCACCCTGCAAGTCCGGATGGGAGATGCGCCCGGTGTGCCACAACTGAAGGAAGATCACGCCACCGCGATCATGGACAGCCTGCACGATCGGGCGCCATGCCTCGACTTGCTCATCGTTCCAGATCCCCGGTGTCAGCGCATAGCCGACCGCCTGCGGCGAAACGTTGGTCGCCTCGCTTATGATGATCCCGGCGTCAGCACGCTGCGCGTAATAGTCGGCGGCGAAAGCGGGCGGGATCCCATCGTCGTCGGAACGGCTGCGCGTCAGCGGCGCCATGACGATGCGATTGCGCAGCGACAAATCGCCGATCTGGACGGGCTGCAATATGGGCGATGCGGAATGGTCAGGCATGGTCGGTGATGTCCAGCAAGCGGTAGCAGATGAGGAGCGCTGAACGGACAAACTGCCATTACGGTCCGGAATTCGGCCGAAATTACTATCGGCTCTCTCGATCACGACACGACGACGCAGCTGTCGCGTCGGCGATCGTCTATCGCCCCCTATGCCACCGTGACCTGCGATTGTTCGCTCATCGGTGGTTCATGGCCCACCGATCCCCGAAATTCGTCAGCGCCATCAGGCGAGCCCGACCATGGCCTCTGCAACAATATGGGCATCCTTTTCGAAAGGTTCATACGGGAGCGCCTTACGTTGCCTCGTGCGATTTGTGCCACCCAGCCCGATGGCCACCACCCGTTCCTGCATAACGCTACCGCGCCGTCTTTTCTGCGACAGCCCTGCGTGCGCCCCTCCTCAGCCAGCACGCCTGATCACCAACGTGTTGCAAATGCCGATCCGGCTGGTCGATCCAAGCCAAACGGCGATCGCCGCATGCCGCCGGAACAGACTGGTACCCTGTCAGAGTACTAGAGCGGTACCAGAATGCCAGAGTTGGTACTTTGCCCATAGGCGCTACCATAAGCTGCATGAAGACAGACGAGATAGACGACAACATGCGGGCTGCGATCCGGCGCCTGACGGACGGCGAGCGGGAGTGTTTGAGGCGTTGTCTGGCCCATCAGACAGCTAAGGAAATGGCGATCGATCTGGGTGTCTCTCCTCACGCTGTCGAAAAGCGTCTGAAGATGGCGCGTGCCAAGCTGGGCCTGTCGTCCTCGCTCGAGGCGGCCAGGCTGGTGGCCGCGGACGACGCGTCCAACCGCTTGGTACCCGAGACGTCCGGCCTGTCCCGAGCCACGGCGATCGTGGAGGAGGTTCCCGCCGCCTTCTCTCCCCCGTCGAGCACGCGGGGGGAGCGGCGCAACTCCATCTACATCACTCCGGGAGCGATCCTTATGATCCTAGTCGCGGCAGCCGCCCTTCTCGTCTGGCTTCAAGCATCTGGCCATGCCGGCCAACAGGGACTTCAGCCCGGTGCCGGCGGTGCGCCGTCTGCAGTATCAACAATCGCAGCGCCGCTACCAGGCACTGAAGATGCGCTCCGGCAGCTTGTCACCGGTCTCGCGAGTGGCTCACCCAATTACGAGAAACTGTCGCCGGAATTCGCCGCGGTTGTTCGCCGAGATCTTCCCATGACACGCCCCATGTTCCAGGCTCTCGGCGAGCTGAAATCTGTAACGTTTCGCTCGCGCGGCATGAAGAACGATGACGTCTACAATCTCGTTTTCAACAATGGCGAGGTCTTGATGTCGGCCGCACTCGATGCGGAGGGCAGAATGGCCGGCGGCATATTGCAACCGGGCAACCGCATTCCTTCTTCGACGACGCCATCACCGGGCACCGAGGCTGCGCTAAGACGCCTGGTCGCCGGCTTGGCAAGCGGCTCGCCGGACTACGACAGGCTTGCCCCCAAATTCGGTGATCTGGTGCGCCGAGATATGCCGATGTCACACCCCATGTTCAAATCCATGGGGGAGCTCAAGTCGATTGCCTATCGGGGCAAGGGCAAGATGGGGGATGACGTTTACGATCTTGTATTTGCCAATGGTGGCGTGTTGATGTCCGCGGTTCTCGACGCGAATGGCCGTATGGCCGGAGGATTTATCGCTCCACCTGGCACACCTCTTCCTTAAGCCTACGAAACTACGCAGCGGCAGCTCTCATAGGTCTGACCGCTCACGCATCCGGGGCGAGGTCGCGTCGCATAAATGGGCCTCGACTCGCTTGTTCGCTCAAGGATCGGATATCATAGGCTGCGAGATGCCCGTCACCGCCCGCGTAGCACATGCGATGACAGCAATAGCGTCGAATATCGATCGAACGCGCCAGAAGCGGGGGCGGTAGTCGGAATACGGGTCCGCGGTCGTCCGCTGCGACACCCACCAGATGTTGCCCGCGGGGTCGCGAACCTCGCCCTGTCGATCGCCGTAGGGCATGTCATCGGAAAGACCATGATCGATCCGTATACGTCGGCAGCCTATCTGGCGTTCGCGAACGCCGTCACCGCCGCCTGAAACGCGGCGGGCTGGTCGAGCATCACGAAGTGCGCAGCGTCGCCAATGTCGATGAAGGTCACCTGTGGCGCATCGGCATAAGCGCCCTTGTACATAGCTTCGGCCAATGGCTTGGTCTGCCCGCCGGCGCCCCAGGGAAAGACCATCGTGATCGGCGCCGTAATGTCCTTCATGACGGGACGAAGGTCGGTGGTCAGATCCTCGTACATCGCCTGTCCAGACACACGTGGGTCGGCGGCCTTGGCCCAGGCAGCAACCTTGGCGCGCGATTCCGGCTTGGTGGCGAGCCGGTCGGCGATCGCGGCCGCCGCCGCCTCGTTCACAGGCTTGCCGTAGCTCGCGACCTGCGCTTCGCGCATGGCGCGCGCCTGCGGCTCGATCAGCGTGGTGGTCGCGGCGGGGGAGTAGAGCGTGCCGATGAACGGCAGCGAATCGACGATCATCAGCTTGCCCGCGTCGGTCGGATGCGCTTTGGCCAGCATCAGCGCGGCGAGCCCGCCCATCGAGTGCCCGACCACTGCGGCGCCGGCGATCTTCTCCTTGGCGATGAAGGCGTGGAGGTCGGCGACGATTCCGTCGAGCACACCCGGTGTCAGGTTCGCGCCCGGCGCGTCGCCACCGAAGCCGTTGACTTGGACGACGAAGACGCGGTGGTTCGTCGCGAGCCCCGGCACGACGCCGTCCCAGACGGCGCGTGGGGAGGACAGGCCCGGGATCAGGATCACCGGGCTGCCCCTGCCGGTCGCGACGATGGAGATGTGGTCCATCCGGACCTCGGACGATCGAGCGGGTGCAGCGGGCGAGGCATGGCTTGGCGATGGCTGGAGGACGACGCCGAGCGTGAAGGCGACGGCGGCAAGGCGAAGGCCGAATATGCGGTTCATGGATCTACTCCTTCGACGGGCTGATGAAGATGGTTTCGATGGGAAGCGCGAAGAGTTCGGCGATGCGGAAGGCGAGCGGGAGCGAGGGGTCGTAGCGCCCGGTCTCGATTGCGTTGACGCTCTGCCGACTGACCTCAGGCATTACGAAGCTCCTTCGAATCGCTGTGAAGGACGCTTTACATGGCAAGCATGCTTTACGTCAAGCGTGCTTGACGAACCTTGCGAACGAAGAGACCGTATCTGGTCAGATACTAAGCTCGCTCGTATGCATCGCCATCGCCCAACGGAGAAGACGCCATGCCGCTCGCTCTCGCCCTCCTGCTCGCCACACCACAGTCGATGGCCATGCCGATGCAGACCGCACCCTGTACCGGGGGTCCCACAGCGTTGCCGGCAGGTATGGAAGGATGGGCGCAAGCGCAGCCAGCAAAAGCGGCCGCACGCAGCGAGGCAGCAGCGGCGCTGACGCTCGGCACTGGTATAACCGCGACGCTGCTGCCGATGTCGAAAATTACCTTTGCCATTCGTCCGGGGAAGCCCGGTGGCTCGACCAGTAACGGCGGGATCTTTGCGTTCGTGGTGCCGACCGCCGGTCGCTACCGCATAGCCCTCGGGGCCGCTGCCTGGATCGACGTTCTGCGCGGGACCACGCCGGCCACATCGGTTGCCCATGGCCATGGTCCTGCCTGCTCGACAGTTCGCAAGATAGTCGACTTCGATCTGCAACCAGGACGGTATCTGTTGCAGGTTGCTGGGAGTGATGCGGCGTCGTTGCGGCTGATGGTGTCGCGCCTTTCCTAAGCGTTGTCACACTGTCGCGAAGCGGCCTGGGCGCCCGTATCACGCCTGTTTCTTGAATTGGATCGTGAATCGTGTCTGCCCTGGCTGCGAGTCGAGAACGACCCTCCCGCCGTGGATCTCCGCGACGCGCTGCACGATCGCCAATCCAAGTCCGGCGCCCACCGCCGTGCTACGATCACGTCGCCAAAATCGCCGAAAGACTTCATCCTGTTCGGCCTGCGGAATACCGGGACCGTCGTCGGTGACGGAGAGGCTGGTGGGACCGAGGCGGACATCGATCCGCGTGCCCGCAGGCGTATGCTTGACCGCATTTTCGAGCAGCGCCCCCAGGGCGCGGGCGATGAATTGCGGCTGCGCGAGGATGACGACCGGCTCGTCGGCATCGTGCAACGCGATCGACTTGCCGCCGCGAAAGACCAAAGGTGCAATTCCGGCGATGCTCTCCCGTGCGAGTTGCGACAGGTCGACTCTTTCCAGCGGCAGCGTATCGAACGAGTCCATCTCGGCGATATCGAGCAGATAGCCGACGGTCCGTGTCAGCGAGTCGAGATCGCCGATCAATGCATCGCGCAGCGCCGCATCGGCGATTTCACCGGCGCGGACGCGCGCGACGGTGATCGGCGTGCGCAGCTCATGCGCCGCGTCGGCGGTGAAATCGCGCTGCATCCGCAGGCTGTCGGTCAGACGGTCGAGCGCAACGTTGACTGCCTCGGCGAGCGGGCGGACCTCAAGCGGGAGGCGCGGATCGGTCAGCCGCACGTCGAGCCGCGTCGGCGCGATGGTGCGAACCAGTGCCGAGGCGCGGCGTACCGGGCGCAGTGCCTGCCGCACGATCAGCGCGTCGATTGCGAGCAGGATCAGCAACAGCGGCAGCACGATCAGCACGCCATAGAACAGGAACTGTCGCACGATATCATCGACGATATTGGCGGGATGGTCGAGATTTTGCGTCGCTACCAGCCACATCGACCGCCCCCTCACGACGACCGGTACGCTCAACCCCGAATAGACGCTGTGACGCGAGCGACGGGAGAAATAGGCCGCCTCCGCCTTGCGCGGTATGTGGCGGAACATGATCGGCGGCGCGGGGGACGAGGCCAGCAGCGCGCGGCCGCTACGATCGACCACAACATAGCCCATCCCCGCCGCCGTGCCGGGCGCGACCGCATCGCGCGGTATCGCGATGCCCGGCCTGCCGGTGCGGTCGATAACGAGCGCGCGCTGCACCGCCAGCGCCTGCGAGCGCAACGTCTGCCGTTCGAGATGGTCCGCGGTGGCTTCGAGAAACAGGTAGACGCCGAGCGATACGGCGAGTGCGGTGACGATCACCGCCACCCCGTGCCACAACAGGATGCGCGACAGTAGCGAGCGGGGGCCGACGATCCTCACGCCGATGCGACCAGCATATAGCCAACTCCGCGGACCGTAACGATCTGCGCGCTCGCCGCCGCCTCGGCCAATCGGCGGCGCAGGCGGTGAACATACACCTCAAGCGCGTTCGAGCCGAGTTCGTCGCCCATGCCGAACAATTGCGCTTCGAGCTGGGTCTTGGCGACGACGCGGTCGTGGCGGTGAATGAGCGCTTCCAGCACGCTGAGCTCGCGCGCCGACAGCACCGTCACGACGCCGGCGATGCGGACGTCGCGTGATGCCGGGTCGAAAACGATATTGCCGCAGACGATCTCGCGATGCGCGACCATCCCGCTCCGCCGCAGCAGCGCCTGGACGCGTGCGACCAGTTCCTCCGGCGCGAACGGCTTGACGAGATAGTCGTCGCCACCGGCATCGAAGCCGGACACGCGGTCGGCGACGCTGCCGCGCGCGGTCAGCAGGAGGACCGGGGTCGGATCGTCGCGCATCCGCATCGCCCGCGCCACCTCGCGCCCGTCGCGATCGGGCAGACCGATGTCGAGGATGACCGCGGCATAATGACCGACATCGAGCATCAGCAGGCCGTCCTCCGCGGTGCCGGCATGATCGAGTGCGAGCCCCGCGCCCTCGAACACGCGGCGCAGCATCCGCACCAGATCGGCACTGTCTTCGATGATCAACAAGCGCATCGTTGCTCCGGCTAGCCCAGTTGCCCCGCCCTGTCTTCGTCGGCGCGACGTAAGGTTCACGTAATCCAGCGGATTTAGCCGATCTCCAGCACCCGCGCCGCCGTCGCTGCGGCGACGGCCGATCCCTCGCTCTCGAAATGGAGTTTTCGACAATGGCGACCGCCGCCACCCGCGCGCGTCCGATTCCGCTTGATCCGATGCCCGGCGCGCAGACCCGGCCCGCCATCCGCATCGCGCTGTTCTCGGGCAATTACAATTATGTCCGCGACGGCGCCAATCGCGCGCTCAACCGGCTTGTCGAAGACCTCGAACAGCGAGGCGCACAGGTTCGCGTCTATTCACCCACCGCCCCCGATCCCGCCTTCGCGCCTAGCGGCACACTGGTCTCCGTGCCATCGGTCCGTCTTCCCGGACGCGGCGACTATCGCCTCGGCCTTGGCCTGTCCTCCCGGCTGCGAAGCGACATCCACAGCTTCAAACCGGACCTGATCCACGTTTCGGCGCCCGACTGGACAGGGCTAGCCGCGCAGCGCCTCGCGCGCGCACTGCACGTGCCACTCGTCGCCAGCCTGCACACCCGGTTCGAAACCTACGCCCGATTTTATGGTGCAGGCCTCGTCCGTCCGGCGATCGAACGCCATCTCCGGCGCTTCTATCGCAAGTGCGACTGTGTTCTTGTGCCGACCTACCCGATCCTTGACGAATTCGCCGCCGAAGGTCTCGGCGAGGTGGCGCGACTGTGGAGCCGCGGCGTCGACCGTCATCAGTTCGATCCCGCCCGCCGTGACCTATCGTGGCGGCGCGTCAACGATATCACCGGCGACGACTGTGCCGTCCTGTTCTTCGGCCGCCTCGTCCGGGAAAAGGGGCTGGCGGACTATGTCGAGGTCATCGACCGGCTGGCCGGTGCCGGCGTCGCGGTCAAACCGCTCGTCATCGGCGATGGACCGGAGCGCGAATGGCTGCGGCAGCGGCTGCCGGCCGCGCGACTGACCGGCCATCTTGACGGCGCCGCGCTCGGCCGCGCTGTCGCCAGCGCCGATATCTTCTTCAATCCAAGCGTCACCGAGGCGTTCGGCAACGTCACGCTGGAAGCCATGGCGAGCGGCCTACCGACCGTCAGCGTCGATGCGCCGAGCGCCGCGGCCTTGCTCGATCACGGTGGCGGTCTCCTCTATCCGGCGGGAGATCTCGATGCCGCGACCGAAGCGCTCGCCCGTCTCGTCATGTTTCCCGAGCGGCGCCGAGCGATCGGCCGGCGGGCGCGCGAGGCAAGCGCCGGCTATAGCTGGGATCGCGCCTCCGCCATGGTATGGGACGCCTATACCGAATTGCTTGCGCGCGCGGCGACGCGATGACCCGGCTGTGGTTCGGTCTCCTGCTGCTCGCGGCTTTCCCCGCCGATGCCGAAGCACAGGATGCGCCGGTGATCGCCGAGCCGATGGTCTTCGACCTCGTTCGCCCGCTCGGCGCCCGGCGCGGCGAACTGGAGATCAACGCCTTGGCGCAGCGCAGCCTGTCCGGCCCGCATCGGACGGTCGAATGGGCGCCCGAAATCGAATATGCCTTTGCCGATAATATGGCGATCGAGCTCGAGCTGCCGTTCGAGGATCGCCACGTCACCGAATATAAGCTCGGCCTGCAAGGGACGTTCGGCCAGTTCAATCGGGGCCGCGGCATCCACGGCGTCCAATATCTCGGCCTGTGGAACCGCGAGCATCGTCGCTTCCAGAGTTCGGTGCTGTACGTGATCGGCAATCGGTTCGGACGCAGGACCAGCACGCTGACGATGGTCGGCATCGGCGATGTCGGCGCAGCAGGCGCCGAGACCCGCGCGTTGCTGATCAACCATACCAGTTTCTACGATATCGCCGCCGCGAGTACCGCGGGGGTCGAGGTCAACCTGAGGATCGGCCGCGCGCGTTCGACGCTGGTGATGCCGCAGCTGCAACAGGGCCTGAGCCGGCGGATTCAGCTGCAGTTCGGCCTCGGGGCGGCACGCGACGAGGGCAGCACGTGGCGGCCCCGCGCCGGGCTTCGCATGGTGCACCAGCTATGAGCATGGCTGCCGGCTATCCCGCCCGACCGGCCCGGCTTGCGATGACGCTCTGTCGTCTTGCGGCGCTCATCGGCACGGGTTGCGCGGTTCAACCTGCCTCGGCAGCGCTGCCGGGCGATGGCCGTTGCGTCGCCGGCGCGGGGCCGTTCGTCACGGTCCGGGTCCAGGGCCTTCATGGCGCCAAAGGGCGGTTGAAGCTCGAACTGTATCCGGCGGACGATGCTGATTTCCTGCGCAACGACGGCGATCTGCTCCGCGAGGATCATAAGTCGGAATCGCCGTCACGCTTGAGGCGTCGGCGAAGTCGGGCGGCGTGCAGCACGTCGGCGGTGTGATAATGCCCACCTCGTTCGGCACGGAGTGCCTGGCCCACCCGCTTGCCGTGGATCATCAGCGGCAAGCCGACGAAGGCCAGGAAGAAGAAGCCAATCATGAGCGGCGAACCGTCGAGCGCGAGCGACATCGCACAGGAGCCTGCGGTCAGGACGAAGCCAACCGCCTTCCATTGCAGGTCGCGACGAGTCATGCCGCCGCCTTCATGAACGTACCAGGCGCCGGATCACCAATGATGAGGTCGCCTGCAGCAGCCACCGCCTCGCGGATGCCGGCTTGCAAACCGCCTGATGATTGGTCGTGCCACAAAACAATGTCCGCCGGGAAGTCGGCCTCTTCGGCGAGCGCCTGCACCGTATCGGCGACATCGAAGCGAAAGCCTATCGCCGGATCGCGCAGACGGTTGGCCGCCGCCCGCGCCCGTCCGATGCGCGCCGGCGAGTGGTCGATCCCGCGTGCCTCGATGCCTGTGAATCCCATTGTGTGAGCGTGGCGCGCCGCCACGATAAGAAGCGTACCGCAGGCGCACTGGGCATCGACGATACGCACCGCATGGCGACCGCGCTCCCGCAGTTCTCCGAGGGCTGCAGCGATCTGCGGCCAACGTCGGTCAGCGCGAACGGTTCGGCAGCCGGGTGCCTGGGAGGCGCGACGATACGCGCGGAAACACGTCGGCATGGTGCCGACCGTCATCTCGGGTGTCATGTTCGGATCCTGTCAGGCGGCGCGAAGGGGCATATGCCCTTCGGCTGCGACGGGACCGAAGGGGATGAGCGGCACCATGGGCAGCGCGCTCAGCTCAAGGCGTGCATGATAGATGTCGCGTTCGGCATGTGCGAAACTCAGCGCCGCACTCCGGGAGACGAAACGGCCCTCCAGCTTCCTGCAATTGTCCTGCACCAGCCAGTGACCCGCCACATCTTGACCGACGTAGATGACGAGCCCGCGTTCGTCGGGCTCCGCAATGGGTTCAGACGACATGTCGCCTCGATTGCCTCTATGATCGGGCGTCCTGCGCCCGCCCGGCATAGCTACGCAGCCGCGCATAGCCATTCGAGGTCGATTTGCGGAGACGGCATAGCGCGCGCATAGCATTGCAAACGGTTCGTCGCATTCCAGCCGTCGGCTAGAGCCAGCGTGCCTTCCTGAATTGCCAGTATAGCGACACGCAGACGGTCAGGATGACGCCCAACGTCACCGGATAACCGTAGGGACTATGCAGTTCGGGCATATGCTCGAAGTTCATGCCATAGATGCCGGCGATGGCGGTCGGCACCGCGAGGATTGCCGCCCAGGCGGCGAGCTGGCGCGTAATCGTGCCGGTGCGCTGTTGCTCGATCAGGTTGCTGAACTCGAACACCGACGTCAGGACTTCGCGCAAGCCGCTGGCCATCGCTTCGACCCGGCGGACATGGTCGAGCACATCGCGGAAATAATGGCGCGCTTCCTCATCGATGCACGGCAGGTCGTTCTTGGCGAGCTTGCGGGCGACCTCCTCCATCGGCACCAGGATACGGTCGAAGCGCATCAGCTCGCGCCGCAGCGCGAAAATGCGCGCGATCTCGGCGCGGTCGAGGAACGTGTCGAGCATCCGCTGCTCCATCGCGGCGACCTCGTCTTCGAGCGCCGTCACCAACGGCAGATAGCCGTCGACGATGAAATCGAGGATCGCATGCAGAACGTAGTCGCAGCCTTGGCCGAGCAGATCGGGCGATGCTTCCAGATGTGCTCGCAGCGGCTTGTGCGAGCGGACCGAGCCCTGCCGCACGGTGATGATGTGGCTATGCCCCAAAAAGACGGCGGTCTGGCCATAGACGATATGTCCGCCGTCGAGATAGGCCGTGCGGCCGATGGCGAAGAGCTGGTCGCCGTAGACGTCGACCTTGGGCAGCTGCCCGTCCTTCAGCGAATCCTCCACCGCAAGAGGATGGAGACCGTAGAGCTGCCGGAGATGATCCACCTCCTGCGCGCACGGATCGGTCAGCCCGATCCAGACGAACTCAGACCGATCGATTGGGCAGTCGACGCGCTCGTCGATGGCAATCTCGCGTACCCGGCGGCCATGCCGGTATAGATAGGCAGCAATGACAGGCATTGATATCGTTTAACGCCGCGGCCGGATGGTGACAGCGCTTTGATGTCCCGGGCAACCCGTCCCTTCGCTGGCGTGCCGGCCGGCCGATGCCTGCCCTGAAGCCGCCGCGTGCCGCGTCTTCATCGCCAAGGCACCATGTCGCGTATCGTAGGCGCGCCCGGCTGCAGTGATCGGCGCTATCAGTCTCGAGCGGAAGCTGGGATATGGCGCGCGTCCTGCTATACCCGTTGACCGATCTCCACGCCTGAATAGCGCCCTGCCGTGGATGACGAGCAGCCATCCGAGACATCCCAACACGAACGTGGCGAGACCGCAGAGGCGGTGGCCCATGTCATACATTCCCGACAGATCCGTTGGGCCGCTGCACGCTTGCCAGGCTGAGACGCCCCTCAAGCCGGGGAGGATGGCCCGATGACGACGCGATCGAAATGGCCGGACGCTGCCGCCGCTGGTCGCGCGCGTAATGCTGGGCCGCTTGTCTTGTGGGAAAACGTCCGAGCAGCCACCCTTCGCCGCCTAGTACCGTCCAGCCGCCGTCGGCATCCATACCGACGACCAGCATCTCGACATCCGACCTGTCCATCGCAGTTGCAAACTCCGGTTGAAGATACGATTGCATTATGGCTTGAGGCCGGTGCTGCCACCGCTGGCTCACCTCGATTGCATCGAAGAGATGATGACCGAGAACGGTCATGGCGCTGCCCGCACTCGCACCCAAGAAGCCGGCCGTGGCCAGGCCGTAGGCGAGCGCTCCTGCCGATCGAGGCCGGATGTGCATGGCCGTGAGATGCGCGATCGCAACGTAGGCGATGCAGCAGAGAAGTGCACCGACAGCACGGAGACCAAAATCGACGGGTTGCAGACGATGTCGAGCAGGCATGCCACAATCCTTGTTGTGGCAGTTCAGCTATCGCGCGCGACGTAGCATCTCGAGATTGATTTTAGATTTCTTCATAGTGCCGGCATAGCGATTGCTGTCTCGCTTGCGCTTCGAGCGGCCATTCAGCACGACGTACCCGGCCGGCCGTCGATAGCATTCCGGGATATTCTTGCACATTTACGGCATCCACCGACCTCACTGGCGCATAGATCGACGGCAGGCATCGATGATAGCGATGTTCGGCAGGCCATAACCGTTCGGACCCGGAAGCCGACTGCCAAACCAATTTGTGCGCTCACCATCTTCGGACACCCGTTCATTATGCGATCACGGGCGATTGGTGGGTATCGCTTCCGCTTCCGCCCAGTTGCAGTCATTCAGGACAGGTTGAGGCTCTACCGAATTCGGTCGCTCGTTCAGGTATGTCGACGCGCCGGCTCAGGCATCGATGAACGATCCGGTGCGGCGATCATTCTGAGCCGACGACCTTTTCCCGATGCGGAGCGATCAACCATGAAGATTAGCGGCAACACGATCCTGATGACGGGTGGAGGCAGCGGTATCGGCGAAGCGCTGGCGCACCGCTTCCATGATCGCGGTGACACGGTCATAATCGCCGGGCGACGCCAAGAGGCGCTTCAGCGGGCGGCAGATGGGCGTGATCGCATCCATACCATGACGCTGGATGTCGAAGACGCTGCGCAAGTCGACGATTTCGCCAAGCAGGTCGTAGCCGACTTTCCGGCGCTGAACGTGCTGTTCAACAATGCCGGCATCATGAAGTTTGAGGATCTGACGGGTCGGCGCGACCTGGCCGACGCCGAAGCGACGCTGGCGATCAACATACTCGGCACGATCCGGCTGACGAACGCGCTGATCGACCATCTTATGGGTCAGCCCGATGCCGCGATCGTCACGGTCACCTCGGGCCTTGCATATGTGCCGCTGGTGGCGGCGCCGACCTACTCGGCGACCAAGGCAGCTATCCACTCCTACTCAGTCTCGCTCCGGACCCAGTTGGCAGGCAAGATCGAGGTGATCGAGCTGGCCCCGCCGGGCGTGCAGACCGACCTCACGCCAGGACAGGCGAACCGACCAGGCTACATGCCGCTCGACGCGTTCGCCGATGCTGTCGCCATGCAATTCGCCCAGCAACCTACGCCAGCCGAAATCCTTGTCGACGAGGTCCAGTTCCTGCGTCAGGCTGAACGCGAGGGCCGCTTCGACGAGGCGTTGAAAACGCTGACGGAGCGCGCCGCCAAGCAGCGTGAAGAGGGTAACCAACCGAGCTGAACGTGCTGCCCGTCAGGTGGTCGGCCACAGGCCTTCCGACATGCGTGAAGACCTGTCGCCGCACCGACCTCAGTGCAAAATCGAACGCCTCACAAAACCGGTTCCACTATGCTTTAGATCGTCGGCTCGCCGGTGAGATACGGATCGACGGGCACCTCCACGGGAGTCGATACCTGCGGGACGGGCCTTGACGCGGCGGCCGTTAGCCATGCATCGCCGCCTGCCTTGCGGCGGGTAGAGCCGTCGCCGCGGGTCGCGACGCGGCCGTAGATCGGCCGCTCGCGGTCTGATGGGGAGCTCGCGAACATGGCGGCGATATTGCCGTAGGTCGACGGGTCGCGACCATCGAGGCTCAGTCGATCGTTGAGATAGCAGGCGGTCGCCCATGCCGCCTCGGGACTGGGCGTCATCGCCAGGAGGCGCTTGCCCCAGTACATCCGCAGGTTGTTGTGCATCCACCCGTCGGCCAGAAATTGCCTCTGGCAGGCGTTCCAAGTTTCGTTGCGCGTCTCGCCATGAAGCAGCGCCTCCAGCGTCTCCAGCTCGGGCCTTGGATCTCCGGCATGAGCTGAGAGCGTCTGCAACGCCCATGCTGGTATGCGATCGTAGCGTTCCGGTGCGGCGAGCGCCCGCGCCTGGAAGTGGAACCATTCGCGCCAGCCGAGCAGCTCATCGGCAAATTTGCGCTTGTGTTGGCTGCCTGCGTCAGCGGCAGCGACGGCGGCCATCACCTCCCTAGGACCGAGCACGCCAAAGTGCAGATAGGGCGACAGCCCGCTCGCGCCGTCGGGCCGGGTGGCGTCGTTGCGGGTCGAGGCGTAGCCGGGTAGCACCTGAGTTGTCAGGCGACGCAGCCGGTCGGCCGCCGCACCCCGCCCGGCCGGATGCATGGCGCTGACCGGCAGCGTGTGATCGATCGCGAGCCCGGCGACCAGGCCGTCGAGATCGCACGCGTCCAACGCATCCGGGACGAACGGCAGCGGTCCCGCATAGACCGGCAGCTGCGGCACCACGTCTTGCGTTTTCATCCAGCCGTCACGCTCGGGCTCGTGGCGGCGCAGAAAGGCCGACCGGCCGCCGATGCCGTCACCCAGCACCGCCGGTGGCACCAAGCAGGCGGCGTCGACTGCATAGACGGGCACGGCGGTGCGGGTTGCGACCCGCCCGGCCTGCCAGCGCGCGACGAAGGTCGGCTGATCCTCAAGCACGATCGCCGCCGCCTCGGCCCCGAGGCGATGGACGAGGCCTTTTTCCCGGTGGCCTGCCCTGTCGACGTGCTGAACGCAGGCGAGGCCGCGGTCGCGGCATTCGGTCCCCAAATCGCGGCTGGCTCCCAGGATGAAGCGATGCAGCCGGTCGGAGGCGTAAGGATAATCCTCGCGTACGCCATGATAGACCAGCACCGGGAGCCCAAGTGCGTTACCGAGCCGGATGCTCGCATCGATCACGGGATTATCGCGCGCGCGCAGCGCCTGCTGGAGCCAGCAGAGAACGTAGCGACCGTCAGGCTTCCCTACGCGCTCGTTCAACGGCCGCACGCGCGGTGCCTCCCACCAGTCGTGAAGGCCGGGGGGCAGAGGGGGCGTCACCATCCCATGCTGCCCGGCGCGCCCTTGAAGGGCCCGGCGAGGTCGGACGTGATCCACCCGCCGTAGAAGCCGCCCGGCTGGGGACGGACCTGTTCGCCGTCGACCGTGCAGTGATCGAGCGGACCGGCGTAGAAGGCGACATGGTCGCGCATCACGGCAAAGCCCGGCGTCGGATCGGGATAGCTCCACGCCACGTCGTGCAAGAGCTCGCCGCCGATCATCAGGTGCCAGTAGACCGCATGGCCCTTCCACTCGCAGAACGATTGTCGCTCCGACCGTTGCAGGAGGCCGGGCGTCAGATCGACCGGCGGCAGATACCAGGTCGGCGGATGGCTGGTTTCCAGCGTCCGGACGGCCGCATGGGTGTCCGCGACGAGGACGCCGTGATGTTCGATGCGGATATGCCGATCGCTGGGCGCGGCGATGGCGGGTCGGGGATAGCGCCACACGCTTTCCTGACCGGACGCGACCGGATCTGGACGCGGCCTCATGTCCGCGCCTCGAGCCGGGCCGGCAACGGCTGCAAGTGCGGCCGGGACCGGTAGGTCGCGCGCTCGCGTGCCGGTTCGTAGAGCAGCCGAACGAGGTCGCCACGCAAGATCTCCACCTCCGCGGTAGGACCGTCGGCACCCGTATCGTTGGTTAGAAACTCCGCCGTGATCTTGCCGTTCTTGTTTACCCAGGCAGTGCCCTTCTCGCCTGTACTCAGGTTCAATGCCGCCGGCTCCAGCGCCATGTGGCGCAACACCTCGCGGCCGACACCGCGCACGTCGATGTTTTGGCCGCCATTGCGAAACCCGGGCGTGCCCTCGAACACGGTGACGCCGAAGCCAGCGCGCCCCAGCCACCAGGCAGCGGTGTTGCCGGCGACGCTCGCGCCGGTGATAAGAATGCGATGGGTCATCGGCATGTTACTCCTTACCCGCCCAACGAACGGGAGCGATTAAGTCGCACAGCCGAAATGTTGTTGGCTGATCACGAGCGGAAAGCAATGATTGGTACGTTGACGACTATCATGGACTACTGCGCCCTCTTTCAGACGGCCGCTTTGTCTGATCCAATCCACTTTCAGCCATTTTTGCGCTCCTTCGTTGCTCCCATATTTGGACATCTGTTCATCTCCAATTCGCCTCGTATGGAACGTGGCGCACACGGAGATTACGTGTGCGCCACCCGCTGAGGCTTATGCGTTGGGACGTACCAGTTCGGTTGCCGCAAGATGTTCGGCTAAGAACCAGACTTGCGGCTCGCCGGTGCGAATGATGTTGCTGACCAGCAAATCGTTCGTGCCGTCATCGCCGGACTCGTCCGCGGCTTCCGCGCCTTCATGGGCCTGACGCAGGATGATCTCGTGCGCTTCGAGTAGACGCGCGAGCTGTGAGGGAACATCTTCGCGTCCCTTGGGAGGGCGAGGGATGCGGGTCATCTCGGCCACGTCGGGCGCCATGGCGATGCTGATACCGCCCAACGCCATGATCCGCTCCGCAATCATGTCGACCAGGTCGGACTGCTCCTCGAAATGCTTATCGAGCAGTAGATGCAGTTGGTAGAAGGTCGCGCCAGACATTTGCCAATGGTGCTTCTTGTACATGTCGCGCAGAGTGATGGTATCGACCAGAATCTGGTTCAGGATTTCCAC